>DASYBC010000057.1:0-64128 GCA_036500965.1 Allostellaceae bacterium | reverse complement strand
TACCCTTCACCAACTCGAACGCCCTCGGTAAGCTTGCGATCGTCACCGCTTGTGGCATTGGGGGTGCTCCTTTGCGGACCTCAGCAATCCGCCGAGTACCCCCTCTCACAGCCCTGACACAAATCTCCGTACATCACCCCGTGACCTGGGCGGATTGACAAAACCGGCACAGGTCTCGACAACCGGGGCGGCGAAACAAGAACCGAAAGGGCCGTGGGATGGGCATGCTCGAGGGACGGGTCGCGATCTGCGCCGGCGCCGGTCGCGGGGTCGGCGGCGAGGTCGCCAAGCTGATGGCCGCGAACGGGGCGAAGGTGGTGGTCAACGATCCCGGCACCAGCGGCAGCGGCGAGGGCTCGGACCAGCGGCCGGCGCAGGAGATCGTCGATCAGATCAAGGCGGCGGGCGGCGAGGCGGTGGCCAATTACGGCTCGGTCGCCAAGTTTGACGACTGCCTCCAGATGGTCAGCCAGGCGCGCGAGGCTTTCGGCGGGCTGCACATCGTGTTCGACGCCGCCGGCATCCTGCGCGACAAGATGTTCCACAACATGTTCCCGGAAGACTGGCAGGCGGTTCTCGACGTGCATCTGACCGGTCATTTCAACATCAACCGCGCCGCGATCAACCTGTTCCGCGAGCAGAATTACGGCCGCATCATCATGGTGTCGTCGACCTCGGGCCTGCTCGGCAATGTCGGTCAGTGCAATTACGGTGCGGCCAAGCTCGGCATCGTGGCGCTGGCGCGCATCGTGGCGATGGAAAATGCCTCGCGCGGGATTACGGTCAACGTCATCTGCCCGTCGGCCGACACCCGCATGACCCGCTCGGTGCCGACCCCGAAAGATCCGGCGGCGGCGGCGATACGCGAGGAGCGGCTGCGCCGGAGCCGAGCCGATGCGATCGCTCCGCTCTGTGTGTTTCTCGCCTCCGAGCAGGCGGCCCAGGTCAACGGCCAGGTGTTTCACCAGCGCGCCGGCGAATTGTCCCTCTATGGCCATATGCGCCCGGTGCGGATGGTCCATCGCCAGGGCGGCTGGACGCCCGAGACGCTGGGCGAGGTCGCGATCCCGGCGCTCGCACCGCAATTCACCCCGCTCGACAGCCGCGCGGTCCATCCGGGTGTGCCGATGGAGTGACTTTCGCAGCCGAATCCGGGGTGGACAATTCGCCTCGCACTCGCCGACCCGCCATTGCCCGCCGCTGGTGAGGCTGTCCCGCGTGATGCCCGGCGCCGCCCCAGGAGATTGCTTTCGCGACGCTCGCCGGGACGCTCTGAACAGGTGTTATCGCAAGGTGCCCGGCAACGAAGTAATCTCCGGGGTTGCGACGCATTACAGCAATGATCTGTTAAGTTCGTACCATTAGATATACGCCGAAAGATTGCGGCGGGAGTTGGATGGGCTGCGCAGAACATTGGCGCTTGTCGCGGGCGCGGTCCTCGCGCTCGGGGCGTTGCTGGAGGGGGTCGCACCCGCTGCGGCGCAACATCAGGGGCTGATCACCCTGCCGCTCGACGCCACCCGGCTCGTGACGCTCGCCGGCAACACCCGGCCGGAGGCGAATGCCGCAAACGACCGTGGCAGGGTCGCCGACAGCCTGCCGATCGCGCACATGCTGCTGTTGCTACGTCGGTCCGAGGCGCAAGAGGCAGCGCTAGGCCGCACGATCGAAGACCTGCAGGACCCGACTTCACCCGACTACCATCACTGGCTCACGGCCGCCGGATTCGGCGCGCGTTTCGGCGCCGTCGCGCCCGATCTCGCCGCGATCACCGGCTGGCTCGCGAAGCAAGGGTTCCGCATCAACAGCGTCTATCCGAACGGAACGACCATCGACTTTTCCGGCACCGCCGGGCAGGTGCGCGCCGCCTTTCGCACCGAGGTCCACTATTTCGATGTCGCCGGGGTCACGCATACCGCCAACATGGGCGACCCGCACATCCCGGCAGCGCTGGCGCCCGCCATCGCCGGCATCGCCTCGCTGAACGATTTTCGGCCAACCCCGCAATATACTTTCGCAGCGGCCTGTGCCGGCGAGGCGGTGCTCCCCAGCACCTGCTACGCCCTGGTCCCCGCCGATCTCGCGACGATCTACGATCTGCGCCCGCTGTTCCGGGCCGGGGTGGTCGGCAAGGGCTTGACGATCGACGTCATCGAGGATTCGAACCTCTACAGCGTCAACGACTGGCGCACCTTCCGCTCGACGTTCCGCCTCGACAGATTTCCGGGCTCGTTCCGGCAGATTCATCCGCCGCCGGCTCGCGATGGCAGCGATTGCCAGGACCCCGGCACGACCGGGGACGACAGCGAAGCGACGCTCGACGCCGAGTGGGCGGGCGCCGCGGCGCCCGGAGCGGCAATCGTGCTGGCCTCCTGCGCGGATACGGCAGCGACCAGCGGAAACTTGATCGCGCTCGAAAACGTCGTCAACGCCGCCAGGACGCCGGACGTTATCAGCATCAGCCATAGTCAGTGCGAGGCGGCGGCGGGGGCAACGCTGAACGCAGCCTGGGCCGCCGCCTATCAGCAGGCGGTCGCCGAAGGCATCTCGGTCTTTGTCTCGGCCGGCGATTTCGGCGCCGCCGCCTGCGATCAGCACGGGGGACCGCCGGCGACCCACGGCATCGCCGTCAACGCGCTGGCCTCGACCCCGTATGACGTGGCGGTCGGCGGCACCGATTTCGCCGACACCTATATCGGCGCGAACACGGTCTATTGGAACGCGACGAACACCGGTGCCGACGGCTCGGCCAAATCCTATATTCCGGAAATCCCGTGGAATTCGAGCTGCGGCAGCGAATTGCTCGCCGATTACCTGACCGGCTCGCCGGTGACCTATGGCGCCGCAGGGTTCTGCAACAAGGCACGAGCGGGGTACATCAAGACCGAGGGCGGTGGCGGCGGGCCGAGCAGCTGCGCCACCGGTGCGCCGTCCGCTCCCGGCGTCGTCAGCGGCAGCTGCGCCGGCTACCGCAAGCCCTTCTGGCAAAGGGAGGTCTTCGGCAATCCGGACGACCGCGTGCGGGATCTGCCGGATGTGGTGCTTTACGCCTCGCCGGGAGTGTGGGGGCACCGCTATGTGACCTGCTTTTCCGACCCCGACAATGGCGGCAGCCCGTGCACCGGTCCGGCCAGCAGCTGGGCCGGCGACGGCGGCACCTCTTATGCCGCGCCGATCATGGCCGGGATCCAAGCGCTGGTCGATCAACACGCCCGGGGGCGCCAGGGAAACCCCAACCCGACCTATTATCGGCTGGCCGCCGAGGAAGATGGCTGGCGCGGCAATCCCGGCTGCAACTCCTCGCGCGGCAATAAGACCGCACGCTATTGCGTCTTCCACAATGTCACTGTCGGCAACACCGATGTGCCCTGCACCGGCAACCATGACTGCTATCTGCCGGGGGGCGCCAACGGTGTGCTGTCGCGGCGCAACGGTTTTTACCAGCCCGCTTTTACCGCGAGACCCGGTTGGAACTTCGCGAGCGGGCTCGGCAGCGTCGATGCCAAGAACCTGGTCGAGAGCTGGCCGCGCTGGCGTTGGTGATGGGTGAAGGCTAATCGAGGGCGAGGGCGCGGCGGGCGGCGGCGAGGCATTGCGCGGCGCCAGCGCCGGCATCGATCCGGGTCCAGTCGATTTTGCCCGGATCCCGGTGCAGCTGCTGCGCCAGAACCGCGGCGGTCGCGTCGGAGGCGTCGTCGCGCCGGGCGCTGAGACGCTCGGCCATGGTTTCGGCCCCGGCATCGAGCCAGAGACCGGAGAACGGCACGCCGGCCGCGCGCGCGACTTCGCCAAAGGCTCGCCGCTCGGCCGGCAGCAGCGACACCGCGTCGATCACGACCGAATATCCGGCGGCGAGCACAGTCGCCGCCCTTCCGCGCAGGGCGTCGTAGACCCGGCGAGTGATCTCGGGCGTGTAGGCGTCGGCCGGCAGCCTGGTTTCGGGCGCCGCGCCGAAGAGCAGCTTGCGCGTCACGTCGCTGCGCAACAGGCGCGCCCCCGACGGCGCTCCGAGCGCGGGGGCCAGCCCGGCGGCGAGGGTCGATTTTCCGCTGCCGCTCAACCCGCCGATCGCGACCAGCCGGGCCGGCTGCGGCTCCAGCACCCGCTGCGCCAGAGCGAGATAGCGGCGGGCCTCTTCAGCCATCTCCGCGGTTTTGTCGGGGGTGCCGGCCTGCTCCAGCGCGGTCGCCGTGACATGCGCCCGGATCCCGGCGCGCAACGACAGGAACAGCGGCATCGCCGGCAGGCCCGCATCCTCGCCGCTGCGATCGAGATACCGGTTCAGCACCCGGTTGGCGAGCGGCCCCAGTCCGCGATATTCGAGATCCATCAGCAGAAAAGCGAGGTCATAGAGCACGTCGATGCTGGCCAGCGCGTCGGAAAATTCGAGGCAGTCGAACAGGGTCGGCTCGCCGTCGAGAAGACAGATGTTGCGCAGATGCAGATCGCCGTGGCACCGCCGCACCTCGCCCGCAGCGCGCCGGTCGTCGAGCAGCGTCGCCGCCGCGGTCACCCGCCGTCGCCAAATTTGGCGAATTTCATCGACCCGGTCTTCGACAAACCCGGCCCGTCGCGCCGCAGCCAGCAAGGCATAGTTGGCCTCGGCAATGTCGGCTATCGCCGCCGCCCCGCCCTGGTCGAAGCGCCGCTCGGCTCCGTCGTGAAAGCCGGCGATATGGTCGGCGAGCGCGTCCATGATCGGCGGGTCGAGCCGGCCCGCTTTGGCCAGCGCGTCGAACAGCAGCGCCTGGTCGAAGCGGCGCATCGCCACCACCCAATCGACCGGCGGGCCTTGGTCGGAAAAGCACACCCTCCCCGCCCGATCGCGGCCGATGCGGCGGAGATCGAGATAGAGTGCCGGCGCGGTGCGCCGGTTCAGCGCCAGCTCGGCCGCGCACGCCTCGCGCCGCCGCTCGACGGTCGAGAAATCGAGATAGGGCAGCCGAACCGCGCGCTTGAGCTTGTATGCGCGATCGCCGGCGAGAAATACCACTGAGACGTGGGTTTCGATGGTGTCGACCCGCTGGACCGGCGGACCGTAAGACGAGGCCTGGCTGAGAAAGGCGATCGCCTCGCGCTGATCGTCTGGCGCCGTTGCATGCATAGCTGCGACGATATCTGATTGGCGAGGAGTGGGGCAGCACAAGCGTTGCTATCGATGTCCTCAGTCGGAAAAGAGCGCGAGGGAGCCGATGCGGGTGCTGATTTGCGGAGGCGGTGTGATCGGCGCCTCGATCGCCTATTTCCTCAGCTGCCGCGGGGTCGAGGCGATCGTCATCGAGCGGACCGGGCTCGCTTGTGCGGCCTCCGGCAAGGCCGGCGGGTTTCTCGTCCGCGACTGGTGCGACGGCACACCGCTCGAACCGTTGGCGCGGCGCGGCTTTGCCTTGCACGCCGAGCTTGCCGGGCGGGTCGGCGGCGATTGGGGCTACCGCCGGCTCGACACCTATGGCGGTGCTGCGGGCGCGCGCCGCCACTCCCGCCATCGCGGCAACGGCTACGATATCGGCTGGTTGTCGCCCGGTGTCCGGGTGGATCAGCGCCTCGGCTCGCCCGAAAGCACCGCTCAGGTGCAGCCGGCGGAGTTTACCGCGGCGATGATGCGGGCGGCGCAGGCGCAAGGTGCGGGGCTGCGCGTTGGACGCGTCACCGGCATCGTGCGGCAGCAGAGCAGCAGCCGGGTCGCGGGGGTCGAGGTCGATGGCGAAACCATCGAGGGCGACGCCGTCGTCATCGCCATGGGTCCATGGTCGCTCCTTGCCGCGGCCTGGCTGCCGCTCCCGGCCGTGTTCGGGCTGAAAGGACACAGCCTCGTCTTCGAGACCGGGACGAAGCTGTCGCCTGAGGCGCTGTTTCTCGAATATCGGGAACGAAACGGAGCGGTGCAGTCGCCCGAGCTGTTCCCGCGCCCCGACGGGACGACCTATGTGTGCGCCATCTCGAGCGAGCGCCCGCTGCCGCTCGACCCGGCCGAGGTGGCTCCCGACCCCGGCGCGATCGAGCGGCTGGAGGCGATCTGCGCCGACCTGTCGCCGGCGCTCACCCCGCCAAGGATTATGGCGCGGCAGGCCTGCTACCGCCCGATCACCCGCGACGGCTGGCCGCTGATCGGCCGGGTGCCCGGGACCCCTGGCGCCTACATCGCCACCGGCCACAGCGTCTGGGGCATTCTTAACGCGCCGGCGACCGGCGAGGTGATGGCCGAATTGATCACCGAGGGCGCGGCACGCGCGGTCGACATCGCGCCGTTCGATCCCGGCCGATTGCCGCCTCTCGATCCAGTGCTGCTGCGCCGGAGCGCTGTCGGGTGAGCTCTGTGCGCAAGCACCCCTTGCAACGGCTACGACGCTCGACGGCCAGCCCGGCGCCGCCGCATTATGCTGTCCAGCTTCCAGCCGAATTTCGGAAAGGCGTCCATGCCACCGGTCAACGTGCTCATCATTCAGCGCATCAGCGCCCGCGATCGGGCGAAGATCGAAGCGGTCGATCCGGCGATCCAGTTGATTGACGCCGGCGGCTGGTTCGACGGCGAAATCCGCGAGACTTGGCCGGCGTTCACCGCGGCGCGCTATCTGGCCCCCGCCTCGATGGGCCAGGGCACCCGCGACGAGCGCGACCGCCTCCTGGCCGACGCCGAAATCATCCTTGGCGGCTGGCCGTTTCCGCTTGATCTGCGCGCCCGGGCGCCGCGGCTTAAATGGTTTCATCAGCGCCCGGCCGGCGCCAGCAACCTGCTGCGCAGCGATCTGTGGGGCAGCGAGGTCACAGTCACGACCTCGCGCGGCGTCGGCAGCACGCTCGCCATGGCCGAATACGCGCTGGCCGGCATTCTCTATTTTGCCAAAGGCTTGCGCCATGCCGTTGCCGATCGCGACACGGCCGCGTTCGACGCGCGGGCCTATCGGCCGTTGCTGATGGACGGCAAGACCCTGTGCGTCGTCGGCGCCGGCGGCATCGGGCGCGACGTTGCCCGGTTGGCGGCGGCCCTCGGGCTGCGCGTCGTCGGCACCCGCCGCCATCCGCAACCAGGCGAGCCGTTGCCGCCCGGGTTCAGCGAGCTCGCCGGCGCCGGGGATCTCGACCGTTTTCTGACGCTGAGCGATTTCGTCGTGATTTCCTGCCAGTGGACGCCGGAGACGACCCGCCTGTTCGACGCGACGCGCTTCGCCGCGATGAAAGCGGGGAGCGTGCTGGTCAGCCTCGCCCGCGGCGAGATCGTCGATGAGGAGGCGCTGGCCGATGCGCTCGAGCGCGATCATCTGCGCGGCGCCGTGCTCGACGTCTACGACGGCGAGTTCGAGCATCCGCCGCCGGCGCGGCTGTGGTCCGACCCGAGGGTGCTGATCACGCCGCACATCTCGGGTGCCAGCGACGACAACCGGCACGGTGCCATCGACCTGTTCTGCAACAATCTGCGCGCCTATCTCGCGGGCCAGCCGCTGCGCAACGTCATCGATTGGCAACGCGGCTATTAGAACGCCGTCCGAATGCATCGAACCGTGAAAGCAGGAGCCCAGAACGAGCGGAGAAGGTTAACCGCTGATCTGGCTGGCCCGCAAATGGGCGAGCCCGAGCGCCGGGCCTCCGCGCCGCTCTTCGTGGCGGCTGTAAGGCCCTGAATGGGCTGCATGGCCTCAGGGATCATCATCGCCGGATTTTTCGGTCGCGCTTGCATGCCCGTTCTCCGTTCAAGCATCGGGCGGGCTTGAGAGCTTCAGTCCATCCGCGCCAAGACCGGCTCCAAGGCCGCAAAGAACTGCGGCCACCCGTCCTTGGCGCCCTGATAGGCCTGCTGCTGATCCGGCCGGAAGCCCGACTGCTCCATGCGCAGGTGGGTTCCCGTGCCTGACGGGGTGAGGGTCCAAGTGACGACACTCTCGAGACCATAGGCACCCCACGTGTACGACACCGTTTTGTTTGGCTCGACCGCCAGGACGCGACAGTCAACAACGCCCCAGTCTGCGCGAAGATTGAAACTGTGGCCCACGACAGGCTTGAAGTCGTTCTTCATCAGCCACTCCTCGAGCAGGTGTGGCTGCGTCAGCGCGCGCCAGATCTTTTCCGGCGGAAAAGGCATCTCCCGTTCGACAACGACGGACAGCGTTTCGGCCGCAGTATTGGTCATTGGTCCATCCTTTTGAGTAGATCTTCGAGTTGGTCGAACCGGCCTTGCCAGAAGCCGGCCATTTGGCTTGTCCAGTCGATCAGCGGTGCCAGGGCGCCGAGCTGCGCGCTATAATGCGTCTGGCGACCTTCGTGGCGGTCGCGCACCAGCCCGGCCTGCTTTAGGACCCCAAGATGCTTTGAGACGGCCGGCTGCGAGACCCCGGCCTGAGCCGTCAAAGCCCCGACCGTCTGCTCGCCTTTGCGACATAGCCGCTCGAAGATGGCCCGCCGCGTCGGATCGGCGAGCGATCTGAAAAGAATGTCATGGGGGTCCGGCATCACGATCAATAACCCGTTGGCTATCGATAAACCGATAACCGTTCGGATATATAAGTCAAGCGGAAATTCGGCAGCTCAAAATCCAGGCATCATCACCCGTTCAGGAATCCTGACCCGTTTAGGAATCCTGCGAGCCGAGGAATGCGAGCGCCGCGGCGACGCCGCCGGGGCGGTGCGGGACGCCGGCGCGGCGCAGCCCCATCTCGACCCCGCTCAACGTGCCGCACAGCATCAAATCGTTGAACCAGCCGAGATGGCCAATGCGGAAGATCTTACCCTTGAGCCGGCCGAGGCCGGTGCCGAGCGACATGTCGAAGGCGTCGAGGATGATCTGGCGCAGCCGGTCGGCGTCGAACCCGTCGGGCACCACGACCGCAGTCAGCGAGTTCGAATGCTCGCGCGGGTCGGCGCACAGGATTTCGAGCCCCCACGCGGCAACGGCGCGCCGGGTCGCCTCGGCGTGGCGGGCATGGCGGCGGAACACCGCATCGAGCCCCTCCTCATCGAGCAGCATGTGCAGGGATTCGCGCAGCCCGTAGAGCAGGTTGGTCGCCGGCGTGTACGGGAAAAAACCCGAATGCTCGGTCTCGCGCAGCGCCTGCCAATCCCAATAGGAGCGCGGCAGCCTAGCCGTCTCCGAAGCAGCCAGCGCCTTTTTCGACACGGCGTTGAAGCCGAGCCCCGGCGGCAGCATCAGCCCCTTTTGCGAGCCGGCGACGGTCACATCGACGCGCCACTCGTCGTGGCGATAATCGATCGAGGCCAGTGACGAGATCGTATCGACCATGAACAAGGCCGGGTGGCCGGCCCGGTCGATCGCGGCGCGGATCTCGGGGATGCGGCTCGCGACGCCGGTCGAGGTCTCGTTGTGGACGACGCAGACCGCCTTGACCCGGTGCTCACGGTCTGCCGCGAGCTGTTCCTCGACCAGCGCCGGATCGACGCCGTGCCGCCAATCGCCCGGAACGAACTCGATATCGAGCCCGAGCCGGCCGGCCATCGCCCGCCATAGGCTGGCGAAATGGCCGGTCTCGAACATTAAGACCCGGTCGCCTGGCGACAAGGTGTTGGACAACGCCGCCTCCCACGCCCCGGTGCCGGAAGATGGATAGACGATCACGGTCTCCCCGGTCTGAAACACCCGCTTCATGCCGGCGACGATTTCTTTGCCGAGCGCGGCGAAATCCGGCCCGCGATGGTCGATCGTCGGCGCCGCGATCGCTTGCAAGACGCGGTCGGGCACATTGGTCGGGCCCGGGATCTGCAGGAAATGGCGGCCGCTGCGCGCTGTCGGGGCGTTGCTTCTCATCGCTGGCGCCTGCTTGCCCGCTACTCCGCCGCGTCACGCCGTGGCGTAGCGGCGCGGGTCGATTCGTGACGGTCGATCTCCTTCTGGATCGCCGCACTCGCCTTGCCGGTGAAATCGACATGGTGGCTGGTGGCGTAATCGTAGCTGCCGCGCAACAATTCACGGCTCTGCTGGTAGCGTGGATGCACGAAGCGGGCCATCAGCTCGTAATGCCGCTTGGTCGTCTCCCAATCAGCCCAGTTCTGCGCCAACTCGCACAACACGCCAAACCCTCCCGAGCCCTCGACCAGCCGATCGACATACTGGATCGCGTCGTCGGGGGTGCCGATGCAGGCGGTGCCGCTCTCGATCAGCCACTCGACCGGGTCGCCGACATCGGGCGGGATGATCGGGAAGGTCGCAACGTCGCGGAAATAGTTGGCGAAGGCCTGCACCCCGAAGCGGACGTTCCGGCGCGCCTCTTCGCGGGTGTCGGCGATATGGAACAGGCCGACGACCCGCCAGTCCTTGCGGTTCGGAACGTGGCCGTTGGCGCGGGCGGTCTCCTCGTAGAGGCCCCAATTGGCCGTGTGCCGCTCCATGGCCATCGGGCTGGTGCCGCCGATCGACAGCATGCCGATGCCGTATCGGCCGGCCAAGAGCGACCCCGACGGCGAGCGCGCCGCCGCCACCGCCAGCTCCATCGTCGGCCTGGTGTAGCAGCGCAATTGCAATTGCGCCTCGGTCAGGTTGAACCAATCGGTCTTGCGGGTGACGGTCTCGCCGCGCAACAGCGGGACGATCACGTCGAGCGCCTCGTTCATCATCTTCCGCTGGTCGCCGGGATCGATGCCGATCTTTAGCGCATCGTGGACCAAGGCGCCGGGGCCGACGCCGAACATCGCCCGGCCGCGGGTCATATGGTCGAGCTGCACCATGCGGTCGGCCAGCATGAACGGGTTGTGATACGGCAATGAGACGACGCCCGTGCCGAGCCGGATGTGCCGGGTGCGCTGCGCCGCGGCGGCGATGAACATCTCTGGAGAGGCGATCAGTTCGAACCCGCCCGAATGATGCTCGCCGATCCACGCCTCGTGATAATTGAGCCGGTCGAGATGCTCGAGGAGCTCGAGGTCGCGCTCGATCGACAGGGTCGGGTTCTCGTCGTGATTGTGGAACGGCGCCAGGAATATGCCGCTGCGCAAATACATCTCATCCATGCCGTGCCCTCCGGCGAAAACCATGCTGTGCCCGATGGTCGGCGATCGGGCCGCCCCCCGCAAGCGATTTCCCGGCGCCCATCGCCGCAACGCGCCTCCGCGCGCCCCGGTCCGCATGCCCTCCCGCGCCCTGTTCCGCCTGTTTTTTGCAGGTCGAGAACAGGCCCTACCCATGCCTTCGAAAGCAGTTCCACATTCGCCGATGGTTGCCCACGCGTGCCAAAATGCCGGGCGAATGTGGCAATCGCACGGTTGTTAGGGTCGCGAGGGCGATGGGGGACTTCCTTCCCATTATGACGAAGGATGAGCTGTTGTCTGTAATACACTTTATCCGACTTTTGACAGGAGAGTCGGAGTGATGCAGAAACACAAGATATAGAAACTAACGAGCGTTTCATGTTATGATTGCCATCATGATCGACGCCGCGCTCCGACAGCAGATTGCCAGTAAGAAGGCCGAGCTTGACCGGCTCCGGGCGCAGGCTCCGCGCGGCCTCGACAACCTCAACGCGCTCCTACGACATCGAACTGACCTACACATCGAACGCCATCGAGGGCAACACGCTGAGCGCCGCCGAAACGCGCATGGTGGTCGAAGATGGGATCACCATCGGCGGCAAACCGCTCAAGGATCATCTTGAGGCTGTCGGCCACTTCGAGGCCCTGCATTATGTCCGCGACCTCGCCCGGCAGACCGAGCCGTTGCGCGAGGCTGACATCCGCAGCCTGCATCGGCTGGTCATGCAGCGCGCCGATCCGGACGTAGCCGGCCGCTATGCCGATCAGGGCCGCTATGTCGAAACCGACACCGGCCGGCATCATTTTCCGTCGCCGGCCGAAGTGCCGGCGCTGATGGGCGACTTCGCCCAATGGCTCGGCGCGGCTCCCGCCGCCCCGGATACCGCCTTTACCGCGCACCGCCGGCTGGTGGATATCCATCCATTCAACGACGGCAACGGCCGCACCGCACGGCTGGTGATGAACCTTGTTCTGTTGCGCGGCTGCTACCCGCCGGTTGCGGTGCGCCCACAGGATCGGCCGGCTTATATCAGCGCCTTGCAGGAGGCGCAGGCCGGGCGCAATAGCGCGAGCTTTGATCGCCTTCTCTACGAGCGACTGGACGCAACGCTGGGGGAGCACTTAGGCGCCTTAAGGCAGGCGCTTCCCGCTCCGCCAACTCCCCGCACGAAGGCGGACGATAAGCCACAGCCGAAGTGAGTTTTCTCCTTCGCGCCATGGTGCGGGGTTTCTCGCCGCCCCCGGCTTCCGCCAGGGCAGGCTTGCTCCGCCGCCGAGATCGCCGCCGATGAAGCGCGCAGAATCGGCAAACCCTTGATCATCGCGGCAAGCGCCGGGCCGCCAGCCGCGATTTACATTTTCGACTGCGACCATCCCGACGCCCACAACCCCGCCCTTACGCCGCTCTATGAATACACCCGCGGCGGCGCTTGCCGGCATCTCTTCACGCGGCATTGATGATCGCCGAGGCCCCTTCCCCGTTCGAGATCGCGGCGACCGAGCTGCGCCGGCTCGGCCTCGGCCTCACCCGCCTGCCCGGCGAATACCGCGTCAATTTTCACAACGCTCGGGCGCAAGCTCGCCGAGCGTGACGGCCGCCGCGCCGGCGGCGACGGTGAGGCGTGCACCCTTAGCCGAACCAGGGTAGAGTGAGCGATCCAACCAACAGTGCATTATAGTCTGGAAGGAACCAACGTGAAACTTAGCCACCTTCTTGCTGGCGTCGTCACCGTCGTGATGCTCGCAGCGCCTGCAACCGCCGAGGTAATGATCGACCCTACCGCCGTCTCTTCTCCCTCGGGCGACTTCGGCGGGGCTTTCGCGCTGGTAAATTTGATCAACCAGAGCGGCTTGTCAGCCACCTATATCAGTGGCGTCACCGACTTCGCCACTTTTACCGCGACAACCACGCACAACAGCCCAGACGGTGGCACCAATTCCGGCTTTACTGCCTTCGGGAGTCATCCGCCTGAGACGCTGACCCTGACCCTGCCCGGGCCGACCCTGATTGACGAAGTCGCATTCTGGGGTACCGGTAACTCTGGTTCGGTGACCGAATTCGAGCTTTCCAATGGCAGCACCCTGATTGGCGGGCCATTCTCCCCCGCGGCCGGTACGGGCACCAATGATCCCGCACAGACATTCAGCTTCAGTCCGACCCTCCTCAGCAGCGTCGACGCGGTTTTGTTAGACACTGCCGGGGGGACTGGTCAGATCCCAGGCATTGGTGAGATCGCGTTCGGTGCCCTCCCGGCTCCTGCTCTTCCCGAACCGACTTCCCTGGTGCTGC
This sequence comes from Allostellaceae bacterium, assembly GCA_036500965.1. Taxonomy (GTDB): domain Bacteria; phylum Pseudomonadota; class Alphaproteobacteria; order ATCC43930; family CGMCC-115725; genus AP-15. Next base: position 50,867 of record DASYBC010000057.1, on the reverse strand, counting down.
TGGCCACCGGCGTTGCCGGGTTCGGAATGCTCCGTCGCCGCAAAAAGAGGTAAACCTCACTCACGCCCGTACGCGCGGCGACCTCCGGCCCTCCGGCATCTGGCCGAGCCAGGTTCAGCGGCTTAGCCGCCGCATAACTCAGTCTCGAAATAGCCCGGCCGGGCGGGCGTGGCGTTGCATTAATCAAGGATTCCGCGACCGCGACCCGCCGCACCGGATCAGCGGCTTAGCCGTCGTACAAGTCAGTCGCGGAATTGAGCTAAGCCCCCGTTTGCATTAATCAGGATTTTCCGGGAGTTTCCTAGAGCCAGCTCGGTCAAGGAGTTGCGCCCTCCGTGAGATATGGCCGAATGCCGCCCGCAAAACGCCGCATCGGCTATGCGGGCATTAGCGAGCATAGGGCGAGAAAGCGGAGCGCATTTCGTCCTATGCGTGGGAGACGAGTTTCTGGGCGTTCGGTGACTGCGCCTTCCGGTGTTGCGTTCGCGAGTGGCGTGAAAAGACAATGCTGAGCCACCTCGAACCGAGCCGGGCTCGTCACGAGGGGCAAGGGAACAAGGCGGAAGGCGCGGCGCTTTTCCGCCCTACCTTGCTACGTTGCTGTTTTCGCAGAATGGGAATTATTCGGCGTAGCCGTCGCGCCACGGATTTAGCACCGGGACACGGGCCTTCTCGAAGTCGCTGGTGTCGCGCGAGACGACCGTCAGCCCGTGATGCAGCGCGGTCGCGGCGATGATCAGATCGGGTTGGGAATAGGTATGCCCGCTCTTGCGCCCATCCTCGACCAGGAGCCGCCATTTGAACATGACGTCCTCGCTGACGGGCAGGGCGCGTTCGTCGAACATCGGCCGCAGCTTGTGCGTCAGCCAGTCGCTCAGCTCGGCGCGATGGATGGCGTCGGCGACGCGCTCGATGCCGAAACGGATTTCGGCAAAAGTGACGATGCTGACAAACAGCAGATCGAGCGGCTTGGACGCGATAAAACCGACGACGTTCGGGTTCGGTTTTGGCCGCCGCAGTTCGGAAAGAACATTGGTGTCGAGCAGCCAGCCCCTCACAGCTTCACATCGCGCACGGGCAGCCATTCGCGCCGCGGCTCGAGATCGATGTCGCGGTGGGGCGATGCTTGCAGTGCGGCGATCAGCGCGGCGCCGGTGTGCTCGCCTTTCAGGCGGCGAAATTCTTCCGCCGCCACGACGACCACCACCTCGCGGCCGTGCACGGTCACGTGCTGCGGCCCGTCGGTGCGGACGCGTCGCACCAGCTCGCTGAAACGCGCCTTGGCGTCTTGCAAAGCCCAACGGCCCGGCGGGTTGTTACTGACTCTGGTCATACTAACCAGAATATCATCGCCGGGCGCCGGGTTTCAATATCGCCGACCTGACGACCCCAGGAATTTAAGCGGGCGTGCTGCTTAGAGCGCGCACCCCGACGCGTCGGGCGGAGCCAGACGGTTTCCGGGCTGCCTTACGGACGCATGTCGCGCGCCGGATCGTTGGTGGCCGGGGTTTCTGGGCGTCCGGTGACTGCGCCTTCCGGCGCTGCGTTCGCGAGTGGTCAGGCGCGAAAAGACAATGCCGAGCCCGCCTGGAACCTGCTCGGGTGCGACGCGAGGAACAAGGCGGAAGGCGCTGCCCCCCGGTTTCGCGGGGGCTGAAGGTGTTTCCGCCCCATCTGGCTACCGCTTCGCCGCTCCTTGGCCGAGGGAGCGATGATGCTTGATACGCTCTTGCGCCGATCGGCAAAAACATTAGCTTTTCGGCTAAGCGGAGATGTGATAATATACAGGCGGTTGTCGGGGAATTTTTCATGGCGGCGAAGACCAAGACCATTTTCGACCAGATCGACGAGGAAGCCGAGGCCCGGGCGATTGTCGAAGCCGAGGCCGACATCAATGCAGGCCGGTTTGTTCCCCATGAGGAAGTGGTGAAGTGGCTCCGGTCGTGGGGCACGCCTAACGAATTGCCTTGCCCTGTTCCAAAGCCTCGGTGACGCTGGTCGTTTGGACCTTCTCGGCGCTGGCCGACATTGAGGGTATCCGCCACTACATCGGAAATTTCAATCCGTATGCCGCTCGGGACATGGCCGAGCGGATCATCGAGGCGGCCAATAGCCTCGCCACCTTGCCCTATCGCGGCCGTCAGGTTCCCGGCACGCAGCTGCGCGAGAGCACGATTGCCCGCCCCTACATCATCCGCTACCGGGTCGAACCGAACCGTGTGGTGATCCTGCGCGTACGCCATGGCGCGCGGCGGCCGACACGGCCCTGAAAGAAACGCGCGCCCCTCAGATGGCGGATTCAGTTCTCTCGCTCAGCGCGCCCCAACTTCAGAAAATTTTAGCGGCCATCAGCACACAGCAGCCCCAGTGGTGGTCTGTCGCCTCAGTGTTTGCGAGCGCACTTCTGGCCATGATAGTTGGCATTCTCGTGGGCAGATTCCGCGCGTGGCGTGACCGGACAAAAGCGACCAGGGAGAAACAAGAACACGAAATCCAGCAAATCAACGCCGTGCAGTGGGGTAGGGCGGACGAGCGGAGCGCATTCCGCCGCCCGCCATTGCCGGCTCGGGTTGGAGCTTGGCGAAGACGTGGTCGGCTTAGTCGCCGCGGCCGATTCAAATTCGGCTATCGGGCATCGGCTGGTCAGCCGATTGCGGCGCGGAAGATGCGCATGTAGTTGCCGCCAGCGATCTTGCCGGCCTCTTCGGCGGTAAAGCCGCCGCGCAGCATCGCGGCGATCAGATGCACCCACCTCGTGTAGTCCTCGAGACAACCGCGGGCGTCGAACTGGTCGGTGCCGATGCTGACATGATCGACGCCGACGATCTCGGCCATCTCCCTGAGGCCGTCGACATATCTGTCGAGGCTCGGAAAGAAGTGCCAGATGCCGACCGACCCGCCAGTCTCGGCGATCGCCCGTGCATGATCGGCGCCGATCTGCCGGCCGGTGAGCGGCGTTGGCCCCATTGCCCGCGACCCCAATGCGGCGGTGTGCGACAACAGCAGCGGCTTGGTCGCGACCTTGACGGCCGCTATCGCCATGTCCTCGGTCGCGTGCGCGATATCGCAGACGAAGCCGATCCGGTGGCAGGCGCGGATCACCTCGGCGCCGAATTCGCTGAGGCCCTGATGGGTGACGGCGCCGGTCTGGACGTCGCCGATGTCGCTCGGCGTGTAATGCACGAGCTGCACATGCCGGATGCCGCGCCGGTGCGCTTCCTCCAGCCGTTCGAGCTTGCCATCAAGGAAGTCGAGCCCCTCGACATCGGCAATGATCGCCGGCTGTCCCGCCTTGTGCGCCATTTCGAGATCGGCGGCGGTGAGCGCGCGGCGCACACCATGATCGGCGACCAGCGCGTCCATCCACTCAAGGCGCCCGAGGTGATGACGATAGAGCTCGCCCGGTACTGGGCTGCGAATGGCGGCGAGGGCGCCGTTGGCGGTGCGGCCGAGCACGGGCCAGTCCGGCACGTCGGCCAAGCAGGCGACCGCCAGCGATCCTCCCCGCATCGCTTCGGCGAGATCGCTGCTCGGCGGCGCCTTCGAGGCGATGCCGGTCTTGCCGCCGTGGCTATGGACATCGACGGAGATCGAGCTGCGCAGCACCGCGAGCGCCGCCGCTGTGGTCTCGGCGGTCCGCGCCGCCTCCGTCGAACCTTGCGGTCCCGCCGCCCCGGCCAGCATCGCGCCGACCGAGACCGGCGGCGTGCCCCAGATCCAGGGTTGAGATGAGGCCGTGTGGCCGTGACCGCAGCAATCCATGGGGTCTTCCTCCCGATCTCCCGCGACCAGCCGGCCGCTATAGGCCCCCGCGACCAGCCGGCCGCTATAGGCCAATGTGGCTCAGCCGGTAGAAGCTAGCCGCGGTGCCGGCGAACAGGTCCCTCTTTTCGGAGGGCGAGGCGCTGCTCGCGAGCCGCTTGAAAGCGTTCCACAGCACCGGGTAGCTGCAGGCGCCCTTGTCGACCGGGAAGTTGCTCTCGAACATGCAGCGGTCGGCGCCGAACGCGTCGATGCAGGTTTCGACATAGGGCCGCCAGGCATCAGCCAATTCGCGCGAGGACGGCGGCAATGGCGCCAGGTGGAAATCGAAGGCGTTGACGATCATCGCCAGCCCGCCGAGCTTCACATAGACGTTCGGGCAGGCGGACAAGGCCCTGATGTCGGCGCGCCAGAGGGGAAACACCTCGTCGCGCTTGTAGGGGCCGACCCCGAGCGGGCCGCCGAAATGGTTGAGGACGATCTTCACCTCCGGGCATTCTCGCGCCACCCCGGTCAGGGTCTTGATCTGCGGGTGATAGATCCACGCCTCGAAGGTCAGATCGTGCCCCGGCAAACGCTTGAGCCCGCGACGGAAATTGGGGTCGTCCATCAGCCCCGGCGGCGGCACATAGGATGAGCCGCCGATGATTGCCGGGTCGTGCGCCGCGATCTGGCGGATGCCGCGGAACCGCCCGCCGGCAGCTTCGATCTGCGCTTCGAGCACCATATCGACATTCGTCAGCCGCAGATCGGCGAAGCTGACGATCCCGGCGCAAATCTTGGCCTTGGCGCCGCGCCGGTCGGCTTCCTCGGCGATCCCGCGGACGAACTCGCTCTCGCCGACCGCCCGCATCTCCTCGGGCCCGCTGGTGCGGTAGCCCGAGCCGCACTGGATGAACACGGTCGCGACGATGTTGTGACCGGAGTTGACGTCGGCCAAGAGCTCGTCCAGCAGGTAGCGGCTGCCGGGGTGATCCCACAGGTGATGGTGCGGGTCGACGATCGGCAGATCGGGCTCGAGAATCTCCTCCTCGAGCTTGCCGAGCCATTCCGGGTTGGGCAGCGGGCGAGGGTAGGCGCGGGCTTCGACGGGCATGGCGTTCTCCTATTCATTCTTCATAAAGCGTCGCAGCGCCGGTCACGCCTCCAATGCGCCGCGGAGGAGCTCGCGCGCCGGCGGGCTGCCGTCGAGCGAGCGCACGGTCCGGCGCCTGATTTTCCAGCCCGCCCCGGTGCGCACGAACTCCCAGCAGTTTGCCGCGACGCGGTGCACGTGAAATCCCTGGGACGACCCGTGATTGGCAACCTCAAACACCGGGCCGACACGGTCCGGCACCAGGATCTGGATGTAGGAGATCGCAAACGCGGTGTCCCCGGTGACCCGCACATAGGGCAAGCCGGCAAAATGCGCGATCCCCTGCTCGATCGCCCGGCGGTGCTCGGCGCTCGCCGATGTCGCGGCGATGGCCGCCGGCCCGGTCGGCCGCGGGAATTCGGAGCCGCGGTCGAAAACGCCGTCCTCGGTCCATACCGAAGCGGTGTACTCGCCGGCGCCGGTATCGGCGCTCGGCGGATGAGTGGCGATCAGATTGTAGATGTCGAGGCGGTCCTCGATCATGCGGAGCCGCTGTTCGAGCGTGCCGCCGTTGGGGTCATCGGATGCCATCTGGTGTCTCCTCACGTGGCTGTTCGGCGATCGGAATGCCGGGCTCATCCTTCGAGACGCGCAAGGTCAGCGCCGATTTGACATGGCTGACGTTGGGAGCCGAGGTCAGCCTGGCGCTGAGGAACCGCTGATAGCTGTCCCAATCGGCGGCGACGATCTTCAGCAGGAAATCGACCTCGCCGGTCAGCATGTGGGCTTCGCGCACCTCGGGCCAATTGGCGACCAGACGCTCGAACGCCTGCAGATCGGCCTCCGCCTGGCTCGCCAGCCCGACCTGGGCAAAGACCGTTACCCCATAACCGAGCGCCTCGGGCGCCAAGTCGGCATGATAGCCGCGGATGATCCCGGCTTCTTCAAGGGCGCGCACGCGGCGCAGGCAGGGCGGGGCCGAGATGCCGGCGCGTCGGGCGAGCTCGACATTGCTCATCCGCCCCTCTGCCTGCAGGTTTCGCAAGATCCGGCGGTCGATCCGGTCGAGCTTAATCCGCCGCATCCGATCCCCTCCGGTTGCTCTCCGGATCATAGGAAAAGCGGGGCCGCCGCGCAATTTTGTTGCGAGCCGACCGCCGTGTCTTGCCGTTGCCGTGCGGTTTCCGTAAACCCCGCCGATGGCGCCCGATCCGTTCGGCTGGGTCCTGCACGACGGCAAGGCCGGGATGTCGAGCCAGGCGCTGGGCCTGGCTGAAGCGAGCGGCCTTGCCTTTACCGAGAAGCGCCTCGACATCCGCTTCCCGTGGAGCTGCCTGCCGCCGCTGCTATGGGCGGCGCCGCTACGCGCCGCCGGCAGCGCCGGCGCCGATCTGGAGGCGCCATGGCCCGACTTTATCGTCGCTTGCGGGCGCAACGCGGCAATGCCGGCCTTGGCGATCCGGCGCGCGAGCGGCGGGCGCACGTTGACGGCGCTGATCCAGAACCCCGGGATCGGCCGCGACGAGCCCGATCTCGCGATCGTGCCCGAGCACGACCGGCGGCACGGCCCGCGCGTGGTGGTGACGCGGGGTGCGGTGCATCGCGTGAACCCAGAGAGGCTGGCGGCTGCGCGGGGGCGCTTTCCCGGGCTCGCGGCGATGCCGCGGCCGATCCTGGCGGTGCTGATCGGCGGCAGCAACAAGGCCTATCGTCTGACCCGCCGCCGCCTCGCGGAAATCGCCGAGGCGGTCGCCGCTCTGCTGTGCGAGCGCGGCGGCTCGGCCCTGGTGACGCCGTCGCGACGAACCGGCGCGAACGGATTGGCGCTGCTGCAACAGCGGCTGGCGGGGCTGTCGGCGGCGATCTGGGATGGTGTTGCAGAGAACCCTTATTTCGCTTATCTCGCCTTGGCTGACGCCTTTCTGGTGACCGCCGATTCGGTGTCGATGATCAGCGAGGCGGCGGCGACCGGCAAGCCCGTGCACATTCTCGGCCTCGACGGCGGCAACGTTAAGTTCGCCCGCTTTCATCAGTCGATGCAGCATGCCGGCATCACCCGCCCGTTCGCCGGCCGCATCGAGGAATGGTCCTATCCGGTGCCGGACGATACCGCGCGCGCCGCGGCGGCGCTGCGCGCCCTGGTGCTCGGCCGGTTAGACCGGCGGGAGCGCGCATGACGCGGACGACGGCTGGCGCTATCTATGCCGGGCTCCTCGCCGCGGCGACGGCGCTGTTTTTGCTGCTGCCGCAGGCCGATCTCTGGCTGAGCGGCTTGTTTTACGTCCCCGGGCATGGTTTTGCGCTGGCGCGCTCGCTTCCGGTCAGGCTTGTCTTTCACGCGATCCCCTGGATCGCCTGGAGCATCGTTGCGGTCATCGCCGGGGGAGCGGCCTGGCTGTTCCTGACCGGCCGGCCGCTGTGGCGGCTCGACCGCAAGGCGCTGTTGTTTATCGCCTTCTCGACCGCGCTCGGACCCGGGCTCTTGGCCAATGCCGTGCTGAAGGACCATTGGGGGCGGGCCCGGCCGGTGCAGGTCGAGGCGTTCGGCGGGTCGCACCGTTTCACCCCGGCGCCGCTGCCGGCGAGCCAATGCGCGACCAACTGCTCTTTTGTCTCGGGGCATGCGGCACTCGGCTTTTCGCTGGTCGCGTTCGCCTTTCTGCTGCCGCCGGGCCTCCCGCGGCGGCGCGCGATTGGCGCTGCATTGGCTTTTGGCGGGCTCGTCGGCCTCGTCCGCATCGCCCAGGGTGGCCATTTTCTGTCGGATGTGGTCTTTGCCGGCCTGCTGGTGTTCGGCACCACGGCGCTATCGTACTGGTGGATCGTCGAGCAAGACGGCCTCGCGGCGCCGCCGCTGCGCCGTCTTTATCGCCGGGCTGGGCACGGCGCCGCGTCGGCATGCCGCGCTGCGTGCCGCAGCTGGCCGTCGCCCTCGGTGCGAATCGGCGCTGCGGTGGCCGGCAGCACGATCCTCATCGTCGCGTCGATCGCGTGCGTCGACCGGCCGCTCGCGCTCTATCTGCATGCCGAAGGCCCCGATGTGCACGCGCTGTTCAACGAGGTCGCCGAGCTGGGCGAGGGATGGGGATGGCTGATGCTGTTCGGCCTCGCCTTTGTCGCATTGCATTGGGGCGGCGAATTGCCCCGCTTGCGCAGATTCGCGCCAAGAATGCGCTCGCTGTCGACGGTTCCGGCGTTTCTTTTGGCGTCGAATGCGACCGCCGGCCTGATCGTCGACCTCATCAAGGTCAGCTTGGGCCGGACCCGGCCAACGCTGCTGTTCAGCCATAATCTCTACGCGTTTACCTGGTTCGGCTGGCGGGCCGACCATTGGTCCTTCCCATCCGGGCACACGGCGACTTTTGTTGCGTTGGTGACCGCGCTGTGGTGGCTGTGGCCGGAGCATCTGCTGTTCTACATCCTGGCGGCGGCGATCGTGGCCGCGTCGCGCGTCGTCGGCGGCGCCCATTATCCGAGCGATGTGATCGGGGGTGCGCTGATCGCGGTGTTGACGACGCGGTACGTGGCGTTGGTGTTTGTCCGCGCCGGCATCGATCCGAGCGCGTCGCTCCGCGGCGAAACCGCTATCGGCGGGCCGTTGCCGTGGCCGTGCCGGCGGTTTGGCGCGATGCTGCCGGCGAGGCCGGCGGGCTGGCGCCGACGCGACCGGCCGCTTGCGCCGGCCGAGGACGGCGTAGTATCGGCTCGTCATCATGGCGCTGCGGATCGAGACCTTTGACAACGCCACCGGGGGCAACACCCTCTACAAGGCGCTGACCCACCCGCGCGCCGCCCGGCCGGTTCGGGAGTTGCTCGCCGCGCTCGCCGGCAACGGGCCGGTGGCGATCGTCGAGCCGGACGGCGGCGCCGCCGCCTTTGCCGATCTCTTCGACCTGGCCGGGGTCGAGATCGCCGGCGTCTATGTGCGGCAGGTCGAGCGGCTGGGCGCGATGCTGCTCGGCCGGCGGGCCGAGCCGGTGACCGGGCTCGGCGATTCGGGCGCGCGCTCGGTGTTTGTCGTCGCCTTCGACGCCGACCGGCTGATCGCGCAGCTTGACGGCTATTTGCCGCCGGGCGCGGCGATCTTCAGCCTCGATGCGATGCGCATCCCGACCGATTGGCTGACCAATCGTCGCACCTATCTCGACCCGCTCAACTTCGCGACGAACTTCGCGTTCTTCCGCGATACCGATCGCCTGCACACGCGGGTTGCCACCGTGAATTACTGGTCGAGCTATGGCGGCGGCCCGGTCGCCTGCTGGCTGACCCTGTTCGACGCTGCGGGCGACATTCTCGCTGAATGGTGCGAGAGCTGCGGAACCGCGGCGCGCAGCATCATTTTTGACAGTCGCGACATCCGCGCGCGCTGCCAACTTCCCGAATTTTGCGGCCAGCTCTTTCTGCACATGGTGGGAGCGGCCGGGCACGATGTGGTCAAATACGCGCTCGACACCTTTGGTGACGGCAGCGCCGACCTTGCCGCGGGCGGCGACCGGTCGCTGTCGGCGACGCACGACGCCAACGCCTGGCCGGCCGACCGCTATGCCGGGCTGCCGGCGCCGGCCCCCGGCGAGCAGGTGGTGCTGTGGGTGCAGAACAGCCACCCGATCCCGATCCCCGCCGGTGCGATCGGCCTCAGCCCGATGGGTGAGGAGCGGGTGACGCCGATCGCCGAGCCGATCGCGCCCTTTGCCAGCCGCGCGGTCGATGTCGCCGAGCTGCTTCCCGATCTTTCCTGGCCGCAGCAGATCGAATTGCGCGCCGGCAAGCACATGGTGCGCCCGCGCTATGAGGTGATCGCGCATGGGCGCCGCCGGATCGCGCACGTCAATGTCGAGCGCGCCGATCTCTACCCCGACCCGAACTTGCCGCGCCTCGTCGAAACGCTGGGCAAGGGCTATCTGCTGCCGGCCCCGGTATTGCCGCGAGCGCTGTGGCAAACCGCGGTGCTGCCGACGCCGATGACCGTCCGTCAAGCCGAGCTGCCGATCGCCGCCATCGTTTACGATCCGGAGGGGCACGAGGTTCTGCGCCATCCTTTTGGTCGGCTGCCGCGTGCGCACGCGGCAGCGCTCGACCTCGACGCGATCGCGGGCCTCGACGCGTTAGGCGAAAGCTACGGCCATGTCGAGCTGGTTTACGATTTTTCCAAGGGCGGCGAGGGTGATGGCTGGCTGCACGCGATTTTCCGCTACCGCGAGCGGGCGACCGGTCATGCCGCGGAAACCAGCTTTGGCGCGCATGTCTTCAACACCGTCCTGACCTACCGCGACGAGCCGCAATCCTATAGCGGACGGCCGCCGGGGCTTTCGACTCGCCTGTTTCTGCGGGTCGGCGACCGCAGCTACGACACGATGTGCCATTTGATCTACCCGGCCTCGCAGCCGTGGCGCCCGGCGAGCGCCACCGAGATCATTCTATACGATGGCAGCGGGGGCGAGATCGCCCGTCGCAGCATGGCGGTCCCGTGCTCGGGTTCGCGGCTGTGGCGATACCACGCGCTGTTCGACGCGGCGGCGCGGGCCCGCGCCGGCGCCGGCGCCTATGCGGTCATCCGCGACGCGACCTGCCGGCTGTTCGGCTATCACGGGCTCCTCGGCGCCGATGGCGCGTTCAGCTTCGATCACCTGTTCGGATTTTAAGCAGCGGGCGCCACCTTAAAGTTGCGGATGCGCGCAATGATATAGTAAGCCATTGCAGCGACTGGAAGCTCGCGACATGCCCGAACGTCACCACAGCAAGGTCCTGATCGTCGGCGCCGGGCCGGCCGGCTACACCGCCGCGATCTATGCCGCGCGCGCCAATCTCGAGCCGCTGCTCGTCACCGGGCTGCAGCCGGGCGGCCAGCTAACCATCACCACCGACGTCGAAAACTATCCCGGCTTTGCCGACATCATCCAGGGCCCGTGGCTGATGGAGCAGATGCAGCTTCAGGCCGAGCATGTCGGGACCCGGGTCATTGTCGACCTGATCGAGTCGCTCGATCTTGGGCGACGGCCGTTTGTCGCGAAGGGCGATTCGGGCGACACCTATGTTGGGGACACCGTGATCCTCGCGACCGGCGCGCAGGCGCGTTGGCTCGGCCTGCCGAGCGAGGAGATGTTTCGCGGCTTTGGCGTCTCGGCCTGCGCCACCTGCGACGGGTTCTTCTTCCGCGACAAGGAGGTCGTCGTGGTCGGCGGCGGCAACACCGCGGTCGAGGAGGCGCTCTACCTGACCAACCATGCGCGCCGGGTCACCCTGGTGCATCGCCGCAACGCGCTCAGGGCGGAAAAGATTTTGCAAGACCGGCTGTTTCGCAACCCCAAGATCGACATCATCTGGGACGCCGTCGTCGACGAGATCCTGGGCCGGCCGGAGCCGCCTCAGGTCACCGGAGTGCGGCTGCGCAACCCGCGCACCAACACGCTGTTTGATCAGCCTTGCGACGGTGTGTTCATCGCGATCGGGCACACCCCGGTCACCGGCCTGGTTGCGGGCCAGCTGCCGCTCGACCCCGAGGGCTATGTCATCGCCCGCCCCGATTCGACCGTGACCGGCATTCCCGGGGTGTTTGCCGCCGGCGACGTCAAGGACAAGATTTTTCGCCAGGCGGTGACCGCCGCCGGGATGGGCTGCATGGCCGCGCTCGAGGCTGAGAAGTTTCTCGCGGCGCAGGAGGAAGCCGCGAGCTTGCGCGCGGCCGATTAGCGGGCGAGCGCCCACCGCCGGGAGAATGTCGGGGGAATGGGGATGGATTGGGACAAGTTGCGGGTCTTCCACGCCGTCGCCGAGGCAGGCAGCTTCACCCATGCGGGCGAGTCGCTCAATCTGAGCCAGTCGGCGGTCAGCCGCCAGATCAGCGCGCTCGAGGAGAGCCTCAGCGTGCCGCTGTTCCATCGGCACGCCCGCGGCCTGATCCTGACCGAGCAGGGCGAGCTCTTGTTCCGCACCGCGCGGGAGGTCTTTGCCAAATTGTCGATGGCCGAGGGGCTGATCTCCGAATCGAAGGACCGGCCCAAGGGGCCGCTCAAGATCACGACGACGGTTGCGTTCGGCTCGACCTGGCTGACCCCGCGGATCCGCGAGTTTCTCGATCTCTACCCGGACATCCAGGTCACTCTGGTGATCGACGACACCGAGCTCGATCTGTCGATGCGCGAGGCCGATGTGGCGATCCGCATGTCGCCGCCGCGCCAGCCCGACCTGATCCAGCGCCATCTGGTCAGTGTGCCGAGCCATGTCTATGCGGCACCCGACTACATCAAAAAGCACGGCATGCCGCAGCGCGCCGAAGATCTCGATAAGCACCGGCTGATCATTTATGGCGAGGACGCCCGCCCGCCGGTGCCGAACGTCAACTGGCTGCTCGACGCCGGCGCCAAGCCGGGGCAGGAGCGTCAGCCGATCCTCGCGGTCAACAATTTCTACGCGATGCTGCGGGCGGTGATCAGCGGGCTCGGCATCGCCGCGATGTCCGATTTCATCGCCGGCGAGCAGGCTGAGCTGGTCCGCGTGCTGCCGGAGCTGACCGGGCCGCCGGTCGAAGCCTATTTCGTCTATCCGGAGGAGTTGCGGGCGTCCAAGCGGATCAGCGTGTTCCGCGATTTCCTGCTGCGCAAGGTGGCCGAAACCCGGCTCGGATGACGCAAGGGAATCAGAAGCTGAGCAAATCGAACCCGGCGGGAATTCAGAGGATTGCGCTTTTTGCAGACGAGCCAGAACAAATTTCCAATGGTGGAGCTGTGCTAAACCGCCCATCTTTCGAGCACGCGATGTCACATCGCATCAAGTTTTCGGTGGTTGTTCCGCCGATACGGGTTCCCGGGATTTAGCCCCGGGAAGAGGGTCTTAGGACCCTTACGTCTCCCAGACGTGAAGCCTCCCTGTTCAAACTTGGCCGGAACCTCGGTTCCGGCCATTTCTTTGGCGGCTATCTGGCGCAACCGAGGGCACACCAAGGGCACAGTTCTGTTTGCGGCTGCCCCTGGCGAGCGCCTATGAGCCTTCCGGGCCGGCCGCTGTGCCCTCATCCCGCCCATCGTCGCGCGCCGTCTCATAGGCTGAGCGGGCCGTGATTGTCCGAGGCAAGCGGCAACCGCGATATCGCCTTCTCGCTTGACCGCCGGCTTGCGCCGTCGCGTCGGCGAGCATGGCCTCGGCTTCCTGCATGACCGCGAACGCGCGCGCCACCCGCTCCACCAGCTCGGCGCCGGCGCGCTCGCCCATGGCGTCAACGACCGCCTGCCGCTGCTCAAGCATGCCTTGGGCGATTGCCAGCATGTCGGCGCGGGCGAGCCGCTGCCGCTCGCCGTTGAGTATGATCTCCACCTCGCCCGCCTCGCCCTGCGTGGCGATGCGCGCCAGTTCCACCGCCATGATCGCCAACGCCGCGTAGCGGCCGAGCTTGTCTAGATCAGCCCGCGCCGGCAGTGTCACGATTTCGCCCATGAGTTCACCCTGTCAGTTTGTATAGTAATGGGTAGGCGTCTTATGGACATGGGTCAACCAAACCGAGTAACGATGGTTGTTGTAGTTGCATTGGCGCTTAGCCAATGCTTTAGCTCGATGGCTAGGGATTTTGGAAAGCAGGCTCCGGGGGGAGTATTGTCCAAGGGTAGGCATGCCAGCCCCCGTTTGACGTAACGCGCTCCTACGAACCTGATTTTTTCGGGGTTTCGTTCACATATCCCTATAGACCACAACTCAACCAGGGGGATCGACGAATGCCATTCTTGCTCGGAAGTTTCACCAGCGGCCTCTTTGGCGGCGCGTCTGATGTTTTCCAGATCGCGAACCAGTGGGAAACGCTCAAACAAAACCGCCTTAAGACGCAGAACGATCAGATGATGGCGGACGCGGGCAAGCAGACCGCGGCGGCGATGAAGTCTCAGCAAGCGGCGGACGCAGCGCGCCTAACCCGGCAGTCAACTCGACCGGCGCCCCGTCATCCGCCAGCTCAACCGGCACCAACGCCTCGACCGGCGCCTCGACCGGCACCAGCGGCGGCCCTGGCACGCCGGGCTTCGATCTGAGCGGCATGCCGACGCCAAACTTCATCCAGAAATCGAAGGCGCCGCGCTGCCAGTGTCCACGCCGAAATACCTCGCGAATGATGGGTATGGCACGGGTCTGTCCGCGCCGGGCTCGCCGACCGCGGCCAACCCATCGGGCACCCCAGCGGCCACCGCCTCGCAAGGCCCGAGCGGGACAGCGCCCGCAGCGACCACCGCGCAGCCCGGTCAGACACCAGTCCAGGACTCAAGCGCCATGCCCGCCCCGGCGACGCCGATGACCCCCGCGCAGGCCAAGGCGGCCAAGGCGCAGGCAGCCGCCAACCGCGCCGGGCTCGAACAGGTTTATGGCACCAACGCCGCGACCGCCTCCGGTGCCGTCGCAAGTGCCATCCCGGCGGCCATCCGCGGTATCGGCCGCGGTATCGCGGACACGGCAACGGCCGCCGCGCAAGGGGCTGGGTACGGCGCTGGCCTCCCTGGCAACATGGTCGCGCCCCAACAGGCGATCCCGACCAACCCAGCGCTGCCGGCGCCGCGCACCGCCGCACCGCAATACCTGCCGAGCGGGGCCATCCCTGGCGTGACGGTCAGCCCCAGTTCGCCGCTGGCGCAGCCGGCCGTCGGCGCCTACCCTGCGCCCTCATCGATGGGTACCCCGATGACCAACCCCTCTATGCCCTCGCTGGCCGGCGGGCAGGTCGGGCTTGGCGGCATGATCCTCCGGGCTCTCAATCCAACCGGGGCGCCTTGACCGGCGCTCGCTCGCTGCGCTCGTCCGCAGGCAAGCTCGCCCGCTTCTCGCTTCTCGCTCGATTGATTGCCTCCCAGCTGCTATTAAAATAGTGGCTGGGAAAATCGAGTTTCGCACATCGTAAACTTCACCCCTCCGCGAAATCCTTCATAGTGCACATTTGAAGGAAATAGGCCTAGAAAATGGAGTTCGCCCAAATGCCCCGCCCATGCAGAGTATGTGCTCACCCGGAAGGCGCGAAAATTGTGCCTGAGATGATCGCAATAGGTGCAACTGACCAATCCATCGCCGATCGGCTCGGCCTTGCCGGCCCCGCCGGGCGCGTCAGCGTCAACAGACACCGCCGGACCCATGTCGAGGCGCCGGCTCGCGCGGTCGCACTGGCCGCCGCGAAGGGGCGTGACGTGCGCGAGAAGCGCCAGGAACTTGTTGCGGCGGCCGAGGCGGGCGATCAGGTCGCCGCGTTTATCGGGCTGGCGGGCATAGTCGATGATCTCAAACAGGTGCGCGACAGGCTCGAACGCACCGCAACCATGGCGGAGGATGGCGGGCAGCTCGGCGCTGTCGCTGCGTTGACAGGTCAGCAAACGAGGCTGGCGGATACCAGGGCTAAATTAGGGTCGATCGGCGCCTACGCGCCCAAGGCGATGGGATCAGCCGACGCCGCCCCCGCGTTCACTGTGAACTTCCTTTTCAGCGATCGCCCGCCGTTGACGCTCGGCATGAACCCAGCCCACGGCGATCCCGAGCCGATACTCGGCACGGCGATCGACATGCAGCCGGCCGATGCCGCCATGCCGGATGGGCCCGACGATATCGCGGATGAAGACGTGTGATCCCCGGTCGGGTGCGCGTAACTATTTTCCGACATATTATAGGGAAGGGGCGCCCTGAAGCGCCCCGATCCGTTTTAAGGGCCTCTGGCGAGCCTAACCGCCGGGGGCCATCGTTCTACCAGAAAACCCGAATAGGCCATCCAGCGGCCGGCGCTGCGGCCGGCGCGCGCCGCCACGATCATACGTCCGGGTGCAGCTCGCGCATTACCCTGAGTTCGGCGTCGTGCATCTTCTCCAGGGTGCCCTCGACGTAGGTAGCGATCAGGGGGCCGGCCCAAAAGTCCGCCGCGTTGTAGACAATCTCGGCAGCACCTGTCTGCCCGGCCCGAACATGGGCTCGCCATCCATGATCCAGTTCAAGCATCGCGTCAACAAAGCTTGATACCGCCGGATCGCCCACCGTAAGCCGTTCGCCGCGCTGCTGTGCTTCGGCCTGGCGCATGATCGCGGCTGTCGCGGCGTCGGCGACGCTATAGGCCAGGGCCGCGAGACGGTCCCGGCGCGCTTGGCAGGCCAGCTCATCTTGCCAGTCGGCAGGAAGTGGCTCCCCAAGGGCTTCGGCGAAAGCTTCGGCGAAGTGTTTGGCCATGACAGTCTCGCTCATAAAATTGTGCTCCATCAGATTACCGCCGCTTCGACCCCGGAGGGCCACCCCTCGGGGCATTCCTCGAACGCCTCGGCGGCAGCGCGGGCTGCGTTCTCGTTGGGAAAAAAGGTGCGCCCATGCCGATCAACCAACATGGCGTTCCCAACCAAGGCGTACCAGCGGCCGGTACGTTGCTGCCAGCCGGGGCGCGTGGCATCTTCCCGGCAGCGGCGCACGGTCATCGGATAGCCGCGGTACCAGCGCCATGATCCGGGGTTGCCGTCGATTGGCTCGGCCGGCGCCCACTCGGTATCGGGGTGCGTTGCCGGCTCAGTCGGGCCGGCGCGCGCCCGCGCGGTCAGCAGCTCGTCCCAATCAAGCCCCGACCGCTTGATGAACGCGGCGACGGCGCTCGCGACTGCCGCGCGGTCTTCGGCGCGCTCAGCCTCCAGCATACCGAGGGCTTGGGCGAGCTTGGCGCGGGTCTGATCATCGATTGGCATGACCGTCACCCGTCAGACAGGCATTTTGTGGAGCTGTAGCGGCGGGTCGGCGATCCGGCCGGAGCTCGACGCTGCGATGATTTCGCGCTCCATCGCCAGCCGCTCGGGCTCGCGCTCGCGAAACACGCCATGCCGCACGTCCTTGTAGAATGCCTCGATTTCCGCGCGGGACCAAATGCGCCTCTCGTGGCGCTGGGTCGGGCGAACGCTGCCAGGGGTGCCGTCGTAAGGCTGCCGGCCGGGAGCGCGGTCGCCGGGCTGAGTGCGGGCGGCGGCCAAGTACGCTTTAAATATAACCGCGCATCGACTACCGGCGCCAGCGTCGAATGCCGATTGGAGCAAGGCCAGCCGCGGCTGATTTGACAACCCGTCGATCTCGCGACACCACTTGATGAAGGAGTCGGCTTCATTGATCTTGCGCCAAGTCGTGCCAATCTCGGGATCCGCGTCGAGAATGCGCATCGACTGATCCCTAGCGGCTTGGGTTTTCATTTGGTTTAGCTCCACCTGCATTTGATTTAGTTGCTGATCGACTTCCGGCCTGGCCGCGAACCTTTTTATGTCGGATATGATCTCATCACCATAACTATCACGGTCTTCCTGGGTGACGGTCATCGCTTGGTGCTCCCTTTGTTCGACGGGCTGCGCCGCGTCGTGTTGATGCCAGATTTCGTCGCCGGTGCCGTCGCGGGTTTACCGACGATCCTCGGGGCGTTGAACGGCTCCCGGAGCGTGCGAGGGCGGGCAGAATTATGCGGCATCGATCAGGCCCTCCCGCGGGTCGAAGATCGGCAACCCGGCGGCGTCCAGGTCGCCGGCTCGAACCGAGCCGAGGCTGCGCCCGTCGGCCGCGAACAGCATCGTGAGGCCCTGCGGGCTCGTGGCGATCTGGGCGACGATATCGAGGTTGCGGAAAACGTGCTGTACGTCCGCCGGGCGGTCCGAGAACAGCCGCGCGCCAACGACTTCGATGAAGCCCGCAGGCAGCCGGTACGGCGGCGCCACCGAGCCCAGCTCCTTGCCGGTATCACCGAAAAAGCGCGCGACCAGGCCGACGCGTGCTCGCTGCTCTTCGATCTGGGCGATGTGGGCGAGACCGATCAGTGCGCCCCTTGGGGTTTTGAGAAATCGGGTCATGATTCTGGGTTCCTTTCGGGTTGTGGTTGAGTTGATAGTCGGGTGCGATTTCGGATCGAAAAGGCGCGCCAACGGTGGCCGCACGTTTGACAGCGCAGCCGGCGGGGTCGCCCCCGTTGCCCCAGGTACATACCGAATGCGGCCCATGCGCCCGCGGCGCCGCACTGTGGGCATTCCTTTAGCAGCTGCCACGCTGCATCGCTGAAATCGTTCATGGCTGCCGGCTCTCCATTGGGTTGTGGTCGGGTCATGCTTGATCGGTGGCCGGAGGGAGCTGGCCCGCTGCGAATTGAGGGGTGGGCGCGGAGCTGGCGCCCCACCCCTCAATCGATATCTCGGCAGGGTGCCCCGCGAGGGGGTTTGAGGGGCAATTGAAGGGTAAGCGAGAAGCGCCGGAAACTGCGAAAAAAGCCCGCGTTTGATCCCCCTCAATAATCCTCCCAGACCCTCCTGGGAGCAATTGAAGGGCTCCCCTTGGGGGGGAGCTTCAATCGCCCGCTCATCCCAGCGACCCGTCAATCGATTTGAATTGAGGGGTAATTGAAGGGTTAATTGAAGGATCGCCATGCAGGGCATCGCCGTCAACCCTCACTTACTATCTGGGGTTGAGCTGGCGCCCTGCGCGGCCGGGTCGGGCGCCACTACAGTAGTGCCCCCCTCAGTCCCGATGCTCTCCGCCTCGGCTTTGCGCGACGGCGCGTTTTCGGCCCGGAACAAGCAGGGGCTCTTAGGTTTGCCGTGAAGGCTGCCGTCCTTATTGTACCTCGGGATCGGTGCATCCTCCGCGAGGACGAGGCCGGCGCTGAGCAGCTCTTTCAGGATTTCGCGCGCCATCGCCTCGGCGCGCTTTTCCACGTCCGCCAGGCGGGGGTTCGCCCGGATCAGCGCTTGCTTGATTGGCCCGACGGGTTTGCGCTCGTTTTCCCGGCCAGCGGCGGTCGCGCTGAGCGGCACCCGCACGCCGCCCTTGTCTACCACGCCCTCGTCGATGGCTCTCAGCGCCGCGTCGCGGTATAAGATGACTGTGCCGGTGGTCGGGATATTGATGAACCGGACCGCCTTTTCCTGGTGCACGTCCACCACGCCGCTGCCCGTCGTCAGCTCGACCGACGTAACCTGGAGGTGTACGGGGTCCATGCGCTTCGAATGGTTTGTTGCGTCATGCTCCAGGCGGATGATGTAGTCAGGATCAAGCCCTAACCGTTCGAACCTCTCGGCCTCGGACGCGTTGGGCTTAGTCAGTGTCATCGACCCGCCCTTTACGGCGGCTACGGCCCCCCCACCGCCGCGCGATGCCATGCCCTGCCCGCGTTGCGCGGCTAGGTCTTCCCTACTTAGTTTCGCGGTGTGGCTGAGCAGCAAGATTGCGCAGCCGGTTTTGCTGGTAACGAGTGCTAAGCGCCTCATCGCCTCGGTCTGTTGCGCGTTGTTGACCTCCGACGCTATTGAGATCAGCGCGGCTTTCGTATCCAGTATGAGGACATCCAGGCCGCGGGCGACCCGGATCAGCTGCGCGAGCGCGGTGTCGAACTCCTCCGGCACCATATCTTCGCGACGACCCGGCCGTGGCGCGCAGAGCTGAAAGCGCTTTTTATCGGCATCGGGACAGCGTATTATGAGGTTTCGTTGTATGAGTTCCCGCTCTGCCGAAGTCATTCCCGCGGTTGCCATCGCCGCTGCGATGCCCCGGTTAAGGTCTCTCCTTTTTTCCTCTCCTGTTATGTATCCGACGCGAAATCCCTCCGGCCTTACCCTCTCAATAGCGAACGGGCCGAAAGTGAGTCTCGCAGCTGCGAGGTGTACAGCAAGGAACATTGCTGTAGTGGTTTTTGATGTGCCTTTAGTCGCGATAAGGTCACTGATTTCGCCGTACATTAGTTGTCCATAGAGTATCCATGGCCGCTCTTCGAGGTTGTCCAGGTCGAGATGTTCCCAAAACCCCGCGTCCTGCGCATCTATATCATCTACCGTTCCTGTAGTTACTGCCTCAATGCTACGGGCGACCGCGCGCCACGGCTCTAGGTCCAGCCCAGCGGCCTCTGCGGTGTCGAGCAAGGTTCCGAGGCCTTTGAGGCCCGGCTTGAATGACCCCCAATCCTTCTGGAAATCCTCCTTGCTTACGAACCGCCCGCTGGTTTGCGACCACTCACACAAAGCAATCTGGCGTGCCTCGGTGGCGCCGAGGCGCTCAGCGTCGGCAAAGCCGAATAGCAGGTCTAGCCAGGCCCTGCCGCCGGGTCCGTCCCGCCCTACGCCGTTGGCGATCTCGGCAATGGCGGGATGTCGGGCGATCGCCCGCATGCAGCTGTTCTTTAGCTCTGTGGGCAGCCACTCAAACCAGCGCGAAGCGTCTATGAGCGCCTGCATCGCCGCAGCCATAGCCGTGCTGCCTTGAAGCTGCCTCAGGAGTGCCGGTGGCGTACCGGGGATCGTAGAGGTTCCAGCGAGTGGACTTTCATCGCCCGGCAGGTCCGGTACCGCGTCTTCCAGCTCTTCGAGCGCGTAGGCCGGTCCGGCGAATGCATAGTCGGTCATCGGAGAGGTTCCTGTCGAACGATGCCCGACGGGCACGACACCCGACCGCGATCGCGCTTTGCTTTGTTGGGCCAGTTGATGGTGAACGGCGTCCGGAGCACGCGATCGACGTTCTGCACGCTGTCGCCGCCGGTCAGCCTGGCGATGCGCTTGCCCAGCGCTTCAACCCGCCGCAGGGTGTCGGGTGTGTTCGGCAGCGGCTCGCTGAGCGCCCAGTAGGCGTTGAACCCGCCGCCCGACATAACCACGAAGCTCGGCGGCCGGGGCACCTTGCCGATCGTGGTCCAAGCCGTGGCTACATCGCGCCCTTTGTCACCGTCTACATCGCCGACGATGTATCGGAATGCGACGATATCTGGCTTTTCGGCTTTTTTACTTAACCCGGTGCGCGGCAGGTTGGCGTGCTGATAGATGTTGAACCTGGCATCGTCGCGGTCACTATTCCACCGCTGCATCCACTCTGCGACGCCGGTTAGGTCTGACCCGTCAAACCAAATCGCAGCTTGGCGCCCGGTGTCTGGGAAGTTTGCCCATAGGGTTGTCGGGCCGACCCCTATCAGCCACTTGGCCGCGCGCTCGTAATCCACCACCGCGTCGATTTTCGGGATGCTGGCCTGCGCGATCGCATCTTCCAGATCGAGTTGAACCCCCCCGTGGGAGGTGCTATATGCTGTAGCGGTCACAACAAAAACCCCTATTTGAGTGCGCCCGGCCCCCGCCGAGCATGAGTCCGAAGAGCCCCGTCTCAGCAACGGGGCTCTCTTTTTTACGGGTTAGGCGGCTTCTTTGGGTCGCTCGCCCGGGATTTCGACCGGAGCGCCGAGCATCTGCAAAACGGCGCGGCCTTCCCATAAACGGTGGAGCCCGGCCCGATATGGCTCAGGCAAGCGGCCGGACTTTACGGCGCGCGCCAGGGCGTCGTGCGATTGGAAAATTTTCATCTCGGCGATATTGCCGGACGATAGCAGCTGGCTCGGGTCCCGGCGCAATCGGTCGAGCGTCAGTCCGCTAGTGGTCGGGGTGATCTTTGGCATGTCGCGAATACCTTTTCATCACGGTATCCGCTACATGCTCACCGCTACCCGCCCGGCGCAGTGCGAACAATTCAGCCGGCGGTCAGCACCCTAGACGCGTTCGAAGGTCTACCAGCCGCCGCAACAGCGACTGCGCCGCGGCGTTGTCCATTTTGAGTTGGCCTTGGATGATCCTCACAGCCGGCGCGTCCGCGTAGTCGCGCAGCGGCACCCTGGCTTGTTCCAAGGCGTCGAGTGCCGCCAGATATTGCGCTGTGTTGACCGGGTGCC
Organism: Allostellaceae bacterium; assembly: GCA_036500965.1. Classification (GTDB taxonomy): domain Bacteria; phylum Pseudomonadota; class Alphaproteobacteria; order ATCC43930; family CGMCC-115725; genus AP-15. The sequence continues at coordinate 29,382 of DASYBC010000057.1, read as the reverse complement.
CGCGGTACGTTTTTAGCCGGCGCGCCGCCGCGATGTTCTCGACAGCGACCCGGCACGCGCATATGTCGGGATCGAAACTCACAGCCATGAAACGCCGCTCCCGGCGCGCTTGCCACATATCCTCAACCGAGGGCACGCCATTAAGCCGCGTGCCGTGTTTCCCCGGCCGCGGGGCCGATGGTCGGCCGACTATGGCCTGAGCCGCTTGCGCGGGTGCGTATGTCTCTGTGCGTTGCAGTTCGGTGATCAGCTCGTTCGCGCGATTTACAGCCCGCTGTTGCACATCGTCAGGCAGAAACGGAGCGTATTGGCCTAGATCATCCGACACGGCGCGGCTCCATCGTCACAACGTCACCCTCGGCCGCGCCTGCCGCAACCTTCTCGACAAGATCGCACCAGGATTGCAGCGCCGCGGCCTGTTCCTTGAGCCGCCGCGACTTCTGATAGATCGCCGTCACCCCCAGCAAGCTATCGTCACTATGTTGTAGAATACGCTTGATGATCCCTTCATCGGCGCCAACGTCGCGCGCCAGCGCGGTTGCGACCGATCGGCGGATATCGTGCGGCGTCCACTCGGTTGGTGATCCCAGCGCCTTGCGCAGCGTGTCGGCGCCGCGTTTCCACCCGGCGAACGGCGCGTTGCGGCCGGGCACGCTGAACACGAAATCCGACCCCCCGGTTATCCGCCGCTGATCTTCGATGATGGCCACGGCTTGCGTCGGCAGCGGCACGACTGCGGCGCGCCGCCCCTTCATCCGCTCGGCGGGCAGTTTCAACGCCCACCCCCTCCATCCGTCTTCGACAATCTGCCGCACTTCGGACCAGCGCAGCGCGGTCCATTCCTGGCGCCGGAGCGGAACGGCGATCAGGCAGCGGACAAGCGCGGGCAGCACCGCGGAGGGCACGGACGGCGCGAGCCGCCATAAGTCCGCCAGTTCGTCAAGCTCGATAACCGCCACCGTGCCGGCCTTCTGGCGGGCTTGTGAAGGCTCGATCTTGACCGGGCGCTTCATGCCAGCCGTCGGGTTGTCGGCGCGATAGCCGCGCTGATATACGGCCCACGAAAAGAAGCCTTTGAGCGACGTGAAGACGCGGTTCGGCTCGGCACGCATGCCGGCCTTGACCATCGCGTGCAGCAACTCGTCAAGATCGGCTTTGCTCACCTTCTCGACGGACTTTGCTCCGATGACCGGCTCGACATGAATGGCGAACCGGCGCTGTTCCAAACCATGCGACCTGTTGTCAGTTTTCGTCTCCATGTAGACCGCGAGCGCGTCGCTCACCGTCGGCACGTTTGACGGTGCCGGCCGCAACACCCGGCTCGGGTCTTCGCCTCGCGACGCGGCTTTCTTCATCGCCGCGGCGAGCCCGCGCGCATCGGCCAGCGATGTTGATGGGTATTCGCCAAGGTCGAAGCGGCGCTGTTTGCCGGCGATGCGGATGCGCAGCCCCCACGCCTTCCGCCCGCTGGGGTGAACCCTGAGACACAGCCCGGCCTCGCCCCCATCGTAAACGTCGCGAACGGTAGGGCCGGCCTTCGCTGCTTTGACGCTCGCATCGGTCAATCGCGCCATCAATCCCCCCGCATGCTTGAGGGCACACCAAGGGCACAGAATTTCGTTGCCGACGTATCCCTGGCGTTACCCATCTATCCTACGTGGGCACACGCAAACCCGCGCACAAGGCCGCTTTCGGAGATTTTCGACGTAGAGCCCGGTAAGCGTCGGCAACGACAGAAGACGCCTCCCAGACGTGAAGCCTCCCTGTTCAAACTTGGCCGGAACCTCGGTTCCGGCCATTTTCTTTGCCGAGTGTTCGACGTGGGGACTTGCCGAGGACTCGTCGGACGAAGCACGAAGGCACAATGTTCGCGGCTGCGGTCGGGTCAAGGCCGCCGCCGCAGGCGGTGCCGCGCAGCGCCAGCCTTGACCCGAGCGCAGCCGTGGACCACTCCTAACAACTACTCCCTGTCCGGTTTATCGGGGGCAACTGCACGACGGCGACCGCGCCGATGCCGCGCCGGCTGCGGCCGGCTAGAATTTCGCGCTGCTGCTGCGCTGGCTCTGGCGGCTGTTGCGCGCCCTCTTCCAGGTGCTCTTCCACCGCCGATTTGCTCCCAACACCCCTAAATTTTGCCGCTTAATCGTTCTTCACGGGCGAGATATGCGGATCGCCGGCCCGAGCGACAGGCCGGGCTCTACTTGACGGTAGTGCTGACGTTGGGGTCGGTCGCCGGTGCCAGCTGCTGCGGCGGGGCTCTGAGCTCGTCCCATAGCAGGACCCGCTGGCGACCGGTCGGATCGTTAAGGATGGTCGGCAGCTGCAGCCCGGTCCCTTTTTCGTTGGCCATTGCCGCATCGGAAAGAATGGTGACGCTGGCCAGAATCTCCTTGGCCGGCTTTGCCGGGCCCGGTAGTTCCGACGCGCGGCACCCCGCGGACAGCCCGGCCACCGCCAAGGCCAAGATCACGACCCAACCGGTCACGGGCAGCTTCTTCGCCCTGCGGCAGCTTTGTCCGGCGTCTTCGCTCATCGCCAACCCCCCAACCCCCTCCCGGTGCGCATCGCAACCCTCGACCGCGCAAACGCCGGCGGCCCGGCCAAGTTCAGCGCTAGACCAGTGCCGCGATTTGCCATCGGTTGCAATCACATCGGGACGCCTTCATCGGAACAAATTCGGGCCGCTGAGCCGGTTCAGCACGGTCGCGGCCGTGCTCTGCTGCATCAAGCTGGACAACCCGGTGACCCCGATATCGATCGTCGTCATCTGCTGGACCAGCCGGTTGTTGGCGGTGTTGCTGATGATGCTGGTCAACCCGCCATTGCCGAGGCTGCTGACAATCGACGTCATGCCGCTGTTGACCAGCGCCTGGATCACCGGGGCGGCGACGCTGACCTGCGTCTGCACGGTGCCGTTGGCCAGCAGCTTAGCCCCGCTGATCGCGGATTGGCTTTGCGCCGGCACGCCGAGGCCGGTCAGCGAGCTGACATTCACGTTCGGGGCTGTTGCGCCGGTCATCGGCGACATGCCGGCAACCGAGACGCCTCCGGCGCCCGGCGAAATCGTCAGGGTCGGCACCACCACGGTTTGGGCGAGATTATGGTCGACAAACGTCGCCTGCTGGAAGGCGAAGTTCAGCACCACCCCGGAGCTGGCCTCGAACCCGCCGCGAATTTGGCTGAGGGCGTGGTTGTCGAGCGCGGCGCTGGCCAGCTGCTCGCCCAATTGTTGCTGGCCCGATTGTTGCGGCGCGGTCGGCGCCGCCGCAGCGCTCTGCACCGCGGGCGGCGGCGCGGCGGTGTCCCCGCCGCCGACGATGGCATTGTCCGAGCACCCCCCGAGCAGGCTTGCCGCAATCACGGCGCAAGCCGTGAGCAGTGCTGGCAGGCAGGTCACGTCGCCCTCCCGTGGGACGCATTTCCTAAGACCGGAACTGGCCCTAGAACCGGAACAGGCCCTAAAACCTGAAGAGGTTGAGCAGGCCCGCCTGCGACAAGGTGGCCAGATCGAGCGCGTAGCGGGTCAACGCCCAGGGCGGCGCCGGTGCCGAGGCCCATTTCTGGTCGCTGTTGAAGCTCTTTTGGCCGCGCTCGACATGGCTCAAGATCAGAAAAAATATGCCGCTCCACTGCGACTGGAACACGCCAACCGGCTCGCTGCGCATCCCATTGGCTGGGTCGGCCAGCAGCACCCGCCCGTTCTCGACCCCCTCGAGCACGACAAAATGCAGGTAGCCGCGCACATTCAACAGCACGATCGCCGGCAGCCGGACCTCCTCGAGCTTGCTGAGGGGCGCCCGATAGCCGTTCGATTCGAGCCCGTGCCGGGTCAGGTAGTTCTTGATGTCGAGCAGCGAGAACCCGGACTCGCTGATCACCTTCTTGTTGCCGTTCACGATCATGTCTTTGAACACGCCGGCCTCGCTGACCGGCATCGCGTAATTGTAGGTCAGCAGGGTGGCGAGCGCCGCAGAGCCGCAGGAAAAATCGTGCTCCTGGGCAATCGTCGCCTGATATTTCTGCTCCTGAAAACTCTGCACCTTGAGCGATATGGCGCCGCCGCCGATCCCGACATTGTCGAGATACATCGATCCGGCCTGCGCCGGATTGAGCGCTCCGGCCAACAGCAGGGCGCCGGGCCATAATGCCGAGGCGATCGGCCGCCGCTTTGCCCGCCGCCGCATGGCCCACGGTCCAATCCTCATAACGAATGCTACAACGCGTCGGCGCGGCGGTCAATGAACACTAATATTAATCGTGGTGCTGGTCTGCATCACCGAGTTGTTGCCGAAATTCTGCAAGACCGAGGTGATGCCGACATTGTTGTTGATCGAATGCTCGTTGTCGATCAAGCCGGTGATCGGGCTGGCGAGAACCGCGTTGCCGGTGGAATTGCCGTTGTTCAACGCCGAGCCATTGACATTGACGGAGATGCCGCGCGCCCGCTCGCGGCCGAGCTCGGCGCTCGGCACGACGGTCCCGGCCAAAAGGCGCAGCACCGCCGCCGATGGCGTCGGCGCCGCGCCCTCAGCCGCCAGGCATGAGCCGGTGCCGCCGGCGAGCGCTGCGAAGAGCGAGGCGGCGGCCCAGATCGCGGATGCTTTCATCTGTTCGATCCCTGTCGTTCGTCTTAATCAATCGGGCCCTTGGGAAAGCACGGCCCGCACCGCCGGTTTTCCGGCGATGCGGACCGCTCCAGTCGAACGTGCTGTCTAGCGGGCCGTCGTGCCCGTAAGCGTCGGGCTGAACCCGTTCAACCCGCCGCCATTGCCGCCGACGGTCGAGGTGAGGGCCACCGAGTTCTGCTGCACCGAGCCGGCGCCGGTGTTCTGGTTGGCCTGCAGGATGCCCTGACCGCCCATCGAGTTGGTCATCGACACATTGCCGCTGTAGCCGGTTGCATTCGCGACGTAGTGGTTGCCGCTGACCGACGCCTGGTTGTAGGCCGACCCGGTGAAGGTATCGGTCACGGTGCGGGTCGTCGACTGGCTCAGCGAGCCGCTCCCGACCACCGAGTCGCTCAGCAGACCCTTGATGTTGTTTTCGGTCTTGTTGTTGGTGCTGCTGTTGGCCTTGCTGTTGTTGTTCATTGTGCTGGTGGTGGTGGTCGTGGTGTTGCCGCCGTTGTTGACGTTGGTCGCCTTGCCGCCATTCGTCGCCGCGGCGGTGCCACCCGTGCTGCCCGACGACGTGGCTCCGGCGGTCTTGGTGGTGGTGTTGCCGGAGTTGCTCACCGTGCTGCCATTGGCCGCGTTCGGGCTGTTGGCGCCGGCCGTGGTCGCGGTGGTGGTCTTGGTGTTGGTCTTGCTGACCGACACGGTCTTGGTGTTGCCGGAGTTGATGTTCTTGCCGCCGTTATTGGCAACCGGGCTGTCCGAGCCGGTCGACGACGTCGTGGTGGTCTTGGTGTTGCCGGAGTCGAGCGTGTTGCCCGACTTGATGTTCTTGCCGCCGTTATTGGCGGTGGCGGCGCTGCCGCTGCCGCCGACGCTGGCGGTCGGGGTGGTGGTGCTGGTCTTGCTGACCGACACGGTCTTGGTGTTGCCGGAATCCCTGTTGACAGCGACGCCGCCATTGTTGGCGGATGGGCTGCCGGTGCCGGCGGTGCTGCTGTTGCTGGTGTTGGTCTTGGTGTTGCCGTTGCCCTTGCTGACCGAGGTGCTGCCGTTATTGGCGGCGGCGCTGTTGCCGGCCGAGCTTACGGTGTTGGTATTGGTTTTGGTGGTGGTCGTGGTCTTGGTGTTGCCGGAGAGCAGGCTGTTGCCGTTCGCCTGAACCGCGGTGCTCTTCTTGCCGTTGGCGGCCGCGCCGGTGTTGGACGCCCCGCCATTGTCCGCGGCAGCGCTGTTGGTGCCGCTCGCGGTCGGCGTGTTGGTGTTGGTCTTGCTGACCGAGGTGGTCTTGGTGTTGCCGTTGCCCTTGCTGACCGAAGTGCTGCCGTTGTTGGCGGCCGCGCTACCGGTGCCGCTCGAGGTGGCTGTCGGCGTGCTGGTCTTGCTGACCGAGGTGGTCTTGGTGTTGGTGTTGGTCTTGGTGTTGCCGGAGAGCAGGCTGTTGTTGTTGGCCTGAACCGCGGTGCTGCCCTTGCTGGCGGCGGCGCCGTTGTTGGTGGCAGTGTTGGTGTTGGTCTTGGTGGTGGTCGGCGTCACCGTGGTCGTCTTGGTGTTGTTGGAGCCAACGGTCTTGGTGTTGGTGCTGCTGTTCGTGTTGGTCTTGGTCGAGGTGAGTGTGTTGTTATTGGCCTGCACCGCCGTGCTCTTCTTGGCGGTGGCGGCGGCGCCGTTGTTGGTCGTCTGGGCCTGCGCCACGCTGACGCCCGCGCTCAGGGCGAGGACAGCGCAAGTTGCTAACAAAAGATTCCGCATAACGTCTTTCCTCTTCGTTTTCCCCGCCCCTGCGGCGGAAGCCATGACACGCCTGCCTGCTTCGGTTGAGGTCCCCGCCCGCGGCACCGCCGCCCAGGTCGCTCGCACGCTCACACGCCGACCCCTGTTGACCAGCAATCGATATGCCAAGTTCCGGCATCTCGTAACGCTGGCAGAATCCTATCGATTTCAAAGGTTTGGCAATGAATTGTTAATTCCTTGTGGGGGATCATGTTCCACTGAGACAGTTGCGACATATCGCAGTGAGACAGCTGTCGTGTCGCACGCGGCGAGGCGATCTGCGCCCCCGCAGCCGCGCGCCGGGCAGGTCCGACCGGGTTCGCCGGCAAGCGCCCGAAGGGTCCGCCACGGCCCTGTCTCAGCGGGTTCATTCGGGCGTCCCCACGCCTGACTCGAACGGCGCCTCCGGCTCGGTCGGCTGCACCAGATAGTGCTGCGCCAGCTCGATTCCGTTGCGCTGCAGCATGCGGTACAAGGTGGCGCGGGCCACGCCCAACAGCTGGGCTGCGCGGGTGATATTGAACCGGCTGTCCTGCAGCGCCCGCAGGATTGCGTCGCGCTCGCCGGCGCTGCCCGGCTTTGGCCGCACCGCGGCCCGCGGCCGCAGCGCGCGCATAGCGAGGCTCGGCCGCGCCGGCGCCAGCTGCACCTCGAGGCGCAAATCGGCGAGCTCGATCAGCGGGCCGTTGGTCAGCACCGCGGCGCGGCGCAAGGTAGCGATCAGCTCGCGCACATTGCCGGGCCACGGATAGGCCAGCATCGCCGAGAGCGCCGCGGGGGCGAAGCCGTTCAGCTCGCGTCCCAGCTCGTGCGCGATCTGGCGCAGGAAATAGGTCGCCAGCACCTCGACGTCGCCGTCGCGCTCGCGCAGCGCCGGCAGCTGCAAGGTCAACACATTGAGCCGGTAGTAAAGGTCCTCGCGCAGCCTGCCGGCGGCGATCGCTTCGCGCAGCCGAACATTGGTGGCGGCGACGACGCGGACATCGACCTTGATCGGCTGGCGCCCGCCGACCCGCAGAATTTCGCCTTCCTGCAAAAAGCGCAGCAAGAGCCCTTGCAGGTCGATCGGCATGTCGCCGATCTCGTCGAGAAAGAGCGTGCCGCGATGGGCGTGCTCGATGTGCCCGTGCTTGCGCGCCGTGGCCCCGGTGAACGCCCCTTTTTCGTAGCCGAACAGCTCGGAGGCGATCAAGGTCGCCGGCACCGCCGCGCAATTAAGCGCAACGTAAGGCCCGCGCGCCCGCGCCGAGCGCTCGTGGATCGCGCGCGCGACCAATTCCTTGCCGGTGCCGCTCTCGCCGGTGATCAGCACCGGCACATCGCAGGTGGCAAAGCGGCGCACCTGGTCGAACACCTCGAGCATCACCGGGCTGTTGCCGACCATGAACAGCGGCGGCGTGACCGACGCCGCCTCGCCCGCTCCCGCGCTGGCGTCAAGCGCCGGGCTGACCGACGCCGGGCTAACCGACGATTGCCCCCAGCGGCGCATCGCGCCTTCGAACTGCATGACCGTCCGGCTGCTCATCGAAGCCCCCCTGCCATATCTCGCGCGACAGCGCGGCGCACCGGTTGCAGCGTCAGGAAACCGCCCGCGACCGGCGCCAACGGCGATCGTAAAGATCGACCGGCGCATCCACCTGAAGCGGGCAGCGACCGCGCGGATCTGCGTCCGGCCATGCGCGGCCCGGCCGGTGGCGGACGAAACCTGTCATCGCGAAGGCGCCTTTTGCGGTTACCTGACGTATAGATATGCAAGCTGCGGGCCAGCTAAATTGTCGGAACGTTATCAGCGAGATAGTGGTAACTTGCCGGACCGGCGGCAAAAAAGTGTCAATTCCACCGACGCTCGCCGTCGGGTGCTGAAGGCGCGATGACGTTCCCAATGATGGTTAAAGAAGTCGGCGATCTTTTATACGTTCCGGTGGATCAATGGGATAAAGATGAACTCGATCCGCACTGGTCAGCCTGATGTAAGATTCTCCGACACTTTTGTCGCAGCGCCGGGCGTAAAATTTTCCGACGACCGCCGAGAGCCTCGGCGGATCATCGCCGCCACACCGCGCAAACAGCGTTGCCACGGCATCGAGAGCCGCGACCGGATCGAGCGATTGGCGGCCCGACCCGTTGTTGGCCTTGGCCGCAATCCGCCGGTTCCGTTCGGGCCGAGGCAGCGAGCAGCTCGGTCGAGACTGGCGGCTAAGGTGTTTTCTTTAACGTCCTGACAACCGCACCGCCGCGCACACTGCCCCTATCATGATGCGCCTCCGACCGGGTCGGCCACCGGCGGCCGGCCGGGGCCGGATGCGGCCGCCGCGCTGCGGGCGCGGGCAACCTCCTGGATGTGAGCGCGCAGGGCGGGCTCGGTGCCGAACAGCCGGCTCAGGTCGCGCGCCGCGAGGCTCAGCAGCTGGCAATAGCCGAGGGCCACGACGTCGGCGTTGCGCCGGTCGGCGACCAAGAGCGCCAGCTCGCCAAAAAACTCGCCGCTGCCGAGCCGCACCGGCTCGGGCGAAATGCGGACTTCCACCGCTCCCGAGGAAATGAAATACATCGCGTCGCCCCGCTCGCCGCGGCGCACCACGATTTCGTCCGGCACCGCCAGGCGGGGCCGCAGCAATCGGGCGACCGACCGTCGGGTGGCCTCGTCGAGAGCGGCGAACATCGGCACCCTGCCGACCAGATCGTCGCTCTTCAAGCCGAGATCGAGCACCGTGCGCGCTTCGACCGCGCGCCGGCGCCGCCGCAATTCACGCTGCAGATCCTCGAAAACATCCTGGTTGATGATCGATTCGGCGCGCAACCGAAGATATCTCTCCTCTTCGAAACGCGCGGCGGCACGGGCCAGATATTGCGCTGCAAGCTGACGAGCGTAGCCCGGATATTGCAGCTTCAGCGCCGCGATCGAGCGGTCGATCTCGGCAAGCCGCAGCTCGACCTGCCGGGCCATCGCCGCGCTCGGCCCCTTGCCGAACAGCGGGCCGATTTGCGCGCGGTTGAACCCGGCCAGATTTCGCAGCACGATGCGGGCCGCCATCTGCACCTCGAAGCGATCGGCAATCTCCCGCGCGAGCGGGCCGGCAATGCCGATCCGCCGGTGCAGCGCCAAGGCCAGACGATATCCGAGACCAAAGCCGCGCAACCGCGCCGCCGTTTGCTGGTAGCCGTCGATGCCGTGGGTGCGCGCGGCGTCGCGCAGCCGGGCGGTATGGGCGAGCAAGGCAGCCGCGACCCGCCGCGACACGGTGCCTTCCTCGAAATATTCGAGGCAGAACTCCTGCTCGCGGTCGGCCAGCACCCTCAGCGCCGCCCGGGTGCGCAGCTCCGCCGGCAGCTGCGCGTTCTCTTCGGCGATGTCCGCGGGATTGCGGCTGCGCGCGCCGTAGACGACGGTGACCTCCGCGACAACCTCCGGCGGGATCTCGTGGTCGCGAGCGACGGTCTCGATCTCGTCGCCGATCGACGACAACGACAGCCCGATCACCCGCTCGCGCAAAGCAATCTCGGCGGGCGGGGCATCGCCCAGCCGTAAGAGCCGCATCAGCGGGCGCATCGTCGGCGCCGTCACCAGGAGCGTGAACAGCACAAAGCCGGTGGCGAGGACGCCGATGAACTGGCGGATCTCGGGCGCCAGCGCCATGTTCTCGGTCGCCGCCAAGGCCAAGGCCAGCGAGACCGCGCCGCGCATCCCGCCCCACAGCATGAACAGCTTGTAGTTGGCGTCGATCGGCTGGGCGATGCGAGCAAAGCTCAGCACCGGGATCAACCCGTAGAGCGTCAGCGCGCGGGCGGTCAGCGCCGCCGCGATCAGCGCGCCGAGGAGCGCCAGGTCGCGCCAGCTGGCGGCGGCCAAGAGCTGCGGGGTGTGCATTGCCGCGAACAGGAAGATCAGCGAGCTGGCCCAGAAGGCGAGCTGCTCCCAGCTGACCACCAGGCTCTCGAAATTCGATGGCGCCAGGCGGCGACGGCCCTCGGCGCCGACCATCAGCGCGGCGGCGGCGACCGCAACCACCCCGGAAACGCCGAAATAGTGATCGCAGACGATGTAGATCGCATAGGCGAAGCCGATCGTCATCGTCGCTTCGGCCAGCCGGTTCGAGCGCAGCACCGGCAAGAACAGGGCGGCGCCCCAGCCAGCGACATAGCCGACACCGAGCCCGCCGCCGAACTGACGCAGAAAGGTCAGCACGCCGTCCCATGGGCTCGCCGGCCGAGCGCCGCTCAGGATGGCGACGGCGAGCGAGTAGATCGCGATCGCCGCGGCGTCGTTGAACAGGGCCTCGCCCTGGACCAGGGTCGACAAGCGGCGCGGCGCGCCGATATCGCGAAAGATCGCGACCACGGCCACCGGGTCGGTCGTCGCGATCACCGCACCCAGAATAATGCAGGCGAGCACCCCGACCGGAGCCAGCGGCCAGAGCGCGAACCCGACGACCAGGGTGCAGACGACGACGCCAATAACCGCGAGCAGCAGCACCGGCGCCATCTCGTCGCCCAATTGCCGCACATCGACGTTGAGCGCCGTCTCGAACAGCAGCGCCGGGAGAAAGATGTATAAGAGCGATTCGGCGCTGAGCCCGAAATCGTGCAAGGTACCGATGATGTCGCGGAGCGCACCCCCATGCAGATAAGCGACGGGGATGTCGATGGCGCCGCCGATGGCGATCCCGACCAGAGCCAACAGCACCGTGTACGGGATCGAGAACCGCTCGGCCAGCGGCAGCAACAGGCTGACGAGCCCGAGAAGAGCGGTGACGGCAAAAACGGTTAGAACGGTTTCGTGCATGCTCTGCTTGGCTCGGACCCTAACCTTGCCGGCCTTGCCTCACAAGGCTGTGCGGCCGGCGAGCCGGCGGCCGCCAAAGTCGCGACATCGCGCCCTAGTCAGCAAGCCGCCTCGTCAGCCGATAATCCCGACCCGGAAGATCAAAGGCCGGGGAATCAAAGGCCGGAAAATTAAAGGATCGCCTCGCATGTCCACCCGCCGCGCCGTTCTTCTGCTTGCGTTGCTGCTGGCGACCGCCGGGTCCGGCGGCGCGGCCGAGCCGCCACCCGGGCAGGCTGCCACCGCACAGCTGACGATCGTCAGCGCCAGCGGGCGCCACCGCTTCACCGTCGAGATCGCCGAGACGCCGGCGCAAATGGAGCAGGGGCTGATGTTCCGCCGCAGCCTGGCGCCCGACGCCGGCATGCTGTTCGACTTCAAAGTGCCGACCGTGGCAACGATGTGGATGCACAACACCCTAATCCCGCTCGACATGCTGTTCGTCGATCAGCAAGGCCTGATCGTCAACATCGTGCAGCGCGCGGTGCCCCAATCGGACGCGACGATTGCCGCCGCGGCGCCGGTGCGGGCGGTCATCGAATTGAACGGCGGCACCACCGCGCGGCTCGGCATCAATCCCGGAGACCGGGTGCTTTACCCGATCTTCGATAGCAGCAAGTGATGGCTGCCGGCGAGACCGGGCAGCCGTCGCCTGCCTGGAACCGGAACACCGCAGCCGCAGGCGCCGTTAGAGTCGGGGGCGAGAGAGTCGGGGGCGAGAGAGTCGGGGACGAGCAGGAGACGCAACCATGCCGGCCGCCGCCCGGCCCTATTGGACCGGATTTCTCAAGCTCTCGCTGGTGACGATCTCGGTGCGCCTTTACGCCGCCGCGACCGAAAAGGAACGGATTCACTTCCATATGATCCACCAGCCCTCGGGCGAGCGGGTGCGCACGCAGACCGTGGTGCCCGGCCTCGGCCCGGTCGAGCGCAGCGAGATCGTCAAGGGCTACGAGTACGAAAGGGGCCGGTACGTCACGGTGGCGCCGGCCGATCTAGAAAAGCTGCGGCTCGACACCACCGACACGATCGACATCGGCCAATTCGTCGCGGCGGACAGCCTCGACCCGGTCCATGTCGCCGATCCCTATTATCTCGTGCCCGACGGCAGCCTGGCCGAGGCCGGCTACCGCGTTCTCCGCGAGGCGCTGCGCCGGACCGAGACGGTTGCGGTTGGCCAGGTGGTGATCAACCAACGCGAGCGGGCAGTGGCGATCCGCCCCGAGGGCGAGGGTCTCCTGGTCAGCACCTTGCGCTTTGCCGACGAGGTCCGTCCCGCCGAACCGTTTTTCGCGGGGATCGGCGATGAGCCGATCGATCCCGACGAGCTGGCGATCATGGAGCAGATCATCGCCCGCCGGACCCGCCGGTTCGAGCCCGATGCGTTTGTTGACCATTACCAGCAGGCGCTGCGCGCGCTGATCGAGCAGAAGCTCGCCGGCAAGCTGCCGGAGCGGCCGACGGAGCGCAAACCGGCCCAGGTCATCAATCTGATGGACGCGCTGAAGCGCAGCCTCGACGAGGAGAGCGCAGGCGCCGCGCGCCCGGCGTCGCGCAGTGCCGGCGCCATAGCGGGCGGCGCAGAGGCAGGGGGCGCAGAGACCCGGACGCGGGCGGCGAAGGGCCGCAAATCCCCGCGCGGCGCGCAGCGGTCACGCACCCAGCCGAGCCTGCTGCTGCCGGTAGCGGGTGGCCGCGCCAAGTCGGCCCAGCCGGCCCGGGCCGCAGCCAGTTCCGAGGCCAAGCGTCGAAAAAAGGCGTGACCCGCCTTGGCGAAGCGGCCCGATCGCGCGGCGCGGTTCCTGATTGCGTCACCCGCGCCTCGCCCGCAGCGCGCATTGCTACAGCACGGGCGACCCTTGCCCGTGAAAGCGGAACCTCACCGCAGCCTGCCCGTTGGCGCAGCTAAGCCTCGCTCGGGAAACGCCTGGGCGAGCGCCTTCTCAGCCATGGGGATGCCCGATGTTCTTTCACCGCAAGCAACTGATGTACGACATCAAGATCGACGGCGCCGATCCGCGTTTCGCGCAAATGCTGCTCGAGCAGTTTGGCGGCGCGACCGGCGAGCTCTCGGCGGCGCTGACCTACTGGACCCAGTCGTTTCATGTCGAGGACCGAGCGATCCGCGACATGCTGCAGGACATCGCGCTCGAAGAGTTCAGCCATCTTGAGATGGTCGGCCGGATGATCGAGCAGCATACCGAAAAGGCCGCGGCCAACGCCCAGGACGCGGCCTATAAGAGCACCCTCTTCGCGGTGCGCGGCATGGGGCCTCACCTGGTCGACAGCCAGGGCCAGGCTTGGACCTCCGCTTATGTCAATGAGGGTGGCAATGTGGTCCGCGATCTGCGCGCCGACGTCGCCGCCGAGGCCGGCGCCCGGCAGACTTACGAGGCGTTGATCAAGCTGTCGCCGGACGAGGGCAGCAAGAAGGCGCTGACCTTCCTGCTGACCCGCGAGATCTCGCACACCCAGATGTTTATGAAGGCGCTCGACTCGCTGGGCAAGCTGAGCGACCCGAACTTCGGCTATGTGCGGCCGGACGAGACCGTCGATCTCTACTTTAATTTGTCGAAGGACGGCGCGCTCGACGGCCGCGGCCCTTGGAACCGGGAGCCGAGCTTCAAATATGTCGATGACCCGGCGCCCCATGGCGCAGCACCGCAGGAGGTGAAGAACCCGAGCGACGAGCACCGTCCTGCGCGCGCCGCCGAATAGCGGGCTCGCACGACCGGCCCGGGCGCGGCGGGTCTTTCTCGACCCGCCGCGCCCGGATTTTTCATCGGCCTCGTCGTCCCAAACCGGAGCTGCCGGTGAAAGCATTGCTGTTCGGTTCGGCCTCGATCATCGCGCTGGCGCTGGGCGCGCGGGCGATGCTGCGACGCCCGGCACCGGCGCTGCCGGGGAGGGCTCGCTTGTCGGAACGGGAGACGCGCGCGGTGACCCGCCGTCTCCTGTTGCATTTCATCATACCGCTTTGGCTCGGCGCCGGCATCGCCGATTGGACATGTCATCGCACGAGCCACATCGAGACGACCACCGGCGCCAAGGAGACTTTGATCCACCTGTTGATGCTGGTCGAGATGGGGACGCCGGTGCTGGCCGGGCTGTTTCTCGAGATCAACGCGCCGGTGCTGGCGCTGATGATTGCATCATTTTTTGTCCACGAGTGGACCGCGCTCTGGGATGTGAGCTATGCGGTGACCCGCCGCGAGGTGACGCCAATCGAGCAGCACATCCACAGCTTTCTCGAAATGCTGCCCCTAATGGCGGCGGCGTTTATCTCGGTGCTGCATTGGCCGGCGCTGCGGGCGCTGCTTGGCTTGGCGCAGGACCCCGACCCGTCAATCCGGCTGAAGCACGAGCCCCTGCCGACGGCTTATGTCGCCGCCGACCTCTCTGCGATCGCAGTCTTCGAGATGCTGCCCTACCTCGAAGAGTTGTGGCGCGACTGGCGCGCCAACCCCGGCCGCCTCATACCGCCCAAAGGGGAACCGCATCAGGTGGCGCCGACACCGATGGGCTGATCATTCCGCAGAGCCGCTTTCCTCGGCGAGTCCTGCGGCAAACCGCACGATGCGCCGCCCGGCTTCCAGGAGCCTCGGGTCGGGAGCGCTCAGCGCGATGCGCAGATGACCGGCAGCGCTCGGCCCAAACCCGTCGCAAGGGAGGATCGCGACATTCTCACGGGTCAGCAGCTGTTGAGCGAAATCCGCCGAACCGAGCCCGGTGCCGCGGACATCGAGCAGCACAAACATGCCGCCTTCGGGCCGCACTACCCGGCAGTTGGACGCCGCAGCCAGCATCTCCGACAGCAATCCGGCGCGGCGGCGATAGTCCCCGCGCAGCGCCGCCACATCGGGCAGCTCGGCGCCGAGCGCGGCCAGCGCGCCCTCCTGGATAAAGCCGGGGCTGCCATAGCACATGCACAGCAGCAGATTGAACAAATGCCGCGACAGCGCCGGCGGACCAATGACCCAGCCAAAGCGAAACCCCGGCATCGCGTGCGACTTCGATAGGCTCGACACCACCACCGTGCGCTCGGCCATATCGGGCAGCGACCAGGGGCTGACATGCGGCCGGGCAAAGGCGAGGTCCTCGTAAACCTCGTCGGACACCAGCCACAGATCGCACCCCCGGCACAGCGCGGCGACGCCGGCGACCTCGTCGCTGGTGAATACCGCACCGGTCGGATTGTGCGGGCTGTTGATCCAAAGAACGCGGGTGCGCGGCGTCACCGCGGCAGCGATCGCATCGAGATCAGGGTGAAAGCCGTGCTCCGCGCGCAGCGGCACGGCGACGATGCGCGCCCCGCTTGCCCCGATCACACCCTCGTAGGTGGCATAGACCGGCTCGGGCACGATGACCTCGTCGCCGGGCCCGGCGAGGCATTGCAGCGCGCAGAACAGGCCGCCTTGGGCGCCAGGCGTCACAGTGACGTTGTCGGCGGCGCAAGGCCGGCGGGTGCGGCGCGCCTGACGCGCGGCGATCGCCTCGCGCAGCTGCGGCAGCCCGACGATCGGGGCGTAGCCGGTACGGCCCCGGCGCAGCGCATCAATCGTTGCCGCGAGAACCGGCGCCGGTGCCGCCTGGTCGGGATCGCCGACGGTCAGCGAGATCACGTCATAGCCCCGCTCGCGCCGCAGCGCCGCCTCCCGGGAAATGCTCCAAGCCCCGGCTCCGCTGCCGGCGATCCGATCGACCCGCGGCGAAAATCTCATGCAGCGTCAGCCTAGCGAAACGCAGGCGCCGCTAAAACAAGGTCGAGCCGATGACCAGCCCGATGATCAGCAGCACCAGGAAGATAACGATAAAGATGACAAACAGGATCTTGGCGATCCCGGCCGCTGCCGCGGAGATCCCGGTGAATCCAAACAACCCCGCGATAATCGAGACGATCAGAAAAAACAGTGCCAGCTTCAGCATTCATCGCTCCGTGTAAGATTGTGGGGCGCGCGCCGTTGGATGATTGGCGACGGTACCCGACTCAATACCCGACCGCGGCGCCGTCGGGCCGGCGGCTGTCGCTGGCGCCCCAGAGCCGGCCAGGCAAAATCTCGATCAGCTCGGTCGCCCCCCATGGTGGCTGCGCGACCAGCTTGTAGCCGATATGCTCGAGCGTCGCGACCGTATCGGGCGAAAGGCCGGAATGCTCATAGAACACTTTTTCCGGCAAGCCCTGAAAATGAAGCCGCGGGGCATCGACCGCTTGCTGCGGGGCCATGCCGTAATCGATCACGTTCATGATGGTTTCGAGCACGATCGTGATGATCCGCGCGCCGCCGGGGCTGCCGAGGACGAGGAACACCCGGCCGTTCTTCTCGACCAGGCTCGGCGCCATCGATGACAACGGCCGTTTCCCCGGCGCGATCGCGTTGGCTTCGCCTTGCACGAGCCCGTACAGGTTTGGGGCGCCGGGCTTGACGGCAAAATCGTCCATCTCGTTGTTGAGGGTGCCGGGAGCGATCACCGCAGCGCCGAAATAGCCGTTGATCGTGTAGGTCGTGGCGACCGCGTTGCCTTCGCCATCGACCACCGAGAAGCTTGTGGTCTCCGCCTGCTCGTGCGGTGCGGCGGGCGCTGCCGCCGGAGCCGCTCCGCCCGCTGCGATCGCCGCCCGGGCGCCGGCCGCATAGCCCTTGGACAGCAGCCGATCGAGCGGGTTCGCGACAAAATCCGGGTCGCCGAGATCGCGGTTGCGGTCCGCATAACCGCGGCCCATCGCGGCGACCATCAGCGCGACCGAGCGGGGAGAGCGAGAGCCCAGCGCCTTCATGTCGTAGCCTTCGAGAATATCGAGGATTTCGCAGAGCGTCGCTCCGCCCGAGCTCGGCGGCGGGGCCGACGCAATCGTGTAACCCCGATACGAGCACGACAGCGGCGGCCCCTCGGTTGCCGTGTAATTGGCAAAGTCCTGCGCGGTCAGAATGCCGCCATCGGCTCGGCTCGCCCTGCCCACCGCGGCCGGGATGCGGCCTCGGTAAAAAGCGTCCGGCCCGTTCTGCGCGATTGCCGCGAGCGTCCCCGCCAAATCCTTCTGCACGAGCCGATCGCCCGCCTGCCAATGGCCGCCTTCGGGCCGCAGGAAAATCTTAGCCGCGGCTGGATCTTGGGCGAAGCGCCCGGCCTTGGCGTCGAGCAGCGCCGCGTCTTCCCGGCTCAGCACAAAGCCGTCCCGCGCCAGCGCGATCGCCGGCGCCATTACCGCCGCGCGCGGCAGGCTGCCATATTCGCGCAGCGCCCGGTCGAGCCCCATCACCGTTCCCGGCACGCCGATCGCGCGCCAGCCATCGCGGCTGGCCCCGGGGATTGGCTTGCCGGCACGGTCGAGATACATGCCGGCGGTCGCCGCCCTCGGAGCGGTCTCGCGAAAGTTGATAAAGGTCTCGCGCCCATCGGCGAGGTGGACGGTCATGAACCCGCCACCGCCGATGTTGCCGCAGCACGGCTCGACGACAGCGAGCGCATAGCCGACCGCCACCGCCGCGTCGATCGCGTTGCCGCCGGCCGCGAGGATGCCGGCGCCGACCGCGGAAGCGAGGTGCTGCGAGGTCACGACCATGCCGTGCTCGGCTTCGACCACCTGCCGCGCCGCTGCGGCTTTTCCGGCGAGGATCGCCACGGCCAGCGCCGCCAAGAACGCTGCGATGCGAGCGGCTCGGCAGCCGTGGCTCCGCCGCTCCGGCTCGGCGCGCATTCTTGAAGCCGGCGCGCACGAGGGCCGGCGGGTTGGCGTCCGGCCAAGAATCATTGGCGTGCCACCACTCTGTTGTCGGCCATTCTCGAAACCGAATCCGGCCGCCGACCACTTTCGCCACAGACGCGGCCTTGAGGCAACCCTCCCAATAGCGCCGATCCTATCCCGATCCGCGCGACGCCCATCTGTCAGGCCGGCTGGCGCCTCGGCCCCGGTGCGAAGAAAATCCCGCCGGCAGAGCCGGCGGGTCGCAGGGGTGGCAGTTGATTGTCTGTTGTTAGTAGTAAAAAGCGGACGGATGGTTCTGGCACTTCCCGTTCTCGTCGCCCCTGCGAAGGCGGGGATCTAGAGCCGCGAGCGACGCGGTAATGGCCGCCCTGGGGTGCCCGCTTTCGCCGGCATGACGAAAACGGGTGGGTACTAAGTGTTGAATTCGTACGACTAGAACTTGACGCGGAACTTGCCGATCAGGACCTGCTCGGTGCCGCGGATATTGGCCACGACCTCGCGCTGGCCCCACATATATTCGAGGCCGGTGTCGATGAATGCGACCGGGCTCCAGATCAGGTTCACATGCGCGGTCTGCAGCTGCTTATTGGCAACCGTCGATTCGACCGGCCCGACCAGCTGCGAGGGCACCGAGTATTGCGCATAGCCGTAGGCCACGTTCGAGCGCAGGTTGGGCAGCCACCAATGCTGGTAGCCGACCGTGCCGCCCACCTCGAAAATCGGCTTGATGATCACATTGCCGGCGGCGGCAACGCTGGTCGGGGTCACCAGATAGTTGGTCGCGAGCCCGGCGTCGCTACTGTCGTTAAGATAACGGCCGATGCCGCTGCCAGCGGTGACTTGCCACTGGAAATCGTCCTTGCCCCAGCCGAACCAGCCGGGCTTGACATCGCCGGACAAGCCGCCGCCATAGCCGAAAAAGCTGTGGTCGACGTATTTGCCGTCATTGATCGTCAGATCGCGGCCGACCAGCCTGAAGTCGGTATGCCCCCAGGGCTGCGCCCAGTACGAGGCAAAGGTGATGTCGGGCGCCTTGCTGAGCGCCGGGTC
This sequence comes from Allostellaceae bacterium, assembly GCA_036500965.1. Taxonomy (GTDB): domain Bacteria; phylum Pseudomonadota; class Alphaproteobacteria; order ATCC43930; family CGMCC-115725; genus AP-15. Next base: position 10,418 of record DASYBC010000057.1, on the reverse strand, counting down.
GCCGGACAGGGTGCACCCGGTGGTGTTGGTGAGCGCGACGCCATTGGCCCAGCAGAACCCGCTGCCGCCATTGCTGGCAAAGACGTTGCCGCCGCTGGTTGCATTTGAAACTTGGGAGCTGCCGTCCGACGACACCTTGCCGGCCGGAGTCAGCACGTCGGTTTCCGGCGCCTCGATCGAGGCCGACCAGGCGCTGCCATAGGGGCCGGTATAGGTGTAGCGGACCTGCGGGATGCGGACCACGCCGGCTTCGCCGACGGGGCCGCCGAAATCGAGGGTCTCGGGGTTGGCGTCGGCGTCGGAGAAGTTCGAATTCGCCTGCCCGGCAAGGAAGCCGCCCAATGTGCCGTAGGCATAGCGCAAGCGCGGGACCAGATTGTCCGAGACCGCCGTCTGGCCGCTTGCGGTTGAGCTGAAGCCGTTGGTCCCGGCAAAGTCGAATTCGACAAAGGTCCGCGCCTCGCCATAGGCAGTCGGCGTGCGGGTTTCGACGTTGAGCCGTGATTCACGCGGGCTCTGCGAGAAAATGCCGTTGCCGCGCGAATGCCCGGTCTGCACCGGCACCAAATTGTGGGCGCTCGGGTATCCGGGAACGGTCTGCCCGTGAACGTCGAGCGGCATCGTCAACAAATTGCCGTTGACCCCGATCGTCGTCGTCTGGACCCCATTCGGCGGGCCGTTCTGGATGAAATAGTCAAGCGTCTCGTCGATGAACCCGCCGACCCGGATCGAGGTGTCGGTGCCTGGGATCAGAAACGAGCGCGGAAAGCTGCCGCCGACCATAGTCGCGCCCGGCATCGCCGGCGCCCCATAGGCGCCGCTGGCGGACGGCCTGGGCCCGGCTGGCGTTTCTTGGGCCTGCGCCTGCGCCAGCTGGTCGATGCGCTGCTCGAGCAGCTGCTGGTTCGCGCGCAAATCGGACAGCTCGTCCGCGCGCGCGGCAGGAAGACCCGCCAGCAGCACGGCCGTCGCGGTCGCCCCGCCGATCGCCGCCACGCTGCCGATGCTCCGCTTTTTGGTCATTGCTTCCCCCGGGAAAATCAAAAGTTGCGCTTAGCCGGACGAGAAAACCCGTTCGTGTCTCGCGCGATGATATTGGAAGGTCGGTTGCGATCAAGCGTGCTGGGTGCCTGTCGTGGCGTTTTCGCCCCAGCGTGTCCTAATTACCACAATCGTTTTCAACATATTGCAAAGCAGAGGTTTTGAAAAAATCGTCGGCCGCCCGAGCGGCGTCAAAATGCCGTGAAACGCGTGTGATTCGAGCTATCCGCTTGCGCGAGAGCGCCCGGCCTGCGGCGCCGATCAGCCTTGGCGCCGGGCATTCGCCGTGGCGCGCAGCATGGCTATCCGGGCCGCGTTCGATTCCAGCCGACACACTCGGCGGAGGCTCTCAGGTGACGGGGAACATGGTTCGGGCGCGATCGCAGCGGAGAGGCCGAGCCAATTACAGCGGCGAGCGGATGTCGGTGTCGCCGGTGCGAGCCCGCGCCGAGCCCGTCGCCGCGCGACGGCGCAGCGGCCGGTCAGCGAACCTCGGCGCCGCTAAGCTGCGTCAGGACGAGCGTGGGGCGAAGCGAGACGGGCCGAGCCCCTTCAGCAGCGCCGACCAGCGGTGCCGGCGCAGCTCGCGCCGGACCACCCCCTGATCCGTCACCCAGTTCAGCTGCAAGCTACGGCGCGGGCCGATATATGGCCGGTGGCCGTGAAACGATCGCTGGCTGCGCCGAAACGCCAGCATCGTTCCGGCCAACGGCTCGACCTCGCGGGCGTAATCGTCGAGGTCGCCGGGACCGCGCAACAGCCGCAGTCGCCCCTCGGCGCGCTCCCACACGGGGTTCATATAAAGCAGCAGGGTGACGATCTTGGTGGCGGAGTCGGTATGGATGCGGCCGTCCTTGCCGTCGCCAAAGCCGCGCGCGGTCAACAGTGTCGGCCGACCGCCGAGATCGAGGGCGAACTTGTCGGCAACGGCGCAGGCGAGGTCGGGCCCGGTCAATGCCGCGACCAGGCTGCGGAACGCCGGCCCGGTTTCGAGGCTCTCGACCGGATAGCTGCCGGCCCGGCGGAGCTTGGGAAAATCAGCGACCAGCGCCGGCAGTGCGTCGCCATCGACGAACTTTTCGACCACGACGAATTCGAACGGGTCGCGCTCGAGCGGCGCCGCGCGCAAACGATCGAGAGCCAGGATGGACAGCGCCACCTCCGCGGACTCGGCCAGATCGACCACAAATAAGCAGCCGGACTATACAGAAGAATTTGCCGGCGCGGGCAAGTGTCGCGGACCAGCCCTTGGCGATGGCCGGCTAACCCGAATCCGCCACGAATTAACGCTTCGCCGCGTCGTAGCGTTGGGTTAGGAGTAGGCCTCGCCGCGACCGCCAACCGAGCGCCAGAGGGGGCATGGAACAGCGCTGGGGCCTGCCCCTCCTCGCCTGGCCCTCGCGCCTGCGCCCGAACACTTGGGATCTGGTGGCGCTGCCGCTGGTGCTGGGCCTGCTGGCGCTGATCGCCTGGGGCGGCCTGGCGATGAGCCAGCACTATCACCTGGGCCAGCCGCTGGCGATCAGCCTCGATCCGTGGATGCTGCCGCAATACGCGCTGCGCACGGTGCTGCGCATGGCCTGGGCGCTGGTCGCCTCGCTGGTCTTCAGCCTCGCCTATGCGGCGCTAGCCGCCAAAAGCCGCCAGGCCGAGAAGATCCTGATCCCGCTGCTCGACGTGCTGCAGTCGGTGCCGATCCTGGGGTTCCTGTCGATCACCGTGACCGGGTTCATCGCCCTCTTCCCCGGGCGGCTGCTCGGCGTCGAATGCGCGGCGATCTTTGCGATCTTCACCTCGCAGGCCTGGAACATGACGTTCAGCGTCTATCAGTCCTTGCGCACCGTGCCGGGTGAGCTGATCGAAGCCGCGCGCATGTACCACCTGTCGCCGTGGCGGCGGTTCTGGCGGCTCGAAGTGCCGCATGCGATCCCGTCGCTCGTGTGGAACATGATGATGTCGGTCTCCGGCGGCTGGTTTTTTGTCGTCGCCTCGGAGGCGATCACCGTTGCCGGCCACACCATCCTCTTGCCCGGGATCGGCTCCTATATCGCGATCGCGATCGAACGGCGGAGCCTCGTCGCAATCGGCTGGGCCGTGCTTGTCATGTTTGTCGTGATCCTGCTCTACGACCAGCTGCTGTTCCGCCCGCTGCTCGCCTGGTCGCGCAAATTCCAGCCCGAAACCTCGCCCGACGAAGAAAACGTGCGGCCGTGGTTTTTGCTGATGCTGCAGCGCGCGCGCCTGTTCGAGCTGGTCCAGGACGGGCTGCTGCGCGTCAACCGCGGCATCGATGGCGTGATCGCCGGACTTTCACGGCTGCGCCTGCGGCCACCCGCGCCGTTGCAACGCCGGCCGCGACCGGTGCTCGAACGGCTGTTCGACCTCGCCGTCCTGGCGCTCGCCGCTGGCGCGGTGGCCTGGATCGCAGTCTTCATCCACGCCCATGTCGGCGTGGCCGAGATCGGCCGGGTGTTCGTGCTCGGCGCGATTACCGCGGTGCGGGTGCTGGTGCTGATCGCGCTCGCCTCGCTGATTTGGGTCCCGATCGGGGTTGCGATCGGCCTGCGCCCGCGACTGGCCGATCGGGTTCAGCCGATCGTCCAGTTTCTCGCCGCCTTCCCAGCGAATTTATTCTTTCCGGTGGCGGTGGTGCTGATCCTGCACTTCCATCTCAGCCCGGAAATCTGGCTAAGCCCGCTGATGATCCTCGGGACCCAGTGGTACATTCTGTTCAACGTCATCGGCGGCACGACGGCGCTGCCGGCCGAGCTGCGCCGCGCCGCGCAGAATCTCGGGGTCGCGCGGCTTCTGTGGTGGCGGCGGGTGATGCTGCCGGCGATCTTTCCCGCCTATGTGACGGGTGCGGTCACCGCGGCCGGCGGCTCATGGAACGCGAGCATCGTCGCCGAAATCGTCCAATGGGGAAACACCACGCTGACCGCGACCGGCATCGGTGCCTATATCGCGCAAACCACCGCCGCCGGCGACAGCGCGCGGATTGCCCTCGGGATCGGCGTGTTGTGCATCTATGTGCTGGCCTTCAATCGACTCCTGTGGCGCCGGCTTTACGATATCGCCGCCGAGCGGCTACGCCTCGACTGATGCCCGGCCATCCGTGACCCTGGAATCCACAATGCCCACCCCTTTGTTGCGCGCCGCCGGCGTCTGCAAGACCTATCAGATGCCGGACCACCACGATCGGCTGGTGCTCGATCATCTGGATTTTACCCTCCGCGACGGCGAGATCGTCGCCATCCTCGGCAAGTCCGGCTCCGGCAAATCGACTTTTCTGCGCATCCTCGCCGGCCTCGTGCCGCCGAGCGACGGGGTCGTCGAATACCGTGGCAAACCGGTGATCGAGCCGGTCCGCGGCATCGCCATGGTGTTCCAGAGCTACGCGCTGTTCCCGTGGCTGACCGTGCTCGGGAATGTCGAGCTCGGCCTCGAGGCGCAGGGCGTCGCCGCCGCCGAGCGGCGCCAGCGTGCGGTCGATGCGATCGACCTGATCGGGCTCGACGGCTTTGAGAACGCCTATCCAAAGGAGCTGTCGGGCGGCATGCGGCAGCGCGTCGGGTTTGCCCGGGCGCTGGTCGTCAACCCCGACATTCTGCTGCTCGACGAGCCGTTCTCCTCGCTCGACGTCTTGACCGCGGAAACCCTGCGCGGCGACCTGCTGGATCTGTGGGACGACCGCCGCATCCCGACCAAGGGGATCGTGCTGGTCTCGCACAACATCGAGGAGGCGGTCGAGATCGCCGACCGCATCCTGATCTTCGCCAGCGACCCCGGCCATATCCGCGCCGACATTCCAATCGCCCAGCCGCGGCCGCGCGCCGCGCCGGGGGCCGGGTTTCGTCAGATCGTCGATCAGGTCTACACCTTGCTGACCGAGACCGGCCGCGACGGCCGACGCGGCGCAAAGCCCGAGCCGATCGGGATCGGCTACCGCCTGCCCGACGCCGCGGTGCAGCAACTTTCCGGGCTGATCGACAGCCTGACCGAAGCCCCCTATCACGGCCGCGCCGATCTGCCGCATCTGGCCGACCAGGAACACCTGGTCATGGACGAGCTGTTTCCGCTGATCGAGACCCTGCAGCTGCTCGGCTTTGCCCATGTCAGCGGCGGCGACATCGAGCTGACGCCGCTCGGCCGCGTTTATGCCGAGGCCGATATGCTGGCCCGCAAGCAGCTCTTCGCCGACGCCGTCCTAAAGCACGTGCCGCTGGCCGCGCATATCCGGCGGGTGCTCGACGAGCGCCCCGGCCACCACGCCCCGGCGGCGCGGTTTCTGCGGGAGCTCGAGGATCATCTGTCCGAGGAGGAGGCCGAACGGGTGCTCGACACCGTGATCAATTGGGGCCGCCACGCCGAGATTTTCGCCTACGACTACGACAGCGAAGTCTTCAACCTCGAAAATTTCTGACCCGGAGGGCCGGGTTCAGCTGCCGCCGTCATAAAAGCTCTGACCGATTTGCGCGCGCGCCAGCTCGGTCGGGATCAGCCTGGCGTAGAATGTGTCGCGCTGGCACCGCCGGTCGCACTCCACCCAGGAGCGCAGCGATTCGATCTTGATATACGCTTGTTCACCAGGCACCAGCGCAATGTTGGTCGACTGGTTGAAATCGACACCGTAGCTGTCGACCGTGACGTGGTACACGCCAGGCGAGACATCGCGGTAAAAGGCCCCGCCCAGCTGCGAATAACCGGCGTACACGCCATTCAGCTGCACCGCGGTCATGTTCAGCGTCTCGGACGGGCTGTAATCGCGGTAGACCCAGACCCTTGCCTCGCCTGCCGGGATCGGCGGGATCATTGCCGAAGCCACGATCGGTCGAGGCGCACAGCCGTTCAGCGCGGCGAGCAGCAGCCAGGCTGCGCCGGCGATCAACCAGACGCTCTGAGAGGTGATTGGGTTTGAGCGCATCACGGCATCTCCTCACCGGGGCGGCGGATCGGCGCCGCAGCTTACGCAGACGCGGTTTGCGGCGGATCCCGCTGGCCGCAATCCGATCTTGCCGCTGGCATATGAGCAGCGGCCGAGGTAAATATGCGCATCCCGTCGTCACTTTTGCGTGAGCCGGAATGCGTCTGGTGCTGCCGTCGCTGGCTCTGCTGCTGCCGCTGACCGCCTGCGTCGGAGCGAGCATGAGCAAGCTCGATTATCGCACCTACCAGATCCAGTCGGACGCCATCCCGGGCGGCTCGGATGCACCGAACCGCCGGCTGGCCGCGCAGGTCTGCCCCGGAGGCTACCGGGTCTTGAGCAACACCCAGAGCCGCAACACCCCCGACCGGGCTCGCGAGGAGCCGGGTGTGTTCACCACCTGGACGATCCGCTGCCTCTAGACCATGATCGTATTGGATCGAAGCGCATGGCGCTCCGATCCGAGACGTGAATCATGGTCTCATCCTTGGAATCGAGAGCAGGATTCACGCATGAAATGGAAGCTCCGTTTCCATTTCATGCGATCCTGCTCTAGGCCCGGCTCCCGAAACAGGCAGACGGCTCATCGGGGCCGCAGGGTCGGGAAAGCGATCACATCGCGGATTGACGGGCTGTCGGTCAGCAGCATGACCAGCCGGTCGACGCCGATGCCGAGCCCGCCGCAGGGCGGCAAGCCGTATTCGAGCGCCGCGACGTAATCCTCGTCGAGTGGCTGCGCCTCCTCGTCACCGGCGGCGCGGGCTTGCATCTGGGCTTCGAAGCGGGTGCGCTGATCGCGCGGATCGGTCAATTCGGAAAACGCGTTGGCGACTTCCCATCCGTAGACGTAGGTCTCGAATCGCTCGGCGAGCCGCGGGTCGGTGCGATCGGCCTTAGCCAGGGGCGAGATGTCGCGTGGAAAGCCGGTGACGTGGATCGGCGCGATCAGCCGGTCCTCGACCCGCGCAGCAAACACCGCCTCGAGCGCCTGCCCCCAATTCTCACCGCCGGTCAGTGCTCCGCCGAGCGCTGCGGCGGCACGGCGCGCCGCCGCGGCATCGGCGAGCGCCAGAAAATCGACCCCGGTCGCCTCGCGCACCAATTCGGCCATGCCGCGCCGCGGCCAAGGCGGCGACAAGTCGATGACGGTCCCGCCGTACTCGATCCGCAAGCTCCCGTGCACCGCCTGCGCGGCCGTGCAGATCAGCTCCTCGGTCAGGCGCATCATCGCCGTGTAATCGACATAGGCCTCGTAGAGCTCGAGGGTGGTGAATTCCGGGTTGTGCCGCGGCGAGAGCCCCTCGTTGCGGAAGCAGCGGTTGATCTCGAACACCTTGTCGGCAAGCCCGCCGACGACCAGCCGCTTCAGGTGCAATTCGGGGGCGATGCGCAGATAGAGGTCGATGTCGAGCGCATTGTGATGAGTGACAAACGGCTTGGCCGAGGCGCCGCCGGGGATCGTGTGCAGCATCGGCGTCTCAACCTCGATCGAGCCGCGCGCCCACAAATGCTCGCGCAGCGCCCGGATCAGCCGGCTGCGGCGGCGCAGCGTCTCGCGGCTGTCGGCGTTGACGATCAGGTCGACATAGCGCTGGCGATAGCGCAGCTCGATATCGGCGAGGCCGTGGTATTTCTCGGGCAGCGGGCGCAGCGACTTGGCGAGCATCGTCAGCGCGGTCGCGTTGACCGTCAGCTCGCCGCGCGGGGTGCGGCGCACCTTGCCTTCGACCCCGATCACGTCGCCGATGTCGACCAGCCGCAACAGGGCCGCCGCGTCCTCGCTCAGATAATCCTTGTGGCTGAAGACCTGGATCTTGCCGGACGCGTCGTGCAGATCCATGAACATCCCGCTGTTGCGGCTGGCCAGCACCCGTCCGGCGACGCGGGTGGTCTCGCCAGTCTCGGTCCCCGCGGGCAATTCGGCGTGTCGCGCCTCCAGCGCGGCGGCCTCGTCGGTGCGGTCGAAATTGACCGGGTAGGGTTCGAGCCCCCGCCCCCGCAAATTTTCCAGCTTCGCCAGCCGCGCGGCGCGCAGCGGGTCGTCCCCTTCGGCCATTCCTGTTCTCCAGTGTCCGCGCTAGTCAGTTTTTGCGCTAGTCATCCGCCGCTTCGGTGATGTCCCGGTGGCCGAGATCGACGATCGTCTCGTGAAACCGCCTGAGCGTGCCGTGATGCCCGACGCTGACGATCGTCGGTCGCCACTCGGCCTCGCGCAACATGCGATAGAGCGCCGCCTCGCCGGCCTCGTCGAGCGCCGAAGTCGCCTCGTCGAGGAAAACGATCTCGGGCTTGGCGAGCAGCACACGGGCAAACCCGATGCGCTGCTGCTCGCCAATCGACAGGCGCTGCGACCAGTTCTCGCGCTCGTCCAGATGCTCGACGAGATAGAGGAGGCCCACCGCGCGCAGCGCCGCCTCAAGCTCGCCGCGTCGCGCGTCCGTCGCCTCGCCCGGATAGACCATCGCGTCGGCGAGCGAGCCCAGCGGCAAATACGGGCGCTGCGGCAGGAACAGCATCGACCCGTCGCCGACCCTGACCTGGCCGCGCCCGAACGGCCACAGCCCGGCGATCGCCCGCAACAGCGTGCTCTTGCCGGCACCGGTCGGCCCGGTGATCAGCACCGGCTGCCCCGCCTTCGCCGACAGCGCGATCTCGTCGCGCAACCCTTGGCCGTCGGGCAGGTTGAGGCTGAGCCCGCTGACCTCGACCCCCTCGCCGCCGCGCTCGATCGCGATCGGCTGCGGCTTTTCCTGCTCGGCCGCGATATTGGCGATCCGCCCGCCAAATCCGCTGAGCCGGTCGACGACCGATCGATACTCGGCGATCTCGGTGTAACTCGACACGATGTAGGACAGCGAATCCTGCACCGAGCCAAAGGCCGAGAGGACCTGCATGACCCCGCCGAGCTGGATCTTCTTGGCGAAATACTGCGGCATCGCCGCCAGCATCGGCACGAACACGGCGACCTGGCCATAGCTCGCGGTCAGCCAGGTCAGTTTCTTGCGGCGGCGGATGATGTCCCACCAATTCGCGACGACCCGCGTGAAACGCCGGTCGAACACACCGTATTCGCGCTCCTCCCCGCGATAGAACGCAACGCTTTCCGCGTTTTCGCGGAGGCGGACCATGCTGAACCGGAAATCGGCCTCATAGCGCTGCTGGTCGAAGATAAGCCTCGCCAAGGGCGACCCGACCCAATGCGTCAGCCAGCTCCCGACGACGGCGTAGACGAACGCCACGATGACCAGATAGCCGTGAAGCTGGAACGACGCCCCGCCCCATAGCGGGATCGTCAGCACCCCCGACAATTCCCACAGGATGAACAGGAACGAAAAGAGGGTGACCACCGAATCGAGCAGCCCGAGCGACAGCGACAACGTCAGCGAGGTAAACCGGTCGAGATCGTCGGAGATGCGCTGGTCGGGGTTGTCGGTGATCGACTGGTCGAGCTGGATGCGATAATAGGCCTGCGCGTTGAGCCAGTTCTTCAGGAACCGCTCGGTCATCCAGCGGCGCCAGCGGATATGCAGGATCTGGCGCAGGTAAAGATTGTAGACCGCGACGATGACCCAGGCGGCCGCGATCAGGCAGAATACGCCGAACTGCCACCAGCACCGCGCCCAGTCGTATTCCTGCAAGGCGTCGTAGAAATCGCGGTTCCAGATGTTGAGGCGGACGTTGAGCCATACGGCGATGAGGTTTAGCAGAATGACCGCGGAAATGAGGGCCCGCGCCGCCCATTTCTCGTCGGATTTCCAGTACGGCCAGGCAAGCCGGCCGGCATGGCCGAGAAACCCCGTTTTCAGCCACCCCATCTATGTCCCTCCGCAACCCGTGTCCCGCGCGTCCGGCCCGGGGCGATGATCCGCCCTAAGGCGACGCCGCGGCAATCCCCACCATGACCGACATCGCCGATCTCTCCCTGACCGAACCTCTCGCCATCGAACCGCTTGGCGCCCTGCTTTTGGCCCGCGGCGTGTGCCGTGCGCTCGACCAGCTCGGCTATTCCGCCCTCGTCGAGTTTCCGCTCGCCAACGGCCGCCGCGCCGACATTTTGGCCCTGTCGCAGAGCGGCGAATTCCTCATCGTCGAGATCAAGAGCTCGATCGCCGATTTCCGTGCCGACCGTAAATGGGGGTTCTATCGCGATTACGCCGATCGTTTGTACTTTGCCGTTGCCAACGAATTTCCCGCCGCGCTGATCCCCGAGGAATGTGGCCTCATAGTGGCGGACGGGTTCGGCGCGGCGATTATCCGCGACGGCGACCCTTCGCCGCTGGCCTCGGCGCGTCGCCGTGCGTTGACCCTGCGCTTCGCCCGGCTGGCCGCTTCGCGGTTGCGGCGGCACCTCGATCCGCAACCGGGCCGCCCGGAGCTATTCTGACGCCGCGAGCCGCAGAGCGACAGCCGCCGGCAGCCCGGCCGCGAGCCCCGCCGCGACGACCGCCATCCC
>DASYBC010000056.1:0-25859 GCA_036500965.1 Allostellaceae bacterium | reverse complement strand
CTCCGCAGCGCCGGCAAAACCGGAAAACAGGCGCTCACCGCCTGCATCCGAAAACTCGTCGTCATCCTCAACGCCATCCTGCGAGACCGAAAACCATGGCAACCCGCTTGACGCCAAAAACAGTCGCTCAGGATGAGGTATGTTCTCATCATCATCAATAGGATACCTCATGCTGAGGAGCGCCGAAGGCGCGTCTCGAAGCACGCACGATCTCGAGGCAGCGAGCGCCTCGGGAATTGTTTCACACGCTCGCAGGCCGGGGACATTGATGACGGGGTCAATGCGTTCCTCGACCGGCCGATCGACGGCGAATGGCCGTATCTGTGGCGCGACGCCACCTCCCTGAAGGTGCGCGACGGCGGCCGCATCGTCTCGGCGGCGGCGATCATCGCCGTCGCGGTCATGACCGAGGGCCGCCGCGCGATCGGCGGCATCGGTTCCTCGGCAGCCGAGCCTCATGACTGATCGAAGGGCTGGTCGGCGTTCCTGAAGGGCCTGACCAAACGCGGCCGCGGCGGCGTCAAGCTGGTGATCTCCGACGCTCATGACGGCTTGCGCCACGCGATCACCCGCGGGCTCGGCGCGACCTGGCAAAACGGTGCCGCGTGGGGCTGTTGAAGAAGCCGCCTTTTTGTGCGTGGTTCCGTGGTTCCACGAGGGTCAGCCTGCAATTGCCGTGATCAAAGAACATGGCCAGAGGCGGGGTGTGTGCAGCCGCCCGCCGCCGCTCAGAAGCGCTCTACCCAGACGAATAGGGCAAGAAGCACGGCGGCCAGCCGCTTGAGCCGCCTGAGATTGAACGCCGCCGCGGTCAACAGCGCCTGAAGCCGCCGTCAACAGCGCCTGAATACGCATGTTCTGGAGCCTACGCCGCACGGCTCGCGCCAGCCCGTGCCAGGTTTTTGCCTCGCCGTGGAAACCTTCGGAGCGCCAACGGTGGCGCTGATAGAGGCGTCGGTCTTCTTCTGACCGATTAGCAGTTGTGCCGCCCGTTCGGCGAAATCATCATCGATGCCAGTCGCCCGGCTTTCGTGGTCGGCTTTCATCTTCCGGAGGCGGTCAACTGTGTCGGCATTCTCGTCGTCATCGATAACGTCGTGATGCCGCCCGCACATGAGGATCAGGTTGTCGAAACCGCGGCGCTCGACGGCGCTTTGCTGAGCGTCATAGCGAGCGCTGCCGGACGTGCTCCCTTGATGTGGCAAATCTTAGCTACGACCGTCTCACCGGCGATCAGCGCCGCAGGACAGCCGGGAAAGGCGCAGGGGTTGCTCGAAAGCGCAAACAACCGCTTTTTGGCGGGCACGCTCGGCTCTGCCAGATCGCGGCTGCTTGTCACGGAAAATCTGCTCTGGTGGCACGTCTTAAGTTCTACATGTTGTGTCGGCTCTAGGTTTGCACAAGTTGCGCTGTAGCCGCATAAGCGCCAATCTTGGAGCCTGCCCGAAGTCTTCGGTAAGCTGCAAGCATAAGGCGCTGCATCGCTTGGCGGCAAGGCCGGGCGATCGGCTGCCCTCGTTTTGCGTCGCGGCGGTTTTCGCGGCGGGGTGGCCGGCCGGCTGACCACCACCGAAGTCAGCGGCACGCATTGCTGATTTTCCGCTGCCGCTTTTATCCCACGCGCGACGATCAAATTGCCATTATTGCGTCGTACTCTGCCCTTTGTTACGCTGCCGTCCTTCGGGCGCGGTGACGGAGACGCGGCGCGCGAACGCCTGATATGGGCCTGCAAATAACAGGAGAAACAGGCGACGTGGCAACGGTGGGCGCCGCTTCCCGAACCCGGTCGAGCGTCTGCCGCGGCACGGCGGACGATATCGAACGAGCGCCGCCCGGTTTTGCGGTTGACACCCGCGGTTGAGGCGCCGAACTGCCGCGTGCCCGTGGGCATTCCGCCTACGGATGTGGAGCACTATTGGCCATACGATGGGACCTCGATGTAGCAGAGCTGCCGCGGAGCCTCCCAATCGCCTCGTTGCGACGGGCTCCTCGGACCACCCGCCCCGGGTGAGGCAATGGGGTCCCTCGGCCGGGCCGGCATCGCGATCGCGATAACCCTCCCGCCGCTAGGGGCGCCCCTCCTCCGCCCAGGTCGGTTCGTTACCGCCTGGGAATGGAGAAATGGGACATGCTGCCCTGGTAAGGCACGACACGACTGACACGATTGTGGAATCGCCGCCGGTCTGCGGCGCCGCGGATGCGACCGAAATCGCCCGGCTCTGTGGTGCGCTCGGCCAGGTGAGCGGCGAGGCAAACCCGCGCACCGCGCGCCGGTTCGCCGCCGGGCGCAAGAAAATCGCGCAGAAGCTGATGGAGGAAGCCGGCCAAGCAGCACTCGAAGCGGTGCGGCATCACCCCCGCGCGTTGGTCCGCGAGAGCGCCGACCTCGTCTATCAACCGATCGTCCTGCGGCACGAATGTGGCACTATCCCCGAGCCGGTCTGGGCCGAGATACAAAAATCGTTCTGCACATCGACGATCACCAGCGCATCGCGCTCGCCCGGCGAGCGCGGGCTCGAGCCTCGGGTCATTTTTCCCTCGCCGCTCCCTGATCCGCCCAATAACAGATATCGACATCGAACCCTGCTGGCGGCAAGGCATCGTGACCGCAACTAGTCCCGGCGATCTGCGCCCGCTGATGGCGCTTCTAAAGGCGCTGTGGAAATTGCGGCCGCCGGGCGAGCCCGAGCCGCCCGGTGCGCGGCTGCTGCGGCGCTGGCGCGAGAAGCGCCTGCTCGTTCGGCTCGAGTGCGAATGGCCGGGCGGTTTCGCGCTGCACCGCTCGGGCGACCTCGTCTATGTGCCGTACCCGCTCGACGCGCGCGGCCGCCACGCGCTCCTTCATCCGCCGGCGATCCATCCGGCGGTGCAGGGCTTTGTGCCGCCGGGCGGGGTCGCGATCGATATCGGTGCCAATCTCGGCGAATGGACGCTGCCACTGGCTCGCGCGGTCGGCCCGGCCGGGCGGATGCTGGCGATCGAGCCGGCGCCGCGCGCCGCAGCCGCGCTCGACAAGACGCTCGCCGCCAACGCGCTCACTCAGGTCGAGCTGGTCCGCTGCGCCTTGGGCGACCGCAACGGCGCCGCCGAATTCGCCGTGCCGTTGGTGACCTCGGCGCGGAGCGACACCGGCACCGCCCATCTCGGTGGCGCCGCCGGGCACGACGTCGTGACCGTGGCGCTGCGGCGCCTAGACACGCTCGCTGCCGAGCGCGGCCTCGACCGGATCGACTTGGTCAAGATCGATGTCGAGGGCCACGAGCGGCCGGTGCTCGACGGCGCGGCCGCGACCCTCGCGCGATTTCGCCCGGTGCTGGTCCTCGAAACCGGGCACGAGGGCGACGGCGACCGCCCGGCGATCCACGACCGGCTCGCCGGGCTCGGCTATCGCCTGCTTGGCGTGCTGCTCGATTTTGGCATGGCCGAGACCGACTGGCCGGCCTACGTCGCCGCTGCGCTACCGTTCCGCCCGGGCGACGCCCACAATCTGCTGCTGGTCCCGGACTGACGCGGCGCCAGTCAGGTCCCGACCGCCAGCGGGCTCGCCAGCTTTTTGAGGGCGGCAACGACCGACAGCGGGGTCAAGCGCCCGGTCTTCGGATTTTCGGCGGACGGCACATTCTCGATCTGCATCGACAACCGCACCGCGTCGGCCTCGACCTCGATCCGGTGAATGTTGAGATCAACGCCGGGATCGGCCCAGATCTCGATCGTGGTCCGATCGGGCCCGATGCCGGCCAGCGCCAGCGCCGCCGCCACATTGACATTCGCCGGAAAGCCGCGGGCCGCCTCGCGCGCATTGCCGGAAAACACGCGCTTCGGCGCCGCGAGCCCGTCGATCGTAACGCCGTGCTGTTCGAGATAAGGTGCCCCGACCAAACCTGCCGGCGGCTTGCGCGTGATCATATGCACCTTCGCGATGCGGCCCTCGGCCGCCGCCGCTACCGCGTCGAGCCCGAGCAACGCCCCGGTCGGCACCAGGATGCGCCCGCCATGCCGGCGCGCCACCTCGACCAGATCGAAATTGTCGAGCAATGCGCCGCAGCTCAGCACCATCAGCTTGCGGCCATGCTCCAGCGCCGGCTCGGCGATCTCGCGCAGCACCGCGGCCGGCGCGCATTCGACGACGATGTCGGCCTCCTCCCACAGCCGCCCGAGCGGCACGACCGGCACAGGGTGCTGGAACCCGGCCATCGCCGCCTCGGCCCGCGCGACATCGCGCGCCGATACCGCGGTCAGACGGAGCCCATCGATTCCCCGGTCGAGCCGCAGGGCCACCACCCGGCCGATCGCCCCAAACCCGCCGATCGCCACCCGAAATGCCATGTCTTGCGCCGATCCACGATCTGCCCGAACGCGCAGATGATACCATATCATGGTGTGATGCCGGATGGTTGGCGGGCGTCGTCGGACTCTGGAGGCGATTTTCGCCGACCCGGTACGGGCAAATATCAGCTGGACCAGCATAGAGGCTTTGTTCGTCGCAGCTGGCACCACCGTTTCCGAGGGTCGGGGATCCCGGGTGCGGGTAAGCCTCAACGGGGTTGACGCCGTTTTTCACCGTCCGCATCCGCGCCGCGAGACCGATCGGGGTGCAGTGCGGTCAGTGCGCCGGTTCTTGCGAGAAGCAGGAGTTACACCATGACGACGATGACCCATGACGGCTACGTGGCGAATGTGGAGCTGGACGAAGCGGCCGGATTTTTTCACGGCGAAGTCATCAACACGCGAGATGTGCTGACCTTTCAGGGGCGGACGCTCGACGAGCTGAAGGCCGCCTTCGCCGATACGATCGCCGATTACGCCGATTGGTGCCGCGATCGGGGGAAGCAACCCGAGAAAGCCCTACTCCGGACACTTCACGGTTCGGGTGTCGCCCGAGCTGCACCGGCGGATCGCCGCCGCCGCGGCGCGCGACGGCAAGAGCGTCAATGCCTTCGTCGCATCGACCCTCGAACGCGTAGCCTGAGGCCGGCTCAATACGATTTCGGCAGCCCCAGCACGCGCTCGGCGATGTGCGACAGGATCAGCTGCGGGGTGATGGGCGCGATGCGGGCGATCTGGATTTCGCGAAAGTAGCGCTCGACGTGGTATTCGCGGGCATAGCCCATACCGCCATGGGTCATGACCGCGGTCTCGCAGGCGCGGAACCCGGCCTCGGCGGCGCAATATTTGGCGGCATTGGCATAGGCGCCGACCCGGCTTGGCTCGTCGCCGCGGTCAAAGGCGGCGGCGGCGCGCAACACCATCAGCTCGGCCGCTTCGAGCTCGATCCAGCGCTCGGCCAGCGGGTGCTGAATCCCCTGGTTCTGCCCGATCGGCCGGCCAAACACGACCCGTTCGCCGGCGTAACGGGCAGCACGCGCCAACGCCGCGCGGCCGAGCCCGACCGCCTCTGCCGCGATCAGGATGCGCTCTGGGTTCATCCCGTGCAGGATGTGCTGGAACCCTTTCCCCTCCTCGCCGATGCGGTCTTCGAGCGGCACCTTGAGCCCGTCGATGAACAGCATATTCGAATCGACCGCGTGGCGGCCCATTTTCGGGATTTCCCGCACCTCGACGGCATCGCGGTCGAGATCGGTATAGAACAGCGTCATGCCGTGCGACGGCCGCGTCGATTCTTCAAGCGGCGTGGTGCGGGCCAGGATCAACATCTTTTCGCTGACCTGGGCGGTCGAGGTCCAGATCTTGCGGCCGCTGATCACATAGCCGTTGCCCTCCCTGACGGCGCGGGTCTTCAGCCGCGTCGTGTCGAGCCCGGCGTCGGGCTCGGTCACCGCGAAGCACGCCTTTTCCCGGCCGGCGATCAGCGGCGGCAGAAAGCGCCGCTTTTGCTCCGCGGTGCCGAACACGACGACCGGGTGCAGGCCGAAGATGTTCATATGCACCGCCGAGGCGCCCGAGAACCCGGCCCCCGATTGCGCCACCGCCTGCATGATCACCGCCGCCTCGGCGATGCCGAGCCCGCTGCCGCCGAATTCCTGCGGCATCGCCACGCCGAGCCAGCCGCCCTCGGCCATCGCCCGGTGGAATTCGTGCGGGAAGCCGCCTTCGGTGTCGCGCTGGAGCCAATAGGCGTCGTCGAAGCGCTCGCACAGCCGCGCCACCGCTGCGCGGATTTCCTGCTGCTCGGCCGTCAGCGCAAAATTCATCTCGCCCTCCCACCACGCGACCACGGCTGTTCGGAGTCGCAGTCTGTATCAGAAATCGCCGGCCGCCGGGCGAGCAAACGGCCGGCCGGCCCGGAGCCCTGCGGAGCGGTCGCTTCCCCGAGCGGCGGAACGCCGCGCCGCGCTCAGGGTTAGCCAAAGAGTATCGCCGCAGAGTGCCACTGAGGAGATCGTTCGAGATGGCTGAGCTGGACAAAAAGAGAGCGGTCGAGCTACTTAATCAGATTCTCGAAGCCGAGCTGGCCGGGGTCATTCGCTACACGCATTATTCGTTTCTTGTGTTCGGTCACAATCGGATCCCGATCGTGACCTGGATGCGTGAGCAAGCAACCGAGTCGATGACCCATGCCCAGCAGGCCGGGGAACTGATCACACTCTTCGGCGAATACCCGTCGTTGAAGATCGGCCCGCTGCTCGACACGTATCGCAACGACATCGATGCGATCATGCGCGAATCACTCGAAACCGAGGGGAAAGCCCTCGCCCTTTATCGCGAGCTGCTCAAATGCGCCGAGGGGCGGTCGGTCATCCTTGAGGAGTATGCGCGCCAGATGGTCTATGCCGAGGAGCTGCACGCCAGCGAAGTCGACAAGATGCTGCGCCGGCCGGGCGAAGTCGCCGCCTTTCAATCGCAGCGGCCAGCCGCCTGAGACGCCTGGTGCGATCGTGCCGTATCGACCGGACTCAGCCGCGCCTATATCCTGGCGCAAAGCTGAGCCCGGAGGCGATCTTTGCCGCTCGACATTGTTCCCAGCGTATGCCCGCATGATTGCCCGAGTGCCTGCGCGTTGGAGGTCGAGCGGATAGACGGCAACCGCATCGG
Source organism: Allostellaceae bacterium (assembly GCA_036500965.1). Taxonomy (GTDB): domain Bacteria; phylum Pseudomonadota; class Alphaproteobacteria; order ATCC43930; family CGMCC-115725; genus AP-15. The sequence continues at coordinate 18,866 of DASYBC010000056.1, read as the reverse complement.
CCGCATCCATGGCGCCTCCTCGCAGACCTACACGGATGGCGTCGTTTGCGCTAAGGTCGCCCGCTACGCCGAGCGCCAGCACCATCCGGACCGCCTGTCCCAGCCGTTACGGCGGATTGGCGACAAGGGTGTGGGCCGCGCCGCTTTTGCCCCGATCTCATGGGAGGCCGCACTCGACGAGGTGGCCGAGGGGCTGACCCGCACCGCCCAACGGTATGGTTCCGAGACGGTGTGGCCCTATTACTACGCCGGGACCATGGGCGTGGTGCAGCGCGACGGCATCAACCGGCTGCGCCACGCGATGCGCTATTCGCGCGAGGATCTGTCGATCTGCAACATGCTGGCCGATGCCGGCTGGCTCGCCGGGGTCGGGGTCAAGCGCGGCGTCGATGGCCGCGAGATGGCCAAAGCCGACCTGATCGTCGTCTGGGGCGGCAACCCGGTCTCGACGCAAGTTAACGTCATGACCCACATTGCCGCCGCGCGCCGCGAACGCGGGGCGAGGCTGGTCGTGATCGACCCGTACCGCACCGCCAGCGCCGAGGCCGCCGATCTGCATCTGGCGCCGCTGCCCGGCACCGACGGGGCGCTGGCCTGCGCCCTCATGCATGTGCTGTTCAAGGAAGGCTATGCCGACCGCACCTACATGGCGCGATACGCTGACGACCCCGAGGGGCTCGAAGCGCATCTCGAAACCCGCGGCCCGGAATGGGCGGCCTCGATCACGGGGCTGCGCGCGGACGAGATCACCGATTTCGCCCGGCTCTACGGCAGCACCAAGCGAAGCTATATCCGCCTCGGCTACGGCTTTTCGCGCTCGCGCAACGGCTCGGCCCAGGTCTTCGCCGTGACCTGCCTGCCGACCGTGACCGGGACGTGGCAATACGAGGGCGGCGGCGCGCTCTATTCGAACCACGGTCTGGTCCCGCTCGACCGCACCCTGGTCGAAGGTCTCGACCGCCTCGACCCATCGGTTCGCATTCTCGACCAGTCGCGGATCGGCCCGGTGCTGACCGGCGACCGGCGCGATCTCGGCAGCGGGCCACCGGTCACCGCATTGCTCGTCCAGAACACCAACCCGATGGTCGTCGCCCCCGAATCGGGGCTGGTGCAGCAGGGCTTCTCCCGCAGCGACCTGTTCGTCTGCGTCCACGAGCAGTTCCTGACCGAGACCGCGGTGATGGCCGACATCATATTGCCGGCGACGACCTTCCTCGAACATGATGATTTCTACACCGCCGGCGGTCACACCTATCTCCAGCTCTCGCGCGCGGTGCTGCCGCCCTATGCCGACTGCCGCTCGAACCACGACGTGATCTGTGCGCTGGCGCATCGGCTCGGCGCGCGCCACCCCGGCTTCGAGCTGACCCCGCTCGAATTGATCGACCGCACCTTGCGCGCGAGCGGACTGCCGGCGGTCGCGGACTTCCCGTCCGATGGCTGGCTCGATTGCCGTCTACCGTTCGCGGCCGACCATTTTCTCGACGGCTTCGGCCATGCCGACCGGAAATTCCACTTCCGCGCCAATTGGGCCGCCCTCGGCCGCGACGACACGAGGCTGCCGGCCTTTCCCGACCATGTCACGGTCATCGACGATGGCGATCCGCGGCGCCCGTTCCGCCTGGTCGCCGCCCCATCGCGTTCGTTTTTGAACACGAGCTTCAACAACACGCCCTCGGGGATCGCCCGCGAGGGGCGTCCGACCGCCCTCCTCCATCCCGAAACCTTGGCGGCGCTGCACATTGCGAATGGCGGCCGACTGCGGATCGGCAACGCCAGGGGCAGCGTTGTCGTCCATGCCTGCGCGTTTGATGGGCTGCAGCCGCGGGTGGTCGTGGTCGAAGGGATATGGCCCAACCATGCATTCGAAGAGGGGATCGGGATCAATCTCTTGACCAGCGCCGATCCCGGACCGCCGCGCGGCGGTGCCGTGTTCCACGACACATCGGTCTGGCTTCGCCCGGCATGAGGGGCACGGATGAGCGACGGCAATAAGGGGCTTCCGGCCGCATCGCATTCGGCCGAAATCGCCGAGTTTCTCGACAAGCTGAAACGGGCGCCGCCGCGCGCCGGCGGCGGGCGCGGAAGGCTGATCTTCGCGCTCGACGCCACCGCCAGCCGCGAGCCCAGCTGGGACCGCGCCTGCCGCATCCAGGGCGAGATGTTCGAGGCGACAGCGGCATTGGGCGGCCTCGAAATCCAGCTGGTGTTCTATCGCGGCTTTGCCGAATGCAAGGCGAGCCGCTGGATGACCACGGCCGCCGAATTGCACCGGGTCATGCGCCGGGTATTCTGCGTCGGTGGCGAGACCCAGATCGAACGGGTGCTGAACCACGCGATCCGCGAAACCGGCAGCCGCCGGGTCAATGCATTGGTCTTTGTCGGCGACGCGATGGAGGAAAAGGTGGACCGGCTGTGCCGGCTGGCCGGCGAGCTCGGGCTCTTGGGCGTGCCGGTCTTCGTCTTTCACGAAGGCGGCGAGCGCACCGCCGCGGCGGCCTTCAAGCAGATCGCCAGCCTGTCGCGCGGCGCCTATCTAAGCTTCGACCTGGCCAGCGCCGAACGGCTGAAGGAGCTGTTGGCCGCGGTCGCCGTCTATGCTGCCGGCGGCTATCACGCGCTCGCTGACTACAGCGCAGGCAAGGGCGGCGATATTCCGCTTTTGACCGCTCAGCTGCGCGGCTGACGGCCGGCCGCACGGGCTGATCTGGGGGCGGCGATGCTGTTCCTGTTTGGCGGGCTCGCGATCCTCGGCGGCCTTCTGGCGCTGGTCTATCTGTTCGTCAACGCCGACCCGGTGCGGCTCGCGCGCAACCTCAAATGGACCGGGATCAGCGTCGCTGTGGTGGCGGCGGTCGGGCTGGTGCTGGTCCCGCCGGTGCGTGAGCTGGCGGTGCTGCTGTTTCCGCTCGCGATGTCGATGCCGCTCCTCTCGCGGCTGCGTGGCGTTCTCGACCGCTATCGCGCCCCGTCCACCGGGCAGACCGCGGGGGTGGAGACCGATTTCCTGCGCATGACGCTCGATCAGGACACCGGGAGCGTCAGCGGCACCGTGCTGCGCGGCCGCTTCGTCGGGTTGCGGCTCGAGGAGCTCGGCCTCGCCGACCTGCTGGCCCTGCTGCGTGAGTGCCGGGCCGAGGACGAGAAGAGTGCTCGGCTGCTCGAAGCCTATCTCGACCGCGTCCACCCCGAGTGGCGCGACGAACTCGCCGGCGGCCGCGGCGGAAGCAGCAGCTCCGGCACCGGGCCGGCCGGCGGCGACATCAGCGTCGATGAGGCTTACGCGGTCCTCGGCCTCGCACCTGGCGCCACTCCCGGGCAGATCAAGGAAGCCCATCGCCGGCTGATGATCAAGCTGCACCCCGACCACGGCGGCTCGGATTATCTCGCCGCCAAGATCAACCGCGCCCGCGACATCCTGCTGCGCCGCCGATAACGCGCACGGGTGGGAAACAACGTAAAACTTGTTGCGTTAATTATCAGGAGTTTTACCGGACTGTATTAACTTAATTTGGGCCTTAGATTTAGCACTAACCAAATAAACGTGCTTCTTGCAGAATTTGACTGCCTTGATGTGTACCCTGTAAGAAAGCCAATACTCCGTCTTGTGAAGCAAATTAAAGCCGGCTCCGTCCCAGAGGAGCGGAGCAATTTGGCTTCGCGGTATTGCTCCCGGAATAATATCGGTGAAATACCAACCCGGACCATGGAAGGCATCCATACCGCCTTCGCCTAGAGACGGCTTCAAAGGGCTTGGATCCGGCGCGCCTCTAACCCAAAAAATTAGCTTTTCAATGAAATGGTCCGGTGAGGCGGTTACAGCCTTATAACCCATGTGCGTAGTATAATGGTAGAGGTTCTTGTAAAATTTCATGACATCCGACCAATCCCAATGCCCTCTTCAAGGCAGATGTGATTTTCTACAGAACTGGTCAAAAGTTCGTCAAACGCGGCCGCCGTGCCCTCGTCACACGCAGTCGAAAAACGCGAAGCGCTCGCCGGCGCCGAGGCCTTCGTGATAGGTCCGGCGCAATTTCGCCGCCTTGCCGTGCGCGGCGCACGCCTTCTGCGCGAGCGCGGTCGCCTGGTCGAGCCCGTTCATGATGCCGTCGTAGCGGATCGAGACATGGGTGTCCGAGCCTTCGACGATCTGCACCGGATCGCACCCGGCCAGCAGCATCAGAGCAGGCAGCGCCGCCGCGAACGCGAGCGCCTGCACGGTTCCCGGCGCCGCGCGCAACCGACCCCCGACGCCATAGCGCTTCTGCCGGGAAGCGGCATGCTGTATCCTTTGTCTATGATATACACTTACCATCATCCACCGGCCGGCTGCTGTCGTATCGATCGGGCGGGCACCCGCAACATCGCCGCCAACTTCCACGGTTGTCGGCACCTCTGGAAAGGCGGCGCGGCGGCCGTTGTCGATGGCTGAGCCGCAAATCGACAGCGCATCGCATCGGCTGCCGCCGGGCCGTCGCGACTCGCTGCTCGAGCGAGCCTTGTCGCGCCAAGTGCTGGTGCCATTGATCGTCGCCTGCGCGATGTTCATGCAGAACCTCGATTCGACGGTGATCGCAACGGCGTTGCCGACGATCGCGCGCTCTTTGCACGAAAGCGCGCTGCGGCTCAACGTGGCGATCACCTGCTATCTGCTCAGCCTCGCCGTCTTCATCCCGATCAGCGGCTGGACCGCCGATCGGTTTGGCGCGCGCCGTGTATTCAGCCTGGCGATCGTCGTCTTTACCTTGGGTTCGGTCGCTTGCGGGATCTCGAATTCGCTGGCCACTTTGGTCGCGGCCCGCATACTGCAAGGCATCGGCGGGGCGTTGATGGTGCCGGTCGGGCGCCTGGTGCTGCTGCGGACCATACCCAAATCCGACCTGGTGCGGGCAATGTCCTTTGTCAGCGTCCCGGCGCTGATCGGCCCGGTCATGGGGCCGCCGGTCGGCGGCTTTATCGTTACTTATTGGTCGTGGCGCTGGATCTTTTTTATCAACATCCCGGTCGGCATCATCGGCCTCGTCCTGGTCAATTTCCTGGTCGGCGATTTGAAGGAGACCGGGCGCCGCCCGCTCGACCGCAGCGGTTTCATGCTGACCGGCATCGGGCTGGCTTCCCTCGCCTTCGGGTTTGAGAATGTCGGGCGCGGCGCGCTGCCATGGGTCGCAGTGGTCGGGCTGTTGGCGGTGGGCGCCCTCTCTATCGCTCTTTATGTCCGCCATGCCTACCGGGTCGACTACCCGATCATCGACCTGGCGCTGCTAAAAATCCCAACCTATGCCGCGGCCTCGATCGGCGGCTTTCTGTTCCGAATGGGGCTCGGCGCGTTGCCGTTTCTGTTGCCGCTGATGCTGCAGGTGGGGTTTGGGCTCAGCGCCCTGCATTCGGGGATGCTGACCTTCGCCAGCGCTGCCGGCGCGATGCTGATGAAAACGTCGGCGGTGCGCGTGCTGCGCACCTTGGGGTTCCGCGTCGTGCTGGTCGGCGACGCCATCATCAGCGCCGGGTTTCTGTTTGGATACAGCCTGTTTCGCCCCTCGACGCCGCATCTGGTGATCTTTACGGCGCTGCTGATCGGCGGCTTTTTCCGCTCGTTGCAGATGACCAGCATCAACACCTTGAGCTACGCCGACGTGCCGCCCTCGATGCTGAGCCGCGCCACCAGCTTCACCAGCATGGCCCAGCAATTGTCGCAGACCGCCGGGGTCGCCACCGCCGCCTTGCTGCTGCACACGGTGCTGACCCTGCGCGGCGGCACGACCCTTGCCGCCGCCGATTTCTATCCGGTCTTTGTGGCGGTCGCGATGATTTCCCTATTCTCGGTGCCGTTCTTTTTCAAGATGTCGCCCGACGCCGGCGCCGAAGTCAGCGGCCGCGCCCCGGTGCGCTAATGCACCGGGCTTAGGCGGGCCGCTGCGCCCGGCGCAGAAAGCCGATAAAGATCGCCGCCAGCAAGCCCTCCTTCTTCTGCCAATCCTCAAGGGCGACGTCGAGGTCGGGGCGGTCTTCGGTCAACACCTCGTGGTATTCGCTCCTCGGCATCAGCCGGTGCGCGATCTGGCCCGGCAGCCGCGGATGCACCCGGTCGTTGCCTGGGACGATGCAGGTCGGCATCGTCATCGAGCGCAATTCAGCCGTGGCGAGCCCGATCACCGGATGGTCGGCGCCCTCGTTGAAGGCGCGCCGCCAGCGCTCCATGACCGCGATAAAATTCTCAGCGGTGATCGCCATCAGCCGCTCGCGGTTGGTCGGATTGGCCCTGATCAGCTCGGCGAAATGCTCGCTCGCGCAGACCGCCACCATGCCACCCGCCTTCGCCATATCGATGAACTGGCTGTAGTAGTTTTCAGCGAGCCGCTGCGCCGCATAAGGGCCGCCGGTGACCCGCCACAGCAATAGGCCGCGCACCGCCGCCGGGTGGCGCAGCGCCAGCAGCAGCGCCAGCCGGCACCCCGACGAGCTGCCGCCGATAAACGCCGGCAACGCGTCTAGCTGCAACAGCAGCTCGCGCAGATCCTCGGCCCAGATTTCGTTCTCCGAATTGCCGCCCTCGAACGACACGCCCGACGCGCCGCAATTGCGCCGGTCGTAGATCAGCACCCGGTTGCCGGCTTCGGCGATCTTCTCGGCCAGGCTCTCGACCCCGACGAGGCCGCGCCGGCCGCCCGGCTGCAAAGCCACCCACGGCCCGCGCTCGCCCAGCACCCGATAATTGATCTCGAGGCCGCGGATCGCTGTAATCGGCATCTCTCTCCCCCATGGCCGAACGGCGGGATTTCTGCCATCCTAGTCGATCTCTCTTCGACGCGCAGAGGAATCGACATGCAGGTCGGCGTCTTCTATTTCCCGGTCGATTACGGCATCGATCCCGGCGAGCTCGGCGCCGCGCTCGAGGCGCGCGGCTTCGCCTCGCTGTTTGTGCCGGAGCACACCCACATCCCGACGAGCCGGAAGAGCCCGTTTCCGGGCGGCGGCGAGCTGCCGAAGAAATATTCGCACACCCACGATCCGTTCGTGGCGCTGTCCTTCGCCGCGGCGGCGACCAAAAAGCTGCTGCTGGGCACCGGCATCTGCCTCATCCCCGAGCACGATCCGATCGTCGCCGCCAAGAGTGTCGCGAGCCTCGACCAATTGTCCGGCGGACGGGTCGTCTTCGGCATCGGCGGCGGCTGGAACGTCGAGGAGATGGAAAACCACGGCGCCCAATACAGAACCCGCTTCCGGCTGATGCGCGAGCGCGTGTTGGCGATGAAGGCGCTATGGACCGAGGAGGAGGCCGCATTCCACGGCGAGCTGGTCAATTTCGATCCGGTCTGGTCATACCCGAAGCCGAAGCAGCGGCCGCACCCGCCAATCATCCTCGGCGGCGAGAGCGATTATACGTTGCGCCGCATCGTCGAATACTGCGACGGCTGGATCCCGCGCCCGGTCGCCGGCTTCACCCCGCGCGATGCTAAGGCCCGCCTCGCGCGCATGGCCGAATCGAAGGGCCGCGACCCCGCGAGCCTGTCGATCACGGTGTTCCGCGCCCCCGCCGATAAGGGCGCGCTCAACGACTACCGCGCCGCCGGGATCGACGCGGCGTTGCTCGAAATCCCCGATCTCAGCCGCGACGAGATCCTGCGGCTGCTCGACCAATACGCGCCCTTGGCCGCGGCGGGATAAGAGTGGGCGCATGATCCGTGAAGAGCTCGTCTTTGTCGCCACTTGCGACATTTCGGGGCATGTGCGCGGCAAGGGCTTTCCAGCGCGCGAATTGCCGGCCCGGCTGAAGAAGGGCATCGGCTGGACCGGCAGCAATCTGATGATGTCGCCGGCCGGCCCGATCTGGGACACGCCGTTCGGCACCGCCGGCGATCTGATGATCGTCCCCGATCCCTCGGCCGAGGTGCGGGTCGATTTCGCCGACGGCTCGGCGGTCGAGCATTTCTTTTTGGGCGATATTCGCACTACCGACGGCAAGCCCTGGGAATGCTGTCCGCGCGATTTCTTGCGCAGTGCCGTGCATGAGCTGGAAGCGGCGTCAGGGCTGCGTGTTCTTGCCGCCTTCGAGCAGGAATTCGTCTATACCGGCATCGACGACCGGCCGGGCGATGCCTATGCCCTCGGCGCCTTTCGCCGGCAAGGCAATTTCGGCGAGGCGTTCATCGCCGCGTTGCGCGCCGCCGGCCCGCTCCCGGACAGCTTCCTCGCCGAATACGGCGCGCGCCAGTTTGAAGTCACCGTCGCCCCACAACCAGCTCTGACCGCCGCCGACCATGCTGTAATCACCCGCGAGATGGCGCGCGCCACGGCGCACCGGCTCGGCCATCGCGCAAGCTTCTCGCCAAAGCCCGATCCTGACCGGGTCGGCAACGGCGTTCATATTCACATGAGTCTGTGGGACGGGGCCGGCCGGCCGGCGACCTACAGTCCCGGCGACGCACTGAATCTGAGCGAGCCGGCGCAGCATTTCTTTGCCGGGGTCCTGCACCACATGCCGGCGCTGTGCGCGATCACCGCGCCCTCGCCGGTCTCCTACTTGCGGCTGGTGCCGAACGCCTGGGCGCCGACCCTGATCGATTTGGTGCGCCAGGACCGCGGTGCCGCCCTGCGCATCTGCCCGGTCTTCGCGGCTGCGAGCTCGCACGAAACCGAGCGTCAGTTCAACGTCGAGGTCCGCGTCTGCGACGCTGCGGCGAGCCCCTATCTGGCTTTGGGCGCGATCATCTTCGCCGGGACTGACGGGCTGCGCCGCGCATTGCCGCTGCCGGACTCCACCACGGTGACGCCCTCGCTGCCCCGCTCGCTCGAGGACGCGCTCGACCGCCTTGCCGCCAGCGAGGCCGCCGCGCAATGGTTTGACGCAACGCACCTCGACGCCTATCTGCGCTTCAAACGGGTCGAGGCCGAAAAGAGCACGGGCCTGTCGCCGGCCGAGCTGTGCGCACACTACGCCGAAATTTATTGAGGAATTCACGGAGTGTCTCTCCGCGACTAAATCGGCGAATGCAGGATATCCAATGCAACTGACGTTGGCGGCCATCCATGCCCGGCTATGACACCTAACCCTTCAATAGTCGCCTTGCCCGGACTCGTTCTTGGCAGCCACGCCTTGCTTTTCGGTGGGGCAGGCGTGGATGACCGGGGCAAGCCCGGCCAAAGCGGACCGAGTAAGCCGATTGTCTCCGCGATCGCAGAGGCCATCGTATTTTTTCGCAATGGCGTCCTGAGCGCACCGCAATGAAGGAGCGCCCGCTGCTCGATTCCGACGAACCCGACCCGGTCAGCTTCGACAACGAGGCCGGCGGCTCGGTATTCTTTCTGACCTGCGATCATGGCGGCCGTGCCATTCCGCGCCGGTTGGAGAGGCTCGGCCTCCCAGAACCGGAGACGTTTCGCCATATCGCCTGGGACATCGGGATCGCCGCGGTCGGCCGGCTGTTGTCGGCGCAATTGGATGCGGCGCTGATCGTGCAGAGCTATTCGCGGCTGGTGATCGACTGCAACCGCGACCCATCGGTGCCGAGCTCGATCCCCGACCTCAGCGAGGACACCCCGATCCCCGGCAATCGCGGCCTGACCCCGGCCGCCCGCAATGCGCGGGTCGAGGCGGTTTTTCGCCCTTATCACGACCGCATCGCCAGGGCGCTCGACCGGCGGCAGGAAGCGGGCCGCGTCTCGGTGCTGGTCGCCCTGCACAGCTTCACCCCGGTGTTCAAAGGCGTGTCGCGGCCGTGGCACGTCGGCGTTTTATATAATCGCGATCACCGCCTCGCCCGCCCGCTGCTCGGCCTGTTGCGGGCCGAGGGCGACCTTCATGTCGGCGACAACGAGCCTTATCGCGTCACCGACCAGACCGACTACACGGTCCCGGTGCATGGCGAGCGCCGTGGCCTGCCCTATCTCGAGATCGAGATCCGCCAGGATCTGATCGCCGAGCCCTCGGGCCAATCGGACTGGGCCGAGCGCCTCGCCCGCCTATTGCCCGCCGCCTGCGCCGAGTTCCAGCACGCCTGATCTGTGCTCGCGGCGCTATCGCGGGCGCCGCGCGGTCACCAGGAACACCGTTGACGGCAGCACCATCGCGCCGCCCTTGGCGTGGATGGCGAAAGCCTCCTCGATCTCGCGCCGGATCGTTTCGAGGGTCGCTGCGTCGGGCTTCTTTTCGTCGATCAGCCGGCCGGATGGGCCCATGATGCAGGCGTGCTCGGCCTCCTCCTTGGGCGCCAACGCATGGATGCCCGGGGTTTCGTGGTGGATTTCGACCGCCTCGAACCCGGCTGTGCCGAGAAACCCGCGTACATAATCGGGGTCGCTGAACGCCATTGGCCCCGGCGCACGCGACGGCTTCGGCTCGGGCGGGCCGAGATGGCGCAGCGCCACCCGATACGGGATCAGCCAGTGCTCATTCGCATCGAGCGGACCCCAGCAGGCAAAGCATAGCTGCCCTCCCGGCCGCGCCGCCCTCAGCAAATTGGTGAACGCCGCCGCCGGATCGGCGAAGAACATGACGCCGAACCGCGAAGCCACGAGATCGAACCGGCCGGGCTCGAACCCGTGGGTCTGAGCATCGGCCTGCATCAGCGAGACGTTCTTCAGTCCGCTGTCGGCGATCCGTTTTCTGGCGCCGGCCAGCATCGCCTCGGAAATGTCGGCGCCGATGACCTCGCCGCGCTCGCCGACCGCCTTGGCCAACGGCACCGTGAACGCCCCGGTGCCGCAGCCGATCTCGAGCGCCCGCTCGCCCGCAGCCGCCGCCGAATACCGCAGCAAGAGATCGTTGACCGCGCGCACCCGGCGCTCGACAAAGCCTTCGAGCCCGACCCAGCGCGGGCCGGCGACATTGTTCCAATATTCCTGCTGCGCTGCGTTCGCCGTTCCTGCTGCCGCCATCCTCGATCCTCCGCTCAATCTGCCTCGATCGGTCCTGCCGCGGCACGTTGCCAAGCGGTCGGCGCGATTGCCGCCTGCCGTTTTGCCGCCATCGGCGTTTCCCCCAATGCAGCCGGCGATGACCGGCAGCGATTCTCCCACCCGCGCCGGCGGCGCGCAATTCGGATTCGTCCGATGGCGCAGCGTTCGCCAGGCAAGCCCGCGAAACCGGAGGCGATAACCCAGAATGTCGAGCGAAGACCTTCACATTCCGCGCGAGCGGCTCTCGCCCGAAGCGCGCCTCTTACATTACGCGATCGTATCCTTGAAAGAGGAGCTCGACGCGGTTGACTGGTACCGGCAGCGCGCCGACGACAGTGAGGACCAGGCGCTCAAGGCGGTGCTGCTGCACAATATGCGCGACGAGGTCGAGCACACCGCGATGCTGCTCGAATGGCTGCGCCGCAACAACGCCGTCTTCGCGCAGCAATTCGATACCTACCTTTATACCGAGGCGCCGATCATCGTGGCAGACACCGCCCCCGGCGCTCCCACCGGCGTCACCGCCGCCGCCCCGCCCCCCGAAGCCCGACCGCGCGATGATCTTGGCTTCACCGTCGGCTCTCTGAAGAGGAAATAGCGATATGGACTATTTCAACCGCGAGCTGGCGGCGTTTCCGCTGACCCTGTGGAGCGCGATCGACGAGGCGGCGGTGAGGGCTGCGCGCGAACGTCTGACCGCTCGCCGTTTTCTCGATGTCGAGGGGCCGTTCGGGGTCGGGCTGACCGCAATCGAGGTCGGCGACGACGAATATCGCCAGGCCCAGCCGACCGAGGCGGCGGCGGTGATCAGCCGGACCGTGTCGGTGCCGATGCTGCGCCGCAGCTTTCGCCTGAGCATCCGCCGCATCGCCGCCCATGTCGAATATGGGCAGGCGGTCAATCTGAGCCCGGTCGCCGACGCCGCCGAGGCGGTCGCCGACGCCGAAGAGCGGATGGTCTATTCCGGCCAGCCCGATTTCGGCCTGCCGGGCCTGTTGGCCGTCACCGAGCGCCAGCACGTCGACGGCGGCGCCTGGTCCGCGCTCGACCGAGCCTTGCAGGATACGCTCGCCGCCGCGACCAAGCTCGATGAGCGCGGCTTTCGCGGCCCGTACAGCTTGGTGCTGGCGCCGGCGCTGTACAACGCGCTGTTCCGGCTCTATCCGGGGACGGATGTGCTGCAGCTTGAGCATTTGCGGCGGCTGTGCACCGGCGGCATCTACAAGGCCTCGATCGAGGGCGGCGTCCTGATCGACCCGCGCGTCGGCGTGCTGGTTGTCGGCCAGGATCTGCGCTCTGGCTATGTCGGCCAGGATGGCACGCATTACCAGCTCTACGTTAGCGAGAGCCTCGCGCTCCGTATTGACGAGCCGAACGCGATCTGCACGCTTTCGGCCAGCCTGTAAGCGGTTGTCGCCGAGCCCGATTCGCCGGCCCCGGCGTTCCGCGACCGGCGCTGCTCCGCGCCGCACAAGGAGAGGTGCCGACGCGCGACGGAATGCGCTAATATTAACCGGGCGCGGCGCTGGGTGCGCGGCGAGAGGGGGCGATGAGGTCGACGGCAGCGAACCCGCCAGGCGACAAAAAGCTCGGCACGGCTTACCTTGGCCGTGCGCGCGAGCTCGGGCCGATGATCGCGGCGGCGGCCGACGCGATCGAAGCGCGCCGCGAGCTGCCCGAGAAGCTGGTGGCGGCGCTGGCCGAGCGCGGCTTCTTCCGTCTGCTGCTGCCGCGCTCGCTCGATGGCGCCGAGCTGCCGCCCTCGGCTTATGTGCCGGTCATCGAGGAGATCGCCAAGCACGATGCCAGCGTTGCCTGGTGCCTCGGACAGGCGTGCGGCTGCTCGATGACCGCCGCGTATCTGTCGGCCGAGGTGGCGCGCGAGATCTTTGGCGGCGAGCGCGGGATCGTCGCCTGGGGACCGCCGGGCGGCCCGGCCGGGGCGCGAATCGCGCCGGGTGGCTACCGGCTAACCGGAGCTTGGAGCTTTGCCAGCGGTAGCCATCACGCAACCTGGCTCGGCGCCCATGTCGCAATCCTCGCCGAGGATGGCACGCAGCAGCTACGGCCCGACGGCAGCCCCGTGTTCCGCACCTTGCTGTTCCCCAAGGCGCAAGCGGCCTTTACCGACATCTGGCATGTGATCGGCCTGCGCGGCACCGGCAGCGATCGCTATACGGTCGACGATCTGTTCGTGCCCGAAGACTACGCGGTCGCGCGCGGCGCCGACTTAAAGCCGCGCGAGCCGGGCCTGCTCTATGCGTTCAGCAGCAGCAATGTTTATTCCGCCGGGTTCGCCGGCGTGGCGCTCGGCATCGCGCGAGGCACCCTCGACGCTTTTGTCGAGCTCGCCCGCGATAAGATCCCGCGCGGCGCCCGGTACACCCTGCGCGACAACAATTTGATCCAGGCGCAGGTCGCCCAGTGCGAAGCGCGGGTTGGCGCGGCCCGCGCCTTTCTGCTGGGCGGGCTCGACGACATCTGGCGCGAGGCCGGCCGCACCGGGCGGCTGAGCCTCGACCACAACACAACGATCCGGCTCGCTTCGACCTGGGCGATCCATCAGGCGAAGGATGCCGTCGACACGCTCTATCACGCCGCCGGGGCGACCGCGATCTTCGAGGACAACCCGTTCGAGCGGCGGTTTCGCGACATCCACACCGTGATCCAGCAATATCAGGGCCGCCAGGCGCATTTTGAGGCCGTGGGCCAGGTTCTGCTCGGCCTCGGGACCGAGACCACGATGTTCACCTTCTAGCGGGCGGTACGACCGCTGACCGACATGCAGCCACCGATCTCTCCCGCCAACGGCGCCGATACCGCGGTGGACCCGCCGGTTGTGCTTGAACGTCGATCGGCCCGGCGGCGGCATTGGACGCTCGACGACATTCCGTGGCAGGCGATCCGCCGTGACACGGTGGCGGCGAGCGAGGCGTTTTTCTACCTGATCGCGTCGGCCTCGCTGATGGAGAGCGCGACCGACCTCTATACCGCCAATCTGATCGATTATTTCTTCGGCGACGATGAAGTCACGTCGTGGCTCGAGCGCTACTGGCTGCCGGAAGAACTGCAGCACGGCCGCGCCTTGCGCCGCTATGTCGAGACCATGTGGCCGGATTTTCCGTGGGCGATGGTGCGCGAGCGCTTTGTCGAAGAGTTCAGCCCGTTCTGCGACGAGGCGCTCGAACGCGCGCGCGGCTTGGAGATGGCGTCGCGATGCGTCGTCGAGATGGGGACCGCCAGTTTCTACACGAGCCTGTCGCGGGCCAGCCCGGACCCGGTGCTGGCGCTGCTGACCCGTCGGATCGCCGAAGACGAGGTCCGCCACTACAAGCACTTCTACCGCTTTTTCCGCAAGTATCGGGAGATCGAACGGCCGCGCCGTTCGGCGGTCGCCCCGGCCTTGTGGCGGCGGCTGCGGATGACCGGCGGCGAGGACCGGCTGATCGTCCTCAAGCATGTCCATGGTGCGCGTCATCCCGGCATGCGCTTCGATGACGGCGTATATCGCCGGGTGCGCCGGCAATCCCGCGCGCTGATGCGCCGGCATTTTCCGATTGAGATGAGCGTGCGCATGCTGTTGAAGCCGCTCGGCCTCGGCCCGCGCACCCAGCGCATGGTCGTGCCGGTCATCGCGACATTTGCCCGGCGGGTAGTCCCGTAACACAGGTGTTTTCTGCGGTTTCGCCGGCCGGCGCGATCGGGGCCGCTCGCCCGGTTCAGACCGCGAGATCGCCGTCCGGCTGGTTGACGAAGATCAACACGGCAAGAATGGTCAGATAAAAGCGAAAAGCCGGCTGCTGGCCGTTCCAATCCTGCGACTGCCACATCTGAAACCATTCGCCGCCAACCACCATGAACCCGAAGAACCAGACCAGAAAGCCGATCGCCGCGCCGACGAAGACAGAGCGCTTGCTGCGGTTGAAGCGGCTGGCGGCGGAGCGCAGGCGGCTCAGCATGGAGAAGGCGCCCAGGCCCAGGCCCAGCGCCGTCAGCCCCTCGCCGAATATGATCAGGGCGTAAGCCGCGTCCCACCATGCCGGCGCGGTCACCCGGCGATAGAGCAGCGCGTTTCCCGGGCGCGTCGTGTCCATGCTCAGCACATGGCGCACGAATTCGAAGTTGGTGCCGTAATTGGTCAGGTTGTCGAAGGTCACGAGCGCAGCGAACAGGGCGAGCGATCCAACCATCACGATTTTGGCGATGCGGGCTTCGATCACGGGCGATCTCTCGGTGAGCGCGAACGCCGTCGCCCGCGATCAAGCGCTGCCGATCCGCTTGTCGCCGCGCACGGTAATCAGGCAAATGTGATTCGCTCGGGTCGGCGGACCGTCGGCGTCCGCGAGTTCGTGCTCCAGCCGACGCACTCCGGCCTGATAAGCCGCGTCGGGGATCGACAGCAATTGCGAGCAGGTGTCGCGGCGGCGCACGGTTTCGAGCCAAACGCGCAAATCCTCGTCGAAATGCAGGTGCTCCCGTTCCACCATCACCGCCGCAAACCCGGTTTCGGTCATCGCCGTCATTATGGCCTCGGGCGACCAAAAATCCTGGAGATCGACCGCGTAGGACTGCGGGAAATATTCATAATAAAGCCTATCTGCGCATTCCTGCGGGCAGGAATTGCGGAGCACGAACCGCCCGCCGCCGCGCAATGCCTGAAATACCGCGCGCAGCATGCCCGTTTTGTCGCGCAGATGATGGAATGCAAATTGGCAGCTGATGAAATCGAAGCTCGCGGGCTTGAACGGCACCATCGCGCCGTCGGCTTGCACCCAGGCGAGTCGTGGCGATTTGGATTGCGCCTGGCGCAGCATGCCCAGCGACCGGTCGATCCCGACCAGCCGGGCATCGGGCACCGCTGTGCGGTTCGCCACCAGCTGGTTTCCGGTGCCGCAGCCGACATCCAAGATCGCTGGAATATCCGCGGGCCGACGCTGCCCGAGGAAAACCAAAAGCTCCGGGTCGACCGATTTCGCCCGGTACGGCTGCGCATCGTAGAGATGCGCGATGCGGTCGTAGTCGACACGGGGTGACGGCTTCATGGCTCCGCCCAAACCTCCGGGCTGGATATCGCCGCGCTAACCCTCGGCGCGCATCTGCTGGCGGCGCAAGGCGCGGCCTGGGCGCTCGCCGCTGGGTTTGCCTTCGGCCCATACCGGGCGGCCGTTGACGAAGACGTGCTCGATGCCGGCGGCCGGGGTGGTCGGCTCTTCGAAAGTGGCGCGGTCGATGACGCTCGCCGGGTCGAGCACGGTGATGTCGGCATAGGCGCTGGCGGCGATCCGCCCGCGGCCGCTCAAACCGAACCGGGCAGCCGGCAGCCCGGTCATCTTGCGCACCGCCTCCTCCAGGCCGAACAGCCCGAGCTCGCGGCAGTAATGCCCGAGCACCCGCGGAAACGTGCCCCATAGCCGCGGATGCGGGTGGGTATCGTGCGGCAGCCCGTCCGAGCCGATCATCGTGTGCCGGAATGACAGCACCCGCTGCACGTCGGCCTCGTCCATCATCCAATAAATGGCTCCCGCCGGCTGCAGCCGCTCGACCGCCTGCGCGACACCAACCCCCCAATCGGCGGCGATCGCGGCGAGATCGCGGCCGGCCTGCTCCGGCGCGCTCTTCGACCAGGTGACCATGACCTTGGTGGCACGCCCGGCCTGCGCCGCGCTCAGCACCGTCGAGGAGGCGATATAGGGGTAGACGTCGAGCCCAACCTCCTGGCCCCCCATCGCCGCCTCGATCAGCGCCAGGCTCTCTGCGGTGCGGCCGAAATTGTCGCGGCCGATCGTCTTGTGGTGCGAGATCACCACCGGAACGCCGGCGGCGCTCCCGACCGCGAAGCTCTCCTTCAGGCTGTCGAGCACGCCGCCGCCTTCATTGCGCATATGCGTCGTGTAGAGCGCGCCGGCCGGGCGCAACACCCTCGCCAGCGCCTCGATCTCGGCGGGCGGCGCATGCTCGGCCGGGGCATAGGCGAGCCCGCTCGACATGCCGACCGCACCGGCGTCGAGCGCCTCCCGCAAGAATTCGCCCATGCGCGCGAGCTCGCCCGCCTCGGCCGGCCGGTCGAGTGTCGCCATCGATCCGACGCGCAGGGTCGAGTGCCCGACGAGGCAGGCGGCGTTGACGGCCGCCGGCGCGCGGTCGAGCGCGGCGAGATAGTCGGCGAACCGCCCGTACCGGTAATCGGCGGCGTCGCCGATCAGGTCGAGCGGCGGCGGCGGCGCCCGGTCGATCGAGAGCGGCGCCAGGCTGATCCCGCAATTGCCGGTGACGACGGTGGTAACCCCCTGGCTCGCCTTTGCCGCCATCTGCGGCGTCGCGAACAACGCGCGGTCATCATGGGTGTGCACATCGATAAAGCCCGGCGCCACAATCTTGCCCGACACATCGATCTCGCGCGCCCCCGCCGTTTTGCCAATCGCGCCGACCTCGGCAATCCGATTTCCGACAATCGCGACATCGGCGCGAAACCGCGCCCGCCCGCTGCCGTCGATGACCTCGCCACCCCGCAAAATGTAATCGCTCATCTGAAGCCCTTCCGACCCTAGCCCGTTCCCGCTGTTCTGGCTGCTTCTGCAGCGAATCTGCAGCAACGGCCGCGACCGCTCGCTCGTCCGGTTCCTCCTCCGATCCGCCGGGCGCCGGAGCGGACAAAGCAACGAGATAGGGCAGACTATACCTGAAAATGGGCGATATTGCGGGCCGGCGGAGCGGCCGAGCCGCGTGCAGTTCTGCAATCCAATCGGCTTCGCCCAGGTTATACCTTGTCGGCTGAAACGCGAGGCGAGCATCATGGCTATGACCATCAAGGCGATCTGCCGCTACCCGGTAAAGGGCCTGAGCGCCGAGAAGCTGGAGCGGGTGGCGCTAACGCCGGGCGAATGCCTGCCGCAGGACCGGCGCTTTGCGTTGGCGCTCGGCTCGACCATGTTCGATCCGCAGCACCCGCAATGGCTGCCGAAGACCCGGTTCATCATGCTGATGCGCGACGAAAAATTGGCGCTATTGCAGACCCGCTTCGACGCCGACACCGGCGTTTTGACAATCGCCGAGAACGGCCGGGAATTATTGCGCGGGCGGCTGACCGAGCCCGAAGGATGTCGCGCGGTTGCCGAATTCTTGGCGAATTTCCTCGGGCCGGCGGTTGATGGGCCATTGCGCGTCGTCGAGGCGCCGGGGCACGCCTTCGCCGATGCCAGGCGCCGGCCGAACGCGACAACCGGCCAATACGTCTCGCTGATCAACCTCGCCAGCATCGCGGCACTCGAAACCGCGATGGGGGCATCGATCGACCCGATCCGCTTTCGCGCCAATATCTATTTCGACGGCGCGCCGGCCTGGCGCGAGCACGACTGGATCGGCGCCGAAATCACGCTCGGGACGGCCCGGCTGCGCCTCGTCTCGCCGATCACCCGATGCGCTGCAACCCAAGTCAACCCCATCACCGCCGAACGCGACCTCGACATCCCCGCCGCCCTCGACCGCAATTTCGGCCACATCAACATGGGCATCTACGCCGAGGTGCTGTCCCCCGGCGAAATCGCCCCCGGCAACGAACTGCTCGCCCCACCGGACAATTCCGACCGCCTGGGCGGAGAAATGACATTTTGATCGGGCGCCTACAACGCGATGTCGGATAACCCGCGATTCTGGAAAATCGGTCGATGGTTAGCGCGGCGAGTTCTGACGACTCCAACTATCTATAGAGCAGTAGGTGGGCAATAATGACGTGTTACTGCTAAATTCTCTTCATATCTGCCAGTTTTCGATAATGCGCGCCAAGGGCAGTTAGCTTACAGCCAGTCGAATTCACTGCCGCATGCCACATATGATACCAGCCTGATTAAGTGCCAACCCGTGTGAGCCAGGGATAGGAGCACAGCGAGCGGATGCGGCCGGTTTCGCCAAGCAGCCAATTCCACGCCGCGCAACAGCTGTCGACGATCTCCTCGGTGGTGCGAAAGACGCGA
>DASYBC010000055.1:0-40733 GCA_036500965.1 Allostellaceae bacterium | reverse complement strand
ATCGCGTCTTTCGCACCACCGAGGAGATCGTCGACAGCTGTTGCGCGGCGTGGAATTGGCTGCTTGGCGAAACCGGCCGCATCCGCTCGCTGTGCTCCTATCCCTGGCTCACACGGGTTGGCACTTAATCAGGCTGGTATGATACGTCAGAAAATCCAACATCAGCAGCCGCCCGGTGAGATATCCGGGCTAGCAGGCAGGCCAGTCGCATCTGCGCCATTCGGCCGGACACGACGGCCGAGGAGGCCCGGTCGCGCGGAGATGATCTAAGAAGATGGTCGGTTGAGCATCTTCTTAGATTTAGGAAAGTTTTTGGCCCGAGGCTTGCGGCGGCACTGGCAGAGACAGTGCCGCGCGCACCTGCACTCGAACCCGGTTAAACGGACCGAGCTGCGCCTACATCGGCCTGCCGGGTTTGGCGTCGCGGAAGGGGGTGTTGGTTTCGGCGAGGCGGCGCAGCAGCGGGGAGGGGGCCCAGCGTTCGCCGTATTGCTGATGCCAGGCCGCGATCTGGCGGTAGACCTCGCCCGTGCCGATGCCGTCGGCCCAATACATCAGCCCGCCGCGGTAGCGCGGAAAGCCAAAGCCGTTCAGCCACATCACATCGATGTCGCTGGCCCGGTAGGCCTTGCCCTCGTCGAGGATTTTGCAGGCCTCGTTGACCGAGGCGAACAACAGCCGGCGCAGGATCTCCTCGTCGGTGAAGTCGCGTTGCGCGACCCCCATCTCGGCCGCCTTTTCCCTGATGACGCGGGCGACTTCGGGGTCGGGGTGCGGGGTGCGGTCGCCCTTCTCGTATTTGAACCAGCCGGCGCCGGTCTTCTGCCCGAGGCGGCCCATCTCGACGATCGCGTCGGCGATCGGCAGTTTCCGATAGTTCGGGTTTTGCGCGGCGCGGCGCTGGCGGCTGTCGTAGCCGATGTCGAGCCCGGAGAGGTCGGCGGTGGCGAACGGCCCGATCGGGTAGCCGAACTCGACCATGACCTTGTCCACCTGCTCCGGCAGGCAGCCCTCTTCGAGCATGATCGTCATCTCGGTGCCGAACGGGGTGCGGCTGCGGTTGGCGACAAAGCCGTCGCCATTACCGGCCATGGCACTGATCTTGCCAATCTTACGGCCGAGATCCATCGCCGTCATCAAGGTGTCGGGGGCGCTTTTAGCACCCTTGACCACCTCAAACAGTTTCATGACATTGGCCGGCGCGAAGAAATGGGTCCCGGCCACGTCCTGCGGCCGCCGGGTTGCGTTCGCCATAATGTCGATGTCGATGCCGGAAGTGTTCGTGTAAAGCAGCGCGCCGGACTTCATGACCTCGTCGAGCTTCTTGAACACCTCCTCCTTGACCGGGATGCGCTCGAACACCGCTTCGATCACGACGTCGCAATCCTTGATGGCGTCGTAGCTGGTGACCGGCTCGATCAGCGAGAGGCGGCGGTTCATCTCGGCTTCGCTGAGGCTGCCGCGGCGCACGCTCGTCTCGTAATTGGCGCGGATGCGCTGGAGGCCGCGATCGAGCGCCTCCTGGCTCGCTTCGAGCAATTTCACCGGAAAGCCGAACTCGGCAAAGCTCATCGAGATGCCGCCGCCCATTGTGCCGGCGCCGACGACCGCGGCAGTCTTGATCGGGCGCAGCGGCGTTTCGCGCGGGATGTCGGGGATGCGCGCCACCTCGCGCTCGGCAAAAAAGGCGTAACGCAGCGCGCGCGCCTCGGCCGAGTTTTCGAGCTCGTCGAACAGCTCCCGCTCGCGCCGCACCCCCTCGTCGAACGGCATCGTACAAGCGTTCTCGACCGAGGCGATGCAATGGTACGGTGCCTTCTGGTTGCGCGCGCGCCGAGCGATCGATTTCCGCATCGCCTCGAACATGCTGGGGTCGGCCTCGGCCTCGGCGAGCTTGTCGTCACGGTCGCGGATGCGCGGCAGCGGCCGAACGTCGGCGACGCGGCGCGCAAACGCGATCGCCGCCTGGCGCAGATCGCTGCCGTCGGGCACCAGCTCGTCGATGATGCCGAGGCGATGCGCCTCCTCGGCCGGGACATGGCGGCCCGAGACGATCATGTCGAGCGCTGCCTTTGGCCCGATCAGCCGCGGCAGCCGCTGCGTTCCGCCGCTCCCCGGCAGGATGCCAATCAGCACCTCGGGCAGGCCCACCTTGGCGCTCGGCACCGCGATCCGGTAATTGGCGGCGAGCGCGATCTCGAACCCACCGCCCAAGGCATAGCCGTGGATCGCCGCGACGACCGGCTTCTGGCTGGCGTCGAGCGCGTCATGCGCGCGCTTGCCCAACACCGGCGGCGGGCGGTTGCCAAAGGTGCGGATATCGGCCCCGGCGATAAAGCTGCGCCCGGCGCCGATCAGCACCATGACGCGGACCGCGGGATCGGCGTTGCCATGCTCGATCGCCTCGATAATGCCTTCGGGCACGCCCGGCGACAGCGCGTTGACCGGCGGGTTGTCGATCGTGACGACCCCGATCCCGTCCACATTATCGTAGCGAACCAGTGTGTCCTCGGGCATGTCATGTCCCTCCCGTTCGAGTGAATTCATCAGTGAGGCGGTCTGACAGTGAGATTTCACAACATGAGGCGGCGAATGCCGTCCTTCAGCAGCGCATCAGGTCGAGACTTATTCCTCGGCTCTCGCATCGGAACGCACAATCGGCAGATTGCCTTGTTCGGCTGATGCCGGCAACGGCCCAGAACATCTCGGCTCGGCCTTCACGCTGCCCGTGGGTTTGGTTATCGTTTCCGATGACAAGGCAGGGAAGCAACCGATGACGACAGCAGAAGACACCTATGATTTCATCGTGACCGGAGCGGGCTCGGCGGGCTGCGCGGTGGCCGGGCGGCTCAGCGAATCCGGGCGCTGGCGGGTGCTGCTGCTGGAGGCCGGCGGGCGCGACACCAACCCATGGATCCACATCCCGCTCGGCTACACCAAGACGTTCACCAACCCGCAGGTGAACTGGATGTTCGAGACCGAGCCGGAGAAGGAGCTCAACGGCCGCACCCTCTACCAGCCGCGCGGCAAAGTCTTGGGCGGCACCAGCTCGATCAACGGCATGGTCTATATGCGCGGCACCTCGACCGATTACGACGGCTGGCGCCAGCGCGGCTGCGAAGGCTGGGACTGGGATTCGGTGTTGCCGTTTTTCAAGAAGGCCGAGGACCAGGAGCGCGGCGCCGACGAGTTCCACGGCCAGGGCGGGCCGCTGCACGTGTCGAACCCGGTGCGCTCGCCGCTTGGCGACGCGATGGTCCAGGCCGCGATCGAGGCCGGCATCCCGGCCAACAACGATTTCAACGGCGTCCGCCAGGAGGGGGTCGGCTATTACCAGACGACGACCACCAATCGCCGGCGGTGGAGCTCGGCGCGAGCTTATCTGGGCCGGGCGCGCGGCCGGCAGAATTTGACGATCGCGACCAACGCGCACGCCACCCGCATCCTGTTCGACGGCGTTCGCGCGGTCGGGGTCGAATATCACACCCTCGAGGGGCGCAAGACGGCACGGGTGCGCGGCGAGATCGTGGTTTCCGGCGGCGTCTATGGCTCGCCGCAGCTGCTGCAGCTGTCCGGGCTCGGCCCGGCCGATCTGTTGAGCGAGCTCGGCATTTCGGTGGTGCGCGACATGCCCGGGGTCGGCGCCCATCTGCACGACCACTTCAACACCTATCTGGTGTGGCGCTGCAGCCAGAAGGTCACGGTCAACGACATGGCAATGAGCCCGGTGCTGAAGCTGAAGGCCGCGGTGCAGTATGCGGCCAGCCGCTCCGGCCATCTGTCGAACGCGGGGATCTATGCCGGCGCCTTGGTGCGCACCGACCCACGCCTCGAGCAGCCCGATCTGCAGATCAACATGTCGGGCTGGAGTGCCCTCGAGCGGCTGCGCACCGGGATCAAGCCGCACCCGTTCTCGGCCTTCACCTTCAGCCCGGTGCATCTGCGCCCGGACGGCCGGGGCTCGGTGCGGATCAAGAGCCCCGATCCGCTGATGCCGCCGGCGATCCAGTTCAATTTCCTGGCCAGCGACGCCGATTTCCAGGCGCTGATCTACGGCATGCGGCTCTCCCGCAAGATCGCCGCCCAGCCGGCGCTGAAACCGTTTGTGGTCGAGGAGGTGCTGCCCGGCCCGCAGGTCGAGAGCGAAGCCGACCTGATCGCGGAGATCCGGGTGCGCGGCGTCTCCAATTTGCACCCGGTCGGCACCTGCCGGATGGGCCGCGAGGTCGACGCGGTGGTCGACCCGCGTCTCAAGGTGCACGGCATCGAGCGGCTGCGCGTCGCCGACGCCTCGATCATGCCGCAGGTGCCAGGCGGCAACACCAACGCCCCCTCGATCATGATCGGCGAAAAATGCGCCGCCATGGTCCTCGACGACGCGCTGGCGGCGTGAGAGATCAGGTTTGGGAATCTCGCGAGCTCAATGCAGTGAGGCGAGCCGAAACAGGGCAAGCGCGGAGCAATGTCGCAGAAAAGAGGATGCTCGCATAAACCCGAGATGAAATGCGGATCGAAACATTTGAGGGTAATTTACCCGTTTACAAAGATTGTCGTTTTTGAGGAAATGAGTACCGACGCGTCATTTGTGTAGTGAACTGTAAAAGGAGCGCCAGAACGGAGGCCAAAAACCGGACCACCTTAACGAATGGTAACAAGCGTAGCGTGGCAGGCAAGGCATAGGCGCAGCCCGGCACTCCCAAAGCGCTGGCTGCTTATCGTGTCAAGCAGCGAATTGTATCCGGAGAGTACCGGGGACCTTGCCAA
The DNA here is from genome assembly GCA_036500965.1 of Allostellaceae bacterium. Classification (GTDB taxonomy): domain Bacteria; phylum Pseudomonadota; class Alphaproteobacteria; order ATCC43930; family CGMCC-115725; genus AP-15. The sequence goes on along the minus strand of DASYBC010000055.1, from coordinate 35,969 downwards.
GCAAATGCGAATTGCGAAACGAGATCGGGCGCCGCGGCTTGCCGATCTGGATGAGGCTCGAAAATTCGCCTGCGGCCTCGCCGCCCGAATGCACGGCCGGCACAGCGCGGATCGAGTTATGGCATTGGCCGCATTCTAATTCGGCCCGGCTCGATGACGGAGAAATGACCGACCCAATCCTCGCGCGCCGCAATCGAGCTGGCGAGAAGCCGACCCGCCGCTTCGGAGTTCGGTGCCGGCACTCGCAAAAGGACGATGCCGCAGCACGGTGGCAAGGCCGAGGTTCCGGCCAGCTCGCCGAAATCTTTGTCGAAGGTCAGGAGAATCCGGTGCTCGCGGATCGCCCACGCCAGAACATCTGCGTCGCTAATGCCGGGTGACGCGAGCCTCACCCAGACGACGTCGTGCCCCGCTGCTTCGAGTGCCCGGACACCCGCCGCCGGGACGTTTTCGTCGGCGAGAAAGCGCATCTCAAGCTGCGCTCGGATATACCTTCTCCGAGCGCAGCGCGTCGCGCGCGTACCCGAGACAAGCGAGGATGTCCTCGCGCGTGATCCCGGGGTAGTTCGTCCCGATCTGCTCTTCCGTCCAGCCGTCGGCGAGGAGCCCGATCACGAATTCGACAGATAGACGCGTGCCGCGGACGACCGGCTTGCCGGTGAGCACGTTCGGATCGAGCACAATACGAGCGTGGTTCGCAACCATGGATCGGAAACCCTCCGCCGGCGTACCCGCAACCAGCTACGAGACCCGCCGTCTCGAAAGCTAGATCAAACGCGAAGCAACCGGCGTCAGCGCAAGGTCGGCATCACGTATTCGGCGCCGGCGCGGATGCCGGTCGGCCAGCGCGCGGTCATGGTCTTCAGGCGGGTGTAGAAATGCACGCCTTCGGGGCCGTAGACCGCGGTGTCGCCGAACAAGGACCGCTTCCAGCCGCCAAAGCTGTGGAACGCCATCGGCACCGGGATCGGCAGGTTGATGCCGACCATGCCGATCTGGACGCGGTTCGAAAATTCGCGCGCAGCGTCGCCATCGCGGGTGAAGATCGCGACGCCGTTGCCATATTCGTGCTCGTTGACGAGCTTGGTCGCGTGATCGAAATCGGGGCTGCGCACGACCGACAGCACCGGCCCGAAAATCTCCTCCTGGTAGATGCGCATCTCGGGCTTGACCTCGTCGAACAGGCAGCCGCCGAGGAAAAAGCCATTCTCGTAGCCCTGGAGCTTGAGGCCGCGGCCATCGACCGCGAGCTTGGCCCCTTCCTCGATGCCGAGATCGACATAGGAACGGACCTTGTCGAGGTGCTGGCGGGTGACGAGCGGCCCCATCTCGGCTTCGGGATCGGTGCCGGGCCCGACCTTTAGCGCGCGCACCCGCGGCACCAGCTTGTCGATCAGCTTGTCGCCCACGCCGCCAACCGCGACCGCGACAGAGACCGCCATGCAGCGCTCGCCCGCCGCGCCAAAAGCCGCGCCCATCAGCGCGTCGGTCGCCTGGTCGAGATCGGCATCGGGCATCACCACCATGTGGTTCTTGGCGCCGCCGAGCGCCTGTACTCGTTTCCCAGCCGCCGCCGCATTCGTGTAGATGTATTCGGCGATCGCGGTCGAGCCGACAAAGCTGACCGCGGCGATCCCCGGATGATTGAGGATCGCATCGACGGCGATCTTGTCGCCGTTGACGACGTTGAACACGCCCGGCGGCAGCCCGGCCTCGGTCAAGAGTTCGGCGACGCGGATGCCAGCGGAAGGGTCGCGCTCCGACGGCTTCAGGATGAAGCTGTTGCCGCAGGCCAGCGCCATCGGGAACATCCACATCGGCACCATCGCCGGAAAATTGAACGGGGTGATGCCGGCGCACACGCCCAAGGGCTGGCGCACCGACCAGCTGTCGATGCCGCGGCCGACCTGCTCGGCGAACTCGCCCTTCAACAGATGCGGGATGCCGCAGGCGAATTCGACAACCTCGACGCCGCGATCGACCTCGCCCTGGGCGTCGGAAAAAATCTTGCCGTGCTCCTCCGAGATCGCACGGGCCAGCGCGTCACGGTCGCGGTGCAGCAATTCGAGGAACTTGAACAGGATGCGCGCGCGGCTGAGCGGCGTTGTCGCGGCCCAGCCCGGGAATGCCGCGGCCGCGGCGCGAACCGCCTGATCGACCTCGCCCGCGGCGGCGAGGGCGACGCGACGAATCTTCTCGCCGGTGGCCGGGTTGTACACGTCGCCCCAGCGCCCGCTGGTCCCGCCCGTCTGTTTGCCGCCGATGTGATGCTGGATGTCGCTCATCAGGATGCACCCGCCCGCTGCTATCTCGGATGCGCTATCATATAGGTCCGGTGCGATGCTGGCGGCAGCGGATTTTGGCCGGGCGGAGGCGGGATCGCGGCGCCCGATCGCATCGCTGCCGACCGGCCGTGTTTTTGGCCCGGCGCGTCTGACTATCCCGCCATGCCGGCGGCGATCACATTACAGGGCTGAGCATCACATCCCGCTCAACGCGCCGTAGGCGGAAAAGGCAGTCCAGACGACGAGCAAGGTTATCCCGCTCCAATACACCCACTGATACATTACATTCCCCTGAATTTCGCCGCCGAACGTCGATCTAGACTCTGCGCTGCCGGTGGCTCGATTATGTCGATGATGTGCCGATTATATGGAATTGGACGCGAAATCCTCCCCATTGCCGGCTCCTTCTCCGGGCGGGATGCGGCGGGTGGCGATGCCCGCCGATGACGCCGAGCCCGCGGAGCTGACCGTCGAGCGCATCGGCGCCGCTGGCGATGGCGTCGCGCGCCGGCAGGGCGAGCGGATTTATCTGCCATTCACCGCGCCGGGCGACCGCGTCCGCGCGCGGCTCGGGCCCCGCCGCGGCGGCGGGCGCGAGGGGCGGGTCGTAGCACTCCTCGGCCCGGGCCCCGGGCGCGCGCCGCCGCCCTGCCGCCATTTCGGGCATTGCGGCGGCTGCGCGTTGCAGCATCTCGACCCCGAGACCTACCGTGTGGCCAAGCTCGACGGGTTGCGCGCCGCGCTCGGCCGAGCAGGGATCGACCCCGGCGTTGTCGGGCCGCTGCGGGCGGTTCCACCGGGGCGGCGGCGAACGCGGCTCGGCCTGATGCGCCCACGCGACGCGCGGCAACCGGCGCGGCTTGGGTTCCGCCCCCGCTTCCATCACGACCTTGTCGATCTGCGCGAATGCCTGGTTTTGGAGCCGGCGCTGTTCGCGGCGTCGTGCATGCTGCGGCGGCTGGTTGCCGAGCTGCTGCCGCCGGGCGGTGCGGCCGAGGCGACCCTGACCCGCACCGACAGCGGCCTCGACCTGCTGATCGAAGCCGCCGACCGTCCGTCGCTTGGCGCGCTGGAGGCGCTGGCGCGGCTTGCCGCCGAAAGCGATCTCGCCCGCATTGTCTGGCGCGCGCCCGCCGAAGAGCAGCTGGTCGTCGAGCGCCGCCCGGTGCGCGTCATGCTGTCGGGTGTCCTGGTGCCGTTTCCGCCCGGTGCTTTTTTGCAGGCGAGCGAGGCGGCGGAAGCGATCCTTGTCGAAGCAGTCGTCGCCGGGATCGGCTCGCGCCGCCCGGTGCTCGACCTCTACGCCGGGCTCGGCAGCTTTGCGTTTGCGCTCGCTGGCGCCGGCGATGTGCATGCGGTCGAAGGCGACCCGCGCGCCGCCGCAGCCTTAGCCAACGCCGCGCACATGGCGAGACGGGTCACGGTCGAGCGCCGCGACCTCGCCCGCGACCCGCTGCCGCCCGAGGCGCTGGCCGCCTATGCCGCCGCGGTGCTCGACCCGCCGCGCGCCGGCGCCGCCCGCCAGGCTGCGGCGCTGGCCGCCTCGCGGCTCGACACGGTCGTCGCCGTGTCATGTAACCCCGCCACCTTCGCCCGCGACGCCGCCCGGCTGATCGAGGCCGGCTTTCGCCTCGAAAAGCTGGTGCCGGTCGACCAGTTCGTCTGGTCGCCGCATCTCGAACTGGTCGCGGTGCTCCATCGCTAAGGCGGCCGGCGGTCGAATGCGGTTGCGCCCGCCGATTTTTCGGGCGTCAGATCAATCCTATGGCCGCCGATGGCGGCTGGCCCCCGGCAGCGCCGCAGTCTGCGCCGTGCCGCGGCAAATCCCCGCCGCTTGCGGCAAAGCGCCATTCGCCGCGGGCCCGCCGAGTCTCAGTTTCGGCAAAGCCGGCAGGGTCGAGGGTCCGGCACAGATCGTTGGGACGGCGCAGGCCGGCGCTTAACGGCCGGGGCTGTGGCGGGGCGCGCGTCGATCAGATCACGCCGCCAGCACTCAGCTCGGCGATCTCGGCGGCCGACAGGCCGAGCCAGCCGCCGTAGATCTCGGCGTTGTGCTGACCGATGGTCGGGCTCGGGCTGGCCGCCACCCGGGCTATGCCGTGCAGCCGCAACGGCGTCGCCGGCACCACGATCGGCCCGAGCTCGGGGTGGTCTATGCGTTCGAGCATGCCGCGCTCGTGCATGTGCGGATCGTGCATGACCTCGGGCGCGGTGCGCACCGGGGCGCACGGGATGCGGTATGCCTTCGAGTGGGCGAACACCTCCATTTTGCCGAGGGTGCGGGTCCATTCGGCGACCAGCGCGTCGGTTTCCTCCATATGGGCGACGCGGCCGGCGTTGGTCGCGAAACGTGGGTCTTGCGCCAGATCCTCGCGGCCCATCGCCTTCAGCAGGTTCTGGAAATGCGCCTCGGTCACGATGTGGATCGCGACATGCCCGTCCTTGGTCGGAAACACGTTGTAGGGCGCGCTGTTCAGCGCCGATTGGCGGTTGCCGGTGCGCGGCGGGGTCTGTCCGGTGCGGTGATAGTATTCGAAGCTGCTGGCGAGCGTCGGATAGACCGTCTCCTGCATCGCCACCTCGACGAGCCGGCCTGTACCGCTGCGGTCGCGGTCGTAGAGGGCGGTCACCACCCCGGCGTAAAGGTGAATGCCGCCCATGAAATCAACCAGGGTCGGGCCGGCTTTCACCGGCGGCCCATCGGGGAAGCCGGTCACGCTCATGATCCCCGAGGCGGCCTGGATCGTCATGTCCATCGCCAGATTGTCGCGGTCGGGGCCGCTCAAGCCAAACCCGGTGCCCGACGCATAGACGAGCCGTGGATTGATCTCGCGCAGGCGCTCGTAGCCGACGCCGAGCCCGTCCATCGTGCCGGGCGAGAAATTTTCGAGCAGCACATCGGCGCGCTCGACCATCCGGAACAGCAATTCGCGGCCGCGCGCCTCCTTAAGGTTGAGCGTCACCGCATGCTTGTTCTGGTTCAGCATCGCAAAGGGCAGGGTAGCGCTCTTGCCCGGGTCGGCGCGGCGCCGTCCGGGCTCGCCGCGCGGCGGCTCGATCTTAATGACGAAAGCGCCGGCCTTGGCCATCAGCAGGGTCGCGTAGGGGCCCTGGAAGATCTGGCCAAGATCGATCACGGTCACATCCGACAGCGGCATGTTCGCCCGCGACTGCTGCATTGCTCTCCCCGCCGTGGCGCGACCGCAAATTTCGGTCGCACATGCCCTCTGCGCGAGTCATGCTAACGCCGGGCTCGCAACGAGGATATGCCGATGAAATACGACGTGATCTCGGCCGATTGCCACATCGACCTGATCTGGCTCCCGCCCGATTTGTTCACCGCCAATGCCCCCGCCGCGCTGAAGGACCGCATGCCCTACGTGAGCGACGGCGAGCGCGGCCCGGAATGGGTCACCAAGGGGGGCGCCTCGTTCGGGCTGATGAACGGCATGGGCTCGGCCGGCCGCCTTTATGAGCCGGGCAAGATCCACCGCTCCGACCGGATGGCCTCGGAAGGGATCTACGAGGATGGCAAAAAGGGCATCCGCCGCATGACCGACCCGGAATTACGGGTCAAGGACCAGGACCGCGACGGCATCCAGGCCGAGGTGCTGTATGGCATTCTCGGCGCCACCAACCGGATCAACGACGACGAAGCCGCTGGCGAGATGCTGCGCATCTACAACGAGTGGCTGGCCCAGTTCTGCAACACTCATCCCGACCGCTTCGCCGGGCTCGCCTGCATCCCGAACCACGACATCGACGCCGCGGTCGGCGAGATCGAGAGAGTGGCGCGGCGCGGCGGTGTGCGCGGCCTCGAAATCTCTCGCCGGGCCGGCATGACGCCGTTATGGGACCCGTGGTGGGAACCGATGTGGAGCGCCGTCGCGGCGAGCGGACTCCCGGTGCATTTCCACACGATCGGCAGCGGCGTGCGGCGCGACCTGGCGCAATTCCCGCCCAAGGTGGCGCTCGCCGCCCGCGCCTCGGGCATCACCAGCTTTCAGATGTACATGTCGGACGTCTTGATGTCGGTGATCTTCGCCGGCGTGCTCGAGCATCATCCCGGCATCAAGCTCGTGATCGGCGAGGCCGGCACCGGCTGGATCCCGTACATCTTGCAGCGCATGGACGCCGAGTGGGAAGACCAGTTCAAGGCGCTCGACCTGAAGATGCCGCCCAGCGAATACTGGCGCCGCCAATGCTACGCCACCTACCAGACCGACCCGGTCGGCGTCAAATTGTTGGACGAGCTTGGCGAAGACAACATCATGTGGGGCTCGGACTTCCCGCACCCCGATGGTGTTTGGCCCGATTCGCAGGAATACATCGAGCGCGAGCTCGGCCAGTTGCCCGCCATCACCCGCAAGAAAATCGTCTGCGACAACGCCGCCAAGCTTTACAGGTTTGTGAATTAACGGGCGGCACCAGACCGACGCAACCCTGCGCTCCTCTGCCCCTCGCCCCGGCGAAAACGGGGCCAGGGGTTCGCCGGGCGCCGCCGTCTTGCGCAATGCGAACGAGCCGTTTCATAAAAGGGATGCTCCTACTTCCCCGCTAGCCGTTATCCAAGGGGCAGTAAAAAGCCGCAGCAGGCGAGGCTGCGGTCGGGCGAAATCGGCAGGCAGCGGTGAGGGCGCTTGACCCTGGGGTCTCGCTCTCGCGCATTGCTGTCCGGGATTTTTATGCAGATCGGAGCGCATCGCGGGCAAGCCCTGGGGCAGCTCCGGAGATTCCGCGCGCAGCTCTCGTTATTGCTGGAGGCCTGCCGATGACTGCAAAATCCCGGACAACAGTGTGCGATGCCGCGGATCGCCTATTTTTACCTCGCGTCGATGGTGCTGAGCTGGGCCGCCAATTGGCCGCTGATGAAGCTGGCGCTCGGCGATGTCCACCCGCTGCCCTTTGTGCTGCTGCGGCTCGGCGGCACCTTGGCGCTTCTCGTCCCGTTTTTGCTGATCCGCGGCGCGCCGCTGCTGCCGGTCCGCGGCGAGCGGCTCGGCCTATTCTGGGTCGGTCAGCTCCAGGTCGCCGGCTTTCTAATCTGCGCCATTATCGGACTGACGATCGTGCCGCCCGGGCGGGCGATCGTGCTCGCCTATACGATGCCGCTGTGGGCGATCCCGATCGGGCTGTGGCTATGGCCGGAGCCGCTCGGCCGCTTCCAGCTCGCCGGCGCCGCGGTCGGGTTTGCCGGGCTGATCCTATTCATGAACCCAGGCCTCGTCGATTGGAGCAATTGGCGTGCGCTTGCCGGCAACGGGCTGCTGCTGCTCGCGGCGATCTGTTGGGCGCTCGGCTCTTGCCTCTATCGCCGGCGCCGCTGGCGCACGCCGTTCTGGGTGCAGACGTTTTGGCAGCTCGAGGTCAGCACCGTCGTGGTTGCGGCGATCGCCTTGCCCGGAGTCGTCGGCCAGCCGATCCGGTGGTCCCCCGGACTGGTCGCGATCCTCGCCTATAATTGGGTCGTCACCACCGCGCTTGGCTATTTCCTGTGGAGCAAGGTGTTGACGATGATGTCGGCCGCGGTCGCGGGCCAGGTGCTGGCGCTGACCCCGGTCGGCGGCTTTCTGCTGTCGATCGCGATGTTTGGCGGCAAGATCGGCGGCGATGTCGTTCTCAGCATCCTGCTGATCATTGCCGGCATCATGCTGACCCTGCGCTCATGAGGCGCCTTTCGGCTGCATCCGAGTAGGCCGCCTCGCATTGGTCGGCGCTTGACACCGCGGGAGATCACTCTCCATTATCGACATGATCGTTGCGAGGTGCGGAAGCCGGTGAAAGCCCGGCGCGGTCGCGCCACTGTGATCGGCTTAAAGAAGGCGAGCCGAGAGTCAGACCTCCCTCGCAATTGGATAAGCCTCTAACCGGACGCGAAATCCTAGGAGATCCCGCAATGATCACAGCCCCAACCGCCTCCAGCGCCTCGTTTGCCCCGGCCACCCGGCCGGTCGCCCTCCCGCTTCGCGAGGTGCTGCCGTGGGTGATCTTCGCCGGCCTGCTGCTATTGCTGGCGCTCTATTTCATCGGCGCCGAGGAAGGTGCAACCTCACTGATCCGGGGCATATATGTGCACGAGTTTGTCCATGACGGGCGTCATCTGCTCGGCTTTCCCTGCCACTAAACGAAAGCCTGCATCGTGGCGGGCGCGCTGCTGCTGCGCGGGATGCTGATTGGCATTGTCGCCGGCTTCCTCTGTTTCGGCTTTTTGAGGATCGTTGGCGAGCCGCAGGTAGACCGCGCCATCGCCTTTGAAACGCAGCTAGACCAGGCAAAAGCTCAGGCGAAAGCGCGCGCCTTGATCGCTCACGGCTTGCCCGCGCCAAAGGAGGAGCCGGAGCCCGTCCTGGTCAGCCGACGGGTGCAGGCGGGTCTTGGCCTGTTCACCGGCGTCATCGTTTATAGTGTCGCGTTCGGCGGCCTCTTCGCGCTTGCGTTCGCCTTAGCCTATGGCCGGGCGAGCGACTTGGGCCCGCGGGCCACGGCGGCCTTGCTGGCGGCCGTTGGCTTGATCGCCATCTACGTCGTGCCCAACCTCAAATATCCGGCAAACCCGCCATCAGTCGGCGATCCGGCCACCATCGGCCCGCGCACGGCGCTCTATTTCAGCATGATCGCGCTCTCGCTCGCGGCGATGATCGCGGCCGGGATGCTGCGTCTGCGGCTCCTCGTCCGCCTTGGTGCGTGGAATGCGGCGTTGATCGCCGTCGCCGGGTATCTGATTGTCGTGGTTGCCGCCGCCTTGGCGTTGCCGAGCGTCAACGAGGTTCCCAGACAATTTCCCGCCGTCGTGCTGTGGCAGTTCAGAATGGCGTCGCTCGGGGCGCAGCTGATCATGTGGAGCACCATCGGCCTGGTCTTCGGCGCGCTGACCGAGCGCGCCGCGGATCGAGAGCGCGGGTTGCGGATCAGAACAGCGACGCTTTGAGCCGAAGGCTCGCTCGTCGGAACCGGCTGATACACTGGGCGGCGGCCTCCTTGGTCGCCTCGCTCCCCGTTGCGGGCAATGCCCAGGATCTGTGGCAGCAGTCAACGCTGACCAGCGATTGGGGCCGGTTGCGCACCGGCCTCGAAAACGCCGGCGTCAGCATTGGCCTGCAGCAACAGAGCGAGCTGTGGGGCAACGCCATGGGCGGGCTCAGCCGCGGCGGCGCCGCCGACGGGCTGCTCACGGCGAGCCTGGCGATCGATCTCGACAAGGCGGTCGGCTGGAAGGGCGGCAGCCTGTTCGCCAACGGTTTTCAGATCGAAGGCGTCGGGCCGACGCCACTGCGCGTCGGCGCGTTGCAGCTGGTCAGCAGCATCGAGGCGACGGAGAGCACCAAGCTTTTTGACCTGTGGTTCGAGCAGCAGCTATTCGGCGGCAAATTCTCGCTGCGCTTTGGTCAGGAAGGCGTCGACGACGAGCTGGGGCTGTCGCAATACGGCGCGCTCTTCATCAATTCGAGCTTTGGCATTCCGCCGGTGGCATCGCTCAATCAGCCCTCCGGCGGCCCCGCTTATCCGCTCGCCACGCCCTTCGTTCGGGCGCGCTATCGGCCGAGCGGCGAAATCACACTGATCGGTGCGGTCTATAACGGCGATCCGGCGCCGCCCGGTGCCGGCGATCCGCAGCTGCGCGACCGGCATGGCACGGCGTTTCGCCTGAACGATCACACGCTCTCCCTCGCCGAATTGTGGTACTCGCCCAAGCTGCTGTCGAGCCTGGGCATGCCAGCCACCTACAAAATCGGGGCATGGGTCGCCACTGGCTCCTTTGCCGATCGGCTGCGCGACACGGAGGGGCTGTCGCTGGCCAATCCGGCGAGCACCGGCCTGCCGCTGCAGCACGCTACCGACCACGCGTTCTACGCAATCATCGATCAGACGCTGTGGAAAACGCCGGATACCGGGGCGCAGGAGGTCGATATTTTTTGGGAAGGGATGCTCGCCCCAAGCGATCGCAATCTCAGCAATCTGTTTCTCGACGGCGGCGTGAGCTGGAAGGGGCCGATCGCCGGAAGAGCGGACGATGTGGCCGGCCTCGCGTTCACTTTCGCCGGCATTGGCGCCAACGCGCGTGATTTCAGCAAGGATGTGGTCTTCTACAGCGGCGCCGGCGCGCCCTACGATCGCGGCGAGACGGTGCTGGAGGCCACCTATCGGGCGACGCTGGCGCCGTGGCTCGATGTGCAGCCCGACATCCAGTACGTCTTCAATCCGGGCGCTGCTATCCCGACGGCGCAGAGCCCTCGCCCCCTGAAGAACGATTTGATTTTTGGCGTCCGGGTCACCGTCAATTTCTGACCGCGGCGCCGGCGGCTCGGCTTCACAGCAGCCCAAGCCCGCCCAGAGCTCCGCCCACACCCAACAGCCACAGCGGGTTGATGCGGGTTCGCAGCATCAGCGCCGCCGTCGCCGCGGTCAGCGCCAGTCCGCGCCAGCCATTGCCGGCGGTCTGCGCCAAAACCCAGCCGCCGGCGATGATCAGCCCGATCGTCAACGGCACCAGGCCGCGGGCGACGGCCAGTCGCCACGGCGCGTCGCGAAACCGGTGCCACAGGCGAAATGCGATAAAGGTCAAAGTGCAGGCCGGCCCGGCGATGCCGATCGTGGCGCCGACTGCACCCAGAATTCCGCCGATCTTCCAGCCGATCAGGCTCAGCATGAAGATGAAATTCGGCCCCGGCATGATTTGCGACAGCGCAAAAAAATCGGCGAATTCCCGATCCGTCGTCCAGCCGTTGGCGACGACGACCAATTGGTGGAGCTGTGGCAGGATGACCGGGATGCCGCCAAAGCTGATCGGCGACAACGCGGCCAGATGCGACGCGAGCGCCCACGACGCGGCCGGGCCGGTCACCGCCAGCCTCGCGTCCACAGCCACGGCCCGGCGATGCTGAACGGCGCCAGCCCGAGCAGCACCACCGGCAACGGCAGGTGGGTCAAGACCATCCCGGCAAAGGCGAGGGCCGCGAACAATAGCGCTGCCGGGCGCCGGCAGTGCGGTCTCAGCATTCTGAGCCCGGTGGCGATGACGAGGCCGGCGGCGGCGGCCGACACTCCGCCGAGAACCCGCTGAACGATCGCGAGATCAGCGAGGTGCAGATATCCGACGCCGAGAAAGAGGGCGAGCGTCAGCGGCGCCAGAGTGAGCCCGAGAAAGGCGCAGAGCGCGCCGCAGGCGCCGCGAAACCTGCTGCCGACGCAGACCGACAGATTGGCGAAATTGGCGCCGGGCAGGAACTGGCACAGGCTCAGCGTGTCGGCAAACTCGGCTTCGCTGAGCCAGCGGCGCTCCTCGACGACGATGCGCCGCGTCCACACCAAGAGTCCGCCGCCGACGCTGCACAGCGCCGCCTTCAAAAACCCGCCGAACAGCGCGCCGAGGGTGACCCGCGGCCCGAGCTCCGCCGATATCGGCGCCGATCCTGACGCTGACGACAATGGTACCCCCGGCACCTCAGAACGACGCAGGCAGATCGGATCACGGCAGCGGCCGGAACACAACTATCGCGGCCTGCTTTGCCAAGCGCCCGGCGCGGGCGGCGACGAACAGCCGGTCGAGCGGCGGCACGAACAGCGAGGTGCGCGCGCCGCCAGAGGTCTTGACGCGGGCCAGCCTGGCATACCCGCCGCCGGCACCGGCCTCGAAGACATCGAGCGCACCGGCGCCGCAGCTGACATAAAGCCGCCGCCGCCTCGCGTCGAAGAAGACATCGTCGGCGTCGCCGCAGGTGCCGAGCCGGGCTGCCAATGCACCGGTCTGGGCGTCGATCAGGACCAGCGTCGGCGGATTGCGGAACACCGTCGCAAGCGTGGCTCCGGCGGCATCGAGCGCCACCGGAAAGTTTGCCCGCAATCCCGGCACGGTCCAATGCCCGATTTGCCGTCTCGAAGCCAGATCGACAACGGCGATCTCGCCGGCATCGGGCACATTGACAAAGACTCGTTCGGTTGCCGGATCGATCGCGAAACCTTCCGGGTGGGCGGCGAGGCGGACATCGCCGATCTTCGATCGTCTCTCGGGGTCGATGATCGCCAAGCCGCCGTTGCCGTACCCGACGACAATGTCGCCGTTGCGCGGGTCGACGCGGATATCGTCGGCATCGCTGCCGAGCGCCACGGACCCGGCAGGCGTCAGCTGCGCGCCGCGATAAAAGCGCACCGAGCCGTCGCCGCCATTGGCGACCGCGACGATATCGGCGTTTGCCGCATAGCCGACGCCCTGCGGCTCAGCGAGACTGGCGATGCGCTCTGCCTGCCGGCCGGCGGCCAGATCCACGACATCGAGGGTGTTGTTGGCGATCTCGGCGACAAAGAGCCGCTTGCGGGCCACATCCACGGCCATGTGGTCGACCCGCCCGGCGACGCCCGGGAGCGCGATCTGGCCGTCAGGCGCGAGGGATTGACCGGCCCACGCCGCGGGCGCGGCAGCTGCCAGGCCGGCCCCGAGCGCGACGGCCAGCAAGCCGAGCTGAATTTCCCAACCGAGGCGGCTCATCCCCGATGATCTTTGTCGAAATACCATAACTATTGCGCGGGTCCGGAACTATTGCGCGGATCCGGCTCCGCCGCGAAGCGATGTGGAGGCTCCGCCAGAGCGGGGCGCCGGCTCGGCGCAATAAGCAGCGCCGTCCGCAGGGGGCGGCGCTGCTTCGCGGGTGAGCCGCGCGCGCTACTCGGCGGCGGCCCGAGCCGGAGCGTGCGCTTCGGCGAGGATCGCGGCGGCCTCTCTGGCGACGCGGGTGCCTTCGAAGAAACGCGGGTTCTGCGTCCCCCACAACCGCACTGCGTTGGCGAAGGTGAAGTCGCGGAAATCGGCGGCGGTGATCAGCCCGTCCTCGACCAGCTCGTAGGCTTCGGGCAATGGCTGCAGCATGTCGGGCACGTCGAAATGGCCGATGTCGGAGCTGAAGATTGCATTGATCCGCGCGCCGAACGGCATTCCCTTGCCGAACGCCGTGGCGTTCATCCGGTCGTCGGCCTCGCAGCCGAAATAATAGGGTTTGGCGTAGAGCTCGACCCAATCCTCCTTGCGGGTGATGTCGCACGCCGCGTAATCGTCCATCGGCACGCCGCCGGTCAGCTCGTCTTCCTCCTTCATCGGCCAGCCATCCCGCTTGTCCAATTCGGCGGCGATGTCGGCATAGCCGTATTTGTCCACCAGCTGGCGCAATAACGGCCGGTTGAGCTTTGATGGGTCCATATAGGCGAGCCCCTTGGCGCCACGGCGCTCCCAATGCTCGATCAGGTCGCAGAACAATTGACAGCCCCAGCCGACCCCGCCTTCGAGAAAGGCGAAGCGCATATCGGGGAAGCGCCGGGTAACGCCGCCGAGGAACAAGGCCTTGGCCACTGCGTGGCCGGCATCGGCGAAATGGCCGATATGGTTGAAGGTGAAGTTCGACGGCGAATTGCGCATGCCATAGCTGCGCCCGCCGGTATGGAAGGTCGGGGCGACGCCGAGCTCGCGGCATTTCTGCCAGAGCAAATCGTAATCGTAGTCGCTGTCGATGCCGAGCTGGTCGAAACCCTGGGCGTGACGGGCGATTTCGGGATCGGCCCCGGCCGCCGCCGGCAACGGCCGGCGCACGCCGCTGCCGAACATGCAGACCTTGGCGCCCAATTGTTTGGTAACGAATTCGAGTTCGGCGATCGCCTCTTCGGGCGTGTGCACCGGTATGACCGCGGCCGGGGTCAGCCGGTCTTCCAGCCCCTTGAAGTAATCGGCAGTGACGATGTTGAAGCCGCGGATCACCGCCTGCCGGGTCGCGTCGTCGGCGATGCGGTGGATGCCGAGCCCGGCCGTCGGATAGACGATGCCGAAATCGATGCCGAGCTCGTCGAGCCGGTCATACAGCATCTTCGGCATCATCGCGGTGGCGCGGTCGCGGGTGTTGGTCGATTGCCGACCCCAATTGCCTTCCATCGCGATGCCGCGCCGCTTGCGCTCGGCGAGGGTCAGGCTCAGCGAATCGGGGATGCGGCGCTGCGCGGCGAGAAAGCCGTTGGCGCCCTTGTCGCCGACCGCCTTGCGGATCTTCTCGGCGAAGACCGGCGTGTATTCGATCCAGTGGCCGTCGCCGTCGATGACCGGATGGCCAAGCTTCGAACGGATCTGCTCAGGGCTGGCGTGCGCGCTCATGATCTTCTCCAGGATGTTATCGGGATTGGTGCGGTCTGGACCTCAACGAGTGCCCCTGCTCTCGATCAGGAGAGGCCGTAGAGCCGAGCCGCGTTGTCGTGGGTCAGCTTTTTGCGCGTCTCGGGCGCCAAATCCTGCATCTGCCGCTCGATCGCGGCGCGCGAATTCGGCCATACGCTGTCGGGGTGCGGATAGTCCGAGGCCCACAACAGATGCCCTTCGCCGAAGAACGGGATCAGCGCCATCGCCGCGTAGTCTTCCTGGAAGGTGGCCCAGATCTGCCGCTTGAAGAGTTCGCTGGGCTTGGTTTCGAGTGCCGCACCACCCTTGTCGGCCCAGAACTCCTTGGCTTCCCATAGCCGCCAATGACGGTAATCGAGCTCCTGCACTAGCCAGGGCAGCCAGCCGGTGCCGGCCTCGGCCATTACCATCTTGAGCTTCGGATGGCGTTCGAGGATGCCCCAAGCAAACAGGTCCACAAACGGCTCGAGGAAATTGTTGAGAAACCCTTTGGTGTTCTCAAAGACAACGGCGGCCTTGCCGGCGGCGCGGCTCTTGGGGTCCGGCAGGAACACCGTGATGTGCCACGACAGAATGATCCCGGTCTCTTCGAGTGCCGTCCACAGCTTCTCCCAGGCCGGGTCGTCGAGCTTGGGGTTGATGTTGGCGATCATCAGCGTCACCTGGCGCACCCCGCCCTTGGCGGCGAGGCGGAGCAGCTCGTCGGTCGCAGCATCGGGGGTTTCGGGCAGCATCGGCACGCCGATCAGCCGGTCGGGCGCTGCGGCGCAGAACTCCATCAGCCAGTCGTTGTAGACGCGGTAGCAGGCTTGGCGCAGCGCCGGGTCGTCGGTCGAGATTTGGAAGATCGGGCCAAAGATGACCTGGGTCTGCACTCCGTCGCGATCCATGTCGGCGAGCCGCAATTCGGCGACCGCCGGGCGGCGCGCGCTCTGGTCGTAAATACCGCCGCGGTCGAAGGCGTTGTAGAGCGGTTTGACCACGCGGCGACCGCCGGCGGCGGGCGGCTTGCCGCCCCAGCTGCCCCACACCTTGCCGTCGCACACCCACACCGCCTGGCCGTCGCGCTCCTCGATATGCGGCGCCCGGTCGCGCAGCGCCGGCGGCAGCCGCGTCGTCCACAGATCCGCTGGCAACTGGCCCAAATCCATATGGTCATCGCACGAGATCAGCTCATTGGGCATTGGTTTCTCCATCTCAGAACCAGGCGGTGCGCCCTTCGACACGGCCCTTCGGGCCTCAGGATGAGGAATTTTCGTAATATCCGCAATGGCTTCCCTCGTGCTGAGGAGGGCCGGAAGCGCGTCTCGAAGCGCCCTTGGGGTCGGTGCAGCGGCGCCGCGCTCGTTCCCGCCGACGCCCCACACTCTGCGGGGCGACGGGGAGATGGCGCGCGCATCACGCGGCGGCGAGCGAGATGCCGAGCGCCTGCAGGTCGGGCGCGACGCGGTCGCTCAGCACGCCGACCTTGCGCAGGTTGCGCACCAGCCCGGCATGCAGGTCGCGGCGGAAGAATTTGCGGAACGCGGTCTCGTCGCCGCCGGCCGCGCGCTCGCGCCGCAATTGCCGGATTTCCTCGATCTCGGCGCGGCTGAACCCGGTCTCCTCATAGGCGGCGAGCGGGAAGATGCCGCGCAGGGTCCGGTTTAGCGCCCACACCGCGAAATCCTCCATCTCGCGTCGTTCGGCGGCGCTGGCCTCGGCCACCACCGCCGGCAAGGACAGCATGCCGAAGCCCATATGGCGCGCCTCGTCCTGCAGGATGCGCCGGCAGATCTGACGCAGCACCGCGTCCTTCGACGATTCGGCCAGCATGCGGAACAGCGACACGGCAAAGGTCTCGGCCACCAGCTGCAGCCCGATCGTCTTCAGATACCAGGCCGGGGTGCCGAGCAGGGTATCGAAGATCTCTTTGACATTATTGGCGAGCGGGTAATTGCGCCCTTCGAGGCGGAGCGTAACATAGCGATGCAAGACCTCGTTGTGCCGGGCCTCGTCGACGACCTGGGTCGCCTGGAACAGCTTCTCGTCCTGGCCCTGGACGTTTTCGACCAGCTGGCTGCACACCAGCATGGCGCCATGCTCGCCGGCCATCAGCGTCGAAAGCCGCCAGCGGGCGACCGCGCGGTTGACCTCGACCCGCTCGGTCGGCGACAGGCGGTCCCAGAATCGGGTACCGTGGATGTCGACGAGATCGTCGGCGATCAGCCCGCCATCGGTGTCGAGGCGCTGTGCCCAATCAATATCGGTCGCGGCGTTCCACTGATCGAGCTTGGCCTGCTCGTAAAGGTGCCGCATGTCGGGCGCTTCGCCATCATAGGCATGCCGGAAATAGGCGGTGTTGCGGCTGTCGATCTGGTGCCCGCGTTCCATCCGGGTGCCTCCCGCCACTTATCTGTTGTCATTCCCGCGAAAGCGGGAACCCAGGATCAACCGCACATCGCTGGCCCCCTGTTCGAGCCAGGGGCAGGCTCTGGACCCCCGCTTTCGTGGGGGCGACGATCAACAGGTCTGTGCAGAAGGGCCGCACCTCAGAAAAACGCCAGGGTGCGGATTTCGATGCTCTCGCGCGGCCGGACGTCGGGCAGCGTTGCGGGGTCCTCGAAGGCGGTGTGCGCGGTGAACCGGGCACGACCGTCCTTCATCGATTCATATGTCTTGAATACCAGCGCCTCGTCGGGCCGCATCCGCGGAAACCAGTACCAGCGATGCTCCGGGCTCCAGGTGATTGCCGAGGTCTGGCCGACCCGGTCGGGATAACGGCGCTCGGTCACCACCATGTCGGCGGGCGACAGGCTGCGCGCGTCGGCAATGGCCAGCGGCCAGCTCTCGACCGGATGGCGGATCGGCTGCCACACCTGCACGATCGCGAAACGGCGGGCGAGCAGAGCTTCGGCCTCCTCGCCCATCAGATCGCGCACCCGCTGCGGCCCCGACCATTCGGTGTAGTCGTTGTGGACGCGGCGCACCGGATCGCGGATCTTGGCCGCCTGACGCAACGCCTCGTCGGCGGTGCGCAAGGTGTGATCGAAGACGACGACGCGGCGGGCGCCGCTCTCCCGCTTAACCAGCGCTTCCATCTCCGGGTAGTAGACCCGGCGGATCTCGTCTTCGTCATAGAAATCGGCGACCCGCGTCTCGTGGTCCACGAAGCGGAAGCCGTTTTTTTCGAGCGCAAACTCGGCGGCATGCGGCCGGCCGTTGCGGATCGTGACCCGGTGCTGTTCCGAGGCGCCGCCGCCGGTGCGCCGGTCGGATTCGCCGGGGGCGCCGACCAGAGTGACCGGCGTCGCTTTGGTGTCGACGAAATAATCGAGGGTCGCATCGAGCATTTCCCGCTCGGCATCGAGCTCGGCGAGCTGAACCATCGGGGCTCCTCCACACTGCCGATGCGATGATAGATTGGGCTACCGACCGACACAACAAGCGGCGATCCGTGAGGTCCTTTGGGACACCGCGGCCGGAACTGCTAGGATCGACAGCCGATACGATTACGGGAACGGCAACGAGGAGAGGGAGGATGAGAAACGGTTTCCGCGTCTATGACGCCGACACCCACGTCAACCCCGCCGCCGAAATCCTGGAGCGCTACGTCGATCCCGGGTTTCGCCCGCGCCTGGCCGAGCTGGCGCCCTATCGTCAAGCCACCGGCGAGGGTCGCCACCACTACAGTTTCGGCAGAAAATACTACCGCCGAATTCTCGGCGAAGCCGAGCCGCGCGAGAGCTTTACCGGGCGCGAGAGCCGCTGGCGCGGCGGCAAGGTGCCCCGGCCGGGCACTCAGGACGATGCCGCGGCGAACCGCGTCGCCGACATGGACGACGAGGGGACCGATGTTCATTTCCTGATCCCGGGCTCGTTCATGAGCCTCGTCGGGCTCGACGACCCGGCGTTCGAGGTCGCCCTCGGCCGCGCCTACCACCGCCACATGGCTGATTTCTGCGGCCGGTTCCCGACCCGGCTGAAGAGCCTGATCGTCGCGTCGGGGCGTGCGGTCGACGAAGCCGTGCGCGAGATCCGCGAATGGGGCAATTCCACCTGGGCGGTGGCGGTCAAGCCGCTATTGCCGTTCGACATGCCGCCCGACCACCCCGATCTCGACCCGATCTGGCGGGCAGCCGAGGAGCACGGCCTGCCGATCGCCCACCACAGCTCGACCTGGAACCCGCCCTACTATCCGGCCTACCGGGACGTATGGGACAACATCTTTTTGGGCCGCCTCGCTTCGCATCCCTGGGGCGCGATGCGCTTTGTCGCCTCGTTCATCGGCGGCGGGATCTTCGACCGCTATCCCGGCTTGCGCATGGGCGTGCTCGAATGCGGCTTTGGCTGGCTGCCGTTCTGGGCCCGGCGCATGGACGAGCAAGCGGTCTACGTCGGCGGCACCGCGCCCCTGAAGCACGCGCCGAGCGACTACCTGAAGAGCGGCCGGTTCTTCTGCAGCATCGAGCGCCAGGAGGGCGAGGACATGTACAACATGGTCCGCGGTTTTCTCGGCGACGGCGTCCTGATGTACGCCTCCGACTACCCGCATTCGGAGTGCCAGTTCCCCGAGTCGATCGACAACATCCTCGCCTGGCCCACCCTCACCCCCGACACCCGCCGCGCGCTCCTCTGGGACAACGCCACCCGATTTTTCAAACAGACGTGACCGGGAGGCCGAAGCGGGAGGGCCGCTCGAATTGTTCGAGCGCGTTCCAAAGGTGATTGTCTGGTCGCCGATCTCCGGCTCGGTAAGCCAGACCGATTCGGTTGGTCGGGGTTTTGCCAACGGGCGTGTTCTTGCGATTTGACTGGAGCCGGCATTAGGCCGCCAGCACGCAAAACGGCGCCCCCCGTGCCCCCAGGTACGCATATGCGCAAACTGCAACCGCTCATTATGCCTTATGGAACGTAACGGCAACAATTCTCCTTGAGGCTGTATCAAACTCGTGCCATGATGGGAAATGCCGATGGCCAATCCGGGTGCGAACGCAAGGCTTAGCGGAGAACGTTGCTGCTTCGTGAAGCAAATGTAGCATGTGGGGCGAAGGGAGCGGGAATGGCGAGAAAAAGCGTCGCGAGGCAGTCCGAGGACGTTGATGCCCGCCAGTTTTGGGGAGACGTTCCTGTCATCCCGGCGACCGATAATGAATCCGGAGCACCTGAAAAGCTCCTGAGGGCGAACAGAGTCTTTCGCTCGCGTCGGTGGCCGGCGCCGTACGATCGTACACGGCACGAGATGATCCTGGGCGACGCTCGCGATCTGAGGACCATCCCGAGCGAATCAATACACCTCGTCGTCACTTCACCCCCCTATTTCAACTTGAAGGCCTATGCTTCCGATGCGAGGGGCCGGCAACTCGGTCGGATGGGTGATTACGAGGCCTTCCTCGACGAATTGGACCGGGTCTGGCGCGAATGCACACGGGTTCTCGTCCCAGGCGGTCGGATCTGTTGTGTTATTGGGGATATTCTGATCCCGAGGCGGGCAGATGGCCGGCACCGGGTCCTGCCGCTTCCCTCCGATATTCAGGTCCGCAGCCGCAACAACGGCCTGGACAACCTGACGCCAATTCTCTGGTTCAAGATTGGAAACCGGACAAATGAGGCTGGCGGCGGATCGAGCGGATATTATGGCAAGCCCTACCAGCCCGGCGCTATCATCAAGAACGATCACGAACACATTGTGATGCTGCGCAAGCCGGGCGGTTATCGAAATACGCCGATGATCCAGAAAGCGCTCTCGATGCTTCAGCGCGACGAGATGGATGCATGGATGCGCCCAGTCTGGTCCGACATCCGAGGCGCCAGCCTGCGCGACGGTCACCCGGCGCCGTTCCCACCCGAACTGGCAGAGCGACTGATCCGTATGTTCAGCTTCGCAGGCGACACGATCCTCGACCCATTTGCGGGTTCCGGATCAACCGCTGTCGCGGCGATCCGCGCCGGTCGAAACTCGACCTCGATCGAAGTCGAGGAAGGATACCTGAATGCCGCAACCCGTCGGGCGGCGCGCGAAGCCGCCGCTCGGTTAGTCGAGTGTCACACAGCGATGGTTGTAGAGTTAGCAAATTTGGTAGCGCGGTAAATCTTCCGAAAGAGAGCCATTGAGCTACCTTCTCCTAGACCAATTTCGAGGTCTGTTCGACGGGGTTCTTTATCGACACCGCGACTCAAGCCTTGGCGACTCTGTGGCATGGCGACTTCCGGAAGATCTTTACGCGTTGCACCGCTCGCCAAGTCTGAATTCGCGGATCGAATCCGGAGAACGAGTTTTGAATATTCGGAATACCTTACGCGGCGTGAAATCGCGGAGAGGGGACGCGACTTTTGGCGAATTGGTTCCTCGTGCGGTGCCAGTCAAAGCACCCGGGTTTATTGTACAAAGAGGCGATATTGCCACTGTGGAAATCGGTATAGAGGTAAAGATACTTGCAAAAGCGATGATCAAGCAAATCGAAAGGGTGATCGGCGATCTTACCCGTCAGGTACAAGATTTCAAACGGGCTGGAGGCAATCCCATATGTGTCGGCATCGCTGCGGTAAACTATGCCGACCGATATACTTCGTATGAACGCGATAAGCTGTGGCCCACCAACGGTCAGAAATACAAGCATCCCACCCAGGAAGCCGTTGAGGCAGAGCGACGCCTCATATCACAGGCGTCCTCCGCCTTCGATGAATTCATCATTCTTCGCTTTCGAGCCCGCAATCAACCTCCATTTGAGTTTCAGTGGATGGACGAGAGCAGAACATCTCTCGACTACGGGGCTCTTTTGATAAGGCTTCTAAGGAAGTACGAGGTGAGATTTCTGCGATAAACCGCCGGTTAAAAGATGGTGCGTTGATGATAACGCGGCGGCCGCGTCAGTCCCGCTTTCTGGATTTCGGCTTCTTTAAGCGGCGCGCAGCACGAAATCGACGTGGATCTCATCGTAGGGGAGCCGGATATGGCCGTCTTCGGCGCGGTCGAGGATGCCGGCTTTGAGCAGCGCCTGGACGTCGCCGTATACGGATTTGACGTCGCGGCCGACCCGGCGGGCGATTTCTCGGATCGAGATTGGGCCGGCGCCGGTCAGCGCGCGCAGCAGCTCCAAACGCTTCGGGGTGATTACTTTCCACAATAGCTCTGGGCTGGCGAAGCTGATGAACGCTCCTTGCTTGTCGCCGTGAAACGCGTGCAGCATTCGCCCTTTCGTTTCCTCTACCGAAGAGATGCCGATCGTTACCGTGGTCACGGTGGGCTCCACTTGTCGATCTCGTTCCAAAAATCCGTCACCATCTGCTCCAAGGTCGTAAAGGCATAGGACACTTCCTCGGTCCCGAGGTGCTTGTGATCCCCCTTTCCGGTCTCATTGTCGAAGCGCAGCATACACACCTCATCAACGACAAAGGCCAGGCGATATTTGAAGCTGTATCTGCTCCCGGGAGCCGGCCGCGGCAGCCGCCAGATTACGATGTCGGCAACCGGCCGTCGCTTATGATCCGCCGCTCACGAAGCAGCAATCGCGCCGACACGTTGGTAATTATACCAACACCCAGATCGTCGTCAATACTGGGTATGCCTAGAGCTGGGGCCGCTCACCCCTTCGCGGCGAGCGCCGCGGATTTGCCGGCGCGGCGGCCGAAGACGAGGCCGGACATCAGGCCGGTGCCGCTGGCGTAATTGTGGTAGAAGAGGCCGCCGACCATTTCGCCCGCGGCATAGAGGCCGGGGATCGGGCGGCCGGTCGTGTCCTCGACCTGCGCCTCGTTGGTGATCTTGAGGCCGCCAAAGGTGAAGGTGATGCCGGTCGTCACCGCATAGGCTTCGTAGGGCGGGGTGTCGAGGCGCTGGGCCCAGTTGGTCTTGTCGATCGCGAGACCGGTGGTCGCGAGCCCGTCGCGGATGTTGGGGTTGAACGGCACCTCGGGCCGCGGGGCGGCGTTGAAGGCGCGCACGGTTTCGAGAAAGCGGCCGGCATCGACCCCTTCGAGGCGCGGCGCCAGGGCCTCGAAGCTGTCGGCCTTTTCCTTGGTGATGCGCGGGATGCGGTATTCCTCGCGCAGCAGATGCACGACCTTCTGGTCGAAGATCTGCCAGGCGAACATGCCGGGCTGGTTCAAGATCTCGCCGCCGTATTTGGCGTAAGTGTAGCTGTGGAAATCGAGGCCCTCGTCGAGGTAGCGCTCGCCCCTGGCGTTGACGACGATGCCGAACGGATAGTTGTGCTTCTGAAAGCGGTCGCCGACATCGAGATCGCCAAAGGGCGGCGCGTTCAGATCCCAGGCGACCGCATGCGCGCCCGACCAGTGGCCGTGCACCGCCGCACCCAAATCGAGCGCCATCTTGAGACCCTGGCCGGTATTGAAGCGCGAGCCGCGCACCTTGGCGAGGTCCCAGTTGGGCCCGAGATAGCGCGCCCGCATCTCGGCATTGGCCTCGAACCCGCCGCAGGCCAGCACCACCGCATTCGCGCGCAATTCGCGGATCTGGCCTTGATGGCGCACCCGC
This sequence comes from Allostellaceae bacterium, assembly GCA_036500965.1. Lineage (GTDB taxonomy): Bacteria > Pseudomonadota > Alphaproteobacteria > ATCC43930 > CGMCC-115725 > AP-15. The sequence continues at coordinate 13,060 of DASYBC010000055.1, read as the reverse complement.
ACGCCCTCGACGCCGCGGTCGCCGGTCAGGAGGCCAATTGCCGGCGTGTCGTACAGGATCGTGATCCCGTCACGCGCGGCCCGGGCGTGCAATGCCTTGATCAATTCCTTGCCGCCGCCCCAGATGTGGCAGGCGAGCCCGCCCCAGAATTTGAACTTGCCGTCCACTTTGAACGCCTGGCGGCCGAGCCCGAGCTGAAACCGCACCCCCTTGCCGCGCATCCACAGCGCCGCATCGAAGCTGTCGCGGATCAGGATCTCGGTCAGGTCGGGGTCGCAGCGATACTGGGTCAGCCGGCCCATATCGTCGAAATATTCTTCTTCGGTATAGGTGCCGAAATCGACGTCGGCGAGCTCGGTCGCGTTCATGTCGGGGATCAGCCGGGCGAGATCGTCGCCGCCGTGATAGACGACGCGAAAGGCGCCGCCGGTGAAGGCCGAGTTGCCACCCTTCTGGTCCTCGGGAGCGATTTCGAGCATCAGCACGCGCGCCCCGTTCTCGCGGGCGGAGAGTGCCGTGCAGGTAGCGGCGTTGCCGGCTCCGACCACGATCACGTCGAATGGTTCAGCCTCGTCCAGCGCCACGGCCCGATCCTCCGGTAATCCCGCCCCGCTCAGAGCGAACCTCGCACCGGCTCCGGTCGTGGTCAATCGGCGGCGCAAAGCGCTCGCCAGCAGCGGGCGAGCGGATAGCCTCGCGATCGGGCGAGCGGGGGGAAGGGTGTCGTGGCCGAGATCAGCGAGCGACAGGCGGGCGACATGGAGCGGATCGGGCTCGCGGCATTGGCGAAATCGGCGAAATAGCGGTCGAAGGATTGGGTAGCGCCCTTCCGCTGGCGATATAGTGAGCGGCGCAGGGAAGGCTTCAGCATAGAGGGAGGCAGCGATGGGCGATTTGTCGGGTCCGCCGTTTCGCGCCGAGCATGTCGGCAGCCTGCTGCGGCCGGCGGAGCTGTTGAAGGCACGGGCGGAACATCAGGCGAGGCGGATTTCGGCGGATGAGCTGCGGCGGGTCGAGGACGCGTCGATCCGCGATGCGGTCGGGATGCAGCGGTCAGTCGGGCTGCGAGGCGTCACCGACGGCGAGTTCCGCCGCGGCTCGTGGCACATGGATTTTCTGCACCGGATCGGCGGCGTCGCCAGGCTCGACCAGCGCCTGCGCCTCCAGTTCAGAAATGAAAGCGGGACGGTCGAAGCGGCGCTGGGGGCGTTTCGCATCGGCGGCAAGCTGACGCTCGGCGAGACGATCTTCGCCGGGGATTTCGCCTTTTTGAGGTCGGTCGCTGCCGAAGGCACGCCCGCGAAATTGACGATCCCGTCGCCGTCGATGCTGCATTACCGCGGCGGGCGGGCGGCGATCGATGCGGCCGTCTATCCCGATATGGACGAATTCTGGGACGATCTCGCCCAGGTCTACGCACAGCAGATCGCAGGACTGCACCGGCTCGGCTGCACCTATCTGCAGCTCGACGACACCAGCCTCGCCTATCTAAACGACCCGGCGCAGCGCGCCTATGTCGACAGCATCGGCGGCGATGGCTCGACCCAGCACCGGACCAACATCAAGCTGATCAACCGGGCGCTCGCCAATCGGCCGCCCGGCATGACCGTGTGCACGCATCTGTGCCGCGGCAATTTCCGCTCGTCATGGATGGCCGAGGGCGGCTACGACCATGTCGCCGAAGCGCTGTTCGGCGAGCTCGCGGTCGATGGTTTCTTTCTCGAATATGACGACGAGCGCTCGGGCGGGTTCGAGCCGTTGCGGTTTGTGCCGCGTGGGCCGAAGCGGGTCGTGCTGGGCCTCGTCACCAGCAAGCGCGCGACGCTCGAAAGCAAGGACGAGCTGAAGCGCCGCATCGAGGCGGCGGCGAGATACCTGCCATTGGAGCAGCTCTGCCTCAGCCCGCAATGCGGGTTTTCCTCAACCGTCGAGGGCAACGCGCTGACCATCGCCGAGCAGACAGCCAAGCTGCGCCTCGTCGCCGACACCGCGCGCGAGGTGTGGGGCTGAAGCCTGCTGAACAGCGGAGGATCGTAATGCGCGTGCTTACCTATAGCCAAGGCCTGCGGATCGACGATCCGGCACTGCTCGCCACCCTTGCCATCTTCTGCGAGAAGACATGGCTGCCTTACCAGCGGGTAGGGGATACAATGCAGAAGGTCCTCGAAGAAGAGGGTGCTCTGCCGAATGCGCTCGCGGCGCTGCAAAAGGATCCGGCGCGCGATGCCATTCGGGCGTGGGACGCCTCTTACGATGATCTCTTCAGCGAGCAGATTTTCGAACGGCTGCCCGGGCCGAGCGCAGTTGATCATTCGGCGCACCGCGATGATTTTTCGGACAAATCCGTCGCTGAGATTGTTGGCGAGCCGAAATCGATTTACGAAAGGCTGGCGCTCAGATTTCATTTTGGGCGCGGCGACCTTCCGGGAACCGAGGTGTTCGATTCGGGGGTTGCGCACAGCGAGATCAATCTCGCACAGAGCGTAATATTCCTCAACATTCCCAAGCTGTCGCCGATCGCGCCAAAAAAGATGCTCGACTTGCGTGCAGACGTGCAAGCGCACGGCCTCAAGGAATTTTGGGAGATAATCGAGCACGAATACCGCCTGGCGCAGGCTCAAGGTCAGCATAACGTGGCGAGAGCAGAAAAGATCCGGGCGGACTTCGACAAATGGACGGCTGAGCGGACTTCGCTGGCGGGCGTGACGGTCGGTCTTGGTCTGGTGACCACGTTGGCGGCCTACATCTGGGGAGCGACGGGCGTCGCAGCCGCTGGTGAAGGGATCTTGCTCGGAGCGGCGGCCAGCACGGTTCCCTCCTGGTTTGGCCCACTGAATGCGTGGCGGGTGGGGTTCAATAAATCTCGAAACAAAGCATTCAAGTGCGTGTCGCGGATTGATCGGAGAATTGGCTGACCGGCCCCAACCCGCGTGCGCGGAGGCTTCGCGGCGCCGGTCGGGGCCGGCGCTGCTGCGCCGTTTGGCGCTTTGACAAACCGGGCGGGCCCGCCTAGCACCTTCGGCTATGGAGTGGGCGCGGGTGCACGGCTTGCCGGCTCTACCGGCGATCGCCGACCGGGCAGCGCGTGCCGGGTATGCGGCGGTCGCGGCGTTGGGCGGGCTCTTGTGGTGGCTGTCGGCGAGCCATCCGGCGCTGCTGCCATTCTGGATGCCGTGGGATTTTTCGCCGCCCGAATATCTGGCGACGGCGCTGGCGCTGCTGTGGTTTTGCCGCGGCCTCGCGTTGGCCCCGCCGAATGAGCGGCCGGCGGTCTGGCGCCGCGCCGCCTTTGTCATCGGGGTCGCCGCGATCTATGCGGTGCTGCAGACGCGGTTCGACTACTGGTCGCAGCACATGTTCTTTTTGAACCGCATCCAGCATGTCGTGATGCATCATCTAGGGCCGTTTCTGGTGGCGTTCGGCGGCGCCGGCGAGACGATCAGGCGGGGCATGCCGGGGTGGGCGCGGCGGGCGATCGAGGGCCGGGCGGTGACCGGCACGGTTCGCGTGCTGCAGCAGCCCGTGCTCGCGGCATTTCTGTTTGTCGGGTTGATCTATTTCTGGCTCATTCCGCCGATCCATTTTCGGGCGATGATCGATTGGCGGCTTTATGCCGCGATGAACTGGAGCATGGTGGTCGACGGGCTGTTGTTCTGGTGCCTGGTGCTCGACCCACGGCCGAAGCCGCCGGCGCGCGTTTCCTATGGCGTCCGCGCCGCGCTGGCCGTCGGCGTCATGTTTCCGCAAATCCTGCTGGGCGCCGCGATCACGATGTCCGGCAGCGATCTTTACCCCTATTACGATCTGTGCGGGCGGTTGTTCCCAGCGATCGGCGCGCTCGAGGATCAGCATATCGGCGGTATCGTGATCTGGATTCCGCCGGCGATGATGAGCGTTGTCGGGCTGTTGGCGGTGGTCAACGGGCTGAGGCTGCACGAGGAGGCGGCGAGTGAGACAGGCGGTAATGCCGCGGCGCCGACGGCGCTGGCGAAGAGCTGGACCGGGCGATAGACCGGCCGGTATAGGGCTGTTGCGCCGGACGGCGCTGGTTCTGTGCGCGGTTTGCGGGGCGCTCGCTACCGGTGCCGCGGCGCAGGCGGGCGAGGCCGGGCTCTCGCTCAGCAGCCCGTGGTTTCGGCTGGTGATGCCGTCCTTGCCGGCGGCCGGATATTTCACTCTGTCGAACCCGACCAGCGAGGCGCACACGCTGGTCGGCGCCGCCTCTCCCGGTTGCGGCAGCCTGATGCTGCATCGCAGCATCAGTGCGAACGGCGAGGAGCAGATGGTCATGGTGCAGAGCGTCGCGGTGCCGCCGCACGGCAAGCTCAGCTTTGCGCCGGGCGGCTATCACCTGATGTGCATATCGCCGTCGGCGCAGCTGCGGCCCGGGCGATCGGTGCCGGTGACCTTGCGCTTTGCCGACGGCGGAAGCTTGACCGCGACCTTCCCGGTGCGCAACGCCACCGGCCGGTAGGACCACTAGACCAGCCGCAAAAGCCGGCTGAGCAGGCCCGGATGGCGCGCCTCGACCAGGCGCTTCAGATCGGCGGCGGTGCCGGCGATATCGGGGTGGGTCGAGCTCAGCGAGCCGATGATCAGGCGCGCCGCGCCGCTGCCATCAAAGACATAGATCGCCGAGCTGTGGGTGACCTCGTACGGGTGACCCTCGGTCGCCGGGCTCACCGAGTAGACGACGCGATAGCGCCGGGCCAAAGCCGCCAGCTGGTCGGCGGTGCCGCGCAGCCCCTCGATCTGCGGGGCGAAGTTCTTGACATAGGCGGCGAGCACCGGTGGCGTATCACGCTTCGGATCGACGGTGACGAACAGCATGCGGACATGTTGGGCGTCGGGCCCGATCCGGGTCAGCGTATCGGCCAGGTTCGACAACGTTGTCGGGCAGACATCCGGGCAATTGGTGTAGCCGAAGTAGAGCAGCACGATCCGGCCGCGATAATTAGATTGGGTGACCTCTTTGCCGTCGGCGGCGCGGGTCATCGTAAAGGCGAGCGGCGGGAGGCTGCCGGTGACGTCGATCGAATGCCATTTCGCGCTGTCGCCGCAGCCGGCGAGGAGCATCAGGGCGAGAGCGGCGCCAAAGACCCGCACCAAGCTGCGCCGCCCGACAGAGCGCTCCGCAACACGCCGGTCACCATCGCTCGGTTTCGGGGTCGCCGCCATTCGTTTCCTGCGTGCCGATCGCAAAGCCCCTCGGCGGAGGGCAAGGCCGGCGCCCCGAGCGGGCCGGCCTTGCCCGGCAAATTCAATTTAGCCCCGTCAACTGCCATGGTCCGCCTGCGATCTTGCCGCAGGCGCTGTTGCCGCAGGCACGCCAGAAGCGCGGGTGGCGCTTACCGCCGCTTCAAGCTGTACCGCATCGCAGGATCACGGCACGCGGTTCCCCGGCGGGATGACCGGCGGCACCGGCGAGCGGTCGTCGCGCGGCGTTGCGGCCGCGTCGAATGAGGCACCGCGTGACCCAGCCAGCGTCCACAGGGCGATCAGAAACACCAGGGCGCCGACGACCCAGTGGTCCCAGCTGGGCTTCGGCAATGGGGTGAACCCCAGCACCCAAGGCGCCACGAAGATCCACGCGCCCAGCACCAGGATAATCCATTCCTGCCGGACATCGAGGCGCCCGATCGCCGACAACGCAGTGAGGAAGAGGATCACGCCGAGAACCCAAGCGTCCCACGCCGCCCGGCTCGCCTCGGCCATCGGCCCGTTTGCCGTACCGGTCGCGGTCGCCGCCAGCGCGGTGCCGAATTGCAGAACCCAGGGCGAGATGAACAGCCAGATCGCCAGGATTAGAACGAGCCACTCCTGTCCGCGATTTCGGCCGCGCCATGCGGCGTATCCGATCGGTTCTGATACCATCCTATTCTCCAAAACCGAGAATTCCGGTCACTTGGCGCCGCGGTATCACCACGACGCGTCGCTGGTTTCGCGGATCGCGCGCGAGCCCGATCGCGGATGGCGGCCATACCCAACCGCGTGGGAGGCGCGCGCTGAATACCGATCCTCGACCTTGGCCGGGCACAGCGCCTGGTTTGCCGCCGGTTGGTCGCCAGGGCCAAACATGCGCAGCGCCTCGACTAATTTTTGCCGCCACGGCTGCGGCGCACGCGAGGCGGCGATGCTGTCGACGATGCTTTCGCGCGCCCGCTGCAGCACGCGCAGCACATCTCGATGGGTTGTGCGTGGGTCGTCGTTGAACGATTCAATCCGCCAATAGCGCTTGCCGCTGACCTCCCTGGCGGCGCGAATGATCGGGCGCATCAGCTCCTGCCGTCCGTCTACTGCGGTAATCGCTTCGATCATGCAGCGCCGGCCGTTGGCATCGCGCAGCCGGCCCTTGCACCAATGCTGCTCGGTCGCCAGCAGGCGCTCCATCTGGTTGAGCTTGGCAAGGGCGCGGTTTTCGAAGAGGTCGGTTCCGTCGAGGGGCATTTTGGTGACTCCAGGTTGATGGCCGCCCGCTCGCCCGGCCGGTTCGAACGGTGCGTCGAGGGTAAGCGGCTTCAATCCGCTAAACCCCCGGCGGGGCGTGGAATTCCATCTTTGACGCGGGAATTGCAGGCGCGCCGCGAGAGTTGCTCAACGGGTAAGCGATAGCGGCGGCGCCGCGACCCCGGTCTTCCACCGCCGTGCTGTCGCGCACGCCAGAAAAGCGAATTACCCTGCTGTTGCGCCGGGCGCAGCAACGGGTTTATCCATGCCGAGAACCAGACGGGTGCTCTGCGCAGCCGGGGAGAAGACGATGCACTGGCTCTGGGTCATCATCATCGGGTTCCTGGCGGGCGCCATCGCCAAGCTGTTTGTGCGTGGGCCGGGCGGGTTCATCGTCACCACCTTGCTCGGCATCGTCGGCGCGATCTTTGCCTCGTGGCTCGGGCAACGCATCGGCTGGTATGCGCCGGGTCAGAATGCCGGGTTTATCGGCGCGATCGTCGGCGCCGTGCTGATCCTGGCGATCTACCGGGCGATCTTCGGCAACCGGCAGTACTGAGCAGCTGCCGGGCTTCCCGCCGCCTTGGCCGGCAGCAGGGTTAGGTTTCGCCGCCGATCGGCAGCAGCACGCGCCGCCAAGCGGTGTTGACCAGAACCGCGGTGCCTCCGTAATAGGCGAAAAAGCCGGCGGCGAACATGAAGTAGCCGCCGATCTCCCCGGCGTAAGACCAGGCATTGCCCCCGATCTGGTGGATCAGAAAATAGAGGCCCGCCAGCGCATAGCCGAAAAACGTACAGCCGAGGACGAGCGTCAGCACAACATTCATTCGCACCGCGCCCAGCAGCAGCGACAGCGCGACGTAAGCGAATGATTCGAGTAGGCAGCCTTGCAGTACGTCCGCGACTGGGCCGCTGGGCAGGATGCCCCGGTTCTGACAGATCAGCAGCACCGCACGCGTAATATTGAGCGAAGCGAACGAGCAGAACGAGCTGCCGAGAAAGGTGTCATTGCGCCGGTACAGGAACAGGCCGGCAATAAACAGTGTAATGCCGGCATAGATCAGCATGCCCGGGAACAGCAGCACCATCTGCGAAACCGGCAGCAGGTTTGACTGGAACAGGCCGGTCGTCCAGATCCCGGTGGCAAAGGCCCACATTCCGAGCGTCGCCGCATCCCCGAACGAGGCCATCGCCCGGCCCTCCAGGCCTCGGACCGTATCATCGGGGAGATGCGAGAAAACCGGGCCGCCTTTGGTCCAGACCCGATGCGCGGGCGTTGCTGCGGCTTCGCCGCGAAGCTCGGAGATATCGTCCATCGGCGCGGTTCCGGATTGTTCCCAATCAGCAACCGTCGGCGCCGGTGCCGAGTTCCGGCATGACAGGCGCGTACCGCGGCGCGACCGGGCGCCAGGGTTCGGCAAATTGGTTGTTCGCACCTGCGAAATGCGGTAATTCAGGCCAAGAATTCCTATATTTACGTAAGTGCGGCGTGGCCGCGCCGCCGCTGCGCGCGGTAACCTCCCATTACTCACCCGGGATCCCTTGGCCGTCACCTCAGCCCCGCCGCCGCCCTCCGCCCCCGACATTACGTCCGTCGCCATCGAAGACGAGATGCGCCGCTCGTATCTCGATTACGCGATGAGCGTGATCGTGGCGCGGGCACTCCCCGATGTCCGCGACGGGCTGAAGCCGGTGCATCGCCGCATCCTCTATTCGATGAAGGTCAACGGCAACGAGTGGAACCGCGGCTACCGCAAATCGGCGCGGATCGTCGGCGACGTGATCGGCAAGTACCATCCGCATGGCGAGCTGGCGATCTACGACGCGATGGTGCGGATGGCGCAGGATTTCGCGATGCGCCTGCCCCTGATCGACGGCCAGGGCAATTTCGGCTCGATGGATGGCGATTCGCCGGCGGCCTACCGGTATACCGAGGCGCGGCTTGCCCGCGTCGCCGATTCGCTGCTCGACGACCTCGACAACGACACCGTCGATTTTCAGCCGAATTACGACGAGACCGAGCGCGAGCCCAAGGTCCTGCCGGCGGGTTTCCCGAACCTCCTGGTCAACGGCGCCCAAGGGATCGCGGTCGGCATGGCGACCAACATCCCGCCGCACAATCTCGGCGAGGTCATCGACGCCTGCTGCGCCTATCTCGACAATGGCGCGGTCACCGTCGAAGAGCTGATGGAGCATGTCCCGGCGCCGGATTTCCCGACCGGCGGGATCATCATCGGCCGCGCTGGGACGCACGCCGCCTACAAGACCGGCCGTGGTGCGGTGATCCTGCGGGCGAAATCGCATGTCGAGGAGGTCCGCAAGGACCGCGAGGCGCTCGTCTTCACCGAGATGCCCTATCAGGTCAACAAGGCGAAGCTGATCGAGCGCATCGCCGAATGCGTCCGCGACAAGCTGATCGAGGGCATTTCCGAGCTGCGCGACGAGAGCGACCGTGACGGCGTGCGGGTTGTCGTCGAGCTGAAGCGCGACGCCGAGCCCGACATCGTGCTGAACCAGTTGTTCCGCCACACGGCGCTGCAGACCAGCTTTGGCGTCAACATGCTGGCGCTGAACGGCGGCCGGCCGGAGCTGATGACCCTGCGCGAGGTCATCGTCGCGTTTGTCGGGTTTCGCGAGGAGGTCATCACCCGACGCACCAGCCACCTGCTCGGCAAGGCGCGCGAACGCGCCCACACCTTGCTCGGGCTGTCGGTCGCGGTCGCCAATCTCGACGAGGTCATCGCGCTGATCCGCGCCGCCCCCGACCCGGCGACAGCGCGCGCGGGTCTCGTCGCCCGATCCTGGCCGGCGGCCGATGTGGCCCCCCTGGTGGCGCTGGTCGGCGAGCCTGGCCGCGAAGTTGCCGCCGACGGCACCTACCGCCTGTCCGAGGAGCAGGCGCGCGCGATCCTCGATCTGCGGCTGCAGCGGCTGACCGGGCTCGAGCGTGACAAGATTGCCGAGGAATTGCACGGGCTGATCGCCGAGATCGGCGGCTATCTCGAAATTCTGGGCTCGCGCGCGCGGCTCTTCGAGGTGCTGCGCGGCGAATTGCTGGCGATCCGCGAGCGCTTTGCGACGCCGCGGCGGACCCAGATCGAGGATGTCGAGTTCGAGGCCGATATCGAGGCCTTGATCCAGCGCGAGGCGATGGTGGTGACGGTCAGCCACGCCGGCTACATCAAGCGGGTGCCGCTGTCGACCTATCGCGCGCAGCGCCGCGGCGGGCGCGGGCGGGCCGGCATGGCGATCCGCGAAGAAGATTTCTTGAGCGAGGTGTTTGTCGCCTCGACCCATGCGCCGGTGCTGTTCTTCACCTCATCGGGCCGGGTCTACAAGCTCAAGGTGCACCGCCTGCCGCTCGGCACCCCACAGGCGCGCGGCCGGCCGATGGTCAATCTCCTGCCCAACCTCGTGCCGGGCGAGACGATTTCGACGGTCATGCCATTGCCCGAGGACGAGGCGAGCTGGGCCGATCTGACCGTCATGTTCGCCACCGCCAACGGCTACGTGCGGCGCAACGCGCTAAGCGATTTCGGCGATGTGCGCGCCAACGGCAAAATCGCGATGAAGTTCGAGGGCGAGGACGCCGACGACCGGCTGATCGCCGTCGCCACCTGCACCGAGGCCAACGACGTATTGCTCGCCACCCGCAACGGCAAGGCGATCCGCTTCCCGGCCGGCGACGTTCGCGTTTTCACCGGCCGGTCCTCGGTCGGGGTGCGCGGCATCCGCCTGCTCGGCGACGATCTGGTCATCTCGATGTCGATCCTGCGCCACGAGGAGGTGGCTCCTGATGTGCGCGACGCCTATCTGAGCCTCGCGGCGCGGCGTCGGCGGCCGATCGGCGAGGAGGGCGAAGCAGCGAGCGAGCTGCCGCCTGAGCCGGAGGATGCCGATCCCGAGCCCGGCGGCGACGAAGGCGCGATCTCTGAAGAGGTTTACGCCGATCTGGTGCAGCGCGAGCAATGTGTGCTGAGCGTGACCGAGAAAGGCTTTGGCATCCGCACCTCGGCCTTCGATTACCGCATCACCGGGCGCGGCGGGCAGGGCATCGACAACATGGATCTGCGGCGGCGCGACGATGCCGTGGTCGCGGTGTTCCCGGTCGGCGGCAACGACCAGATCATGCTGGTGACCGATGGCGGCATGGTGATCCGCTGCCCGGTGCACGACATCCGCATCGCCCGCCGGCGCAGCCAGGGTGTCGTGATCTTCAAGATCGGCGACGGCGAGCGCGTCGTCTCGGTGGCGCGCCTGCCGGAGGTCGCCGATGAAAACGGCGAAAATGGCGACAACGGCGATGCCGACGCCGAGGATTCGGCGAACAATCCGACAACTAATCAAGGTCGGCACACCAACGAAGATCCGCCGGCCGATAAGGGGGACGCATGACCCAGCCGCGCGTCGGGATTTATCCTGGCACCTTCGACCCGATCACCAACGGCCATTCGGACATCATCCGCCGGGCGGCCAAGCTGGTTGACCGGCTGGTCATCGGTGTCGCCCGCAACGACGGCAAGGGGCCGCTGTTCGCCACCGACGAGCGGGTCGAGATCGTGCGCGACGAGGTGGCCCATCTCGAAAACGGCGACGCCGACCGGATCGAGGTGCGCGCCTTCGACACACTATTGATGAGCTTTGCCGAATCGGTCGGGGCCGGGGTCATCATCCGCGGTCTGCGGGCGGTGTCGGATTTCGAATACGAGTTCCAGATGGCCGGCATGAACGCGCGGCTCAACCCGCAGATCGAAACCGTCTTTCTGATGGCCTCCGACCGCTACCAGTTCATCTCGTCGCGTTTTGTCAAGGAGATCGGCGCGCTGGGCGGCGAGATTTCGCACTTCGTCAGCCCGCGCGTTGCCGTGCGCCTGCTCGACCGCTTCGGCACCGGCCCCGGCAAGCCCGTCCCCCGCGCCGTCGCCGCCGGTTAGCGCGGCATTCGGGACCGCGGTTGCACCGCTTCCCCGAGCTTCCTGCGTGCGCCGCCCAAATCGGCCCGGTCCGGGGCTAATCCGCGGCTTCGCGGGCTTCGACGCCGAAATCGTTGATCGAGACCCGCCAGTGGATGCGGTCTTCCTCGGGCGGGTAGTCGCCGGCGGCCTTGTGGTAGGAGCAGCGGTTGTCCCAGATCACGATGTCGCCCTTGCGCCACACATGGTGGTACTGGGCGTCGGGGGTGATCATCCGGTCTTTAAGCTCGGCAATCAGCGCATCGCTTTCCTCTTCGTCGATGCCGACCAGGTAGCAGATCTTGCCGGGATCGAAATAAAGCGAGCGGCGCCCGGTCTCCGGATGGGTGCGGATGACCCTGTGAAACACCGGGGTCCAGTCCTGGTCCTCGGGGTTTAGGAGCCGCGACTTACCGCGCCGCCCGGCATAGGCGAAGGCGCCGGTTATCCCGTCGAGCCGGTCCTTGAGCCGTGGCGGCAGAGCATCGTAGGCGGCATAGGCATTGGCGAACAAGGTGTTGCCGCCGCGGCTCGGCACCGCCAGCGCATAAAGCTGGGTCGCCTTGAACGGGGCCTGGTTGTAGGCCCCGTCGGTGTGCCAGCCCTCGGCGCCGCGGCGATAGATTTCGTCGCGCAACCCGCCGTCGGCGTCGAACTTGTCGACACCGAGCATGGTGATCTTCGGGTGCTCGGGGTGGCGGGTTGATTTCGACGGGTGCGGCGTCACCGGGCCGAAGCGCTCGCTGTAACGGACGAAATCCGGGATCGTCAGCTCCTGGTCGCGCACCACCATGACGTTGTGGTCGAGCCAGGCCTGGTAGATCGGGGCAAAACCCTTGTCGTCGAGCGTCCTGACATCGACCCCGGTGACCTCGACGCCGATTTGCGGCCCCATGCGGCGGATTTCGACCATCCCTCACTCCTCCCGAACGCAACAGCGCAGCGTCGGCCCCGGCTTCGCCGTGTGTCAACCTGGAGAAATGCCATGGTTGCCATGCACCGAACCCGGTAATCTCGCCGCCTGCTTCCGGAGAGGATGGGCATGAAGCTGGTGATGTATCAGGCGGGCGCAGAGCGTGAGCCCGCGCCGGGATTATTGACCGATCGCGGCGTCGTCGGCCTCGCCGGTGTCGTCGAGCGCGGCCACACTCCGCAATCGACAATGCAGAATTTGATCGACGGTTTCGAGCGGCTGCGCCCTGCGCTGGAAGGGCTCGCGGCCGAGGGTGAAGCACTCCCGCTCGACAGAGTGCGGCTGCGCCCGCCCCTGCCGCGGCCCGGAAAAATCCTGTGCTGCATCGCCAATTACTGGGAGCATGCGCAGCGCGAGGCGCGGCCCTTAAACATGTTTTTGAAAAATCCCGAAGCGGTGGTCGGGCCCGGCGACACGATCCAATTGCCCGAGATGACCGAGCCGTGGATCTTTATGCACGAGGCCGAATTGGCGCTGGTCATCAAAGGGCCGGCCAAAAAAATCAGCCAGGCGAATTGGAAGACCGCGGTATTCGGCTATACCGGGTTGATCGACGTGTCGGCGCGCGGCGAAGGCCGGCGCACCTGGAAGGCCGGCAGCTGGCTCGGCAAGTCGTTCGACACCTTTGCCCCGATCGGCCCGTGCATCACTACCGCCGACGAGATCCCCGAGCCCAATAACGTGGTCG
>DASYBC010000054.1:0-125602 GCA_036500965.1 Allostellaceae bacterium | reverse complement strand
GGTGCAAAAAGCATCGTCGCCGGACTACACTCTGTCGGCATCGGGGACCTCCTCTGCAACCGGATAAGCCTTTGTCGCAGAAGAATTATCCCTCTTTCAGAACCCCGATGCACTCATCCCGGTGAGATATCCGGGCTAATCGTGAAGGCACAGCTAAAGAACGTCGAAAATCGACCAATCGATGCCGATAGTCGCTGAAACCGAGCAGATTTTGAATCGCCGAAATTCTCCTTTGAATTCAAGAGCGCAAATTTCTGACGGATCGGGGAGACGGTTCTTCATTGTGTACGGATAGTCGCCCGTGAAGAACGATGGAGCGGCAAAATTTGGGGGTGTTGGGAGCAAATCGGCGATGGAAGAGCACCTGGAAGAGGGCGCGCAACAGCCGCCAGAGCCAGCGCAGCAGCAGCGCGAAATTGTAGCCGGCGGCAGCCGGCACGGCATCGGCGCGGTCGCCGTCGCCCGTTGAGGTGGTTGCGGCCCATACGGTGCGCGGCCCACCCAAAGCGCGAGCATGCCGACATCGAAACAGAGCCGCGATCGCGCGGCGGCAGGGCGAGGCGGCCGATCCCGGTCCGCAGCGGACAGACCTGCAGGATATCGCCGACCAACATGACCGCATCGCCGACCGGCTCGACGGCACTCGTGGGGCTTCGGTAGCGTTGACACCTCCACCTGCCAGTGGTCCGAGCAAAACGCTTGATTCCCAAGCGTTCGTGAATCGGCCCACCAGATTAATACGTCGGTGGTGCGATTCAGCCAACGGACGGGAATCATCCGTTGGCATCGCACCACTAGCGGCCGGCCGCGCTGAGAGTACATGCGGCGACACCTGCGCCTGGGCGACAGTCGCGCGCCGGCTGGGTCGCGAGCATGGGTCTATCGCATCATCGCAAGGCGAAGGACGCCGGCGAAAGCCTCGGCAATCGACCGATGCGCTCGAGGACTCCTTTCCCCACGCTGGATGGAGCGTGCGTTGCGGGGCGTCCAGCAGCGGCTGATCGCTGCGCGCGGACGAGCGCATCTGATCACCCTCGGTGCGGAATCTATCGTGGTACGCGAAGATTACACATGGCCCGGCCAAGTCCACGTATGTGGCGGAGCCACATTGTCCCGATGACGGCCGCCGTTGTATGCCGCGTACCACGCTGCTGCTGCGCCGACCAGCAGAGCAGCGGCCGTCGAAAATCCAAGAATGACCGCACTGCGACGGGCTCTTCTAACTGCGGTTGCAGCCGCCGTAATAACGTTATTCACGCGGCGCTCGGCCTCGGGAGCGGCAAGGCCGGTTCTATTTGAGATCAACTGCGCCAGGTAGGCCCGGTCATCCGGTGTTACCCCTTGGCGCCCGGTGGCGGTGAGCAGGATGCGGGCGGCCTCTGCGCGAAGATAGTTAATTTCCCCCTCGACCGGCCTTCGGTCGCCCCGAAATAGCCTGTCAAGTTCATACGCGACCAACGGCTCACCGGCGGCCGCTGATGTTGAAGTACCGGACTGAGCTGCCTTGGAAGCGACGGTCGCGGTCGCTGTCGCAGCAACTAGCCCGGTGATGATGACAGCAAGAGCCCAGGAGACAATTCCGTGCATGCCATCTCGGAACTCGATGAGGTCGCGGCTTGCAGACGGATCCCATCGTTCTCGAAGCCGCCCGGCAACATAGCCGCCGAAACCGAAGCTTACGAGAGCTGTGATCAACAAGTACACTCCAGACGCGACCGCCAGCGCGGATGAGGTATCTCTCCAGGTGGGAGACGAGGAGACGATGCTCATTCCGAGCGCCGTACCAAACGCGATCAAGATTAGAGAAACCGCAGAAGCGACGAATGCGCCTGCGACTACTGGCGTCCACTGAAGGAAAGATGTCGTCGGCGCAACAGATACAACGTCGCTTTGCTGTGCGAGTGCCATCGGATGCCTCCTTTGTCGAGGCCAGATTTATCGAAGCCCCAGAAACGACAGAATAAACAATATGACGACGATCAAGCCGATCAGGTAAATCAAGCCATTCACGTTTTCCTCCCATGGTGTTCGAGACCCGCCGGGGAAACGCCTTTTCCGATAGGAACGTTCCTGGCGAAGTGGGGGTATTTGACCTCGCGAAGCGCATCCGGTGAACCAGCCGATTGGGGAAATCGCGGATCTGTATCTCGGTCGCGGCGCGAGGTACGCGAGAAGGTCCCGGAGCTGGAGCGCACCGGCGAGCTTCGGCAGCTCGTCGAAAAGGCGGCAGCCCACGCCGACACTGTTATGAGCGTAGTGGAAGCCTTGGTGCGTTGGTGCAAGGCTGGCACCCCGCGGTGACTGTACAAAACGGGCCGCCAGCTCCAAGCTGACGATCATCGAGCCAAGCGCCCCTTTCCGTGCCGGATCAAGCCGGGGGTGTCACACAGCGATCTGGGCTCGCTTCTCACCGAGATGCATGCATGGCACTATGAGTGCTGCGACGCGGCTGGCTAAGCGATGACCCCGCCGGTATGCGAGGCGTCGTCAATGATGTGGTCGCGATCTATTTCCTCGGCGTCACGTCCGCCGCGGCTTTGTCGCCCGCTGGTCCGTTGCGTCAGAGGCCGAGGTGACCGACGGCGTGCTCCAAGTGCGCGATAATCAGCCAACGCGGCGGATAGCAGAACCTTTTGATGGCCGCGGAGAAAATCGTGGGCGGGCCGTTTGCTGTACGCATCCATGAGGATAGATCGTGCCAGAGCCCATTACTGTGACGATATCGCACTCGCTGGGCCGGGACGAAGCCAAGCGCCGGCTCGACAACGGGCTCGGATACATTCGTCAGCAGCTTGCCGCGTTCGCCAGTTCGGCAGACTACGGCTGGACCGGTTATCGGCTCGATTTCAGCGTGCTGGCGATGCGGCATAGCATCGTCGGGCGTATCGAGGTGCAAGATCGGCTGGTGCGTGTTGAACTTGGGCTGCCTTTGCTCCTGCACCTGTTCTCCAGACAGATCATCGGCCGCATCCATAGCGACGGCGCACTGCTGCTCGACAACCCCGGTGGCACAGCGCCGCCGTGCTGACCAGCACCACTCGGTGTTCTCCGCCTGCCGCGCTTCGCGTCCACGGGGATCGATGCGTAATCGCAGCTGCGGTGCACCGACCGCACGGAACCGGCCCAGCGTCCCCGCGCCACCAGGAAGTCCTTGGCAGGCCAGTCCACCGTGCGCTTGGTTCATCGCTCGGCTATCCCTCATGCTCCAGCCGCGGCGCTGCGGCCGTCCGCGGCGGCCGGGGCGCTCAACGGCACGCTTCTGCGATCACCACCCTTGCCCGCTCTGATTGATCACGTGCATTTGGTCCACCGTTCCCTCGATGGCCCGCCGGCGACGGGCGTCATCGAGCCGGCGCAGCGCGTCGTTTTCGATGTCATCGACCTGCTGAAGACAGGATCGCCGCTGAGCCTCGCTCGACAGGGGCTCGCACTGCTCGTGCCGGATTTGGGACATCTTCCGGTCGAAGGCCGCCGACGTATCGGCGCAGCCCGCGAGGAGGGTCAACGTGGCCGCGGCGACTGCGGCGAGGCCGATCGGCGGGGCGTGTGCTGCGCGCCGCGCCCGGCGGAACTGGGGCACCTCGGTCATGGCGGGTGCATCATCCCACCTCGCTGAACGGCGGGGCAACTACAATGCTCGGTGCCGGGATGATGTCGCCGCCCCGGCTCGACGATGCCCGCAGGGGTGCGATGCGGCGCTGCCGCTGCCCTGGCCGTCGGCGCGCTCGGCGGCACGGCCAGTTTGCGTTCAGTGTCAGCACGCCGATTCGCCGGGGGCAGCGGTTCCGCACCGAAGGGCATGCAGCGGCGCGGGCGATGGGCGGCGACCGCCGCTCGCGCCTGAGGGCGCATCGCACGGCGGCGGTGGAGTTGGTGGCGCGCCGGCCGGATCTGAGCTTGCAGGAGATATGCGGCGCCCTCAAGGCGGGGCACGGGATCACGGTGGCGCCGTCCAGCATGTGGCGGCCCCCTGGGACAACCATCGTCTATCAATCTCCGCCTTCGTTTCCCCACTCGCGGGCATCAGCCGTCTCCGCGAGTTCAACGGCCCACAAACGTAGCTGGGCAATGGTGACGGGGTTCGCCGCAATTTTCGCCAGCTCGCGGCACTTTCGTGCCACGGAGCGCAACTTTGTCGGATCGGGCATCCAGTCCTCCTCAGAGAAATTCTGCCCGCTCCCCTAGAATGGGCCCTAAGTTCCCTCCCCAAACGCCCTGTTTCCCTTCCCAACGGCGGCTTTTCGCCGCAGGTTCCATGGCGCATGCGAATGAGTTCTCGGTTTATACCGCCGGCCGCGCGTCGTCAGAATGCCGCGCCGGTTCAGCCGGGAGGATTATGATCCGGTCGGAGCCGGCATCCTCTTTGAGGATCGGGAAATCGCCGGGCAATGGCGCGGACCCCGGCGGCGGTCTGTACTGCCCGGCTGAGCCAATTCCTAAGAATCTGACCCAAAATGGTGCTGCGTCGCGGTGGATTGCGTGATCCACGGTACTGGGAGGTCTGCAAAGCGCGGACAGCTGTCGTTCCCCGACGCCCTGGGCGGCGGGCGAGGAAGCGCCGGAAACAGCCGTTCGCGTGCTCGATCGAGTATGCGCGGACTGGCAAGAACGACCGTCACTGGCTAATCGGCTTGTTGCGGGAACGGCTTGCCGGTTGCGAGGCTGTGAACGATCCGCGTCGCGCGACGTTGGCGGCCGGTTCAGGGTTTGGCCGGGCCGCCTGGCGTTTTTGATGTGGTCGGGGTCGCGGCGTGGACCTTCTCAGGGACCTTTACGATTTTGGTGGTCGTGCCCCGATTGTCGAATTCGATGTGGACCAAGTAGACGCCCCTTGCGTCTTTCCCGCGATAATCCCAGCTCTCGGGTATATCCTCGTCCTCGTCGCCTGCGTCGGTGCGCCAGGGCTCCCCGAGCAGCGCTTTGACCTGTTTCTCGGTGGTATGGCCGGGGACCACCGAGGCAAGGGTTTTTGCGCTGAACTCCTGCGACACCCCGAGCTCGGTCGAGGTCGGCGCGGGGAGGCGCTCCAGGCTGATCAGCTCGGCCTTTCCCACGATCAGCTCGCCGTCATCGTGGGCAGGCCCCTGGGTCCGGTGCGGGATGAAGTACCGGAGGTCTCGAAGCTTGACGGCGACGTCGACACCGGCGGCGCGATCGATCGTCACCGGCGTCGTCTGGTAGATAAGCACATACCCGGCGGGACCAAACCAGCTCCACGTAACCGCCGGTGTCTCGGCCAACCTGCCTCCGGCGCCGCCGCTCCGGTCGCGGGAGGTCGCGTCGAGCGACGCCTCGAGCTGAGCAAAAGTCTTTTTCGCCGGCTGCGCCGGGAGGAGTTGCACCGGAACCGTAATGCTGAGCGTGTAGCGGCCGGCCGCCATTTTCGGACACGACCCGATCAGGGCCCGATCCCGCGCGGGCTGCTTCAAATCCTGCGCCAGCGCAACCCCGCACGAGGTGCACGCCGCGGATTCTCCGTCGGACGTGCATTTCCCTTGCAGGATCAGCGGTTCGCCGGTTGCCTGTGGCGCGCCCTGCGCCGCGACCAGCGGCACGCTGAGCGCCGCCGCACCGATCAGAAGCAATGCAAAATTCTGCACCTTCACCACTCCGAAATGCGCCAGCAATCGCCAAGCTCTATCGGAAATGAGCGACTGACGGGACCCCGCCGAAGCTGCCGCAAGGACAAGCTTCCGGTGCTGCCCCGTCAGCCCGCGCGGGACGATCCATCACTGAGAATTGTGGGTGTCGTTCATCCCCCCTTCGGCGCCTTGTCCCGTGATGACTTTCGCGGCGTTGCCCGTCAACCGGAGGACCGTCACCCCGGAGCCGGCGCGATCCAAGTTGTAGATATAGCCGCGGTCGTCCACTTCCCCGAGGTCGGAAAAGGTCGCCTTTGGGCAATAGGTCGTCGGTAGGGTCCCGCCGGCGCTCGCGCAGTTCGGCAGAGTGTTGCCGTTCGGAGCCTGGATGAAGTAGGCGATTCGTCTGGGGCTGGTCGGGTCGCGAATGTCCCAGACCTGCACCCCGGCGTTGAAGTATGCCGCGACGATGATCTTGCCGTAATAGGGAGCATAGATTTCCCGATTGAGCTCATGGATCCCGAAGCGCGCCCCCTTTTCGCAGAAATTGCCCGGGAACTGCCCGAGCGCCAAGGTCGCGAACGGCCAGATCGCCTGGGTGAGGTTGCCGTTGGCGTTCACCGTTGGGGTGATGTCGAGCAGCGCCGGGTTCTTCCAATCCTGCGGTGCGCAATCGTTGGCGGTCTGCTCAGACGTGATCGCCAGCAGATCCCATGTTTGCGGCGTGCCGGCCAGCGAGCTCGCTACAAAGTTCTGCTGCGTCTCGGGGATCGGGACCCCGAAGATCGGGATCGAGGTATGCCCCCCTTGCGAGGGTTTCATCGTGACGTAGCTGATCTGCGGAAAAAGCAGGTCGGCCTGGCTCGGAAAGTTCGCGCAATTCCCCGAAGCACTTGGGTTTTCCGACTTTTCACAGCCATACACCAGCTTGTCCCGATCGGTGATCTGGACGACGCCGTCCTGGCCGACCCCGTAAGGGAAATACACCTCATGTAATACAGGTGGGTTGGCAGGATAGCCGACATTTGTGTTTACGTTATATAGGCCCGCCGAGTACGCCTGATGGACGCCGCCCGGGGGACTAGTGAAGCCCTCATAGCAGTTGGGACCGGGGTTATTGTAACAGCTTACATAGCCGGCCGAACTGGCCGCTCCCGGCTGCTGCCCGACCAGCCCCCACTCGCGGATGAAGACCGGATTGTGCGGATCATGCAGATCGAAGATGTAGATGTGCTGCTTCGACCCGCTTTCGTTCCAAACAGGGAAACCGTCATTGTCCGACTGCGCGATCATGTAGGCGATGCCGGTGTCGCACTCCCACCAGATGTGGTGGTTGGCGGTCAGAAACTGATTGTTCGTCAGACTGGCGCCCTTGTTTGTCGTAGTTACGCCCTGGGCGGTTGCTTGCATGGACGGGCCGCCGAGCAGGACGCTGATGATGAACGGCGCCTGCGGATTGGTGACGTCCCAGATCTCCTGATTCAACGATCCGCTGTGCCGGATCATGAACCAACGGTTTGAGATCTTTTGCGACTCGGGCCCGCCCTTAACCAGTGTGTTGCCGCCGCATACGGCGACATGCGTCGCGCCGCTGCCGGCGGTGTTGCTGATCGGGAAGATCGACGGGATATGATGAACATAAACCGGGTTTGCCGGGTTCGTCACGTCGATGAGCGAGGTGCCGTTGCTCTCGGTTTGACCGGTCAGCGGGTTCAAAGCCGAGCCTGGGCTGTTGGTGACGTAGGCGATGTAGCGGCCGTTTTGGTCCTCGATCCAGCCGTCGTCGGAACTGGCGCGGCCTTGGTTGTTGTTAAACCCGACGACCTGCATGTTCCAGATCGACTGCCGGTCAAAGCCCTTCGGCGGGGGCGGGATGTCCGGCGGCAGGCCGGCAGCCCCTTCGTTCCCTAGGGTCTCTGTGACCGTCGGAACGTAGGGCCCATCGGGGAGATAAGGTCCCGGATGTCTCCCGAAAGTTGAGGGTCCGATGTAAGGTCCGTTATATTGCGCCCAAGCTTGGCTTGTCAGTCCGATTGTAATTGTAACAGCAAGCGACAGCCAAAAGGCCGGTTTGCGCGTCATGGCGATTGCCCTCCCAAAACGCTTTTTCGGAACGTTAGGCTGTGAAGTTAGCGCGTGCCGGTTTTATGGTGTCAAGCGCAAAGGGCATATGTCAGAAACCCGCGGCGGAGAAGCGCAATCCAGCCCAACCGACCAGCGAGGAGCGCCTGTGCCGTGGGTCTTGAGCAGATCAGCCACCACCGCCCTGCGCGCCGTTGTTATCCTCGGTCGGATAGGGGCGTCGAGGTCGCGGTCTGGATACACCCACCAGCGCCAGCACTGGATACCCCCCACCCGCGCCAGCATGAGAAGCAGTGCAAAAGCACCCTAGGCCGGTTCAGGGACCGCTGCCGCATCGCCCGATTACGCCTCACCTCGAGCTATGATGAGGCCAACGCGGCTCGCCGATCATCTTCGGCGCGCGATCGACGCCGATCCTTTCCCACTCTCGATCTTGTGGCTTTGGTTCCGGGCGCTTCACGCAACGGGCTGCCCTCGACCATGCGCCGTTGGATCGCAGCACAGCTGGCGCCGTTGCTCAGCACCGCCGCGAGGCCCACGCCGGCAATGTCTGGGCGCCGCCGTTTCCCCGCCGCCGAGCATTGCTTCGCCAGTGACGGCCGCTTCTGTCCGCGCCGCAGGCCCGTCGCACGCTCGCCAGAGCGCTCAGCGCGAGATCGCTTCGAGCCGCAAATTCGTGGTGCGCGGTCCCATCGACGCAATCACGATGAAGACGGCGATCATGGCGCTGGCGATAAACAGGAAGACGCCGATCGAGCCATAGTTGCGGAGGAAGAAAGCGACGAAAAAGCCGACGAAGATCGTGCTAAAGCGGCTCCACGAATAGGTGAAGCCGACCGCCCGCGCGCGGATCCGAGTCGGATAAAGCTCGGACTGATAGGTGTGCAGGGAATAAGCGAAGATCGTGTTTGAAAACGCGATCAACAGCCCGAAGATCACGATCCCGACGGCACCCCGCTGCTGCGAAAAGCACAAGCCGAACACCGCAATCGCCAGCGCCGACGTGCAGATCTGCCATTTGCGCTCGAAACGGTCGGCGATCCGGGTGGCAACGAGGGCCGCGCCCGGTGAAGCCAGGGCGATCAGAAACGTGTAGCCGAGCGACTTGGTAATGTTGATCCCTTGCGCCAGCAGCAGTGTCGGAACCCAGCTGGTGAAGCCATAATAGCCGATCGTCTGCAGCAGCTGGAAGATGACCAGCATCACCGTTCGCTTCAGATAGGGCGGGCGGAAGATCTCGGCATAGGAGCCCTGGGCTTCCTCGATCTCGCCTTCGAGGACCATCGGCGGAGGCAATGGGCGCCCGGTCTCGGCCTCGATGCGGCTTTCGATCATGCGCGCCACCCGGTCGGCCTCCTCGTGGCGGCCATGCTGCGCCAGCCAGCGCGGCGATTCCGGCAGCCCCAGGCGAAGCCACCACGCGACCACCGCCCCGCCGGCGCCGATTAGCGCCACCCAGCGCCAGCCGGCGATCCCGACCGGCATTCGCGGCACCAGCAAAAAGGCCAAAAACGCCGCGATCGGATAGGCGGTGAGCCCGATCGTTGCGACAAAGGCAAACGATGCGCCGCGGCGTTCGCGCGGCACCAATTCGGAAAGGTAGGTGTCGATTGTGACGAATTCGACGCCGATGCCGATCCCGGCGATAAAGCGCCAGACGACCAGCCCGACATCGCTCGACTGCATCGCCATGAACAGGGTCGCCACCGAATACCAGACAAGCGCAAAGGTGAAAATCGTCCGCCGCCCGAAATAGTCGGAAAGCGGGCTCAGCAGCAGGGTGCCGATAAACATCCCAGCAAAGGTCGCCGCGATCAGGCTGGCAAAGCCGTGGACATCAAAAAAACCTTTGGTGGTCGCCACCATGATGCCCGATTTGAAAAGGCCCGGCGCGATATAGGTCGTCAGGCCGTTGTCGTAGACCTCGAAGAAGGCGCCGAGCGCCAGCAAGGCGATGAACCGCAGCAGAAATCGGGTCTGCGGCAGCCTGTCCATACGCGCGGCGATGGTAATTCCGGGGCGCGCCGCGATGCCGCCGATAGCGTCTTCGGCCAAGGCCGTCCCTCCACTCGTAGTCATTATTGGCGGGTAATCATCGCCCAGGCGACGACAGCCGCGCAATGCAGATTCGGGCGCAGCGCGACCGGAATCGGCCGGTGCGCGCGCTGGGCGGGTGTTACCGCGCGCGGCGGATCGCCACGACGCGGCTGTCGTCGACCGCCGGGGTGCAGCAATACCGCGCCCAGCCTCGGCGAGTTGCCGGCGCTTGGCGAACAGATCGCCCCGGCGGTAGGCGGCTTCAACCTTGTCGCCGACGACATGCGCGAGCGCCATCTCGCGCACTTCGGCAGGGAACGGGGTGCGCTCGGCCACCCAATCTGAAAAGGTCGAGCGGAACCCGTGCGCCGTCAGCTCGCCCCGGCCCATGCGACGCAGCATCATCAGCATCGCCATTTGCGACGGCGGCCGGCCGGCGCGCTGGCCGGGGAACACGTAGTCGCCGGTGCGCCCTGTGGCCGTCCTCCAGATGATCGCCATTGCCGCATCCGACAGCGGCACGCGGTGCTCGCGCCCGGCCTTCATGCGCTCGGGCGGCACCGTCCATCGCCGCTGGGCAAGGTCAGTCTCGGCCCAGCGGGCGCCGATCACTTCGCCGGTGCGCGCCGCGGTCAGGATCGCAAATTCGAGCGCCCGGGCGGCGACCCCCTGTTGCCGTCGCAACTCGGCCGTGAATGCCGCCAGCTCGGCGTAGGGCAGCGCCGCATGGTGCTCGACCCGGCGGAGCTTGGTTTTGTTGGCAACAGGTTCTCGAGATGCCCGCGCCACCCCGCCGGGTTTTCGCCCTGGCAGTAGCCGCATTACGATCCGGGCACTTCTCGTCGGGATTGGCGGGGGCTAAGCTCCGAGTTCTTTGCAGGGAGGAGCCGATGAGCAAAATCGTCCGCGCCACCAGCCCGGAGGTGGCCGAACCGGCCCCGGGCACCTGGTCGAACTGCCTCGTTGCCGGCGGGTTTGCCTACATCGCCGGTATGACCGCCCGCGGCAGCGACCCCATGGGCGACGAATACGCCCAGGCCAAGGCCATCTTCACCAAGATCCGCCATCTGGTCGAGGCGGCCGGCGGCACCATGGCCGATGTGGTCAAGGTGACGATTTTCGTCACCGACATCACCCAGCGCAACAAGGTGTGGCAGGCCCGGCGCGAGTTCTTCACCGGCGACTTCCCGGCCTCCACCCTGGTGCAGGTCGCCGCCCTGGCCGACCCGTCGCTCAAAGTCGAGATCGAAGCCGTCGCCCATCTCGGCCCCAGCCAGCGCTGACCCCTCCGCGCGTCGGCCGCGCTGTCACCTCCCGCAAGCCGGCCGCGCGCCCGACCGCGTCACGCCTCGTCATGAACATGGCGCGAGCGGCATAATCTGGAGCGTAGGGCAGGTTGAGCGAAGCGGAAGCTCATCGCAACACCGCCGCGTCCATCAGCGCGAGGCGTGAGGCTCGATCGTCCAAGGATTGATTACGGTCACGCCGCAACCGTCGAAATCTGCGGTATTGCGAGTAACCACGCTTACGCGATAAGCACGAGCTATCGCGGCGATCATCAGATCGACTGTCGCCGTCGATCGTCCGGCCTTGCGGCGGGCCGCGAAGATCTCGGCATAGGCTTCGGCCGGAGCCTCGTCGAACGGCAGAATCCTGCTTTGAAAATCGTCGCGGAACATGGCCCGAGCTGCTGCCTCCAAGGCGGCCCGGCGACGTCCATCCGGCATGATCGCGAGGCCCGACAAAATCTCGGCCTGGCAAATCGCCGCCGTGAACAAGAGAGCGGCCGGTTGCGCAGACACCCAAGCAGCCACCGCGGCCGGAGGCTGCGCTAACATCAGCGCCGACAGGACATTGGTATCGAGCAGGAACATCACTCGAGCCGCGGCGGCTCGCGTACCGGCAACCGCGGCGGCAGTTCGAGCTCGACCCCGCCGAGCGGCGCGAACCGCTCACGGATGCGCTCATAGAGATTACGGACCTGAGGGGCCTCGGAAGCGGCGACGGCGCTTTGCAAAATGCGCCGCGCCTCGGCCTCCATCGAGCGGCCGTGCTGCGCCGCCCGCACGCGCAGCCGCTCCTTGACGCCAGAATCGAGGTTGCGGATGGTGATGCTGCTCATCGGCTTTCCCAGCCTTGTGCAATCAACGTAATCATTGATGGCAGACCCGGCAAGGCGAACCAGTGTTTTGCAGCCGCCGTGCGGAACGATCTCACCTTAACCGGGCTTGGGACAGGTTGACCGACGGAAAGCCTGCCTTCCGCCGGAACCGGCTGCGATGGGTTCGCCCCGCTCAACCCATCCTACGTGCTGCTGCGATCGAGGATTGAGCCGCGTAGGACGGGTTGACCGAAGGGAAACCCATCGCTCGGCAGAGATCCACATGATGGGCTTCGCTATGCTCAGCCCATCCTACGCGCTAATCTTTTCGAGGCGTTGGCCATGGAGATTCGCAGGCGTAGAGAATGGGGTCCAACAGGATACTCCAATACTCGCCATGCCGACGGAAAGTACACCTACTATCATTCAAGTAAGCTTCGAAACGATAGGGGTTCACCGGATGGGATGCCCATTTATTGAGGAGTCCTATATTCGCCGGAGTGAAAAAGTTGCAAAAATCGGCAATCCGGTTTTGAAATTTCGAATAACCAATTCCTGCTTCGCGAAGCTTGATGGTGGCGACGCGTCGGCTTTGTGGATCAAGACCCGTGACATAATCGAGCAGCGCGTTGTCGGTTTCGCCGTGATTGTATAGCCGAACGGCCGTAATAATTCGATCCAGCTCACGAACCGGATCGTAATCGCTGCTGAGCGCAATCATTCCGCGAAGAAATCCGAATTCTATTTTTTGGTTGATGATTCTAGCGCGACTGCGAAACCCGGCGGGACCAGCTATGTCGGCCGGGACCTGGAGCTGCTCGTCGAGGGCAAGAAGGCCGCCGACCTTTTTGAGTAGGCGCAAAGGGCGTTGAAACGACGCTCCGGCATTGCGGAAACTACGATAGATCCGTTCGGCTTCACGCGCGGCGGGGCGGACTCGCGCAACTACGGAAAGGTAAGCGGAGATAAGAGGAATATGTGCGATAAGGTAGTCATCTTCGAGGTCACGTGCGATGCGTTCTCGGTACTCACGATCGGCGATAGCAAGATTCTCCTTATCAGCACAGCAGTGCCCAATGGCGGCGACAGCTCTGAGATCTGATAGATAAACCAGACTACCACGGAGGTATTTGTTTGGTTGGCACATTGGACACGGAGCTAAATCACCGTCCGGGCGCTTCCTTCGATCGATCTCAAAACGCTTGAGTAACGAGAAAGGTTCGGTCTTTGCAATTGGCCCGCGATGCAGACCGGGAAAAGTCTCGGGCTGACCGGTGCTGCGGATATGTGCCAGAAACTCCTCGATTAGATAGTTGCCTGGCGGGGTCCTGAAAACCCTTCTTAAGAAATCGCCGTTCATTCGACTGATTGCCGTTCATTGCCTGTTCATTGTGAACGAACCAGGAAACTACCGCTTTGTTCCTTAAAAGTCGAACCGTTTCGAATGCTATCAGGAACATCCCGACGTCGCGCCGCAGGTGTCGCATTTGAGGCAGGTGCCGTTGCGGATCAGGGTGAAGTTGCCGCATTCGGCGCAGCTGTCGCCTTCGTAGCCGCGGATGCGGGCGGCGCGGATGCGTTCCAGGCGGACGGCCCCGTCTTCCGCCAAGGGCGCGCTGGTGTCGTCCTCGGCGGTGGGGAAGGGGTCGGCGAAGGCGAGTGCCATGGGTCCGCCGCGGCCGGCGCCGCCGTGCAGAAGGGTCAGCTTGTTGCGGACGAAGCCGTTGGATACGTCGCGTGGCATCAGGCTGCGCTCCTCTGCCGCCGGCGGAGCGGGTTCGAGGCGATCGTCGCCGCCGTCGGGACTGCGCAGGATCGATTGGGCTTCGCCCTTGCCGACCGTGTCGGGCAACAAATCGCCGGGCTCGGCATGGGCGAGGTCGCCGCGGCCGAGATAGGAAATCGCCAATTCGCGGAAGATGTAGTCGAGGATCGAGGTCGCCATCTTGATCGCGTCGTTGCCCTCGACGATGCCCGACGGCTCGAACCGGCTGAACGTGAAGCTCTCGACGAACTCCTCGAGCGGCACGCCATATTGCAGGCCCATCGAGATCGCGATCGCGAAATTGTGCATCAGCGAGCGGAAGGCCGAGCCCTCCTTGTGCATGTCGATAAAGACTTCGGCCAGGCGGCCGTCCTCGTGCTCGCCGGTGCGCAGGTAAACCTTGTGGCCGCCGACCGTGGCCTTTTGCGTGTAGCCCTTGCGCCGGTTCGGCAGCCGCCGGCGCTCGCCCCGCTGCACGACCCGTTCGACCACCCGCTCGACGACCCGTTCGACGATGCGCTCGGCGACGATCGGCGCGCGCTCGGCCGGCGACCGATCGTAGAGCTCGGCGGCCTCTTCCTCGGCCTCCTCGTCATCGCCAAAGAGGGCCGCGGCCAGCGGCTGCGACAGTTTCGAGCCGTCGCGATAGAGCGCGGTCGCCTTGAGGCCGAGCCGCCAGGACAAGAGGTATGCGTCTTTGCAATCCTCGATCGTCGCCGAATTCGGCATGTTGATCGTCTTTGAGATCGCGCCCGAGATGAAGGGCTGCGCCGCCGCCATCATGCGGATGTGGCTTTCGGCCGACAACGCACGGGTGCCGGACCGGCCGCACGGGCTGGCGCAGTCGAACACCGGCAGATGCTCGGGCCGCAGATGCGGCGCCCCCTCCAAGGTCATCGCCCCGCAGCACCAAGTGTTGGCGGCGTCGATCTCGGCCCGGCCGAAGCCGATCGCGGCCAAGAGGTCGAAGCCCGGCCGGTCGAGCGCTTCCGGCGCGATGCCGAGAGCTTCGGTGCAGAGCGCCTCGCTCAGGGTCCATTTGTTGAAGGCGAATTTGATGTCGAAGGCGGTGGCAAGCGCCGCCTCCGCGGCCGCCAGCGCGCGATCGTCGAAGCCCTTGGCGCGCAGGGTTTGATGGTTGATCGCGGGCGCGCCGTTTAGCGTGCCGTGGCCCAGCGCGTGACATTCGATCGCGGCGATCTCGGCCACGGTGTAGCCGAGGGTGGCCAGCGCCTGCGGCACCGCGCGGTTGATGATCTTGAAATAGCCGCCGCCGGCCAGCTTTTTGAACTTGACCAGCGCAAAATCGGGCTCGATCCCGGTCGTGTCGCAATCCATGACCAGGCCGATCGTGCCAGTGGGTGCGATGACCGTCGCCTGGGCGTTGCGGAAGCCATGCTTTTCGCCGAGCGACGAGGCCGTATCCCAGGCCCGGCGCGCGGCCGCGACCACAAGTGCATCGGGACAGCTCGCAGCGTCGAGCGGCGCCGGCAGAATCGACAGGCCCTCATATCCGTCCGTCTCGCCGTAACAGGCGCGGCGGTGGTTGCGGATGACGCGCAGCATCGCCTCCCGGTTCGGAGCATAGCCGGGGAAAGCGCCGCGCGGGGTTAATCCGGGGTCGCCGGCCATCTCGGCCGAGGCGGAGTAGCTGGCGCCGGTCAAGAGCGCGGTGATCGCCGCGGCGAGCGCGCGGCCGGCGGCGCTGTCATAGGCGATGCCCATCGCCATTAAGAGGCCACCAAGATTGGCGTAGCCGAGGCCGAGGGTGCGGAACTCGAACGAGCGCCGCGCGATCTCGGGCGATGGGAACTGCGCCATCATCACCGAGATTTCGAGCACCAAGGTCCACAGCCGCACCGCATGTGCGAAAGCGTCGGCATCAAAGCTGCCATCCTCACGGCGGAACGCTATCAGATTGAGCGAGGCGAGGTTGCAGGCGGTGTCGTCGAGAAAATTGTATTCGGAGCACGGGTTGGAGGCGTTGATCCGGCCGCTTCCGGGGCAGGTGTGCCAGTCGTTGATCGTCGTGTCGAATTGCAGGCCGGGATCGGCCGAGGCCCAGGCGGCGTGGCCGATGCGGTCCCACAAGGCTCGCGCCGGCAGGGTCTTGGCGATCTTGCCGTCGGTGCGCCGGGTCAATTCCCACGGGCCGTCGGCGGCGACGCGTTCGAGAAATTCGTTCGCGACCCGCACCGAATTGTTGGCGTTCTGTCCGGCGACGCTCAGATACGCCTCGGAATCCCAATCGGTGTCGTAGGTGCGGAAATCGATCGCGGCGCCGCCTTGGCGGCCCAGCTGGATCACCCGCTGAATGCAGTTTTCCGGGATCATCGCCCGGCGCGCGGCGCGGATTTCGCGTTTCAGCGCGGGGTTGCGCGCTGGATCGCAGCGGCGGGCCGGGTCTGTCGCTTCGCTATGACAGGCGGCGATGACCCGGTTCAGGTGCCGCGCGGCGAGCTTCGAGCCGGCGACCAAGGCGGCGACCTTCTGCTCCTCGACAACCTTCCAGTCGACGAACGCCTCGATATCGGGATGGTCGATGTCGACGATCACCATCTTGGCCGCGCGCCGCGTCGTGCCGCCCGATTTGATCGCACCCGCAGCGCGGTCGCCGATGCGCAGAAAGCTCATCAGCCCCGACGAACGGCCGCCGCCCGAGAGCCGCTCGCCGTCGCCGCGCAATTTCGAGAAGTTCGAGCCCGAGCCCGAGCCGTATTTGAAAATCCGCGCCTCGCGCACCCAGAGGTCCATGATCCCGCCCTCGTTGACGAGATCGTCGGCGACCGACTGGATAAAGCAGGCATGCGGCTGCGGGTGCTCGTAGGCGCTGGCCGAGGCGCAGAGTTCGCCGCTGCGGTAATCGACGTAATAGTGGCCCTGCGCCGGGCCGTCGATGCCGTAGGCCCAGTGGAGCCCGGTGTTGAACCATTGCGGCGAGTTGGGCGCTCCCATCTGCCGCGCCAGCATCAGCCGGATTTCGTCATAGAAGGCACGGGCGTCGGTCTCGGCATCGAAATAGCCGCCCTTCCAGCCCCAATAGGCCCAGGTGCCGGCCATCCGGTCGAACACTTGGCGGGCGCTGGCCTCGCCCCCATGGCGTTCGCTCTCGGGCAGGCTCGCCAGAGGATCGGCATCGGCCGCGCGCCGCCACAGCCAGCGCGGCACCCCGTCCTCGGGGACGGCGGCCAGGCGCGCCGGCACCCCCGCTTTGCGAAAGTATTTCTGAGCAAGGATGTCGCAGGCGACCTGGCTCCATTCGGCCGGCACCTCGATTCTCTCGGCCTGGAACACGACCGAACCGTCGGGGTTGCGAATCTCGCTGGCCGCGCTCCGAAACGGAACCGCCGCATAGGGATCCTGTCCTGCCGTGGTAAAGCGCCGAGTGATCTGCATTGCTCTCCCCCGATACCGTCCTCTGGCGAACGCCCAGCAAAATCTGGCTGACGTACTCACCCCTACCCCTAAATATAGCGGTGCTGCTTCTGGCCGGCAATTTATTTTGGGCCGATCCCGGTGAACAGCACCATATGTTGCGTCAGGGCAACGCGTCGCCGGCACTTGCCGCCGGCACGAGGGCGATGCGATAAACCCTGCGCCATAGGCCGGTGGGCAGCGCGGCCGCGATGACGGATGGAGCGATGAACCTCGGCACGCGTTTGTTGACCTTGCTGCGCGGCGAATACGTCGGCAGCGACAGCCTCGGCAACCGCTACTATCGTGAGAAGGGACGGCGGGCCTTGACGCGCGGCGGCGGGCGAGCCAGCCGCGAAAAACGCTGGGTCATCTATGCCGGCGAGCCGGAGGGCTCCAAGGTCCCTCCCGAATGGCACGCCTGGCTGCACCACACCGTCGACGAGGTGCCGCAGCCGGGGTCGCGGACCCGCTATCCGTGGGAAAAGGAGCACCTGCCGAACATGACCGGCACTGCCCTAGCCTACCATCCGCCAGGTTCGATTCTACGCGGCGCGCGGCGGGCGCCATCGACCGGCGATTACGAGCCGTGGACACCCGAATAAGGCGGCTAGGCGAATGTCGGCGGCGGTCGATCGAGAGCGTCAGCGGGGAGCGGCAACGATGCGCGGTAACGTGATCGAGACGGTGATGGGCGCCGTCGTCATCATCGTCGCCGTGCTGTTTCTGTTTTTCGCCTACACCACCAGCGAGGGGCGGGCGGTCGGCGGCTACCCGGTGACGGCGCAGTTCGAGCGCATCGACGGCATCCGCGACGGCAGCGACGTGCGTGTCGCCGGGGTCAAGGTCGGCTCGGTGGTCGCCGAGAAGCTCGATCCCAAAACCTATCTCGCGACCGTGACGATGCGCATCAACCCGGAATACAAGCTGCCCAACGACACGGTTGCGGAAATCATCTCGTCGAGCCTCTTGGGCGACAAGTATATGGCGCTGGTGCCCGGCGGCTCGGACAAGGACATCCCCGCCGGCGGGCAGATCAAATACACCCAGGCGCCGGTCAGCCTGGAGAACCTGATCGGCCAGATGATCTTCTCGCAGCCGGGCGGGCAGAAGAAGCCGGGCTCGGGCGGTGGCGCGCCGGGCTCCGGGGCACCAGGGGCCGCGGTGCCGGGGGCGGGGATGCCGGGGGGCGATCTCAAATAGCCGAGAGCTCAGAGCAATGGCCGCATCGATGGAATTCCCGGTATGGCGCACACCTGAAGGCGAGCCGGTCGCCTGCGTCGAAAAGATCAAGGTGCTGAACGAGAACCTCGCCGAGCTGCGCGAGCTGGCGCAGGAGGCGCTCGAGGATGCGGTGCTGATGGGCTGCGACGAGCGGCAGCTCCGCGAGGTTCTCGAGGGCATCGTCGGCGGTCTCGTCAACCCGTACCGTAAGTGACCCTCCGGCATCAGAGGCCGCTGAAAACTGCGCCGAGCAGCGCGCTGCTTACGACGGCCTGGCGACCGAGCGCGGCCGCGCCGGGATCATCAGCCAGGCCATTGCCCCGGATGACGCGCAGGCGACGGCCGATACGACAGCGACGGGCGTGTCAGCGTCTCGGTCCCCGGACGGGAACGTTGCGCATTGAAAAGGCGGCGAAACCGAGCGCGGCGAAGGTCAGCACCGCGTTGACCGCGTGCGACAATTCCCATTGCCGGCGCAGTGCCCGCCAGTCGGCCGGAATCGTCGTCCAATTGCCGGTAGCCTGGTTGGCAGGATAGGTCCAGACGAAGAAGACCGCCAAGGTGACGGCGAGCAGAAGTCCTGCGGTCAGCGACGGCCAGAACCGGTCTCGGCTGCGCCACAGCATCATGGACGCGGCGAGATTGGTGGCGATCGCGGCGATCAGCACGATGCCGAACCAGGCCCAGCCCCGGTAGATCTGCTGGATGATGAAATATTGCTGCTGGTCGAGGGCGAACTTGTTCCACAGCTCAAAAAAATGGGCACCGGTCGGTACCAGCTCGAGCCCGGTCAGCATCAGCGCGACAAGCTGCATCAAGCGCATTCTGGTGGAAGCTCAGCTGCGCGCCAGCGGCGGCTTGGTGACGTCGAAGCTCTGACGGCCCTCCATGCGCCCGATCCAGTCCTGCAATTTCGGGTGCCGGGCGACCGGGCCGCGACCGTCGGGGATGTTGGCGAAATAATAGAGAAGCGGGATCACCATCAGGTCGGCCAGGCTGACAAAATCGCCGGCGAGAAACGGGTGGTCCTCCATCAGCCGGTCGAACTCGACGAGGCATAGCGCCGCGCGCGGCAAAGCGGCGGCGATCGCCGCTTCGTCCGGGATGCCGCCGAGGCGCGGCACCAGCATCCGGTTGTAGAGGATCGCGGCGGCGATGCTGGGCCAGGCATAGGCATCGACGATGCCGATGAGCTGGTTCATCCGCGACCATTGATGCACGTCCTCGGGCTGCAGCGGCGCTCCCGGAAAGCGCTCGTCGACATAGCGCATGATCGCCTGGGTCTCGTAGAGCGCAAACCCGTCATGCTCGAAGGCCGGGACCTTGGCGAAAGGCTGGCGCGACAAATGCGGCTGCTGGCGATGGGCGCCGAACGGCATCTCGACGAGCTCGTGGGTGACGCCCTTTTCGGCGAGCGTCAGGCGCGCGCTCCACACATAAGTGCTCCCGGCTGGGCCATAGACAATCGGATGGGCCATGCTCGCTCGCCTCCGCTCTTCGAATGCCGCCCGTGCGTCGCCGCGCCGGCGCGGCTCGGATCAGGCCGCGACGCGGACCAGCGGCCGCGGCTCGGCCAGCATCTGTTGCACCATTGTGTGCACATGAAAGTGCATTGCGCATTTGACCGCGTAGAGCTGCAAGATCGCCGGCGCCGGCCGGCGCAGGACGATCCGAAACAGGCGGCGGCGATATTCCCGGCGCAGCGCCGGGTCGGGCACGCCGCGCATCAGCATGATGAAAATCCCCAGCGTTTCGGCGAGCAGCCGCGCGTTGAGCCGAGCGCGGCGCAGCGGATGGCGCGACAGGTAATCGTGCCGCGCGCCGCCCCAGCGCATCCATGCGCCGAGATAGAGGGTATCGAGCCGCCCGAAAAAGGCGGCGGGCGCGTAGAGGTCGCGCATCAGCGCGACATAGCCCTCGCGCAACTCGTCGCGGCCGATGCGCTGCGGAATGACATTGGTGCCGAACGGCCCAAACCCGGCGGGATCGCCCGAATGGTCGAGCCGGCCTTCGCCGTCGAGCCGCCGATAAAGCGGGGTCCGGGGGATCGCCACCAGCATGTTGACCATGGCGTTGGCGATCCGCGCCTCGGTGATGAACCGGTGTTGAGCCGCGAAAATGCTCGCATCATCATGGTCGAAGCCGACGATGACCCCGCACCAGACCTCCATCCCGGTCTCTTGAATGCGGTGCACCTTCTCCAGCATGGTGCCGCCGCGGGCGCGCAGGTTCTGGATTTTCTTGGTTTCGCGCAGCGCCGCCTCGTTCGGAGTCTCGATGCCGATGAACACCTCGCTGATGTTGGCATCGACCATCAGCCGCATCAGCTCGGGATCCTCGGCGAGATCGATCGACGCCTCGGTGGCGAACATCAGCGAGTAGCCGTGGGCTTGCTGCCACGTGATCACGTCGCGCAGCAGCGGCTTGATCGCCTTTTTGTTGCCGATCAGATTGTCGTCGACGATGAACGCGGTGCGTTTGCCGGTGGCCAAGATGCCGTCGAGCTCGGCGAGGATTTGGGCCGAGGTCTTGATCCGAGGCCGGCGACCAAAGGTGACGATAATGTCGCAGAATTCGCATTCGAACGGGCAGCCGCGCGAGAATTGCAGACTGGCAAGCGCGTAGTCGTTCATCCGCAGCAGATCGAGACGCGGGCGCGGCACTGTTGCCATGTCGGTGCGCTCGGCCTGCTCGTAGCGGGTGGCGTGCCGGCCCTCGCCCCACTCGGCGAGAAAGCGCGGCCAGGTCTCCTCCGCCTCGCCGATGAAGATCACGTCGGCATGGTCGGCAACATCATCTTCCCGAACCGTGACCCAGGCACCGCCGGCAACGGTAAAGCAGCCGCGCCGCCGCAATTCGGCGAGGATCTCACGCATCCGAGAGCGCTGGACGTTCATGCCGGTCACCCCGACGATGTCGGCGCGCGCGCATTGCTCGAAATCGATCGGCTCGACATTCTCGTCGATCAGTGTGACCCGGTGCTCGGGCGGGGTCAGCGCCGCCAACAGCGGCAGGCTGGCGACCGGCAACACCGCCTTGATGCCGAGAAACGGCACCGCATGCTCGAGCCCCCAGTACGATGTCTGGAAGCGCGGGTTGATGATCACGATATCAGCCATCGGGCTAATCCCCCTTTTGATCGTCGACCCGGCCGAGGCCATGGTGGAGCGCCGTAAACGTCGAGCGAACCGGCAACCCGACTGAGCCCGACCGAGGCTGTCGGCAGGCCCTCCCGTTCGGCCGGCAATGATATTACTCCCGGCTCGCGGGACGGGGCGAGTGGCCGATGTGGACTACCGCGGGGCGCGAGCGTCCAAAGCCCATTTTTTTGATTTCCGCTCTGCCCAACGGTGCTCGAAAGCCGCATGGAACACCTGGTTCAGCCGACGCTCGCCTTCATTGCCGTGCATGCGGGCTGGGCGTTCGCGGTCATGTTCATCGCCGCCTTCGGCGAATCGCTCGCCTTTGTGAGCCTGCTGTTTCCCGGAAGCTCGCTGTTGATTGCCGCGGGCGCGCTGATGGCGACCGGCGCGCCGCCGCATCTGCTAGTGCTCGCCGGGGCGGTCCTCGGCGCCGTGCTCGGCGATGCGGTGTCGTATTGGATCGGGCGCCGGTTTGGCCACGCGATCGCGCGGATCTGGCCCTTCACCCGTCATCCCGACCTGTTGCCGGGCGGTATCCGGTTTTTCGCCAGATATGGCGGCATGAGCGTGTTCATCGGCCGTTTCTTTGGCCCGGTCCGCGCGGTGATCCCGCTCGCCGCGGGGGTCATGCAGATGCCGCCCGGCCGCTTCTGGGTCGCCAACATGGCCTCAGCGCTGGTATGGGCGCCGATGCTGCTCCTCTTCGGCGACGTGGTCGGCAAAATCGGCCAACGCCTGGTCGGCTCGGCTAATCTCGTGATCCTGGTGCTCGGCGGCTTCATCCTGTTTGGGCTCGGCGGGGTCGTCGGCGCGGTGCTGCGGGCGAGGCGCCGGCGGCGTTGACCACCCCGATCCCCCACCATTTTCCGCGCTGAGCGCAGAATGGACAGCGAGGCGCAACCCGCAAAAGTAAGAATCAGGCCAGCATTGCGATGGCTCGGCGCCTGCGGGCCCGGGCTGCTGGTGATGCTGGCCGACACCGACGCCGGAAACGTGGTGACCGCCGCACAGGGCGGGGCGCGGTGGGGCTATCGGCTGCTGCCGCTGCTGCTGCTGCTGATCCCGATGCTCTTTATGGTACAGGAATTGACTGTACGGCTGGGGATCTGCACCGGGCGCGGCCATGGTGAGCTGATCCGCGAGCGGTTCGGTGCCGGATGGGCTTGGCTTTCGACCGCCGGCCTGGCGGCGGCGGCGATCGGCTCGCTGGTCACCGAATTCACCGGCGTCGCCGGCGTCGGGGAAATCTACGGCCTGTCGCGAAGTCTGACCTTGCCCCTCGCCACCGCAGCCCTGCTCGCCGTGGTGGCCACCGGGTCCTATCGGCGCGTCGAGCGCACAGCACTGGTCATTGGCCTGTTTGAGCTGGCCTTCTTTGCGGTCGCGTGGATCGCGCACCCCAATCTCGCGAATTTGGCAAAGGACGCCATCGATATCCCGTTCGGCAACCGCGAGTTCGCCTATTTGGCAGCAGCGATCATCGGCGCAACCTTCAATCCTTGGATGATTTTTTATCAGCAATCCGCCACCGTCGATAAACAGCTGCAAGCGGCGGATCTGCGGGCGGCGCGGTGGGATACGGGCATCGGGGCGGTTCTCACGCAATGCTTGACCGGAGCCGTGCTCGTCGCCGCCGCAGCTGCCCTGGCCTCGGGCGTCGGCCCGACAAACCTCACCAGCGTCGGTCAGATCGGCGATGCGCTGACGCCGGTCCTCGGCGAGACGGCGGGCCGCCTCGTGTTCGGTGCGGGCGTGCTCGGCGCCTCGTTTACCGCGGCTATCGTCTCCTCGTTGGCGCTCGCCTGGGGAGTAGGCGAGGTCACCGGATACCAGCGTTCGCTGGAATATCGCCCGCTCGATGCGGGATGGTTTTACGGCGTCTATGCTGCCGGCGCGGTCCTCGCCGCCGGCCTCGTCTGGGTCATGCCGGACCTCGTATGGCTCAATATCGCGGCACAGGTGCTGAACGCTTTCTTGTTGCCGTTCGTGATCGGCTTCCTGATCGCGCTGGCGGTAACGGCGTTGCCGGTGCCGCTGCGGCTGCGCGGATGGTATCTGTGGCTGGTCGTCTGCGTCTGCGCGGTCGTCTGCGCCCTCGGTCTGTTCGGCGGCATCTCAGGATTGCTGTAGGTGGCGCCGAGCGCCTCTCGCGGGCGGAAGCCTGACTTGCGAGGAGTGTTGCGATGCTCGCGGAGAAAGCCCGCTCCCAAGCCCCCTTATCGTGATGGTGTCGATGCCCCAGATCACTAAGGTCGGCCGATCGCGCGAGCGCCAACCTGCGATGTCTTCGTTCTTTTCGCCCTACCGGCATCAATTCGTCCGCGTCAGCGCATGCGTGCCGCTGGTTTCGGTGGCCGAGCCGCGGCGCAATGCCGAAGAGGTCGAGGCTTTGCTCGCCGCCGGCGACCAGGCGCGGATCGGGCTGATGGTCTTCCCCGAATTGTGCCTGTCGGCCTATGCGATCGACGATCTGCTGTTCCAGGAGGCGGTGCTCGAGGCGGTGGAGGCTGAGCTCGACCGGCTCGTGCGGGCAAGCCAGCAACTGTTCCCGGTGTTCGTCGTCGGCGCGCCGCTGCGCTCGCACGGACATCTCTATAATTGCGCGGCGGTTGTTTATCGCGGCCAGCTGCTGGGAATCGTCCCCAAGGTGTTCCTTCCGAACTATCGCGAATTTTACGAGCGCCGCCATTTCACCTCGGGCGAGGGGATCGCCGGCCGATCGATCAGGGTCGCGGGGCATCAGGCGCCGTTTGGCGTCGATCTGCTGTTCGCCGCCGGCGGCCAGGCGGGGTTCGCCTTTCACGTCGAAATCTGTGAGGATTTGTGGGTGCCGCAGCCGCCGAGCACCGCGGCGGCGATGGCCGGGGCCGAGATCCTGCTCAACCTGTCGGCCAGCAACATCACGATCGGCAAAGCGCAGATGCGCCGCCTCTTATGCGCTTCGCAATCGGCGCGCTGCATTGCTGCCTACGCTTATTCTGCCGCGGGGGCCGGCGAATCGACGACCGACCTCGCCTGGGACGGCCAGGCGGGCATCTTCGAACTGGGCGACGGGCTGGCCGAGACCGAGCGGTTTTCGGCCACCGCCCAGATGGCGACCGCCGATGTCGATCTCGGCCGCATCCGGCAGGAGCGGATGCGCACCAACACCTTCGGCGATTGCGTGCGCGCCGCCGTCGGCACCGGCCTGGCGTTTCGCACGGTCGCCTTCGATTTCGCCGAGCCCGGCGAGCGGCTGGCCCTGCGCCGCAATATCGAACGGTTTCCGTATGTGCCGTCCGATCCGGCGATGCTGCGCGAAAATTGCTACGAGGCCTACAACATCCAGGTCCAGGGGCTCGCCCGCCGCCTCGAAGCGACCGGGCTCAAAAAGCTGGTGATCGGCGTTTCCGGCGGGCTCGATTCGACCCAGGCGCTGATCGTTTCGGCGCGGGCGATGGACCGGCTGGGGCTCGCGCGCACCGACATCCTCGCCTATACCTTACCGGGCTTCGCCACCGGCGAGGCGACCAAGGCCAACGCCTGGAAGCTAATGCGCGCGCTGGGCGTCAGCGGCGCCGAGATCGACATTCGCCCGGCCGCGCGGCAGATGCTGCAGGACATCGGCCATGCCTCGGCCAAGGGCGAGGCGCATTACGACGTGACCTATGAAAATGTCCAGGCCGGGCTGCGCACCGATTACCTGTTCCGGCTGGCCAACCACAATGGCGGGCTGGTGGTCGGCACCGGCGATCTGTCCGAATTGGGCCTCGGCTGGTGCACCTATGGGGTCGGCGATCAGATGTCGCACTACAACCCCAACGCCTCGGTCGCCAAAACGCTGATCCAGCACCTGATCCGGTTTGTCGCGGCATCGGGCGACCTCGGCCCGGAATCGGCGCCGATCCTCTACGACATCCTGGCGACCGAAATCTCGCCCGAATTGGTGCCGCCGGGCGCCGATGGCCTGATCCAATCGACCGAGAGCATCGTCGGCCCATACGCGCTGCAGGACTTCAACCTATATTACGCAACCCGGCTCGGGTTCGCCCCGTCCAAGATCGCCTATCTGTCGTGGAACGCGTGGGCCGACGTCGAACGCGGGGTGTGGCCGGCCAACACGCCGGAAAGCACGCGGCGCGCCTATAGCCTCGCCGATATCAAGCACTGGCTGCGGGTGTTCCTGCTGCGCTTCTACCAGCAGAGCCAGTTCAAGCGCTCGGCCCTGCCCAACGGCCCGAAAATCTCGTCGGGCGGGTCGCTGTCGCCGCGCAGCGATTGGCGCGCCCCCTCCGACGCCAGCGCGGCCGTCTGGCTCGACGAGCTCGAAGCGGCTGTGCCCGACGAAGACTAGGCGCCGGCGCTCCGGGCGAGCCAATTCGCTCTTCCGGCGCCATTTTCCTTGCACCCAGCGGCGCCTTTCGCCGGCCCGGCATGCAAAATCCGAGCTAGGAAATCCGCGCATCGAGGCGGTACAGTTACGCGACGCCACGCCCGGTCAACGATGAGCGGAGGAAACAACATGCAATACCGCAGGATTTCGGCCGATTGCCATCTCGACATGCCGTGGATGCCGCCCGACTTGTTCGTCTCCGAAGCCCCGCGCGAGTTGAAAGACCGCATGCCCTATGTCGCCGACGGGCCGCAGGGGCCGCAATGGACGGCCAAGAACGGCGCCACCTTTGGCCTGAAGAACGGTGTCGGGCCAGGCGGCGCGCCGTTTGTTCCCGGGCAGAACCACCGGGTTGACAAGATGGCCGAGACCGGGATGTACGAAGACGGCAAGCGCGATATCCGGCGCTGCAGCGACCCGCATCTGCGGATCAAGGACATGGACCGCGACGGCGTCGATGCCGAGGTAATCTATGGAATTCTCGGCGCCGCCTCGCGGCTCAACGACTCCGAAGCCTCGAACGAGATGCTGCGTATCTACAACGACTGGCTCCGGGATTTCTGCAGCCATTATCCCGAGCGCGAGATCGGCCTCGCCTGCCTGCCCTATGGCGATATCGACAAGGCCGTCGCCGAGATCCACCGGGTCGCCAAGATGGGGATCAAGGGGCTCGAGCTGTCGTGCTCGTGGGACATGGAGCCGATGTGGCACCCGGTCTGGGAGCCATTGTGGAACGCGGTCGAGGACGTGCAGCTGCCATTGCATTTTCACACCTTCCCGACCACCTCGCCGCGGGCGCGCGAGGGCGTCTCGGGCCAGGTCCGGCGGGCGGCGATGTTCACCGGCGTGTCCTCGTTCCAGATGGGCCTCATTCACATCATCGCGGCGCTGATCGGCGCCGGTGTGCTCGAGCGTCATCCTCGGCTCAGGGTGTCGTTCGGCGAGAGCGGCATCGGCTGGCTGCCCTACGCGCTCGACCGCATGGATTTCGAATATGAGGACCGCTTCCGCGACCTGATCAAGCTGAAGCCCAGCGAATACTGGCGCCGCCAATGCAAAGCGACGTTCCAGTTCGACCCGATCGGCACCAAGCTCTATGAGGATATCGGCGTCGAGACCCTGATGTGGGGCTCCGACTACCCGCACACCGACGGGGTGTGGCCCGAATCCTCGAAATACATCAAGGAGCAGTTCGCCGGGTTGCCGGCCGACGTGGTGCACAAGATCACCTGCGAAAACGCCGGCAAATTCTACGGCCTGATCAACTAAGGCCCGAGAGCACAAAAAGCGACACGATGGGCGCCGGTGACGGCGCTCATCACATTTCTGCTCAAGGGATTTCCGGCGATTAAGCGGCCGTGGCCAGTGTGAGAACGCCCCACGCGACGAGCACGGCACCCGTCACTTGGCTGATCCGCCTGCCCCAGGGCAGGATTTTCTCGATCAGCACCAGCAGCGCGATGCCGGCGATCCAAGCGAGGTTCATGACCCCGCCGACGAACAGCAGCGCCATCAGCATCCAGCAGCAGCCGAGGCAGAAAAAGCCGTGCCCGATGCCGCTCGTCACCGCGCCGAGTCGGCCTTCACGCCAATGGAAAAGGATGAAGTCGAGCGGCGAGCGGCAATGTCGCAGACACGCCGCCTTTAACGGCGTCCACTGATAAACGCCGGCAGCAACCAGCACGACGCCGGTGAGCACGAGATTGCTGAAGGCGGTTGTCCCAGACAGCAACCGGGCCTTGTCGAGAGCCCATTGCGACGCGGTTGCGGCAGCAGCAAAGCCGAGCCAAACAACGACATATCCGAACACGAACAATGCCGGGCCCACCCGCACGCCGCTGTCCGCGGCAGCGCGCTTGCGGGCAAGGCCGGCAACCAGCAGCGTCACCGGCGCGACGCTCGGCAGCATCATCGCGATCATCATCACGACCCACATGATGAAGACCACGAGGCCGTAACCGAGGCTCCATTCAGGCTGCATGGCCATCATCTTGCCGCCGCCCATGCCCGCCGCCTGCATTTCGAGGCCGGCGCCCAACAGCAGGTAGACCCAGGCGAGCAGGACGACAAACCCGAGACTGCCGAGAACGACAGCACGGTCGTGACGCAGCGCGGCAAAAAACCAGCCGGCGGTCATCATGCTGAGCTGCGGCAGAAGCTGGTGCGGCTGTCAGGGTGCCGTGGGGCCCTCACGCGGCGACGCCCTCAGGCGTCTGCACCACCGTCGCGAGCGAGCCGTGCCCTTGCGGCACGTTGAACTTGACGCCGCCGGTGCTTTCGATGCGCGCGTTGCCCATTTCGGCGGTATGGTGCTCGAACCCTTCCGGCATCACGTGCGAGATCAGAACTGGACGCGCTGCGTGAGCGCGCCGTCGATGATCAAATTGGTGCCGGTAATAAAGCTGGCCCGCGGGCTGGCGAGAAAGACGACCGCGTTGGCCACCTCCTGGGGCGTGCCCATGCGGCCCATCGGGTTGCGTTCGACCATCGTGCGGAACAGCTCGGGATTGCTCTCCTCGAGCACATTCCACACCCCGCCCCTGAAATAGACGTTCCCGGGCGAGACCATGTTGGCGCGCACGCCCTTGGCGGCAAGATTGCGGGGCGAGCGCCTTGACGTATGGCACCAGCGCGGCTTGACCGAGGCGTAGGGGCGCGGCGCGCCGGCGATCTCGACCGCCCCGGTGGTGCCGATCACGACGATTGCGCCAGCCGAGGATTTTTCCAGAAGCGGGATTGCCGCCTCGACCCCGGCAACCGTGCCCAGCACATCGATGTCGAGACTGCGCCGCCAGGAAGCTTCGTCCATCGCCTGAGCCAGCGCGCTGACATTGGCGATAAAGATGTCAAGCCCGCCCAGCCTTTCGGCTGCTTCGGCGACCCAGCCTCGCAGAGCCTTGGTGTCGGACACATCGACGACCCCGCCATGCGCGGTCACACCCATGCCGGCGAGCGCGGTCACCGCCTCTTCGACCCCCGCTTCGCCGCGCGCGCACAGCCCGATATCGCAGCCTTCCTCGGCCAGCAACGCGCAGATCGCCCGGC
Source organism: Allostellaceae bacterium (assembly GCA_036500965.1). Taxonomy (GTDB): domain Bacteria; phylum Pseudomonadota; class Alphaproteobacteria; order ATCC43930; family CGMCC-115725; genus AP-15. Next base: position 96,837 of record DASYBC010000054.1, on the reverse strand, counting down.
CGATGCCTCGGCTGCCGCCGGTGACGATCGCTTTCTTTCCCGCAAGACCGAGATCCACCTGTCCCTCCTCTTAGCGCGCCCGGGCGCCTGATCGCGGCAGCCGGGCGCGCGGATGCGCGTTGTCATAGACCGCCAGCAGCCGCTCGCTGTCGACCGAGGTATAGCGTTGCGTCGTCGACAGGCTGGCATGGCCCAACAGCTCCTGGATCGCGCGCAGATCGCCGCCGGCGCCCAGCAGATGCGTGGCAAAGCTGTGGCGCAGCGCATGCGGCGTCGCCGTTTCCGGCAGCTGCAAATATCGGCGCAGCGCCGCCATCTGCCGCTGCACCAGCCGAGGATGCAAGGGGCCGCCGCGGGCGCCGACAAACAGCGGGGCCTGCGCGGCAGCCGCGAACGGGCAGGCGGCGAGGTAGTCGGCGATCGCGCTGCGCACCGCAGGCAGCAGCGGCAGCTGGCGCGCTTTGCGGCCTTTGCCGACGATCGTCAGCGATTCGCCCAGCGGGGCCTCGGCCCGGCTCAACCCGAGCGCCTCCGACAGCCGCAGCCCGCAGCCATAGATCAGCGCCAAGAGCGCGGTGTCGCGTTTGTTTTGCCAGCCTTCGCCGCCGAGATTGCCGGCGGCATCGACAGCGGCGATGGCGTCGTCGATGGAGAGCGGCTTGGGCACGCCGGGCGGCAATTTGGGTCCGCGCAAGGCCGCAAGCGCGGTCGTCGAGGCGAGCCGGCGCCGCCGCAAAAAGCGCACGAACCCGCGCAGCACCGACAGGTTGCGCGCCAACGAGCTGCGCTCGATGCCCTCGCCGGCGCGCTGCGCAAGATATGCGCGGAAATCGGCCGGGCGCAATTCGCCGATCGCCGCGAGGCTCGGCAAGGCGGCCAAATGCTGGGTCAGGAAATCCAGAAAGAAGGCCAGGTCGCGACCGTAGGCGGCGATCGTGTGCGCCGAGGCGCGGCGCTCGCCTGCCAGCCACGCCGCCCACAACCCAATCGCGGCGCGCAAATCGTCGGCAGCCGAGAATCGCGCCAGCGGCAGCGGCTGCGGCAACATCGGGAAGACCGGCACCTGCCGGGCATCCTCATTCGCCTCCCCCCGGATCGCAGTCCCGGGGTCGGCATCCTCTCCCGCAATGCGGGAGAGGGGGGACCCAGCCCGCAGAGCCTGCCCCGGACTTGATCCGGGGGCTGGGTGGGTGAGGGCATCGACTATGTCGGGCAAAGGCGGGGCGCGCCGCCCGCCCTCTTCCCGGCGGGTCACCGGCCGCGTTCGAGCCACTGGGCGATCGTGATCTCCACGGTGCGGGCGAGAAAGCTCAGCAGCTCGGTGCCGAGGCCGGGACAGAATGTATCGGCCTTGCGGGTGCCGATGCACATCAGCCCACCCGGCCCGGAGCGGCCGAACGACAGGCGCAGCAGCGCCTGCGAACGCACCAGGCCGGCGGCGCCGCCGAACAATGCCGGATCGCCCTTGATGTCGGTGGACAACAGCGCGTCGCGATCGGGGCCGAGCAGCTGATCGACCATGCCCGCCCGCAGCAGATGAATGCCATGAACCGGCAGACGGGTGGTTCGCGCCGCGGTGCTCTCGACCCCAAGGGTGACGATATCGACATCGATCAGCACGGCAAGATCGGTAGTGACGATCTGCAGCAAGTGCTCGAAGCTCAGCGCCTTGAGCATCGTCAGAATCGCCTTGTGCACGCGGCATTGGCTGGCAAGGTTGCCGCGGCTCAGCGCAATCAGGCTCGTCTGCTCGTCACGCAGCCGGCCCAGATCGTGGCGCAGGCGTTCGAGCATGAATTGCTGGAAATCGACCACCCCGTCGCCGTTGCTGCGGCTCGGCGCGCGCAACAGATGCAGCGCGTCGGGGTGGTGTTCGAGGAAATCGGGGTGTTCACGCAGATAGGCCATGACATCGCCGGCGCGGGTGGCGCTCGCCTGCCCCGGCGCCAGGCCCCTGCCGGCAAGCGGTTTTGGCTGGTCTTGCGGACGGTCGGCCACCGCTAGCTCCACCTCGCTGCGCCGCAGCGCAGACGGTCGAAGAAGAAAGCAGCTGAATACGCGATCATACGAAGCCACCCGAAACCGGCCCCGATGCGGGGCGCCGAACTTGCCTCGCGCGGTCGCTGAAGAGCGCTTGCCGCGCGACATTTGCCGGGTGAGTTTAGCCGATGCCCGATCGCCATGCCAGTTCCGCGGCTGCCACTCCGGATTGCGACCGCGACGCGACCGGTGGCGGCGCTCTCGCCGCCGATCGCGTCGGGCGGGCTCGCGTGCTGTTGCCGCTGCCGCTGCCGGAGCCGCTCGACTACCGGATCGCGGACGGAATGGCGCCGCCGCAGCCTGGCGCGTTCGTCCGCGTCCCGCTCGGCGGGCGCAGTCTCGTCGGCGTCGCCTGGGATGCGGCAGGGGACGAGCTTCCCTTGGACCGGCTGAAGCCGATCGTCGAAACTCTGCCGATCCGCCCGCTGGCGCCTGATCTGCGCCGCTTTGTCGAGCGCGTCGCCGCCTACACGATGGCGCCGCCTGGAGCCGTGCTGCGCATGACGATGAGCATCCCGGAGGCTATGCAGCCGCTGCGCCCGCTCCGCTTGTGCGCCCTCTCCGAAGCCGGGCTCGCGGCCCTCGCCGACCCCGAACATTCCTCGCGGCTGACGCCCGCGCGCCGTCGGGTGCTCCAGCTGTTGCGCGGCGCACCGCCGTTGCCGGCCGCCGAGCTGGCGCGGCTCGCCGGCTGCGGCACCGGTGTCGTGCGCGATCTCGCGGCCGGTGGCCTGGTCACGGTGCGCCTGGTTGCGGCCGAGCCCGTGGCGGCGGCGACGCCGGACTGGCGTCGTCCGGCTGCGGAGCTTTCGTGCGACCAGGCGACCGCCGCACAACGGCTGGTCGATCGCGTAAACACGGGCGGGTTTACCGTGACCTTGCTCGACGGGGTCACCGGCTCGGGCAAGACCGAAACCTACTTCGCCGCGATCGCCGCGGCACTCGCCGCCGGCCGCCAGGTGCTGGTGCTGCTGCCGGAGATCGCGCTCGGGGCGCAATGGCTGCAGCGGTTTCGCGACCGGTTTGGCGTGCTGCCGGCGCAGTGGCATTCCGAGATCGGGCGGACCGAGCGCCGCGACACCTGGCGCGCCGTCGCCGCCGGGCGCGCGCCGGTGGTGGTCGGCGCCCGCTCGGCGCTGTTCCTGCCCTTTGCCGAGGTCGGGCTGATCATCGTCGATGAGGAGCACGACCCCTCCTACAAGCAGGAGGACGGCGTCTCGTACCAGGCCCGCGACATGGCGGTGCTGCGCGCCTCATTGGCCGGGATCCCGATCGTGCTGGCGTCGGCGACCCCATCGCTCGAGACCATCGTCAACGTCGCGCGCGGCCGTTACCAGCGGGTGGTCCTGCCCCGCCGCCACGCGGCGGCCGAGCTGCCGGCAACCCGCCTCGTCGACCTGCGCCGCGAGCGCCTGGAGCGCGGGCGCTTTCTGTCACCGCCGCTGGTCGCCGAAATCGCCGCGACTCTTGCAGCTGGCGAGCAGGCGCTGTTGTTCCTGAACCGGCGCGGCTATGCGCCTTTGACGCTGTGCCGTGCCTGCGGCCATCGCTTCCAGTGCCCCGATTGCACCGCCTGGCTGGTCGAGCATCGCTTCACCGGCCGCCTCTTGTGCCATCATTGCGGCCACGCCGAGAAGGTGCCGCCCTTGTGCCCGGAATGCCTGACCGCCGGCACCTTGGCCGCGTGCGGGCCGGGGGTCGAGCGGCTGGCCGAAGAGGTGGCCGCGCGGTTCCCCGCGGCGCGCACGGCGCTGATGGTCAGCGACCTGTTGCCCGGCCCGCGGGCTGCGGCAGAGCTGGCGCAGGCGATGACCGAGGGGCGCTACGATGTGCTGATCGGGACCCAGATCGTCGCCAAGGGCCACCATTTTCCGATGCTGACCCTGGTCGGCGTGGTCGATGCCGATCTTGGGCTGACCGGCGGCGATCTGCGCGCGGCCGAGCGCACTTATCAGCTGCTGCACCAGGTCGGCGGCCGTGCCGGTCGCGCCGAACGCAAGGGGCGGGTGCTGATCCAGACCTTTATGCCCGACAGCCCGGTCATGAAGGCGCTGGAAGCGGGCGATCGCGACCGCTTTCTCGAAGCCGAGGCCGCGGCCCGGCGCGACGCCGGGTTGCCGCCCTTTGGCCGGCTGGCCGCGCTGATCGTCAGCGCCGCCGACGCCGAATCCTGCGATTTCGCCGCCCAGGCCCTGTCCCGTGCGGCCCCTCAGCTGCCCGATGTCAGCGTTCTCGGCCCGGCGCCGGCGCCGCTTGCCATCCTGCGTGGCCGCCATCGCCGCCGATTTTTGGTCAAGTCGGGGCGCGGGGTAAACCAGCAGGCAGTGCTGCGCGAGTGGCTCGCGCGGGTGCGCCTCGCCGGCTCTGCCCGGCTCCAAATCGACATCGACCCCTACAGCTTTCTATGAGATCGCCCACTTCAAGCTCGGCCGGCACCTTGCGCCTATTGGCCGGTCGGGGTGACCGAGACGAGACCGGTGCCGAGGAACTTTCCTTGCGCGTCGAAATCGAAGGCGTAGCGCACCCGGCCGATGATGGCGCAGGCGTGGCACAGGTTGCGCAGCAGATAGCCGACGACAAACTCCTGCCCGTGCTGCGCGACCTCAGGCCCGGCGGGGCCGCGGTCGCCCTGCCAAAAGGTGACGTTGCGGTAGTTGTGGTAGATCGCCAGATAAGCCGCCGACGAGCGCATCCGGGATAGATCCAAATTTCGAAAGTTGTCGACGTTGATCAGCGGGGGCAAGCCGTTGACCAGAAACCAGGCGCTGTTCTCGTTCGCGGCGAACGGAAAGAACACATGCCCGACCGCGACCGGGCCGCCGGTTTCGGCGAGCGCCTGAAGGTAGGCGTCATTGTCGAGCCGCCGGGTAAAGGCGAGCGCCTCGGGCGACGCCCCCGCTTTCGCCATCGATGCAGCGAAGCAGGCATCGAATGCCGTGCCGGAGCGGCCTTCGCATGTTTTATGGAACCGTGCATTGAACCCGGCCGGCGGATGCCAGACGGCGGCCGCCGTGACGGTTTGCCCGGTCGCGGAGCCGCCGGCGAAAGACATGACCCCGGCGATCGCCAACGTTGCTAGGGCGACTGGTCCCGCCCACCTCACCCTATCGCGGATCCGCTTCGGGGCAGCCGCTCTCCCTCCGGCCGGGGGAGGGAGAGGGAAGAGCGCCGAGAACCGTCGCAGCGCACCGGCTCAGTTCGGGGTCCAGGCGAGCGCGCGGATCTCGGTGAACTCACGCGGCAGCTTGCGCCACGAATCGCCGGCGTCTTGGCTCGCGTAAAGCTCGCCGTAATGGCTGCAGGCGAGGATCAGCCCGGGGTCGGCGGCATGGGTCGCAAACGCCCAGATCGGCGAGTTCGGCTTGACCGGCAATGGCAGCTCGTCCCAGCTGTTGCCGCCGTCTTTCGAGCGCTGGATCGCGCCGGTGCTGCCGGCCGCACCATCGCCGGTGGCGACGAACACGGTGCTCGGGTCGTCGGCCTTCAGCGCCAGGCTCCGGCAATAGGGCAGGCCGAACTGCTTGCCGACGCCGAGCCCCTGCCAGCTTTCGCCCTTGTCGGTGCTGGCGAAGATCTCGCGCGGGGTGCTGGTCAACACGGTCTTGGCGTTGCCGGCGCCGCGCACCGCGACATCATGGATGTCGGGGTCGCTGAGCCCGCCGGCGATCCGCGTCCAGGTTTCGCCGCCATCAAGGCTGCGCCGCACGCCATCGACCTCGACCCCGGCCCAGACGATCTGGCGATCCGAGGGGTCGACGGTCAGCGCCGTAACCCGCGGCACCCCGACATTGGCGCACTCCTCGACCATATCGACGCCCAGCTGTTTCCAGCCGCGCCCGCCATCCGTTGAGCGGAACAGCGCTGCCGGCCGGGTCCCGGCAAAGATCGTGTCCGGATCGGCGGGATCGAACGCGATCTTCCACACGTCCATCTTGTTCATCGGCGAGTCGAGGCGCTCGAATTTCTGCCCGCCGTCGCGGCTCTGATAGATGCCGTCATCGGCGCCGGCAAAAACCGTGCGCGGCTCGCGCGGGTGAACGGCGAGGCCGTAGACGCGGCTCTCGCCCCCCAACCCGCTGCGCACCCGCTGCCAGCTCTCGCCGCCATCGGGGCTGGTCCAGGCGCCGCTGCCGACGGTGCCGACGCAGAGCGTGAAATTGCCGGTCATGTCCCGTTGTCCCAACCGGTATGCGAGATGTCGAGGACCACGCCGTCGGGGCCGGCCCATTTCATCTCGAAATTGCGGTGGCTGCCGGCCGCCATTTCCATGTCGAGCCCGTCTTTCGCGGTCAGCTGCCGGCCCTCGGCCTGCTCCAATTTCGCCGCTGCCTCGTCGAGATCCTCGACCTCGAAGCCGAAATGGTGAATCCCGCTAAAATTGCCGCCATGCGCGCCGACATCGGGATCCTTCTCGGTCTTGAAATTGAGGATCGCCAGGTTGATGTAGCCGTCGGTCAAAAACACCGCGCCGCGCGGGTTGCGGCGGATCTCGCGCATCCCGAACGCCTCCTTGTAAAAGGCGGCGGTCTTTGCCGGATCTTCAGTCGTCAGCGCGATGTGCTTGATTCTAGGCATGTCTTCCTCCTCGATGCGAGAGGACCCAGCCTCTCTTCGGCTAATCGGCAGGATAGTATAAGCAAGTTGGCCATGCAATCGGCCCACGCGCACAGGAGCAGCTCATGCGCATTGCGATCATCGGCGCCGGCGGCATCGGCGCGATCTACGGTGCGGCTTTCGCCCGGGCCGGAGCCGAGGTGACCTTCGTCGCACGCGGCGCGCACCTCGCGGCCATGCGCAAAACGGGGCTGCGCATCGAGGGGGATCGCGGCGAGACCCACATCCGGCCGGTGCAGGCCACCGACGACGTCGCCGGCATCGGCGCGGTCGATTTCGCGCTGTTCTGCGTCAAGCTGTGGGACGTCGACAGCGCTGGTGCGCAGCTGCAACCGCTGATCGGGCCGCAGACCGCGGTGATCCCGCTGCAGAACGGCATCGACGCGGCCGAGCGGCTGATCGCCATCCTCGGGCGCGACGCGGTGATGGGCGGCACCGCCTTTGTCACCGGGTCGATCGTCGCTCCCGGCGTGATCCGCCAGACCGGCACCTATCAGCAGATGACGTTTGGCGAGCTCGATGGCCGGATCAGCGCCCGCGGCGAGCGCCTGCGCGCGCTGTGCGCGGCGGCCGGGTTCGACGGCGTGCTGAGCACCGACATCATGGTCCCGGTGTGGGACAAGTTTATTCTGCTGGTGCCGCTGAGCGGGCTCAACGCGCTGACCCGGCTGCCGCTCGGCAAGTGGCGCGATGATCCCGATTTGTGCGCGCTCTACGAGGCGGCGCTGCGCGAGACGGTGGCGGTCGGCCTCGCCGAGGGCGTCCATCTGCCGCCCGACAGCATCGACAAGAAGCTCGCCCTGATGCGCTCGATGCCGGCGCATCACACCACCTCGATGGGCAACGACCTGCTGCGCGGCAACCGCCTCGAGCTGCCGTGGTTCGCCGGCAAGGTGACCGAGCTCGGCCGCCGCCACGCCACCCCGACCCCGGCCAATGCCTTCATCCATGCGGCGCTGAAACCCTATGTGAATGGCGCGCCGACCTAGCTAACATCGTCGCCGAACCCCAAGCCATCGGCCCTGCTGCCGAACGGGCAGGGAAAACGACTGGGGAAACCATGATGCTCGCCTGGTTCGGGGAATTGACTTCCAAGGAACGCCGCACGATGGGCGCCTGCTTTGGCGGCTGGGCCCTCGATGCGTTCGACGTGCAGATGTACAGCTTTATCATCCCGACGGTGATCGCGCTGTGGGGGCTGTCGCGCGGCAAGGCCGGGCTGATCGGCACCGTTACCCTGCTGATCTCGTCGCTGGGCGGGTGGTTCTCGGGCGCTCTGGCCGACCGGTTTGGCCGGGTGCGGATGCTGCAGATCACCGTCATCTGGTATTCGGTCTTCACCTTTCTGTGCGCGTTCGCCCAGAATTTCGAGCAGCTCTTTATCCTGCGCGCGCTGCACGGCTTTGGCTTTGGCGGCGAATGGGCCGCGGGTGCGGTGCTGATGGGCGAGGTGATCCGCGACAAGTACCGCGGTCGCGCCGTCGGCCTGGTGCAGACCGGCTGGGCGTTCGGCTGGGGCGTCTCGGCGCTCGCCTATACCGGGCTCTATGCGTTTCTGCCGGAGGCGATCGCCTGGCGCGTGCTGTTCGCAATCGGCCTGATCCCGGCGCTGTTCGTCGTATGGATCCGCCGGCACGTCGACGAATCCGACGCGTTCCGGCAGCGCCGCCGCGACCATTTGCCGGTCGGCGCTGGTCAGCTGTTCGCCGCCTTTCGCCGCCCGCATCTGTGGACCACGGTCAAGGTCACCGCGATGGTCGCCGGGGCGCATGGCGGCGGCTATACCCTCGGCATCTGGATGCCGACTTATCTGCGCATGGTGCGCCATCTGTCGGCGACCAGCACCGGCGGGTTTCTGCTGACCCAGATCCTCGGCGCGTTGCTCGGCTTTTTGCTCGGCACGTATTTATCCGATGCGATCGGCCGCAAATGGACGTTTTTCTGGTCGTCGATCGGCTCTTTGGTGTTTGTGCCGATCTTCATGCTGGTGCCGATGAACAACGAGGCGCTGTTCTTTCTCGGCATCCCGATGAACATCCTGCTGCTGATGAAATTTCCGCCGATGGGGCCGTTCATGACCGAGCTGTTCCCGACGGCGGTGCGCGGCACGGCGCAGGGTTTCTGCTACAACGCGAGCCGGGCGATCGGCTCGTTCCTGCCGACGGCGGTCGGGTTTCTGAGCCAGAGCCTGTCGCTCGGCGTGTCGATCGCGGTGCTCAGCTCCTTCTCGTTCGGGGTCATGATCGTGCTCTTGATGATGCTGCCCGAAACCCGCGGCCGCAGCCTCGCCAGCCTCGAAGTCGAACCGGTCTCGGCCGAATTCGAGCGCCGGGCGCAGGTACCCTGAGCCGCCAAGATGCCGCGCTTTACCGGTTCCAGTCGATCTGACACGATCCGAGGGGCAAAGGGACGGAGGAGGCGATGCGCAAATTCATCATCGAGCGGGAATTGCCGGCGATCGGCAGCGCCGAGCGGCAGGCGCTGCGTGAGGCGGCGCAGAAATCGAACGCGACCCTCAAGGAGCTCGGCCCCGACATCCAATGGGTCGAAAGCTATGTCGCCGGCGACAAGACGTTTTGCGTCTATCTGGCGCAAAACGAGGCGCTGATTCACGAGCACGCCCGGCTGAGCGGCTTTCCGGCCAACAAGGTCACCGAAATCCGCCGCATGATCGACCCGACCACCGCGACCGAATCGTAACCGCGAGCGTTCGCCTCGAGGGGTGGTCCGACGCCGGTCGCCGGCGGTATCCGGCACCGAAGCGCGCTCGGGGCACGAGCCGTCGCTGGGCCAGGCGGGCACCAATCCGATGCCGAGGCTGACGTTGCGCATCGATTTTGACCAGGGCCGCGCGCTCGGCCCCGGCAAGATCAGGCTGTTGGAACTGATCGACAGCGAGGGATCGATCGCCGCCGCCGGACGGCGGATGGGCATGTCCTATCGTCGCGCCTGGCTCTTGGTCGACAGCGTCAACCGCTGCTTCCGGCAGCCGGCGGTCGCCTCGCAGGCCGGCGGCCCGCATGGCGGCGGCGCCGCTCTGACCGAGCTTGGCCGTGCCGTCGTGCGCCATTATCGCGCGGCCGAGCAGGCGGCACAGACCGCCGGGGCCGCCGACCTCGCCGCTCTGTCGGCGGCGCTGGCGGAGCGCGGATCGCAACCCGCCGAAGCAAAAGGCAGAAGAACGCACCGGCTGGCGTCGAGCGTGACCTAGCCTGGCCGTCGCCGAGCGTCGGGCGCCAAGAACCGCGCTACGACACAGCCGCTGCCGCGCCGCGAGCGACCCGCGCGATTATTGCGCCGGCAGGCTGGGCGCGGTTGACCGCCCCGGCCTGCATCGATGAGGCCAGAGCCGCGACCGGCGTCGCCAACTGCATGTCCATGCGCGCGATCGATGCCGAGGCCGACGCGATGCCGAGGCCGACACGATGACAGGCCGAATCCAGGGCGACCCATTCGAGCTCGGCGCCGATATATCTGAACGGATTTTTTTACGCCGTTCGGCTGACGATTTATCAACTATTCCGTCCTTACGATCCCGGTCCGCCAGTATTGCGGCGGTCGGGGCGCGTTCGCCAACCCTCGATCCGACAGCCGCGGCGCCCGTGCCATCCAGCTGTGAGGATCGAGATGAAGCCGAACCTTTTTCTGAGCGGCGCTGCAGCCGCTCTGGCTGCTGCCCTGACCATTTCGCCGACCATCGCCCAGCCCGCGCATCCTTCGGACGGTTTCCGGCACCCGCCGATGCAGCCCTACCGCAACGCCGACGGCACCTTCAGGCGGCTGCGCGGCACGATTGCCACGTCGAGCTGGTCAGGATACGCGGTCACCGCCGCCGCGCCCTATACCAGCGCGTCGGCGACCTGGCAGGTCCCCAACGTTACCTATGACGGCGGGCAAACCCCCTACGGCTATGAGTATGTGTTCAACTGGGTCGGAGTTGGCGGCGACGGCGATGCGACGCTGATCCAGCTCGGCACCGAGTCGGTGGTGTCGACCGCCGGCGTCACGTCCTTCTACACCTGGTACGAGCTCTACCCCGCGGTCAGCGAGGCCGCCGGGTTGACGGTGAAGCCGGGCGATATCGTCACCGCGTCGCTCGCATGCACCGCTAACTGCTCGCCGGCCCAGCCGCAAACCTGGCAGCTGATCCTGTCCGACGACACAACCGGGGCGGCCTGGACGCAGAGCTTCCAATACCAATCCAGCATGGCGTCGGCCGAGTGGATCACCGAGCCGCCATACGACAACGGTTTCCTGCCGCTCGCCGATTACGACCAGGCGACCTACGATCCGGTCGAGGCCAACGGCGCCAACCCGAACCTGTCGCTGGCGACGAACGGCATCATCGCGCTCGACCAGTGGGGCCAGACTTCGAACCCGTCCGCGCCGACGAACGGCGACGTGTTCAGCACCTGCTGGGGCGCGGGCGGAGCGAGCTTGACGCCGTGCACCGCGGGCTCGTTCACGACCCCGCCGCCAGTGGTCACCGCCTCGCTTTCGGCCAGCCCCAAATCGATCAGTGCCGGCCAGTCCTCGACCCTGTCGTGGAGCTCGAGCAACGCCGCGTCCTGCACCGGCCAGGGCTTCACCGCGTCGGGGATTTCGGGCTCCGCCCCCGTCTCGCCCAGTGTGACGACGTCGTTTTCGGTCACCTGCACCGCGAGCGGGGACCCGGCAACGGCGATGGCCACGGTGACCGTCAGCTCGCCCGCCAAGGCAACCTGCCACGGCAATGCAAAGAAGTGCGGCTGAGCCGAAGGTCGATCAACAGCCACCCGGACCGCCCCCAACGCAAAGGGCGCGACCGAAAGGCCGCGCCCTGCGTTGGGCAGAGTAGGGGTGCTTCAGACCGATCTGCGGCGCCGCCATGCGAAGCCGAAGATCACTAGCGCGGTACCGACCAGCGCCAGCGCGCTCGGCTCGGGAACAAGCGGCGGCCCGGAGGAGCAGCCAGCGGTGCCTGCAGCGCAGGCATAGAAGCGGGCATTGCTCAATTGGTTCGAGCCGTCGAGCGTAAAGCTGGTCTCAGAGGTCGAATAAAAGAAAATAAGTTCACCGGTATCATTATGAATCGCCGCATAATTAAATCCGAGCGGCACGCTCTGAGTATAGGACGCGGGAATCGGGCCCTCATCATCCAACGTAAGACTCGGCGTCGGTACGCTGAACACGGTCGCGATGCCAGAGGCAACGGTTGTCGGGTCTTGGTTGGGAAAGTCGGCGGTATATTGCGGGTCCGTCACCTGCAAGATTTCGGTGGCCGGTGTGGGCGTGAAGCTCACGGTTCCGATCCCGGTTATCGTGCTGTCGATCGGAGAGCTAGGCCCGAGGGTGATGATGTCTGCTGACGCTGGGGAGCTAAGCGCCCCCAGCAATATGACGGCCCCCAAAACCAAGGCCGATGAGCACTTCCGCATGAATCTCTCCTTCTAGCGCATTCGCCTGGCATGACCGACGAAGATCGGCGGCGACCACGGCGCTGTCTAGCCTGACGCAAGGCGCGTGCCAACGGGCTAACCCTTTGGGTAGGGGCAACGTAAATGGTTAACGCGGTTCGCCGAGCGCAACGGTTGTCAAGGAACCCGACAGATTTTTTGCCGGGATGCCCGAACCGTCTTCCGGTTCCGGCGCATAACGGCTAGTCGTTCCCAGCAATACTCGTGGTTTTCATGTGTCAGAGCGAACCGAACGATGCAACGAGATGTCTCGAAGGTCTGATCCATTGTGTGTAAACAGAGAATAAATTTCTCTGCGTCTTGATCGCGAAACTAGCGGTTCGACACCCCGAGGAGCCAATACCGTACGAGCAGGCGTCTTTAATGGGACGCTGATAATCCTGCGACCGGGATCGAGCCCGACGAGCAATCCCAAGCATGATGTCAAGAATTCCGACATGTGGAGCCGAATTCTCTAACTTACCGGCGAAACGTTGCGAATTCCCTCAGCCGGCCGGCTAGAGGCTCGTGTCATTTTTGGGGCCGGCGCTGCGCACCCCTTTGGAATCCGGGGCAGATCCCGGATAGCGGCGCGCCGGCGCGATGGTTCGACGCGCCGGCCAAACCCCGACCGGATTTCCGCTGCTCTTTGTAAAAAAATCCGGCACCTCTGCCGCTGATCGCCCCGTCACGGACGGCCGCACCGGAAAACCTCGCTGGGCGCTCGATGCCGCCGCCCGATCGGCTTGACGGGAGGGGTTGCTCAATCGAGACTCGTCGCGAACCAGCGGGAGATTGGGCGATGCTGCCACGCGAGGAAAACGAGCTTTTGACCCGGGTTGGCGAGGACACGGCGATGGGCGGCACCCTGCGGCGCTATTGGGTCCCGGCCTTGCTGGCGCGCGAGCTTGCCGAGCCCGACGGGCCGCCGGTGCGGGTGCGCCTTCTCGGTGAGGACCTCGTGGCCTTTCGCGACAGCGACGGCCGGATCGGGCTCGTCGATGAATATTGCCCGCATCGCCGCGCGTCGCTGTGGTTCGGACGCAACGAAGAGGGCGGGCTGCGCTGTGTCTACCACGGCTGGAAGTTCGCCGTCGACGGCAGCTGTGTCGAGCAGATTAACGAGCCCGAGCCGTTCTGCCACAAGGTCCACCTGAAGGCATACCCCACGGTCGAGCTGGGCGGGGTGATCTGGACCTATATGGGGCCGCCCGAGCGCACTCCGCCGGCGCCGAAATTCGCCTGGACCCAGGCGCCCGAGACCCATCGCCACGTCTCGAAAGTGATCCAGGAGTGCAACTGGCTGCAGGCGCTCGAGGGCGGGCTCGACACTTCGCACGCGCCGATCATGCACCGGCTCTTACGGGACGACGCCGGCCGCGGCGGGATCAGCCCGTCGAGCGCCTATGTCCGTGCCAAGGCGCCGAGCATCACCGTCGATCTGACCGAATACGGCTACCAATATGCCGGCATCCGGGCGCTCGGCGACGACGAGCAGCACATCCGCACCTACCATTACATCCTGCCGTTCCACCAGATCCGCGCCTCGCGCTCGGAGCGCGGCAACCCGGTCGATGCTGGGCACATCTGGGTCCCGATCGACGACGACAACACGATGGTTTACAACTGGGCCTACAGCGTCACCGACGAGCCGCTCGGCGACGAGGACCGCCTCGAGCGCGGCATCGGCAACGGGCCGCTGCATGTCGACCAGACGACGTTCCGGTCGAAGGCCAACCGCGGCAACAACTATCTGATCGACCGCGCGGTGCAGAAGACGCTCAGCTTCACCGGCATCGACGGCGTCAACGTGCAGGACCGCGCGATCCAGGAAACCATGGGCCGCATCGTCGACCGCTCGAAGGAGCATTTGGGACCGGCCGACAAGGCGATCATCCAGTTGCGCCGGCTGTTGCGCCAGGCGGTCAACACCGCCCAGGAGGGCGGCACCCCGGCTGGCGTCAAACCGAGCTATTACCGGCTGCGCGCCGCCGAAACCATCGTGCCGCGGGCCGCCGATTGGCGCGCATCGGTGAGCGAAGGGCTGGCGCGGGAAGAAATCCTGCAAACGGTGTGACGACGATGAACGAGCGCGCAACCGAGGCGCCGGCCCCGCGCCGCCGGCAGATCCGCCTCGATCCCGAGGAAGAGGCGGCGTTTCTGCGCGACAACCCGAAATGCGCGCTCGCCACGATCGACCCGAACGGCTTCCCGCATGTCGTGGCGATGGGGTTCTATGTCGAGGACGGCGCCTTTTACATGACCTCCTACGCCAAGGCGCAGAAGGTCTTGAACGTCCGCCGCAACCCGAAGGTCGGGCTGATGGTCGAGACCGGCGCCAGCTATGCCGAGTTGAAGGGCGTCATGGTGCGCGGCACCTGCGAGATCATCGACGATGTTGAGACCGTGCGCCGGGTCATGGACCACCGGCGCAGCAGCGCGCAGAGCGGGCGCCGCGGCTCGCTCGACAGCGCCCCGAAACGCGTCGTCCTCAAAGTCACCCCGCATAAAACCATGAGCTGGGACCACAGGAAGCTCGGCGGACGATATTGAAAGCCGGTCGCTTGCAGGCCCATTTCTGAGGCGATCAGGAGATCCGAAGGAGGCCGGGCATGGCAGGAGAGTCCGCCCATTTCGGCTTGCGGGAGCGGCCGCCGACGCCGGCGGCCCGGCCATTCGAGCTGCCGCCGAGGATGCAGCCGATGCTCGACCGGGCCAAGGCCGGTCTCGCCGAGCCGTTCCGCGGCATCGCCGTCGGGAGCGAGATGGCGGCGCCGGGGCTGTTCGCGCTCGGCAAGACCGGCGTCTCGCTCGCCCCGCTCGTCGAGACAGCGCGGTCATTTCTGGCGGCGCTGACCGCCGAGCAGCGCAAGGCGGCGAGCTTCGCGATCGACGACGAGGCCTGGCGTAAATGGTCGAACATTCATCCCTGGCTGATGCGCCACGGCATCTGCCTCGCCGACCTCGGCCATGACCCGCGCCAGGCTGCGGTGGCGCTGATGCGGGAAAGCCTGAGCGCTGCCGGTTACCAATTGGCGCGCGATGTGATGCGGCTCAACGAGCACGCGCTCGAAATCACCGGCAAGCCCGAGGAATACGGCGAATGGCTCTATTGGGTGAGCCTCTTTGGCACGCCGTCGCCGGGCGAGCCGTGGGGCTGGCAGATCGACGGCCATCACCTGAACCTCAATTGCTTCGTGCTCGGCGATCAGCTGGTGCTGACCCCCAATTTCATGGGTTCGGAGCCGGTGCTGGCGCGCTTCGGCAAATACCAGGGCACCCGCGTCTTCGCCGCCGAGGAGGAGCGGGGCTACGCGCTGATGCGCTCGCTCTCGGCCGAGGAGCGGCAACGGGCGACGATCGGCAAAGATCTGCCCTCGGAGCTCTTGACCGCCGCATTCAACGACAACCGGCGGATCGACCCGGCAGGGATCTGTTACGACGAGCTTCCGCCGGAGGGTCGCGACCGTCTCGAAGCGCTGCTCGCGACCTATACCGGCCGCATTCGCCCGGGCCACGCCGAAATCCGCTGGGCCGAGGCCAAGCGCCACCTGGACGAGACCCGCTTTGCCTGGATCGGCGCGTTCGACGATGCGAGCCCGTTCTACTATCGCATCCTGAGCCCGGTGATCCTGGTCGAGTTCGATCATCAATCGGGGATCATGTACGACAACGACAAACCCTCACGCGACCACATCCACACCGTCGTGCGCACGCCCAACGGCAATGATTACGGCAAGGACCTGCTGCGCCAGCACTATGCCCGGCACGACCATTCGCATCGGGCTGCGGCGCATGGCAACGGCGGGCCCTGAACATCCGAGCGCTCGCGGCGCGCCTGCCGCCGCCGCGTGTGCCGGGACGAGGGTCATCCGGGCCACGGGCGGGGGTCTCGGCCAGCCGGCGCCGCGACGCTTGCCCTCCGATCGGCGACAGCTGATATAGTGGGGCGGGAGCCCGGAGGCGGACAGGCCTCTCGCCAACCCGGTCAGGTCCGGAAGGAAGCAGCCGTAACGAGTGCCGGCCTGGGTCGTTCACCCGGTCTCCCACCCGCGACCCTCGGTTTTCGAAGATGAGCGATCCGGCGAACGCCTATCGCGTTCTCGCCCGCAAATACCGGCCGCAGAGCTTCGCCGAGCTGATCGGGCAGGAGGCGATGGTGCGCACCCTGTCGAACGCGATCGCGGGCGGCCGGGTGGCGCACGCCTTCATGCTGACCGGCGTGCGCGGGGTCGGCAAGACCACGACCGCGCGGATCATCGCCCGCGCCTTGAATTGCGTCGGCCGCGATGGCGCCGGCGGGCCGACGATCGAGCCGTGCGGCGAGTGCGTGCATTGCCGCGACATCGCCCTGGACCGCCACGTCGATGTGATCGAGATGGACGCGGCCTCGCATGCGGGGGTCAACGAGATCCGCGATCTGACGGACGGGGTGCGCTACCGGCCGGTCTCGGCGCGCTCCAAGGTCTATATCATCGACGAAGTGCACATGCTCTCGAAGCAGGCCTTCGACGCGCTCTTAAAGACGCTCGAAGAGCCGCCGCCGGCCACGGTCTTCGTGCTGGCGACGACCGAAATCCACAAAGTGCCGGTAACCGTGCTGTCGCGCTGCCAGCGCTTTGCGCTGCGCCGGGTGCCGGTCGAGCTGTTGCTGGAGCATTACCGCAAGGTGGCTGCGGCCGAGATGGTCGAGGCCGAGCCCGAGGCATTGGCGCTGATCGCGCGCGCCGCCGACGGCTCGGTGCGCGACGGGCTCTCGTTGCTCGACCAGGCGATAGCGCTCGCCGACGGGCGGCTGACGCAAACGGCGGTGCGCGACATGCTCGGCGTCGCCGATCGCGGCCAGATCTTCGAGCTGTTGGAGGAGGTGCTGCACGGCGAGGCGGCGGCGGCGCTGGCCCGGCTCGACCGGCTCCATGCCGAAGGCGCCGACCCGCTCTTGGTGCTGCAGGATCTGCTCGATCTCGGGCATTTTCTGACCCGGCTCAAGCTGGCGCCCGAGGCTGGCGCCGGCGACCCGATCGCCGAGGGCGACCGCGAACGCGCCCGCCCGCTCGCCGACGCGCTGACAATGCCGGCGCTGGCGCGGCTGTGGCAGATGCTGCTGAAGGGGCTGGGCGAGGTGCAGGCCGCGCCCTCGCCGATCCAGGCGGCGCAGATGGTGCTGGTGCGCCTCGCCTATGTCGCCGATCTGCCGGCCCCGGCCGAACTCGTGCGTGCGCTCTCCGGCGGCCTCGCGAGCGGCGCTGCAGGCAATGGCCCCGCCGCCGGGGCAATGCACCCGCCCGGGTCTGCGGCGCTGCCGCGACAACAGCATTCGGGGGCGCCGGTTGCGGGGGCGCCGCCGCTGGCGGGCAATGCCGTCCGGGCGCCGCTCGCCGATGGCGAACCCGGCGCCGAGCCGGTCACGCGCGCGCCCGCGCCCGCCCTCGATTACGAGCCGATGCCGCAGAGCTTTGGCGAAATCCTGGCGCTGTTCGATCGGCGGCGCGAGGCGGTGCTGCGCTCACAGCTTGCCTCGTATTGCCATCTCGTCCATTTCGAGCCGGGCCGGATCGAGTTCCGCGCGGCCGACGGCGCGCCGCGCAACCTCGCCAACCGGCTCGGCCAGCTGCTTGGCGAGTGGACCGGAATGCGCTGGCTGATCGCTGTTTCCGAGGCCGAGGGCGCGCCCACTCTGCTGCAACAGGAGCAGCGCCGCGACCGCGAGCTGCGGAACGAGGTCGCCGGCCACCCGTTGGTCCAGGCGGTGCTTGAAACGTTCCCGGGCGCGACCATCGCCGCGATCCGCGAACGCTTCGCCCCAGCCGCCGAGACCGAGGCTGCCGAGAGCGAAAACAGCGAGGGCGACGAACCGGAGACCGAAGAGGAATAGCCATGAAAAATATCGGCCAGCTGATGAAGCAGGCGCAGGCGATGCAGGAGAAGATGGCCGAGATGCAGGCTCAGCTCGAAGCTGTCGAGATGACGGGCGTCGCCGGCGGCGGCATGGTCGAGCTGACCCTCAATGGCAAGAGCGATGTGAAGCGGCTCAAGATCGACAAGGCGCTGCTCGACCCGGCGGAGGTCGAGGTTCTCGAAGATCTGATCGTCGCCGCTTTCAGCGATGCCCGCCACAAGGTTTCGGCTTATGCGGAAGAGGAAATGCAAAAGTTGACCGGCGGGTTGTCCTTGCCCGGGATGAAGCTGCCGTTCTGATCGCGCGCGTCGGCGAGGGAAATTCGGGGAGCGCTTGATTGCCAATCGGCGTCGGCCTTTGACCGAGCTTGAAACCCTGATCCAGCTGCTCGCCAAATTGCCGGGGCTCGGGCCCCGCTCGGCGCGGCGGGCGGCATTGCACCTGATCAAGCGGCGCGAGAGCCTGCTGACGCCGCTGGCTTTGGCGCTGGCGAAGGCGGCGGAGGCGGTCCGGCCGTGCGCGGTTTGCGGCAATCTCGACACGATCGAGCCGTGCGCGATCTGCCGCGACCCGGAGCGTGACGACGGAGCCATCTGTGTCGTCGAGGATTTGGCCGACCTCTGGGCGCTCGAGCGCACCGGCGCCTTTCACGGCCGCTATCACGTGCTGGGCGGGACCCTGTCGGCGCTCGACGGCGTCGGTCCCGAGGACCTGTCGATCGACCGGCTGGTCGCGCGGTTGAGCCCCGGCCAGGAGGTGATCCTGGCGCTGAACGCGACCGTCGAAGGCCAGACCACCGCGCATTACCTCGCCGACCGCGTGGCCGGGACCGGCGTCAGGCTGTCGCGGCTTGCCCAGGGCGTCCCGATCGGCGGCGAGCTCGATTACCTCGACGACGGCACCCTGACCGCGGCGCTGAAAGCCCGGCGCGCGCTTTAAGCATTTCTAATTCCGGCGGCCATACCGGGTACGCCCGCGACTTGCGTAGCAAAGTTCGGACGCCAATGCAAAAAGGAGCAGAGCCGCTTTCTGCGGCTGAGCGTGCTGCCTGCGTTGCTCGGCGCCGACTTCTTTGTTAACGTTAACCTTTTTCTCTTCATGCCACTTATTTTGATTGTTCTTTCGAGTCCCGAATTAGAATTAAACGGCCGTATGCACGTTAATCGTGCCGGCACAGTTTTCCCGGACAGCCCTGCGCTTTCGTGGGAATGACCAACAACCGCCGATGTTCACCGCGACGGGCGGGTAACAGCCGTGTCGAGCGGGCCGTATTCCGACGCGTCGGCCTGACCGGAGCGCTCGACGAGCATCCGCAGCTCGTTGCCCGGTCGCAAGGTCAACCGGGAAACCGGCCGGACGACGGCATCCGCCGCCAAGCGAACCCGCACGCGCTGCGCCAAGGTTGCAATGCACAGGATCGCTTCTGTCAGCCCGAAAGCCGCGCCAGCACAAATCCGCGGCCCAGTGCTGAACGGGAGATAGGCGTGCCTGACCAAACCGCTGGCGTTCTCCGGCAGGAACCGCTCGGGCATGAAATGATCGGGGCTCTCCCAGTATTTGCGATGCCGGTGCAGCAGCCACGGCACGATCAAGACCAGAGATCCCACGGGGATCAGCCGGCCGTGAATTCGCTCGTCGCGCAGCGCCTGCCGAGCGAGCACCGGAACCGGCGGATAAAGTCGAAGCGCTTCCTCGAAAATGGCCCGCGTATAGACGAGGTTGGGCACATCCTCCAGGCTGGGCGCACGCCCATGCAGCACTGCCGCAAGCTCGGCATGAAGCCGGCTCTCAACCTCGGGCGCCTGCGACAGGAGGTACCACGTCCAGGCGAGCGAGTTGGCCGTCGTTTCGTGGCCGGCCATGAAGATGACCGCGGCCTCGTTGCGCAATGCGGCGGCGTCGAGTCGTGCCCCGGTCTCGCCATCCCGCGCCTCCAGCAGCAGCCGGATCATCGAGGCCTCGCCATCGGCGAGCCGCTCGCGGCAATCGCGAATAATCTCGTCGAGGACGGTGCGGATTCGCCGTGCCGCACGGTGCGCCGCAAACGAATGAAATCGCGGCAGCCAGTCTGGTAACCCCAATAGATAAATGATGTCCACTTGGCCGATCAGGCGTTGATACTCGCTGAAGGCAGACACGATCTCGGCCGCATGCTCAGCCCCGAGCCGGCGCCCGAACACGGCACGACAAATGATTTCGGCAGTTAGCGTAGCCATTTCGGCCAATGCATTGATCGGCTTATCGCCGGCCATGGCGGCCCAGCGGTCCGCCGTCTCGTTCGCCGCCTCGACGATCAGCGGAGCGAACAACGGCAGCTGCGAAACATGGACGATCGGCGCGACGATCCGGCGCCGGTGCCGCCAGGTCTCGCCGTCGCTGATGAATAGGCCGTCGCCAAGGAGCGGCGCCAAACCGTGCCGCATCTGCGGGCTCTTGCGTGCGAAACTGTCATGATGCGCGATAAATGCGCGCTCGACGGTATCGGGGCTGTTGCAGACGAACAGCATGCGCGACAGCACGCGGGCCGAGAAGAATTCCCATTCGAAGCACCGCTCTTCCCACATCGTCAGCACGTTGCGGCGCGCCGCTCGCAGCGCCGAAATCGCCGACAGCGGCTTGCACGGTCGCTCGGGGTAAGGCGGGATGAAACCGCTCATCCCGCTGCTCCGGCATGTGCCCTCGGAGGATCGCCCCCGATCATCGACAGACGCCGCCGCGATTAGCCGCGGCGATGGCGGCGCGGGCGAGGGCGTCGGCGCGCTCGTTCTCCGGGTGGCCGGCATGGCCGCGCACCCATTCCCAGGCAATCTGGTGGCGGGCAGCGGCCGCGTCGAGCCGCTGCCACAGATCGATGTTCTTGACCGGCTTCTTGTCGGCGGTGCGCCAGCCGCGCGCCTTCCAGGCGTGGATCCATTTGGTGATGCCGTCGCGCAGATACTGGCTGTCGCTGTACAGTCGCACCCGGCAGGGCCGCTTCAAGGCTTCGAGCCCCTCGATCGCCGCCATCATTTCCATGCGGTTGTTGGTGGTAATGGGCGCCCAGCCGGTCAGCTCCTTCTCGGTGCCGCGATGGCGCAGGATCGCCGCCCAGCCGCCGGGGCCGGGGTTGCCGCTGCAAGCGCCGTCGGTGAAGATGTCGACGGCCGCCGGCTCGGCACCGCTTGCTCCGCTCGCGCCTGGCTCAGACATCGAGGCCGTAGTCGCGCGGGCTCGCAACAGTGCGGTGAAAGCGCAGACGCCGGAGAAACTCGAGCGGGTCCTTGGGCCGGACCAGCGCTGCCGGCGGCTGGTTGAGCCAGTCGAACAGCCTGGTCAAGAAAAAGCGCAGCGCGCTGCCGCGGGCTAGCAGCGGCAAGGCCGCGAGCTCGGCCGGCGCCAAGGGCCGTTGCCGGCGGTAGCCGTCGAGCAGCAGCCGCGCCTTGGTCACGTTAAAGCTGCCGTCGCCTTCAAAGCACCAAGCGTTCAGGCACACCGCAAAATCATAGGCGAGAAAATCGGTGCAGGCGAAGTAGAAATCGATCAGCCCGGTCACCTCGCGGTCGCGAAAGAACACGTTGTCCGGAAACAGATCGGCATGGATCACGCCGACCGGCAGATCGCGCGGCCAAGCCGCCTCGAGCTGCGCCAGCTCGGCCTCGACCTCGCGGGCAAGCCCCGGCTGGAGCTCGCCGGCACGGCTGCCGCAGGCGTCGAACAGCCGCCGCCAGCCGGCGACCGACAGGTCGTTCACGCGCGTCATCCCAAAGCCGGCGCCGGCGCTGTGCAACGCCGCCAATGCCCGGCCGAGCGCGGCGCAATGGAACGCCTGGATGCGTCGCGGCCACATCCCGGCGAGAAACGTCACCATCGCCGCCGGGCGGCCGCACAGTTCACGCAGCGCTGTCCCGTCACGTCCGCGCAGCGGGGTCGGGCAGGCGACGCCGCGATGCGCCAGATGGTCCATCAGCGCAATGAAAAACGGCAGATCGGCGCGCGCCACCCGTCTTTCGTAAAGGGTCAGGATGAAGTTGCCGCGCTCGGTAGTGACCAGGAAGTTCGAGTTTTCGACCCCTTCGGCGATGCCCTTGCACGACAGCACCTCGCCGATGTCGTAGAGCGCGACAAAGGCCCGGAGCTCGTCGTCGGCGACGTCGGTATAGACGGCCATCGGCTGCTCCATGCTCCACATGTCGGCCCGGCTTGTGCGTCGGGCGAGCCTCGAATACAGTCCGGCGCCGTTGACGCGCCGCTGCGACGCGGGCAAGCCGGCGGCGACAATGGTGGGGGAATACATTGGCCGAACCGATCCCAGCGCAAAAAGAGCCCTACGGCATCACTGTCGAGGCCGGCAAGCGGTATTTCTGGTGCGCCTGCGGGCGCAGCGCCAACCAGCCGTTCTGCGACGGGTCGCATCAGGGCACCGGGCTCACGCCGGTCCCGTTCACCGCTGCGGCGAGCGAAGAGGTCTGGCTGTGCGGCTGCAAGCAGACCGGGGGCAAGCCGTTCTGCGACGGAACCCATAGCGGGCTGTGAGCCGGGTCCGGGCCGCGCAAGCGGCGGTAGTTACGGGTCTCTTAGCCCTTTCCGGTTGCAGCTCGATCCCGTCGCCGTTCGCGTCGAAGCCGGCGGCGCCCTGCCCGAGCGCGGTTATTTTGCGGCCGCTCGCCAACACTGCCGTGTTTGGTGCGGCGCCCCAGCGCATTCCGCAAAATGTCGCGTTTTATGGGCTATTGAGCGAGGTTGACCGGACCTGCGACTACACCCCCGACGCGGTGCATATGGCGCTCGACGTAATCGTCGTCGGTCAGCGCGGACCGGCGGCCAAGGGCGACGCCGTGGATCTCGACTATTTTGTCGCAGTCACCGGGCCCGACCGCACGATCCTCAGCAAAAAGCCGCTTGCCGTCCGCATCGCCTTCGATCCCAACCAGATCCGCGCCGGCGTCACCGACCATATCGAGGAGACGATCCCGCTCGCCGGGCATAAAGGGACCGACCTCACCGTCGTTCTGGGTTTCCAGCAAAGCCCGGACGTCGTCGATTTTTATCAGCATTTCCGCGGCCGCTGACCCTCTGCCACCGCTGTGGTCAGGCCAAACCGGGCTCGCGCTCGGCCATCACCCGGGCGAGGGCGAGCGCATCGGCCCTGCCCTCCGCCTCGAGCGCGGCGACGATCCGCGGTCGGTCGGCGGTCGGGCGGTTCTGGCTGAGCTTATATTTGCCTTCGAGCCGGGTGACGGCGATGTCGAGACCAATAATTCCCTTGATCATCCCGGCGATGTAGGCGGCGGGCTGGTCCGCGATCCGCCACGGCGCCGCACGGCCGGCCTCGTGACGCGCCGAGAGCTTGTGCAAAAACCGGCGCAGCCATTCGTCGTCCTCGACCAGACGGAGCGCGCCATAGGCGTGAACATCGACATAATTCCAGGTCGGCACCGCTGGACGGCTCGCGTACCAGCCGGGCGAGACATAGGCGTGTGGGCCGCTGAAGATTGCCAGCACTTCGCCGCCATCGGCGAACTCGGCAACCTGCGGATTGGGGCGGGCGAGATGGCCCAGGAGGTGCAGCTCCTCGGCCCCCGATTCCGCCCTCGAGCGCTCGATCAGAAACGGGATGTGGCTGGCCATCAGCCCCGCCGGTCCATGACTGACGAGGAGGCCAAAATCGTAGCGCTCGATATGCGCGATCAGCACCTCGGGCCGCGCCTCGGTAAAGACGGGCGGCAGATAGACCATTGCACCCTCGTTGTTTGCGCTCAGATCAGGTGATCTACCACGATCGACGCCAGCAGCGCTGCCCCGGTCAAGAACAAAATAAGCCCCGAGCCGCGGCTCACCCAGGCGAGGTGGCGCGGCTCGATCGAACGGCGAAACAGCTCGACACCAGAGCTCAGCACCAGCCACCACAGGAACGACCCGATCCACACGCCGATCACCAGCAGAGCCGCGCGCAACAGCGCCGCTCGCGCGCCGCCCAGGCCGAGCGCCGCGAAAATCGCGAGGAACACCAGGATCGTCACCGGATTGGTGATGGTCAAGGCAAAGGCGGAGGCGAAGTCGCGGAACAGGGTTTCCGGGTCGGATTCCTCGGCCAGCTTGTCGTGCGCTTGGGACAGCAGGGCGGAGCCGCCGGAATAGAGCAGATAGACGCCGCCGCCGGCGCGCAGCCAGGTTTGATAGCCGAGCAGCCAGTCGGAAACAAAGCTGAGGCCAAACGCGGCGACAGCGCCAAACAGCGCATCGGCGGTTGCGGCGCCCACTCCCGACACCAGCCCCGACAAGCGGCCCTCGAAAATCGTCCGCCGCAGACACAGAATGCCGACCGGGCCGACCGGAACGGCAATCACGGCACCGACAACGATGCCTTTCAGAAAAAACAACAAAAGCATCGTCGGCTGTCCAGGCGCAAACCGGGATCACTCTCCGGGAACGACCGTTAGCGCGCAACACGAATTGCGGCGGCTTTCGCGCAGCGCCGCTCGCGCTATGCTGGTCGGCGCGACGCGACCCATTTCGACGGAGGCTGCCGATGCCCGATCCCGCAAACGCCCATCAGTTCGAATTCGCCGCGATCGACGGCGCGAAGCTGCCGCTCGACGCTTGGCGCGGCCGGCCGGTGCTGGTCGTCAACACGGCCTCCTTTTGCGGCTACACGCCGCAATACAGCGGTCTCGAAGCCCTGTGGCAGCGCTACCGCGACCGCGGCCTCGTCGTGCTCGGCGTGCCGTCCAACGATTTCGGCCAGCAGGAGCCGGGCTCGGCGGCCGAAATCAAGAAATTTTGCGAAACCAATTATGCGGTCGATTTTCCGATGGCGCAGAAATGCCGGGTGCTTGGCGCCCAAGCCCATCCGTTCTACCGCTGGATCGCCGAGAGCCTGGGCGAGGCCGCAACCCCGCGCTGGAATTTCCACAAATTCCTGATCGCACCCGATGGCGAATTGGCCGGCGCCTGGCCCTCGCAGATCGCGCCGACCGATCCGCGCATCACCGGCGAAATCGACCGGCTGCTGCCGCAAGGCTGAGCTTCAGCCGTCGCGGCGCTACGGATGTGCTGCGTGCAGCAGAACCTGTGTCGCCGTCCAGATCACACCGGTGAGCGCGAGCACGGCGGCGACCCCGACGCCGATCACCCATTTGATCAGCCGCAGCTCGGCAACCGCGATTTTCGCCTCTAGATCGCTCCGCAGCCCCTCTAGATCGCTCCGCAGCGCCGTCAGGTCACCGCGTAGCAATGCCAAGTCCACCTTGGTCGCCAACTGTGCCAGATCAAGCTCGCGTGCAGCGCCGATCATTTCGGCGATAAGCCTCAGCTACCGGATCGGCGGCACCTGCCTCTTTAAGGCGGCGTGCGGCGCGCAACGTGTCAAAGGGCGTGGTCATCAGCCACGGAATTCCATTCGCCTTGCTGCGTCAAGCCGCGGTGTGACGAACGCGCATAGGAGCGCGCAGCGCAGATCCGCTGACCGATCTGTGCACTATCGCCGAAACCGACGGGCTGCTGCCGCAAGGCTAGGGTCAGGCGGGGGCCGGCTCCGCCGGCAGGGCTGTTGCGCCGGGGGCCGGCAGCTCCGCGGCGCTGGTGAGGGTTACGACACCCAGCATCTCACGCCTGCCGCGAATTTCGATCTCTTGGCGGGGAGCGGCCGGGAGGTCGAGCCCGGCGCGCCGCACGACCTCCTCGGAGACGACGAGCTCGACGCCATACTCTTTGGTCAACTCCTCGAGCCGGCTGGCGGTGTTGACCGCGTCGCCGATGGCGGTGATCGCGGTGGCGCCGCCATAACCCATTTCGCCGATGATGATCGGCCCGGCATGGATGCCGATGCCGATGCGCAGCGGCTGCTCGATCTCGGACTGCAACGAAGCGTTGAGCTCCTCCATACGCTGGGACATCAGCCGGGCCGCGGTCAACGCCTGACGGCAGCCCGTCTGCGCGCTGCTCTCGATGCCGAACAGCGCCATCACCCCATCGCCGAGGAACTTGTCGACGCGCCCGCCGGCGCTCTCGACCGCGCGGCCGACCGCGGCGAAATAGCGGTTGAGGATGAACACCACGTCATAGGGTAGGCGGCCCTCTGACAGTGCCGTGAAGCCGCGGATGTCGGCGAACAGGATCGCGATCTCGCGCTCGCTGCCCTGGGCGAGATCGACCCGGCGGCGTCCATCCATAGCATAGGCGAAGGGCGGCAGCAGCGGCGTCACCTCGACGGCCCCTCTTGGTCGCAGCTGGCAGGCGAGGCGTACATTCGGGATGGCGCCGATGCGCCGCAGAACGCGTCGCTCGGTCTCGCCCGGCGGGTCGATGCTGCCGATCTCGCCGCGCACCCGCACCCGGCAGGTCGAGCAGCGGCCGCGGCCGCCGCAGACATGGGCGTGCGGAACGCCGGCGAGCCGGCTCGCCTCGAGCACGCTGGTGCCGAGAACCACGTCGATAAAGCGACCGTCGGGATAGCCGATCCGGACCAGTCCCCGGCGACGCTGCCACCACCGGCGCCCGAGCCGCGCCAGCAGCACCGCAGCGATTGTCGCCGCAAAAAACCAGCCTAAGAGCGTGCCGATCAGGTCCAGCTGCCGCGCCGCCGCCGGCGAGGGCAGGCGCATCTCGGCGAAGGCCGCCCTGGTCCAGGCGGGGTCGGCGGCGAGTGCGGCGACCTGCCGCCCGGCCTCGACCACGCCGAGCAGCGCCAGCACCGGCACCAGCACGGCGACGACGAGTGCGGCCGGCTGCACGCGCTTGTACCACGGCCTGACCTTGAGCCAGAAATGCAGGCCGATCATCGCGTGAGCCCAGGCGATCACCAAAGTCACCATCTGCAACGCGCCGTGCCAGGGCGACTGAACGAAATAGACCCACAGCACATAGGTGTAATGGTTGGTGTCGGCGCCGAAGAAATCGGAGGCAACGCGGTTCCCGACCACGTGGCGGACGAGCAGGATCGGGATCGCGAAGCCGAGCACGATCTGGGCCAGCTCGCTGCCCCACAAGCGCAGGGTCCGCCGCTCCCATAGCGCCCAGAGCGCCAGGCTGTAATGCACGAGGAAGGCGCCGTAGAGCAGCGCCTGCGCCGGCGGGCTCGACCAGATCAAAAGGACCCTGGCCAACACCCACTCCATCGCCGGCAGCGAGATGAGGCCGACCGCGTGGTTCGACAGATGCATCGCCACATAGGCGAGCATCACGACGCCCGAAAAAAGCCGCACTCGGCGGATCATTGAAGGCCCCGGAGGGGACGGCGCCCGATAGCGAGCTCCATTGCCGGTGAGCGGCTATTCGGCCGCGAGTCGGCGGACCGCATTGCTGCGCGCTTGCGCCGCACTGCGGGGACCGGCGGAGGATGGCAAAACAGTGCCGCCATGCTGGGGGCTGGCTCTATGCTGGAAATCCGTCATCTGGTCAAACATTTCGGTTCGTTGATCGCGGTCGACGACGTGTCGTTCACGGTGCCGCGCGGCGAGGTCTTGGGCTTTCTTGGCCCGAACGGAGCGGGCAAATCGACGACGATGAAGATGATCACCGGGTTTGTGGCGCCGACCGCCGGCACCGCAATCATCTGCGGCCACGACGTCGCCCGTGAGCCGATCGCCGCGAAGCGCTCGATCGGCTACCTGCCGGAGGGTGCGCCGGCCTATCCCGACATGACGCCCGCCGAATTTCTCGGCTTTATCGCTCATATCCGCGGCTTTGCCGGGCGCGAAGCCCAGCTGCGCATCGGCCGGGTGGTCGAGATGATCCATATCGCCGAGGTGCTGCACCAGCCGATCGACACCTTGTCGAAGGGCTATCGGCGCCGCGTCGGGGTGGCGCAAGCCTTGCTGCACGACCCGCAGGTGCTGATCCTCGACGAGCCGACCGACGGGCTCGACCCCAACCAGAAATACGAGATGCGCCGGATCATCGCCGCGATGCGCCCCGAGAAGGCGATCATCATCTCGACCCATCTGCTCGAAGAAGTCGAGGCGGTGTGCAGCCGGGCGATCATCATTGCCCACGGCCGCGTGCTCGCCGACGCGACCCCGGCCGAGCTGGCGCGGCGCTCGCGCCACCACAACGCCGTGCGCCTGGTCGTTGCCGGCGGCGATCCGGCGCAAATCCGCGCCGAGCTCTCGCGCCTGCCCGCGGTTGCGGCCGTCGAGCCGGTCAACGACAGCGAGGGCGAAGCGCTGATGGCCTTCCCGCGCGATGGCGAGGACATCGCTGCCGATGTCGCCGATCTGGCTCGCGCGCATCGCTGGCAGCTCGCCCTGCTGCGGGTCGAGCGCGGCCGGCTCGACGACGTCTTTCGCGAGATCACGATGGCGCCGGGGGCGCCGGCCGTGCTTGCTGAAGCGGCCTGACCCGCCATGCGCAACATCCTGACCATCTTCCGCCGCGAGCTCGCGAGCTATTTCGCCACCCCGCTCGCCTATGTGTTCATCGTCATCTTTCTGGTCATGGCGGGGGTGCTGACCTTTTTTGTCGGCGATTTCTTCCAGCGCGGGCAGGCCGATCTGCAGCCGTTCTTTGCGTTTCATCCGTGGCTATACCTGGTGCTGATCCCGGCACTGTCGATGCGGCTGTGGGCCGAGGAGCGCAAGAGCGGCACGATCGAGCTGTTCCTGACCCTGCCGATTCGCATGACCGAGGCGGTCGTCGGGAAATTCCTCGCCGCCTGGTGCTTTGCCGGGATCGCGCTCGCCCTGACCTTTCCGTTCTGGATCACGGTCAACCTGCTCGGCCATCCCGATAATGGGGTGATCCTGGCGAGCTATATCGGCAGCTGGCTGATGGCCGGCGCCTTCCTCGCGATCGGCGCCTGCGTTTCGGCGGCTACCAAGAACCAGGTCATCGCCTTTGTCGTGACCGCGGCGATCGCGTTTGTCTTTACCGTCGCCGGCTCGCCGGTGGTGCTGGGGCTGTTTCAGGGCTGGGCGCCGCAATGGCTGATCGGGGCCATCGCGCAGACCAGTTTTCTCGACCATTTCAGCGCCATCACCCGCGGCGTGCTCGATGTGCGCGACGTCGCCTACTTCGTTTCGATCATGGTCGCCTTTCTGTTCGCCAACGCGATCCTGGTCGACCTCGAAAAGGCCGAGTGAGATGAACGCAACGGCCCGCTCCCCCGGCTTCTTTGGCTCGCGCCGCGCGGTCGCGGTCGCCGCCCTCGTGTGCATCGCGCTGATGCTGGTCGCGGTCAACATCATCATCGGGCGTTGGTTTTCGGCGCGGCTCGACCTGACCGCCGAGCATCTTTACACGCTGTCGCCCGGCACCTTGCGCACCCTGGCGCAGATCGACGAGCCGATCACCCTGCGCTTTTATTATTCGACCCGGCTCGGCGACCAGGTTCCGGCCTATGGCGTTTATGCCCAGCGGGTGCGCGAGCTGCTCGATCAATACGTCGCCGCGGCGCATGGCAAGCTGCGTCTCGAGGTCTTCAATCCGCAGCCCTATTCGGCGGTCGAGGACCAGGCGGTGGCGTTTGGCCTGCAGGCGGTGCCGCTCGACAGCGAAGGCGACCAGGTTTATTTCGGGCTCGCCGGCACCAACTCGACTGACGACCAGCAGACAATCGCGTTCTTTTCGCCCGACCGGCAGCGCTTTCTCGAATATGACTTGACCAAGCTCGTCCGCAGCCTGGCGTTTCCGAAAAAGCCGGTGGTCGGGCTGATCAGCAGCCTGCCGCTGCAAGGCAACATGATGGCGATGATGCGGGGCCAGCCGAGCCAGCCGATGGCCGTCATCCAGCAATTGCAGCAGCTCGACAAAATCGAGCCGCTTGGCAGCGATGTCGGCGTCATTCCCTCAGATGTCGATGTGCTGATGCTGGCGCACCCGCAGCACCTCCAGCCCAAGACATTGTTCGCGATCGACCAATTTGTGCTGAAGGGTGGCAAGGCGCTGATTTTCGTCGATCCGCACTCTGAAATGCAGGCCTCACAGCCAAACCAGGAGACCCCACCGGGAGCGTCGACCGCCAGCAACCTGGTGCCGCTGTTCAAGGCCTGGGGCTTTCAGATGTCCGACAAATACGTGGCCGGTGACCGCCGCGACGCGCAAGAGGTCAACGTGCCGGTTCCCGGCCATGGCGACGAGCCGCTCGACTATGTCGCGTGGCTCGACCTGCACGCCGCAAACCTTAATCGCAGCGACATGATCACCGCCGATCTGAGCCACGTCAATTTGGCCTCAGCCGGCATCCTCGAGAAGCTGCCGCGCGCCAAGACAACGATCGAGCCCTTGATCTGGACGTCGCGCGATTCGGACAGGATCCCGGTCGAGAAGCTCGACGGCATGCCCGACGTCGCCGGCCTCCTCGCCGATTTCACGCCGACCGGCAAACGCTACATCCTCGCCGCCCATGTCACCGGCATGGTCGGCAGCGCATTCCCCGACGGCCCGCCGAGAGCGGCGGTAACGCCATCGGCGCCGAAGCCGCGGGGCGCTAAGGCCACAGGCGCATCCAAATGGCTCAAGCAATCGGCGCACCCGATCAACGTCGTGGTCGTCGCCGATACCGACATGCTCGACGACCGGCTCTGGGTGCAGAGCCAGAATTTCTTCGGTCAGCAGGTGGCGGTGCCGCTCGCCAACAACGGCGACTTTGTCGCCAATGCGATCGACGTCTTGGCCGGCGGCGAGGATTTGATCGGGCTGCGCAGCCGCGGCACCGCGACCCGCCCGTTTGTCGTTGTCGATCGCATTCAGCGCGAGGCTCAGGCGCGCTACAGCGCCGAGGAGCAGGCGCTGCAGGCCAAGCTCAAAGGCACCGAAGCGCAGCTCGCCGACCTGACCGGCAAGAACGAGGCCGACACGCCGGCGACCCTCTCGCCCGAGCAGGAGAAGGCGGTCGAGCAGTTCCGCGCCGACATGCTGCAAACCCGCCGCCAGCTGCGCGGTGTGCAGGCGGCGCTGCGCCGCAACATCGAGGGGCTGAAGGAAGAGCTCGAATTCTTCAACATCGCGCTGATCCCGATCATTGTCGCCGTGGCCGCGGTCATCGTCGGGGCTGTGCGGGTCAAGCGTCGCCGGCGGCGCGCGCTCGAAGCATGAGCAGCGGGTTTGCAGCATGTCGGCGCACAATTGGCGAGGGAGCGCCATGCAGAGACGCAGCCTGATCCCGCTCGCCGCCGCAACCGTGGTCCTGGTCGCGCTCGCTGGGGCGGCGCTGGCCACCGGCGGGCATGCCGTCAGCCGCGCCGGGGCGGACCAGCCGGCGCTGCCGGGTCTCGCGAACAAGCTCGGAGAGGTCGCTTCGGTCGCGGTTCGGCGCAGCGGGCTCGACCTGACTTTTGTGCGCGACGGCAACAACTGGTTGGTGGCGCAAAAGGGCGACTATCCGGCGGCCTCCGCAAAAATCCGCCGGATCGTGCTGGCGCTGGCCGACGTGACCCTGGTCGAGCCGAAAACCCGCGAGCCCGCTCTTTACCCGCGCCTCCAGGTCGAGGATCCGGGCAAGGGTAAATCGACGCTGGTGACCCTCAGAGACAAGTCCGCCGCGGTGCTGGCCCGGCTGATCGTCGGCAAGCAAAGCTATGACCGGCTTGGCGAAGGCAATAACGGCGTCTATGTCAGAAGGCCCGGCGACCCGCAATCGTGGCTGGCGCGCGGCTCGCTCGACTTCTCCGACGAGATGGCGAACTGGCTCGACCGGCAGATCGTCGACATCCCCGACAAGCGGGTCGCCAAGGTCAGCCTGACCCAGCCGGACGGCTCGACCCTGATCCTCGCTCGCGCCGCGCCGGACGCGAAATTCGCCGTCGTCGGGGCGCCGGCCAACGCCAAATACAAGGACGACACGGCGCTCGGCGAGCCGGCGATGGCGCTCGAGACGCTCGACCTCGACGACGTCGCGCCGGCGACGAAGTTGCCGGTGCCGAATAAGAGCGCTACCGTCGCATCCTTCACTTGCTTCGACGGGCTGACGGTCAAGGTCGATCTGTTCCAGCATGACAACAAGAACTGGGTCGCGCTCAAAGCCGGCGGCTCCGGCAAAGCCGCGGCCGAAGCGAAAAAGATCGACGGCCGGGTGTCGCGGTGGGTGTACGCGATCCCGTCCTACAAGGCGAAAATGATGCAGACCAGGCTCGCCGACCTGCTGGCGGCGCCGAAGGGCTCCTGACCGCCGCCGCCGGTGCGGGTCAGCCCCGCCCCGGCGCCCGACGCAAACCGGTGGCGCCGCGTGGCGTCGGCGGCTTAGATTTCGCCAATCGCAATCGACCAGGGGAGACAGGACATGGCTATCGGCGCAGAGCTTCTAACCGGTGCGCTCGCCGGCATCGCCTTTGTCGGCTGCAACATGACGCGAGCGCGGCCGGCGCACGCGGCTCAAGGCCAATCCCGGCAAGGAACGCCACAAGCCGGCCGGCGGCGCGAGGTCGTCGTCAGCGGCAAGCGGGTCAAGACCGTCGATATCCACGCCCACACCATCGTTCCCGAGGCGGCGGCGGTGATCAACCACCCGCTCGAGGCGCCGGGCCTCCTGTGGTCGAACGTCGGCGATCGCATCGCCGAGATGGACGCCGAGGGGGTCGATGTCGAGGCGCTCAGCATCAACCCGTATTGGTATCGCGCCGAACGCGACGCGGCGGCCGAGCTGATCCGGATCCAGAACGAAAAGCTCGCCGAGTTCTGCGCCGGCACGCCGGACCGCTTTGTCGCCT
The DNA here is from genome assembly GCA_036500965.1 of Allostellaceae bacterium. Classification (GTDB taxonomy): domain Bacteria; phylum Pseudomonadota; class Alphaproteobacteria; order ATCC43930; family CGMCC-115725; genus AP-15. Next base: position 64,228 of record DASYBC010000054.1, on the reverse strand, counting down.
TCGCCACGGTCGCGCTGCAGCACCCGTCTCTGGCGGTCGAGCAGCTCGAGCACGCAGTCAAGAATTTAGGGCTGCGCGGGCTGTCGGTCGGCGGCAGCGTCGCCGGCCAGGAATTGGCGGACCCGAAATTCCACCCGGTCTGGGCCAAGGCCGAAGAGCTTGGCATCCTGATCTTCATGCACCCGCTCGGCACCCGCGAACTGGAGCCGACCGGCCGGCTCAGGGGCAGCGGGCTCCTCACCAACACGATCGGCAACCCGCTCGAAACCACGATCGCGCTGTCGCACCTGATCTTCGAGGGGACGCTCGACAGGTTCCCGGGGCTGAAGATCTGCGCCGCGCATGGCGGCGGCTTTCTGCCCTCCTACGCCAACCGCTCGGACGCGGTGATCACCACCTTCCCCGACCGTGTCGGCCCGCTGCCCAAGAAAAAACCGACGCAATACCTGAAGGACGGACAGCTCTATTTCGACACGATCATGTTCACCGGCGAGGCGATGCGTCACCTGATCGCCGAGTCGGGCGTCGGCCAGGTCATCCTCGGCACCGACTACCCGTTCCCGTGGAACAAGGTGCCGGTCGACCACATCCTGTCGACTCCCGGCTTGAGCGACGACGACAAGATCGCGATCCTCGGCGGCACCGCCGCTAAGCTCCTCGGCATCAACTAAAGGGGGCGTTGAGCTCGATCCCTAGCTGCTCGACGAGGTTGCGGGTTGCGAGCACGAGATCGCAGGCTTGGCACGTGGCGGCGATCAGCGCGTCCATTGCGCCAAGCCCGCGCCCGGCCCTCCTTGCCCGGGCCAATAGCCAGCCGCACGCATCGGCGACCCGCTCGTCCACCGACACGATGCGACCGTCGAAGCGGGTCGGCAGCTCCTCCCGGAGCCACTGGTCCGGTCGCGCCCCGCGCCGCCCCGGGTCCAGCCGCTCGACCCCAAAGCGGATTTCGGCAAGGCTGATGACGCTAAAGAAAACCGGATCCTCATCCACCTCTTCCAGCCAGCGCACGACCCCGGCATTGGGCCGAGGCTTGAACCATTCGGAAATAACGTTCGTGTCGATCAACCAGCCTCGACTCACAGCGCTATCTCACGCACCCCGTCTTGCGGACGTTCGATCTCGAGTTCTGCGCCGGGCAGCGGCGATGCTGCGAAGAATTTCGCGAGAGTTCCCTTGCGCCAGGTTCTGCGCGCCCACTCCTCGGACGCGACGACGGCCACAGCCGGGCGGCCGTTTCGGGTAATCTCCTGCGGCCCTTGTTCGAGCGCCCGGTCAATCACCTCGCTCAACCGAGCTTTGGCTTCGGCGACCGACCAGACCGCCGCGTTCTCGGACATGCCGGCCCTCGCCATTGTTGACGATCTTGGTCACGATGGTCAGCAGTCGCTCGCGCCGCAATCGGCGTGGGGTCGAGGAGACTCGGTCTAATCGCCGGCGGCGCGGAGCGGCTGGCGGGCACCTTCGAGCTGGTGGCGGATCAGCCGGGAGTAGAGGCCGCCTTGGGCGATCAACTCGGCATGGCTGCCGGTCTCGACCAGCCGGCCATGGTCGAGCACCGCCAACAGGTCGGCGTTGCGCACCGTCGAAAGCCGGTGGGCGATGACGATCGTGGTGCGGTCGCGCATCAGGGCATCGAGGGCACCGCGCACCTGCGCTTCGCTGACCGCATCGAGGTGCGAGGTGGCCTCGTCGAGCACCAGGGTCGGTGCGTTCTTCAGAAAGGCGCGGGCGATCGCGACGCGCTGGCGCTGCCCGCCGGACAGCTGGACGCCGCGCTCGCCGACCGGGGTGTCGAGCCCCTCGGGCAGGCTCGCGACAAATTTGGCGAGAGCCGCCTGCTCGAGCGCACGCTCGATTTCGGCCTCGCCGGCTTCGGGCCGGGCCAGCGCCACATTGGCGCGCAGGGTGTCGTTGAACAGATAAGTGTCCTGCGACACCAAGGACACCCGGCGGCGCAGATGGTCGAGCTCGAATTGGCGCAGATCGACCCCGTCGATCAGAATCCGCCCGGCGCTCGGGTCCCAGAAGCGCAGCAGCAGATTGGCGATCGTGGTCTTGCCGGCGCCAGACGGCCCGACCAACGCCAGGGTGGAACCGGCCGGCACCGCGAGCCGGATGTCGCTGAGCGCCGCGCGCCGCGTACCCGGATAGGCAAAGCTCGCCCCCTCGAAGCGGATCGCCGAGCCGCCCTTGGGCTCGGGCGGGCGCAGCGGGCCATCGACCACCGTCGGCACCACGCGATGCACCGCATGGAGCCGGCGGGTCGAGGCGATCGTGTCGGCGAGCTGGCGGCTGACCTGGGCAATCTCGGAGATCGGCAAAAATGACGACAGCGCGATCAGGATCAGCAACGGCAGCATGGTCGGCGCCAAGTGATGCTCGGCGGCGAGCCGGGCGCCGACTACCGCAACCGCGAGCCCGCCAAGCCCGGTCACGGTTTCGAGCCGTGCGGTCTGCGCCGAGAGGTCGCGCAGCAGCTCGAGCCTGATCCGCTGATAGCCGCGCACCAGCTCGATAAAGCGCCGGCGGCGGCCGGCCACCGCCTGAAACGCGACCAGGTCCGAGAGACCCTGGATCGTCTCGGTGACATAGGCGCCCAGCAATCCGAGCGCCTCGCGCGCCTCGCCGCCGAGGCGGTCGATCCGCGCCCGCGTCACCACCGGCGCCAATGCCGCGAACAGCACAAACGGCAACAGCGCGAGTGCGACCGGCCAGGCGGCCACCGCCAGCACGATCAGCACCGTCGCCGGCACCAGGACCGCGACCAAGGCCGGGGCTACCGTATGGGCAAAGAAATATTCGACGGTCTCGACGTCCTGGCTGGCGAGCGCGATCAAATCGCCCGAGCGCCGCCGCATCAGATAGGCTGGCGCCAGGGTGTCGAGCTTCTCGAACAGTGCGATCCGCATCTCCGCCAGGAGGCGATAGGCAATGTCGTGGGCGAGCCAGGATTCGAGCCAATGGAGGAGCCCGGCCAAGGGTGCGGCGAGCGCCAGCAGGATCAGCAGAAAGCCGAACGGCGCGCCGGTCTTCACCGCGGCGACGGCGAGCGCGCCGACCACGCCGACCCCGATAAACGCAGCGACCCGGGTGATGCCGGCGCCGACGACGATCGCAAAGCGCCGGCGCCACGGCTTGATGATCGCGACCAGGGTGCCGAGGGTTGCCGCCCAGCCGACTGGGGCGGCCTCGCCCGCGAGCGTCGCCGGGGCGGTCTCGGCCGCCGCTTCGAGCTGCCGGCGCTCGGCCGGCACACCCGCTGCCGCGCTGTCCTCGGCGAGAGCTATATCGCCCTCGCGCTCCTCTGCCTGCGCCCCCATCAGCCGGCGATAGGCGCCGTTGCGGCGGATCAGCTCGGTGTGGCGGCCGGACTCGACGACGCGGCCGCAGTCGAGCACCAGGATGCGGTTGGCGCCGATCACGCTCGACAGCCGATGCGCCAGGACGAGGGTCGTGCGCCCGGCCGCGAGCCGGTCGATCGCCTGCTGGATCACCGCTTCGTTCTCGGTATCGACCGACGATAATGCCTCGTCGAGGATCAGGATCGGCGCGTCGCGCAGGAGGGCGCGGGCGATCGCCAGCCGCTGGCGCTGGCCGCCCGACAGCATGACCCCGCGCTCGCCGATGATCGTCTGCCAGCCCTGCGGCAAGGCCTCGATAAAGTCGAGCGCGTTGGCGTCGCGCGCCGCGGTTTCGAGCTCGACCTGGTCGGCGTCCGGCCGGCCCAGCCGCAAATTTTCCTCGACCGTGCCGTGGAACAGATAGGTGTCCTGGTGCACGACCGCGATCATCCGGCGCACCGCCTCGGGGTCGAGCGTCTTCAAGTCGCGCCCGCCGATCAGCACGCGCCCCTGCTGCGGGTCAAAGAGGCGCAGCAGCAACCGTGCCACCGAGGATTTGCCCGAGCCGCTCGGGCCGACGATGCCGATCTTCTCGCCCGCGCCGACGGTGAAGGAGAGCCCGTCATGGGCGGCGCCGCGACCGCCCGGATAGGCGAAATGCACCTCCTCAAAAGCGATCGTCGGCAGCAGCGCAACCGGCGGCGGCGCCAGATCGGGCGGCTGCGGCGGCACCAGCGGCTCGGCCGCCAGCAGCGCGTTGATCCCGGCGGCGGCTGATTGCCCGACCATCCCCTGGTGCAGGACCATGCGCAGGTCGCGCAGCGGGCGGAACACCTCGGTTCCGGCCATCAGCACGATCAACAGCGCCTCGATGCTCATCAGCCCGTGCGAGACGCGCCACACGCCGAGCGCCAAGGCAGCGGCGGCGCCGATCGCCACCCCGCAATCGGTGATGCCGCGGGTCATGACACTGGTCGACAGCACGCGCAGGGTGCTGTCGCACAATTCGTGCGCTTTGGCGGCAAGCCTCCGGCCAAAGGCGCGGCTCTGACCGAACGCCTTCAGGGTCGGCAGCCCCTGCACGCCGTCGAGAAACTCCGAGCCAAAGGCTTTCAGCGCCTGCTGGCGCCCCTGGCTGGTGCGGCGCTCGATCTGCAGAAAGACGGTGGGCGCGACCAGAGTGACCAGTGCTGCGACCAGCATCACCGTCGCCACCGGCAGATCCCAGAAGGCGATAAACGCGAAGATCGCGACCGGCGTCAGCACGGCAATCGACAATTGCGGCACGTATTGGCCAAAAAAGCTCTGTAGCTGCTCGACCCCGTCGACGACCGACAGCATGACCCCACCGGTGCGCTCGCCGGCAAACCAGGCCGGCCCCAACTCGGCAATCTTGTCATAGAGGCGGCCGCGCAATTCCTCCTGCACCCGCGTCGCGGTGCGGTGCGAAACCATCGCCCGATGGTGCTCGATCGAACCGCGCAGCAGCACCGCGGCGGCGACGCCGACCGCCGGGATCGCCACCGCGAGCAGCCCGGCTCCCTTGAAGACGTGCGACAACAGGATGCCGAGGATCACGAACCGAGCAATGCCGACCACAGAGGCGACGAGCCCCAAGGCGATGGCAAAGGCGATCCAGCCGCGCAGCCCGCGCGTCAGCTCCCACAAGCGTCGGTCGAAATACATCGGCACTGCTCCCTCGCCCCGCACGGCGATCGCCGACAAATTCGCCCAGACCCTGGGCATTATCGGTGCGCGCTGCCGGCATCGAACATCTTGCGACCGTCACGTTAGCGATACGTCACGATAGCGGCAATCGACAATCTCAAGAGCAGATGATAGGAAGATGTATCGCTTGTCTGGGAGGGGCCGCCCATGGACTGGGACGACATCCGGATCTTTCTCGCTGTCGCCCGGCATGGATCGTTGCGCGCCGCGGGTCGCGCGCTGGGCTTGAGCCAGCCGACGGTCGGCCGGCGGCTGACCGCGTTCGAAGCCTCGTTTGGCGGGCCGGCGCTGTTCGACCGGCTTCCCGAGGGGCTTCGCCTTAACCCTGCCGGAGAGGCGCTGATCACTGCCGCCGAGCACCTCGAAACGGCGGCCCTGGCCTTCGAGCGACATCGGGCCGCGGCCTCGCCGACACTGAGCGGGACCGTGCGCGTTTCGGTTGGCGAATGGGCCTCGATATTGCTGGCGCGCGATCTCGCCGCTGCACGCGACACCTGCCTGCCGCCGGGGATCACCCTCGAGCTGGTGCTATCGCCGCAGACCGCCAACCTGGCGCGCCGCGACGCCGATCTGGCGCTGCGCCACGGCGTGCCCGAGGCCGGTAATCTCTATGTCACCAAGGTTGGCGCGATCGCCGGCGCGCTCTACCGCCGGCGCGGCCGCGGCGCTGCCTCGGCCGCCGGTCGCGCCCAATGGATCACCTATACCGAGGAGCAGGCGCATTATTCGAGCGCACGCTGGCTCGACCAGCAGATCCGCGGCTGCGGCGGCAGAGTGGTGCTGCGTGCCGCAGATCTGCTGATGCGCCTCGAAGCCATCCGCGCCGGGCTCGGGATCGGGCTGCTGCCGTGCTACGCCGCCGACGCCGACCCGCAGCTCGAGCGCGTCGCTCCGCCGGTGCCGGAGCTGGCCGCGGATTATTGGGTCATCGTGCACCGAGACCTGCGCCGGGCCGCCTGCGTGCGCGCGGTCATCGACTGGATCCGGGAGCTGTTTGACCAGCAGCGGGACGCGCTCGCGGGGATCGCAGCGGTCGCGGCGGCCGATGATCCGGTCGGCCGCGATGATTTGAGCCTGTCCGATGATCTCGTCGAGCGCCGCGACATCGCCCGCCTCGGCGCCGCCGAATGACGGCATTGGCCGCGCCGGCCCGACCATGCGTTCTACTGGACGCCGGCACGCCGTTCTGCTATATACTCACGCGCGATTGACGGCACCGTCCCGCCACGGGCAGTGGACATTATTAACGAAATTACAATCGGCGATGCAGCTCAGACTGTTCAGACATTTTGTCCCTGTCTCGGTCGTGCTGCTGGTGTCGTCGGACACTCTGCTGATCACTGCCGCATTTTACCAGATGTTGTCTCAGTCGAACGGCAGTACACCGCTGATCTTCGGTGTGCCGAGCTTTCCCGCCGGGCTTGCCGCGGGCCTGTCGGTTGCCGCGGTGGCCGCGATGATCTCGGTCGGTCTTTACGGGCAGCAGAGCTTTGTCGATTTTCGGCTGCTGGTCAGCAAGATCGCGGTCGCCTTTATCCTGGTGCTGATGCTGGCGGCGTCTTCGACCGCGCTGTGGCGCACCGAGTTGGGACAGCTGGCCGACGCCGACGATCTGCCGCTGAAGGCAAGCCTGGTCTGGCTCGGCTGCATTCTGTTGACCCGCGCAACCTTTCTGCTGACACTCGGCCGCGGCCTGTTGCGGCGGCGCATTGTCGTGCTCGGCAACGGCACCCAGGCGGCGCGGATCGGCGATCTGGTGGCGGCCGGCGACAACCCGCATTTTTTTCCAGTGTCGTTCGTGCGGATGCCGGGCGAGCGGGCCTCGCTCGGCGCCGACCCGCTCGACTGGGCCGCCGCCGAGCCCGACGCGCTCGCGGACCTTGGCCTGCGGCTGGGCGCCAGCGAGGTTGTGGTCGCGACCGACGACCGGCGCGGGTTGCCGGTCCGCCAGCTGCTGCACTGCAAGCTCGCCGGGATCAGGGTCACCGATTTTCTCGATTTCTGGGAGCGCGAAACGCGAACCGTCGACCTCGAGGCGCTGCGCCCGAGCTGGCTGTTTTATTCCGACGGGTTCCGCTGCGGGGTCATCGACGAGGTGTTGAAGCGCAGCTTCGACATCGCGGTCAGCGTGGCGCTCCTGATCTTCTCGCTGCCGCTGCTGGCGATGACCGCCTGCCTGATCAAGGGGGAAAGCCCTGGCCCGGTTCTCTATCGTCAGGAACGCGTCGGCTTGCGCGGTCGAGTCTTCACCATTTTCAAATTCCGCAGCATGCGCACCGATGCCGAGCTCGACGGCAACCCGCGATGGGCCGCCCACGGCGATCCGCGTGTCACCCGTGTCGGGGCGGTGATCCGCAAGCTGCGCATCGACGAGCTGGCCCAGATCCTGAATGTGCTGCGCGGCGATATGAGCTTTGTCGGGCCTCGGCCGGAGCGCCCGTTCTTTGTCGACAGCCTGGCCGAGCTGATCCCCTACTACGCCGAGCGCCACTGGGTCCGGCCCGGCATCACCGGCTGGGCGCAGATCAACTATCCCTACGGCGCGTCTATCGAGGATGCGCGGCGCAAGCTGGCGTTTGATCTTTACTACGTCAAGAACCGAAGTATTTTTCTCGATTTTTTGATCCTGCTGCAGACAGCGCGCGTGATCTTTTGGAATCACGGCGCAAGATAGGACAACGAAGCTGGACAGCGCCGTCGTCGAAACCGTCTATTCGGGCTGCGCTCTCGCCTTTGTGCTGATCGTCGCGCTGATGGTGCTGCGCGGCCGGACCAGTCGGACCGGCTGGGCGATCATCGGCTGCTGCCTCGCTTCGGCGGCTTGGGCGACGGCGACCGACGCGGCGGCGATCCTGCCGATTGGTTTCCCGCCGCTGCTCGACGGCATCAGGCTATCCGCCTGGCTGCTGTTCGCCGCGACCTTGGTTACCGCGCGGGGCGCCGCCGGTTCCGAGGTGGGTCGGCGCTATCTGGCGGCGGCGCTGGCTTTCTGCGCGCTCGCGATCGCGATCGACCTGCGTAACTTGATCTTTGGCAGCGATCTTTTGGGGGTTTACGCGCAGCTCCTGATGCGGGTCGGGTTTGGCGTGTTCGGGCTGCTGGCGGTCGAGAACCTGTGGCGCAACACCGCGCCGGGCCGCCGCTGGCAGGCTTGGCCGCTATGCCTCGGGCTCGGCTTTCTTTACGCCTACGAGCTGTTCTTGTTCTCGGACGCGTTTATCACCCGTGGCCGGGTCGATCCGGGTCTGGCGCTCGGGCGCGCGGTTGCCGCCGCCTTCATGGTGCCGCTCTTGGCGCTGGCGATGGCGCGCAATCGCCAGTGGCGGATCGATATCCACGTGTCGCGCCAGGTAGTCCTGCATAGCGCGACCTTGCTGGCGAGCGGCTGCTTTCTGTTGGCCGTGGCGATCGTGGCCATGCTGCTGCGCCGTTTCGGTGGCGATTGGGGGCTGGTGCTGCAGCTGGCGATGCTGTTCGGCAGCATCGTCGTGCTCGCCACGGTGCTGACCTCGGGAAGCTTTCGCCAGCGCCTCAAATTTCTGATTTCCCGCAACTTCTTTAGCCACCGCTACGATTATCGGGTCGAATGGCTCAAATTCATCAGCCTGGTGTCCGAGCCGCGCCAGGGCGACGGCCAAGGCGACGGGCAAGGCGACGAGCTGCAGGTTAGGATCATCCGCGCGCTCGCGGAATTCGTTGCCAGCCCGGCCGGGATGCTGTGGTCGCTCAGCCCGGGCCTCGACTATTGGCCGACTGCGTCATGGCCGGCGCGCGGCGGGCTTGGCGAGAGGGTGGCCGGCGACGCATCGTTCGTCGCCGGCTTCCGCGACGGCAGCTGGATCCAAGAGCGCGCCCGCGATGCCGCGGCCGAGGGCTGGCCGGCCGCCCCGCCGCGCGCCTGGCTTGCGGTTCCGCTGTCGCATCGCCGCGAGCTCGTCGGCTTTGTCGTGCTCGACCGCCCAAGCCATGCGGCCGGGCTCGACTGGGAGGCGTTCGACCTCTTACGCGCAGCCGGGCGCCAGGCCGCGAGCTATCTTGCCGAGGAGCGCTCGACCAAAGGGCTGCGCGAGGCCGAGCTGTTGACCGAGTACAGCAAGCGCTTTGCCTTTGTCGTGCACGACATCAAGAATTTGGCCAGCCAGCTCGGTTTGGTCGTGTCGAACGCGCGCCGCTACATCGACGACCCCGAATTTCAGCGCGACATGCTGCAAACGGTCGAGGATTCGGTCGCCCGCATGAACCATCTGCTGGACCAGCTGAAATCCGGCCCGGCGGGGCGGCCGACGGCGCTGCGCGACCCGGCCGCGATCGTCGCCGCGGCGGCCGCCGATTTTGCCGCCGGCTCGGTCGTGATCGATGCCGGCGGCAGCCTCGGCGATCGCGACGGCGGCGAACAGGGCGGCGATCAGATTGTGCCGATCGCGCCCGACCGGTTGCGCTCCGCGGTGACCCATCTGGTGCAAAACGCGCTCGACGCCTCGCCGCCTGGCGAGGCAGTCGTGGTCTCCGCGCGCCGGCTTGGCGAGCGGTTTGTCGTCGATGTCGTCGACCGCGGCACCGGAATGGACGAAGCGTTTATCCGTGATGGGCTGTTCCTGCCGTTTCGCTCGACAAAGGCGGGCGGCTACGGCATCGGCGCCTTCCAGACCCGCGAGCTGATCCGGGCCGCGGGCGGCGAGCTCGAAGTGATCTCGCGGCAAGGCGCCGGCACGACGATGCGGATCGTGCTGCCGTTGATCCGCGAAGATCAACCTTTCGTACCTTCTGCTGCGGGATAGAACATGGCTGCACCAGTCAAACCGCTGCTGATCGTCGATGACGACATCGGACTGCTGCGTCAGCTGCGCTGGGCCTTTTCCGAGCACAAGGTGCATCCGGCGGGCAACCGCCGCGAAGCCATCGAGGCGGTCAAAGAATCGCGCATCCCGGTCGCCATCCTCGATCTCGGGCTTCCACCGGATCCGGACGGGGCCGCCGAAGGCTTGGCGACATTGACCGAGATCCGCGAGCTGGCCCCCTCGACCAAAGTCATCATTGCCACCGGCAATGAGACGCGCGAGCACGCGTTGCGGGCCATCGCGCTTGGCGCCTATGATTTTTACCAAAAGCCGATCGACATCGACGTGCTGCGGATGATCGTCAGCCGCGCCGAGCAGATGTTTGATCTCGAGGCCGAGAATCGCCGGCTGACCGAAGCGGCGATTGCCTCGCCGATCGACGGCATCATCGGCAGCAGCCCCGAAATGCTGCGGGTGCTGCGCAACATCGAGAAGCTGGCGCCGACCGACGTCACGGTCCTGCTGCTTGGCGAAAGCGGCACCGGCAAGGAATTGCTCGCGCACGCGATCCACCGCCTCAGCCGGCGCGCCCGCGGCCCGTTTATTCCGATCAACTGCGGGGCGATCCCCGAAACATTGCTCGAAAGCGAGCTGTTCGGCCATGAAAAGGGGGCGTTCACCGGGGCTTTGCGGCAAACCATCGGGCGGATCGAGAGCGCCCATCGCGGCACGCTGTTTCTCGACGAGATCGGCGACGTGCCGTTGCCGATGCAGGTCAAGCTGCTGCGCTTTCTGCAGGATCAGATCGTGGAGCGGGTCGGTGGGCGAAAGCCGGTGCAGGTCGATGTGCGAATCGTCTGCGCGACCAACCAGGATCTCGACCGGATGATGGGCGAAGGCCGTTTTCGCGAGGATCTGTTTTACCGCCTCAACGAGGTGATCGTGCGGGTGCCGCCGTTGCGCGAGCGGGCAGCCGATACCATCGCCCTCGCCAGCTTCTTTTTGCATCGCTTTGCCGGCGAGTACGGGCGCGCGGCGCGCGGCCTCGACCACTCGGCGCTTGCCGCAATCCGCGAGCACGCGTGGCCCGGCAATGTGCGCGAGCTGGAAAATCGCATGAAGCGAGCCGTGGTGATGACCGACGGGCCGTTGGTTTCGGCCGGCGATCTCGACCTGTCCGTCGGCGATCTCGAACAGACCAACGGCGATGGCGAGTCGAAATCGCTCGATATCCGCCTGGCGCGGGCGCGCGCCGAGCGCGAGGTCATCCAGCTGGCCCTCGCTCAGGCTGGGTCGAACCTATCCAAAGCTGCCAAGCTTCTCGGGATCAGCCGGCCAACGCTTTATGATCTGATGCAGCAGCACCAGCTTGGCCTCGAAGCGTGACGGCCAGCTCTGCAGGGAAGGGGTTCGCAATGCCGCAGGCCCGACGCCGCCTCTCTCGGCGATGTGCCGCCTTCGTCGCGACCGGATTGATGCTCGCTCAGCCCGCCGTCGCCGCGACCGAATCGGCCAGCGCCAAAAACGCCGACCAGTATCTGAACGCCGGCAATCTGAGGGCTGCCGAGATCGAGCTGCGCAACGCCATTCGCCAATCGCCGCAAGACCCGCTGTTGCGCGCCAAGCTTGCGCGGGTCTACCTCAAGTTAGGCGATCCGGTTGCGGCCGAGCGCGAGGCTCGCGCCGCGCGGGAGCGCAACGGGGCTGAGGCGGATTATCTACCGGTTTTGGCCGACGCGCTGTTGGCGCAGGGCAAGTTCGCCGACCTCTCCGATCTGGTCAAGCCGGACGATCGTCCGGCCGCGTTGGAGAGCAAGGTGCGCACTGCGCTTGGCATCGCGGCCGCCGCCCTCCGCGACGGCGCCAAGGCCGAGGCGCTGCTGCGCGATGCGATCCGGCTCGATCCGAGCGCCACACCGCCCAAGATCGCCTTGGCGCGGCTGCTGGCGGCCAGCAACCCGGGCGCGGCGATGAAGCTCCTCGACCAGGCGTTGGCCGCCGATCCCCGTTCGGTCGAGGCGCTCCAAGTGATGGGCGAAATGGACCGCGCCAAGGGCGATGTCAAAGGGGCGCTGAGCCGCTTTGATGCGGCCCTCAAAATCGACCCGAAGAGCATTCCGGTACGACTGAGCCGGGCCAGCCTCAACATTGCCGACGGCAAATACCTGGCGGCGGACCAGGATCTCGACCCGATCCTCAAAACCAGCCCCGACAACTTCATGGCGAGCTATCTGCGCGCGCTCGAGCGCGCCAGGCAGAAGAACTATGCTGCGGCCGACCAGATCTTCGACCGAATTTCGCCGCTTTTTTCCAGGTTCGTGGCCGGCTATTACTTACAGGGTGCGACCAAGTTCGCACTTGGCCAATATGCCGAGGCGGAGACGATCCTCGACAAATACCTCGCCCAGGCGCCGAACGATGCCAAGGCCGCACGGCTCGCTGCGGTGGCGGCGCTGCGCCAGCGCGCCCCGGCACGCGCTATCGGCTATCTCACGCCGATCACCGCCAAATCGCCGTCGGACGCGCAGACGCTAACCCTGCTCGGCAACGCCTATATGGCGGACGACAAGCCCGAGCAGGCGCTGCAGCAATTCGACAAGGCGGCGGCGCTCGAGCCGGGGAACCAGGCGATCCAGACGCAGGCGGCGATCTCGCAGATCAGCGCCGGCCAGAGCAGCCAGGGCATGTCCGCGCTCGAACGGGTGTTCGAGACGCCGTCGGGGGCGGCGGTTGCCGGACCGACGCTGGCGCTGGCCCAGCTGCGCGCCGGGCACTTCGACAAGGCTGCCGCGGTCGCCGCCTCTCTGATCAACCGTGAACCGAGCAATGCGCTCTATCAGACGCTGCTGGGCATGGTCAAAACCGCACAGCACGACTATCCGGCGGCCGAAACCGCGTTTCGTGCCGCGCTGGCGCGGCAGCCGAGCTTCGCCCCGGCGGTCCGCGATCTGGCCCAGCTTTATTTGACGACCGGGCGGCCCGCAGACGCCGAAAAAATCTACACCGATCAGCTCGCCAAAAAGCCCAAGGACGAGGCAGCCTTGCTCGGCCTGGCCGACATCGCCATCGCGCAAGAGAAATGGCCCGAGGCGACCGATTACATCAATCGCGCGCGCAGCGCGGCGCCCGACGACACCGCGCCCGACCTCGTTCTGGTGCGCGCCTACGAGCTGCGGCAGGATTGGGCCAACGCCACCACCGTGGCCTCGGCGCTGAGCGCCCGATTTCCGTCCGACGTCAACGTTTTGGAAGCGCAAGCGCAAGCTCAGATTGGCGCCGGCGACACCAATGGCGCGATCTCGAGCTATAAGCGGGCGCACATCCTGGCGCCGGATTCGCTGCCGATCCTGTCGCGCTACCTGAGCTTGCTCAACACGGCAAAATATTACCGCGAAGCGCGCGGCGTGCTGCAGGGCGCGATCGATCGCGACCCCAAGAACGCGGCGCTGAAGGTCGATCTGGTGCGGGTGACCGCCGAGCTCGACGGTGTTGATGCCGGCGTGTCATTGGCGACGAGCTTTGCTCAGGCTGATCCAACCAGCAACGCCTATGATCTGGCGGCGGCGCAGCTCTACGAAACCGCGGGACGATACAGCGACGCCACAGCGCTGCTCGAAAAGGCGGCGGCCGCGCGCCCGGCCGACGACACGCTTACCGTGGCGCTCGCCCAGCTCGACATCCGCACCGGACATTTCGGCGAAGCCGAGGCGACGTTGACGCGGCGATTGACCGCCGACCCAAAGGATGTCGCGGTGCGCACGGTGCTCGGGCAGCTGTATCTGGCTACCGGCCGCACCGCCGACGCCAAAAAAATCTATGACGATCTGTTGGCGCAGTCGCCGAACAATATGACCGGCCTGCTCGGGCTGGCCGACATTGCCATCGCCCAGAAGAACTGGCCGGAGGCGGTGGGCGACATTACCCGCGCGCGCAGCGCGGCGCCCAATAATCCCGCACCGGGGCTAAAGCTCGTCAATCTCTACGGCATGCGTCAGGATTGGAAGAATGCCACCGCCGCGGCGGCAGAGCTCGCCGGCAAGTTTCCCGCGAACCTCGATGTCCTCGACGCCCAGGCCCGAGTCCAGATCGGCGCCGGCGATCTGCCGGCGGCAATCGCGACCTATAAGCACGCGTATGAATTGGCGCCGAATTCAGCGCCGATCCTGTCGCGCTACGTATCGACGCTAAGCGCCGCGAAAAACTACCCCGAGGCGCAAACCGTGCTGCAGGCGGCGATCGATCGCGCGCCGCAAAACGCCAGCCTCAAGAGCGAGCTGATCCAGATCGATGCGAAGATCGGCGGCCTCGACGCCGGGTTGGCAAAAGCGCACGACTTCGCGAAGGCTGACCCGAAGAACTCGCTTTACGATCTAGTCTCGGCCGATCTGCTGGTAAACGCCGGCAAGAGCAAGGATGCGATCGCTCTGCTCGAAAGCGCACTCAAGGCCAAGCCCGGCGATGACGGTCTAACCGCCGCGCTCGCTCGGGCCTACAGCCAAACTGGCGATACCGACCGGGCAGTGGCGCTGCTGAATGACCGGCTTAAAGCTGCGCCGAACGATGTCGCCATTCGCGCGGCGTTGGCGTCGCTGTACCTGCAACACAAGAAATATGACGTGGCGATCGCCGAATACCAAAAGCTGTTGGCCGTCCGCGCGGACGATGCGGCATCGCTCAACAACCTGGCCTGGCTCTACCAGCAGCAAGGCGATCTGCCAAAGGCCCGCCAGCTCGCCGAACGCGCGGTGGCCGCGGCGCCGAGCGCTGCGCAGATCGACGACACTCTCGGCTGGATCCTGCTGGCCCAAGGCGACGCAGGCAAGGCTGTCACCTATCTGACCGCCGCCAACGTCTCCGCTCCGGCGGACCCGGCGATCCAATATCACTTGGCGGTCGCCCTCAATCGCGTCGGCCGGTCGACCGATGCCGAGACAATGCTTGAAAAGCTGCTCGGCTCCGGCGCTTCCTTTAGCGACAAGGCTCAAGCCCAAAAGCTGCTGGCCGAGCTCAAGCATAGCTAAGTTGGTTGCGCCGCGCCCGGCCTCGCCTCGCCGAGGCAGGCTGTGGCACAGCAGGCATTAGCAGGGTGGTCTCGCGCACGCCATCGGGCGTTTCGCCGGAGCGGCATTCGGGGCCAGCCGAGCCGCGGCGGCCGTCCCCGGGCGGCGCATCGCCCCGCAGAGAGTCCGGCGGCGAGCGCGCCTTTCGGGCTTATGAGCTTGCGCCTCAGGGCCTCAGGGCGCGGTCCCGATCTCGGCCAGCAGCTTTTTCAGTTCCTCGGCAAATTGCGGGTCAGCTTCACGGCCGGCAGCCGGGAAGGCGTCGCCAGCCGTGGGCGCGGCGACCGGCGCCCCAGCCGGCAATGTCGGGACGCGCTCCAACGCCGTGGTCAGCGCCACGATCGCCTCTTGCAGCCGCGACAGTCCAGCCGGATCAAGGATCGCGCTCTCCACCGTCGCCGGCGGGCGCCCTTCGCTGTCGCGAACCGTAGCCTCGATCCCCTCGATCGCGGACCGGGTCGTCGAAGCGAGCCCGTCGGTGATCGCCGACAAATGCTCGATTGCTTCGAGCAAGGCGCGACGCCCGTCTTCGAGCACACCGGCCATCCGCTCGGGGAGCCGCAGCGCCCTGTCCAGGGCGCTGTCGTTCCGAGCGGGCTTCGTGCCGGGGTCGGCCTCGAGCAGCTCGACCGTGCGGCGCAGCAAAGCGGTTTCGACCGGTTCGGTCTGGAGCCGCGAGAGCAGCTCGACCACAGGCTCGACCGCGACATCGACGGCGAGCCGGCCCAGCACCGCGAGCAGGATCAAGCCGACCAGGATCAGCGCCGCCGGGCCGGCCGGGACCGGCCCGAACGGGTGCGGCAGTGTGCCGTGCTGCTGGGCCAGGCCCAGCGCCGCGGCGGCGGCAAGCACGATCAGGGCGCTCCAAAAATGGGTGCGCGCCGTCCAGAGATGGTAGAGTCGGGCCATCTCCCGCCGCGCCTCTTCCGGGCGAAACCGGCCACGGACCACCACTGTCCGATCAGCTCCCCCGGGGCGCAGCGGGGAGATCGCGAGCGCCGGGGCCAGCCGCCGCAGCCCGCTCGCCTCGAAAGCGGCGGTCCAATCGGGATCGGCCGGGCCCCGATGCCGCGGAATGCGGGCGAGGCGGTAGCGCAGCAGCACACAGCTGCCGACCAGGGTGGCCGCCGTCAATAAAATAGCGCACAGCGCGTAGCCGGCGAGCACCGTCACCACCAGCATCGGCGCCAGCGCCCTTACGCCCGGCACGATTCCTGAATGCGCGGTCATGGACAGCTCGGGCAGGGCGACGCCGGCCGCGGCGGCAACCGCGACAACGGCACTGGACAATACGATTATCCATGGTTTCATTGCATATCCCTAAATTCGCCCAACGTGGGTCCGCGCCCTCGCGCAATTATTCAGCGCCCCCGCAAGCGATCTGCTAGGGTTGGGCAAGCTTCGTGCAGCCGATGCATTCAGCCGCGACTGGCGATGATCCTCACCGCTTGTCCTAATGGTTAATTAACCTTCGCCGACGTCCAGCATTCTTGCTGGTTTCTGATTCGATGGCAACAAAAGCTTATTAAAGCTTGTCAGGCATTTGACAGATTCGGACGAGCGTCGGTGCTCCGCAAAGCTCGAAGCTCGCCACCGCCGCTCTCGTCGCCGCCCTCCTGAAGCGCCCTAAGGGTGGATCACCGTCTCGGTCTGGCTGACGACGAAGGCGTCGCGGCGCTCGACAAAATCGGCGACCACCTCGGCGAAAGCCTCCGGGCGATCGGTGCTGATCGCATGCCCGGCATCATAAACAAAGACCAGATTGCAATTCGGCATCAACTCTTTGTAGAAATGCCCCATCTCGGGCGGGATCACCCGATCGACCGTGCCGAACAGCACCAAGGTCGGGATCGCCAGGCTCGGCAGCCGGTTTTCGAGATCGACGTCGCGGTCGGGCCCGCGCAGCCGGCCAACCAGGCGGCCGGCCTTTGCCCGCACGGCCGGATCGGGCAGCGAGATCGGTCCGACCCGTTCGGGGTGGGCATAAAGGCGACGCGCCATTTCTTCAGGCGACCCCGAGGGCGGCTCGGTGCCTTGCGGGCGGATTGCCGCCGGCGCTTCCAGCACGATGGCGTGCACCCGCTCGGGCTGCTGCAATGCCAGCCAGAGTGCGGTCTTGCCGCCGAACGAGGTGCCCATCAGATTGAAGCTGTCGAGGCCGAGGGCGTCGACCGCCCGCGCCATCGTCGCCGCCATCTCCGGCATGTCGCCCGTGCGCGTGTTCTCGGCCGAGCTTCCGAACCCCGGCATCTCGAACGCGATTACGCGGAAACGACGGCGCAGCAGATCGTGCCCCGGCGTCAGCCGCAAACCGCCGGCGCCATGCAAATGCACCAAAGCCGGCCCCTGACCCGCCTCCATATAGCGGACGAGAAAGCCATCCGCCTCGACATGACTTTCGATAAAGCCCGCTCCCGCCTGCACCACGATGCGCCATCCTTCCGAAATCAACGCCTGCTGCCGTCAAACCTCGCGGATGCGCGGCAGCACCTGTTTGCCGAAGAGCTCGAGCGAGGCCATCAGCGATCCGGTGTCGCCGGCGCCGGGGGTTTGAAACAATAAGTCGATGACGCCCACTCCGGTTTCGGCGCCACAGCGCTCGATCTGCTCGACAATCGCATCCGGGCCGCCGATGAAGTTTGTCGGCAGCATGCCGCCGACATTCGGTGTCCGGGCCTCACCCGCGACGTTGCGGGAATCGAGCTCGATCAGCGCATCGCGCACCCCAGCCTGCAACGGAAACGGCGCCCGTGCGCGCCGCTGCGCTTCCAGCAGGCTCTGGGCCTCGTCGTCGCTCGCGGCAACGATAATATTCGCCCGGTAGATGATCTGCTCTGGCGTCGGCTCCCAGCCGTGATGCGCGCATCGCTCGCGGTAGTGCCGGGTGACCCTGGCGACGACATCGAACGGCGCGTAGGAGACGCCGAGGCCGAGGCGGTGGCGCGCGGCGAACTCGCACGACTCTCGGCTAGAGCCGAGGGCGTAGGTCGGCGGGTGCGGCTGCCGCGTGGGCCGCGGCCAGACCGATACCGTGCGGAACTGATAGTGGCGGCCCTGCCAGCCAAACGGCTGCGGCTCGGTCCACGCCTTCAGCACCAGCTCCATGGCCTCGGTCGTGCGCTCGCGCGCCTCGGTCGGGTTGAGGCCATAGCTCAGATACTCGCCGGTGGTCCCGCGCAACATCCCGACCACCAGGCGGCCCGGCGCCAGATTATCGAGCATCGCCAGGTTTTCGGCCACTTGCACCGGGTTGCTCTGCGACACGATGGGGCCGAGCACGGCGATCGTTATTTTCTGCGAGGTCGCCACCACATGCGCGGCCGAGACGACCGGGGCCGGCGTCAGGCGATGCGGCGAATAGTGGTGCTCGGACAAGCTGACCCAGTCGAAGCCGAGCTCTTCGATGAACCGAACCCGCTCGATCATGCCGCGATAGGCCCGCGCCCCAGCTTCGCGGTCATAGACCTCGGGCGGCGCCGGCCACGCCCGCGGCATATTGCCCGGCGCATGATAGCGCCCGGTTTCGAAGTAGGAGATTTTCATCGCGGCGACAGGCCCGCGCTTACAGGTCGCGGACGCGGGGCAACACCTCTTTGCCGAACAGCTCGAGCGAGCCGATCAGCCGGCCGGTGTCGCTGGCGCCGGGGTTCTGGAACGCCAGATCGAGCACGCCGACCCCGACCTCGTCGCGACAGCGCTTGATCTGCTCGACGACCGTATCTGGGCTGCCGAAAAACGAGGTCGGCAGCACGCCGCCGACATTCGCCGCCCGCGGCTGCCCAGCGACATTGCGTTGGTCGAGCTTTAAGAGGGCGTCGCGCACCCCGGCCCGCATCGGGAACGGGGCGGTGCCGTGCCGCTGCTGCTCCAGCAGCTCCTCGGCTTCCGCGTCGGTCTCGGCCAGCACAATGTTCGCGCGATAGAGCATCTGCTCCGGGGTCGGCTCCCAGCCGCAGCGCGCGCATTCTTCGCGATAGTACCGGGTCGACTTCGACACGATCTCGAACGGCGCGAACGAGACACCGAGACCGATCCGGTGGCGTGCGGCGAATTCGCAGGATTCGCGGCTGGTGCCGAGCGAATAGGTCGGCGGCAATGGCTGCTGCAACGGCCGCGGCCACACCGAGACGGTGCGAAACTGGTAGTGGCGGCCTTGCCAGCCGAACGGCTGCGGCTCGGTCCACGCCTTCAGGATCAGCTCCATGCCCTCGGTGGTGCGCTCGCGCGCCTCGGCCGGGTTGAGGCCAAAGGTCAGATATTCGTTGGTGGTGCCGCGCAACAGCCCGACGACGAGCCGCCCTTGCGCGAAATTGTCGAGCATCGCCAGCTCCTCGGCGACCTGCACCGGGTTGCTCTGCGACACGATTGGGCCGAGCACGGCGATCTTTATCTTTTTCGAGCGCGCCGCCATGTACGAGGCTGACACCGTGGTGTTCGGGGTCAGGATGCGCGGCGAATAATGGTGCTCGGAGACGCTGATCCAGTCGAAGCCCAGCTCCTCCACCAGCAGCATCCGGTCGATCATGCCCTCAAAAGCCTGCGTGCCGGTCTCGGGATCATAGGCGGCCGGCGGCACCGGCCATTCGGCCGGCATGCCCGGCGGCACCTGATAGCGCGCGGTTTCGAAATAAGAGACTTGCATCGCCCGGCCCTCGGCGCAGAAGAGAGGGAATGGAGCACGCCGCGAGCGGTATCCCGCGCCGCGCAGCCTGTCAATAGCAGTGCGCGTTCCGGATTCCGCCGCGATCCGCCTGCCGCGAGAGGCTGGCCATAGATCTTAAAAGAAGATGCTGATGTTCTTGGCGAGCAGCACGTTCTGGTCGAGGACGAGCTTGCGGCGGGCGATTTTCCAGCCGCCATCGACCCGGCGCAGAAGGTCGCGGCGGGCGCCCACGTAAAAATCCTGCTCGGTCTCCGAGCGGCTCTTGTAGACGATAAAGTTGCAATGGACCTGGACTTCCGCCGCGGTGCCCGGCGCCATCCCGATGTCGGCGATCTCGATGTTGGCGATAAAGTGCCGGGTGCGCGACGGCGGGTCCTCGGCCCAGGCCATGCCGGTTTCGAGCCGCGCCACGCGACCGCCGAGGGTCGCCTTGGTCTCGTCGAGGATCGCCAGCGCGTCCTCATCGACGCTTTCGTCATTCGGCCGACGCGCCGGGTCGAGCACCGCGATCGCCTTGCTCGACAGCGGATAGCGGTTGGCGCGCGTCGCCATCGAATAGCGCAGATCGTCGGTAAAGAGTTCGAGCCATTCGCGAAACCGTCGCTCGTCCAACAGACGCGCCTCGCGGTAGAGGAATTGCTCGATGTCGCGGATGACCCCCTCGCGGATCACGTCGTCAGTCATCTGCGGCCTGCGCCTTTCGAGGTGCGAGCTCGCTCCAGCTGCCGCCCGCCATCAATTCAGCCCAGCGGCGATAGAAGTGGCGGTGATTATTCTCGCTGATGCGCTGTTCGCTGGCCCAGCCGCCGAGCCCCGCGTCGAAGCGGTCGTGGCCGAGGCCCATCTGGTAGTTCAGCGGCATCTGCCGCGAGACGGCGCCGCGGCAGGTCTGGGTGCATTCCTGCCAATTGTCCATGTCGTCCTGCTCGAAAGTGCCGGAGGGGCTGAAGCCGCGCACTGCGGCGAGCCGCACCTCCTCCTTGACCTCGGCCGGTGCGGCCTTGTCGCAGAACACCCAGGACCACACCTCGGTCTTGTCCGGCCCGCGCGGCTGCCATACCCGAAAGGTGCGCGAGGTGCTGCGCAGGATCGAGAAATGCGGGAAAACGGTGCCGACGATCGGGCTGAACAGCCGCGCCCGCGGCCCGAGGCGGCTAGCCACCTCGTCGCGGATCTCGCGCTCATAAGCCTGGATCGCCGGCACCGGTGGGTCGCCGACATCGTCGGGTCCGACGCAGATCAGCATGTGGCCGTTGCCGGGCGACACCATGCTGCCCAGCGATTTCGGGTTGGCGGTGACGCCGCTGCTGAACGCGGTGGTGATCGCCGACAGATGGGTCCACTGCACGTGGTAGGCGTCGCCGCCAAAATTCTCGGCCGGAAATTTCCAGTTGCACGGCATGATCCATTTATGGGTGGCGAGCACCTCGACCCCGCCCTCGCGCCGGTCGAAGAACACGTCGAGGTACCAGGCCATCTCGCCGAGATATTCGCGCAGCGGCGGCGCCGCCGGGTCGAAGGTGGCGAAGATCAGCCCGCGATGGCTGTCCAATTGCGCGACCGGCACCAGGCCCCACTGCGTCCGGTCGAGCTTGTCGTAATAGAAATCCCTCAGGTGTGGGACGCCGGTCAACGTGCCGTCGTTACGGTAGGTCCAGCCGTGATAAGCACACGTAAAGCTAGCGGCGTTGCCGCTGTCGGCGCGGCACAGGCGATTGCCGCGATGGCGGCAGACATTCAAAAACGCGTTAACCTTGCCGTGGGTGTCGCGCACCACCAGAACCGGGTCCTCGCCCATATAGGTCGTGTAGAAATCGCCGGGCTGCGCAATCTGGCTTTCATGGCACAGGAACAACCAGCAGCGGGCGAAGATGCGCTTCTGCTCCTCCGCGTAGATCTCCGGCTCGATAAAGATGCGCCGGCTGACCAGGCCATTGTCGTTATCGACCAAGCCGTTCAGATCTCCCGCCATCCCTGCCTCCTCACTGGGTCTTTCGCTATACCAGATCATTTCTGTCCCTTGTTCCCGCGAAAGCGGGAACCTAGAGCGACCGCGTAACCGCGCGCCCTGGACCCCCGCTTTTCGCGGGGGCGGCGGGGTGCTGAGTTGGATAGATTCCTCGATCTCGGACGTCCAGCGACAGTCCTCAGTTCGTCAGCTGCGCCGCGGCATTCGCAGGGTCGAGCCGGCATCGACCGAGACGATGCTGCCGGTGATGCCGCGGGCGTTGGCGCGCGACGCTAGAAACACATAGGCGCCGGCGAGATCGGCGGGCTCCATCGCCAAATGCAGCGGGTTGCCGGCGGCGATCCGCTCCGCGGCGCCGGGAAGCGCGAATTGCGAGCGGTCCTCGAGCGCCAGCGCCGCGACGCTGCGCAGGTCAGTCATCGTGCCGCCGGGTGCGACGCCGTTGACCCGCACGCGCGGACCCAGCTCGACCGCCAATTGGCGCACGATTCCAACCACCGCATGCTTTGAGGCGGTATAGATCACCCCGCCGCCGGCCGAGGTGAACCCCGCTCCCGAAGCGGTAAAGATCATGCAGCCTTGCGCCTTGTTCAGCTCGGGGAGCGCCGCCTTGGCGCCGAGGATGCAGCCCTTGACGTTGACCGCGAACAGCTCGTCGCAGGCCGCTTCCAGCCTCTCCTCAGGCATCTCGGCCAGTGGGATAAACCCGTCGAGCAGCCCGGCATTGCCGACAAAAATATCGAGCCGGCCAAAGGCGGCGACGGTCGCCGCGACCGCGCGCCGGTTGTCGTCGAGGCTTGCGACGTTGCCGGCGATCGCGGCCACCTTGTCGGCGAATTCGCGCCGCAGCTCCTCGCCGCGGCCCGGCACCCGGTCCATGACCGCGACCCGCGCCCCTTCGGCGACATAGCGTTCCACGACGGCGCGGCCGATCCCCGAGCCGCCGCCGGTCACCAGAGCTACCTGGCCGTCGAGCCAGCCCATCGCGACCTCCCGGTTGCCGCCGCGCGAAATCCCGGCTCAGCGCGTGCGATTGTATTCGTAGTCCTCGCGTTCGCCGTTGCCGACCCGCAATCCCGAAGGCAGCGGCGGGCGCGTCGTGTTGACCTTGGCATGCACGTCGAGCGCCGCCTGATCCTTCCAGCGCTCCATTAACACCAATTTGTCCGGGTTGACGGCGCTCTGAAACACCTCGAACTGCTCGCAGCCGGGCTCTTTCATGACCTCGGCGCAGCGCCCCCTATAGGCCTGCGCCAGCGCGGCGCCCTTGCCCGGCGCCGCGGTGATCGTGACGACAAGTCGAACCGACATGATGTCCCTCCCACAGCTTCGGTCGGGATCATAGCAGCTTCCGGGAGATGCTGTGCGCGCGGTTGCCCGATCACGCACAGCGTTTTTGTCGGCCGTGTCAGTTCAGCCCATAGAGCCCCATGGCCCCGCCGGCCATGACCTGGTGCTTGGTTTCCGGCGATAGCCCTTCCATGCGGTCCATGATCATCTTTGGCGCGCCGGGAAAGAAGCCGTCGGGGTGCGGGTAATCGGTCGCCCACAAGATCTTGTGCGGGCCGATGTAATCGGCCAGCGCCTTGATGCTGCCTTCGACCGGCTCGAACGAGATCCAGCAATTGCGCTGGAACAGCTCGCTCGGCCGCGTCGTCAGGCCGGAATCGTTGAACCCCTGGTCGTCGAAATGGCGGTCCATGCGGTCGAGCCACGGCGCGATCCAGCCGCCGCCCGATTCGAGGAAGGCGATGCGGATCTTCGGATGGCGCTCGCACACTCCGCCCCAGATCACGCTCATGCAGGCTAGCATCATCTCCATCGTGTGGCTGATGATGTGCCGGGCGCCGCGGCCCTCGAAGCGATCGACGCCAACCGTCGGCATGCCGCTCGACGCGCCCTCGTGAAAGCCGATCGCGAAATCGAATTCCTCGGCCGCGGCCCAGAACGGCTCGTAGCGCTCGTCGTGGATCATCTTGTCGCTGTACGGATTGGGCCGGATAAAGCCGCCGCGGAAACCCAATTCCTTGCGCGCGAACTTGATCTCGTCGATCGCCAGCTCGACCGATTGCAGCGGCAGCATGGCGATGCCGAAGAGCCGATCCGGGTACGGCTTGCAATAATCGGCGAGCCAGCGGTTGTAGGCGCGGCACACCGCGGCCGCCAATTCGGGGTCGTGGATGGCACCCGAAAACAGGCCGAGGCTCGGGTACAAAAAGGCCGCGTCGATGCCGTCGGCATCCATGTCGGGAATGCGCTTGTGCGGGTCGAACCCGCCGGGCTTGCCATCCTTGTAGGCCATCGTGTCGGCCTCGACGACACCCTGCCGCGCGCCGACGCCGCCGATCCGGCCGATGCCGAGCCGGCCGTCGCCGACCGAGTGCTCCTCGATGACCAGCCGCTCCTTGCCGCTCTCGCCCTTGACGATGCGCGGCGCGCGGTCGCGGAATTTCGGGTCGATGTATTTGTCCCAAAGATCGAGCGGCTCAAGGATGTGACCATCGGCGTCGATGACATTGTATTGGTTGCGCATGACCCCTTCCTATCAAGCTGTGGAGCGGAACTGATCCAAGGACGAAGACCGCCAAACGAGCGTTTGGTTGCCAGAGGCTACCCTTCCGATCCGGCCTTGTCAAAGCCATGCCGCGCGGCGATGTACCGCACTCCCAAGCCTGGTGGGATGGCGCGACGAACGGGGTCGGGGCCAACCGGCTGCGCAGCGGCGAGACCGCCGAGCGCCAACGCCGTAAACTGCTCGGCGACTTCCTGAATGCTCAGCCGGCCCTGCGGATCGTACCATTTATACGCCCAGTTCAGCATGCCCAAGAGCCCGTACGAAGTTACCTCGAGATCGAGATCGGAGCGGAATTCGCCATTCTCGACGCCTGCGCGCAATATCTGCTGCCAGCAGCGCTCGTAATCCTTCGGCGAAAAGCCGATCATCTCGCGAAATCGCTGCTTTACCGATTCGCGCTCACGCAAGTAGACAAACAGATGCGGGTAATGCCGATCGAAGGCCTCAAGATGGGCCAAAATCGCTCGGCGAAGCTTTTCGGTCGGCGTCAAATCGGCGTCGGCGATCGCGGAGATCGTCTGAAACATCTGCGCGATCGGTTCTTTGACGACGAGATAGAGCAACGCCTCCTTGCTCTCGAAATGGTGGTAGAGGCTGCCCTTCAGAATACCGACCGCCTCGGCGATGTCGCGCACGGTGGCGGCATGATAGCCTTTGGTCCGGAACACCTTCGCCGCCGCCGAAACAATCTCGTCGAGCGTGGCCATCGGCACCTCGTTCTCCCGCTTGCAGCGCCGGTTGCAAGCCGCGATCCAATCATCGCGGCGCGGCGCATGCCGGCGGCTCCCATCGCGCGCAGAGCGCTAAGCCGCCGTCGTCCGGTTGTCAATCGGCGGCATAACGCTGCGGCGGAGAGCCGAACCCAAGCATGAACCTGCAGATTCCCGCACTTTCGCAGGCCGCCGTGCTTTCGCATTGCTGCGGTTTTGCCGCCGGGGCATCCTCGGCAAACCGCAATGAGCTTGCATCGGAGCAGCCCCATGTCCAGCGCCGCGATCCGCAGCACGCCGGCGCCCGCTCCGGCGGAGCTGATCGCTCGCGCCCGCGCGCTGGTTCCCGAGATCCGCGCGCTCGCCGAGGAAACCGAGCGCAGCCGCACGATTTACCCACGGATCATCGCCGCGATCCGCGATGCGGAATTGTTGCGCACGACTAGGCCGAGGGAGTTCGGCGGCTTCGAATACGACCCCGTGGTGGCGCTCGAAATCTCGCTGGCGATCTCGGCCGCCTGCGCCTCGACCGGCTGGGCGGTCAACGGCGCGCTGTCGAACGGCATCTCGTTTGGCCATTACCCGATCGCGGCACAGCGCGAATTATGGGGCGGCGGCGCCGACCCGTTCACCTGCGCCTGCTTTGCCCCGACCGGCGCGGCGGTTCCGGCCGCGGGCGGCTACACGCTGAACGGCAAATGGTCGTTCGCCAGCGGGGTCGATCATGCGAGCTGGATCCGCCTCGGCGCATTGATTGAACCGTCGGATGCCGCCCCGCCAAATGGCAGCACGCCAACTGATAGCCGGCCGGCCGACGGCGCCTTTTTTCTGCTGCCGGTCGGCGATGTCGAGATCGAGGACAACTGGTTCGTCTATGGCCTGTGCGGCACCGGCAGCAAGAACATCATCGTCCGCGACGCCTTTGTGCCGGCGCATCGCGTGCTGCGTTTCGCCGACACCCGCTCGGGTGCCACTCCCGGCGCGCGACATCATGCGAACCCGCTCTATCGCCTGCCGCTGCTGGTGCTCGGTGCCACCATGCTGGCCTCGACCGCGGTCGGCGCCGCCAAGGGGGCGCTGGCCGACTATCTGGCGATGACGGAGGGGCGCCGAACCCGCGGCGCGCTCGCCGGCGGCGCCCTTGCGATGGCCGAATTCGCGACGGTCCAGCTGCGCTATGCCGAAGCCGCTGCCGCGGTCGATGCCGCCGAGCTGATCCTGGTGACCGATCTGCGCAACGCGATGGCGAAACTGCGCGCCGGCGAGACGATCACCGTCGCCGACCGCATCCGCGCCCGCCGCAACCAGGCCTACGCCACCCGGCTCGCGCTGCAAGCCGTCGAAGCGCTCAACGCGTCGACCGGCGGCGCCGGTCTCCTCCTTGCCAACCCGATCCAGCGCGCCTGGCGCGACGTCAACGCCGTCGCCCGCCATGTCAGCCTCAATTGGGACGCGGTCGGCACGATGTACGGCCAGCACGCCTTTGGCCTCGAGCCAAGGGGGCAATATTGAGGGCGCGGGCCCGACGCGTTCCGCCGGCGACGCGAGCGGCCCGTCAGCAGCTCTGGAAAACCCGCTGGATGTCGTCGACGCGGGTGGATTGCAACAACGCCAGCATCAGGAGGATGCGGGCTTTCTGAGGGCTGAAATCCAGGCCGGCGACGATGCCGCTCTCGCGCAGCCGGCGGCGCGGGGCGACGCGGCCGGAAAAGGCGCGGCTGCATTGGACGACGACGATCCCTGCCTTGGCTGCGCGCTCGAGCGCGGTGCGCTGCTCGGGGGTCGGGCTCCCCGGCGCAAACCCTGCGGCGATGAGCCCGCGCGCACCGGCGGCCACCGCGGCGTCTACCAGCGCGCCATCGGCGCCGGCATAGGAATAGACGATCTCGACCCGCGGCAGCGGCAAGGCGAGGTCGAGCCCGGCGAACGGCCCCTCGGGCATATGGGCGCCCAATGGCGTGCGGTAGAAATGCACGTCGTCGCCGTCGCAATGCCCGAGCGCGCCGAAATCGAGCGAGCGGAAGGTCTGCACCCGGTAGGTCGAGGTCTTGACCACGTCGCGTGCCGCGTGGACCTCGTCGTTCAGCACGACCAGCACCCCCTTGCCGCGCGCCGCCGGCGACCCGGCGACCCGCAGGGCGTTGACCAAATTCATGCCGGCATCGGTGCCGAGCGCGCTCGCCGGCCGCTGCGCGCCAACCAGCACCACCGGCTGCGAGACCGCCAAGGTCAGGTTCAAGAAAAATGCGGTCTCCTCGAGGGTCGCGGTGCCGTGCGGGATCACAAAGCCGGCGAGCGCCGGGTCGTCGCGCGCGGTCTTGTGGATCAGCGCCCGCAGCTTGATCCAGTCCCTGGGGCCGATATCGGTGCTGCCGACTTGGCGAAAGGTCATCGGCACCGGGTCGGCGACCAGCCGCGTTTCGGGAAACCGGTCGATGAGCGCCTCGGCCGAGAGCTTCTGTCCGAAATCGGGGTAGTCGAGCACGTCGAGGCTCGAGGCGCCGAGCGAGGAGATGGTGCCGCCGGTGCCGATCACGGCAATGCGCGGGAGGGCTGAATTCATGGGCTGCTCCAAAACGGGTGGAAGCCCGAGCGCAGCACGGGAGGGCGATCGACACAAGGCTCGTGCGCGCTCCACCAGCCGGTTCGCCGGCGCATGCCGGCGGCCGTGCATTGCCGCTAACGGACGGGATATGCTGGGGCGATACCAGGGCGATGGCGCTCGGCTTTTTGCGGGAGGCAAGCGGATGGCGCGCAAGGAACTGATGGTCGACAGCGTGGCCGAGGCTTATCTGGCGCTGCTCGCCGCGCGCGGGGTCGAGTACCTGTTCGCCAATGCCGGCACCGATTTCGCTCCGCTGGTCGAAGCCTTCGCCAAGGCGGCGCGGACCGGTACGCCGGTCCCCAATCCGGTCCTTGCCACGCACGAGAATTTGGCGTTGTCGATGGCGCATGGCTGGGCGATGGCGACCGGCCGGGTCCCGGCGGTCATGGTGCATGTCAGCGTCGGCACCGCCAACGGGGTATGCGCCGCGTTCAACGCCGCGCGCGAGAACGTGCCGATGCTGTTCACCGCCGGCCGCTCGCCCTTAACCGAGGAGGGGATGGCCGGCGCCCGCGACGTCTACATCCACTGGGCGCAGGAGATGTTCGACCAGGCCGGGATGGTGCGCGAGATCGTCAAATGGGATTACGAGCTGCGAAACGGCCAGCAGCTCGAAACCGTGATCGACCGCGCCCTTGCTCTCGCTGCCAGCGAGCCGCGCGGGCCGGTTTACCTGTCATTGCCGCGCGAGGTCCTGGCCGCGCCGCTGCCGGGCTTTGCCTATGACATGCCGGCGCGCCGGGTTGCGGCGTCGCCGCCCGGCCCGGACCAGGGCGCCATTGACGAGGCGGCGCGGATCCTCGCCGCCGCGGAAAACCCGCTGATCATCACCGCCAGCGCCGGGCGCGACCCGGCCGCGGTCGCAGCGCTCGCCGACCTCGCTCAGCGCTTCGCGATCCCGGTCGTGCAGCACCGGCCGCGTCACTTGTCGCTGCCGGCCGATCATCCCTGCCATCTCGGCTATGACGCGACCCCCTATCTCGACGATGCCAACGCGATCCTGGTGCTCGAATGCGACGTGCCCTGGGTCCCGAGCCTCAAGGCGCCGCGCCCGCATTGCAAGATCATCCATCTGGGCGTCGATCCGCTGTTCCAGCGCTACCCGATTCGGGGGTTTGCCGGAGATGTCGCGATCACCAGCGCGGCCGGGGCGGCGCTGCCGGCCCTCGCCGAGGCGCTCGATCGGCACGCTGCCGGCGACGCTGTCGAGCATCGGCGACGCCGGGTCGGCGAACGCCGCGAGGCGCTGCTCGCGGGCTGGCAGAAGACCCGCGAGAACTCGGCCGGGATGCGCCCGATCAGCATGGCCTGGGCCAGCGCCTGCATCGCCCGCGTCAAGCCCGAAGATGCGATCCTGGTCAATGAATACACCTTGATGCCCGAGCATTGCGGGTCGAACCTGCCGGGCACCTATTTCGGGTCGAGCCCGGCCTCGGGGCTCGGCTGGGGCGGCGGGGCGGCGCTCGGCGCCAAGCTCGCGGCCCCCGACCGGATGGTCATCGCCACCTTGGGCGACGGCTCGCATCTGTTCGGCAACCCGGTGGCATTGCACCACGCCGCGGCGGCGCACAACCTGCCGGTGCTGTTCGTGATCATGAACAATTCGATGTGGGGGGCGGTGCGACGCGCGACGATGGGGATGTATCCGCAAGGCGAGGCTATGCGCAGCAACAAGCCGCCGCTGATCGATCTCGATCAATTGCCCGCCTTCGAGCAGGTCTGTGCCGCGGCCGGCGGCTATGGCGAGCGGGTCGAGGATCCGGCGGCGCTGCCCGCGGCACTCGAGCGCGCGCTCCACGCGGTCACCGTCGAAAATCGCCAGGCGCTGCTCAACGTCATCTGCCGCGGCCCGTAATGCCGTTCCGCCCCCCGCCCGCGATTTGCCACCAGGCCAGGATTTGCCACTAGGCCAGGATTTGCCACTAGGCCAGGATTTGCCACCGGGCCACGATTTGCCAAGCGCGGCATGGCGCGGGATAGTAGGGCCTCCGGGAACCGGATCGAGGTCACGACATGAATGCCGTGCGCGAGCTTCTCGAGGATGCCATAGCGCTGCAAAAGGACGGGCTCAGCCCCGGCCGGATTGGGCTCGCCCTGACCGACCGGTGGGAGGCCGAGCAGCTGGGGGCGGCGGGCGAGGTGCGTCGAACCCGATCGGAGACCGGCGCCATCGAGCTGCGCTTTCCGAGCGGCGAGCGGATCGTGTGGGATGGCGCCGCATGGAGCTATCTGCCGGGGTGAGGGTGGGGTCCGTCCACATCGGGCTCACTGCGCGCCGCCGCGCCCGCTCCACAGCCGGCCGCACCGCGGGCGCCTGCGTCGCGATCGTGCTCGCAGCATGTGGTGCTGCCCGCGCCAACGAAGTCACCGCGATCTACGATGCTTATTGGGCGGGCTTGCCAGCCGGCCAAATTCGCTTGACGCTGCGCGACGGCGCTGGCTCGTACCGCGACAACGTCGAGATTCGGACCGAGGGGCTGCCGCGCCTCGCCACCCATTTTCGTGGCATGGCACAAGCCAATGGCAGGCTTGCCCGTGGTCGACCGGCCGATCCGTCCCAATACGACGCACGCTATGATCTGCACAAGCGGCATGACAGCCGGATCAGCATGCGCTTCGTCGATCGCGGACGCGCCACCGTCGCCGAGCGGGGGCCGGCCGACACCAGCCACAAGCCGCCGCTCGCCGAGCGCTTCCGTCGCGACGCGGTCGACCCGATGACCGCGGTCGAGCGGCTGCGCGAGGCGATTGCCGCCGGGTCAGCCAATCACGACTTTTCGATCCCGGTCTATGACGGCGCACGCCGCTTCGACGTCGTCGGACGGGTTCTGCCAAAACAGAACCGGACCGATGGGTTGCTGCGGGTCGAGCTGACTTTGCGGCCGATCGCCGGGTTCAAGGGCGAATCGAGCGACGACGGCGATCCGGACGACGCCCCGCGTCCGGTCGCGGTGACCCTGTCGGACGATGCGCGGCTAGTGCCTCTGTCGATCACGGTCCGGGTGTTTTTCCTGCCGCTCGTCGTCCGCCTCGACCATCTGTGCGCCGGGTCCGCGCCGTGCCGCGGATAAGAGCGGCTGCCCGCGCGCTGGCGCTCAGCGCCAGCGGCGATGCCAGTGGCCGCGCCAGCCGCCGTGCCAGTAGTACGGGTGCCAGTGTCGGTAATACGGCCGGCCGAAATAGACGCCCGCCGGGTAGGCGTACGGGTAGCCGTAATAAGCTGGGTAGGGGTAATAGCGCGGGCCCGGATAATAGCCCCAGATCCCCGGCACTCCGACACTGACGAACACTCGCGCCTCGGCCGGTGCCGTCGGCATGGTCAAGGCAGCGCATCCGGAGGCAGCGATGGCGACCGCGGCAACGCGCCCGACCCATTGTCTTGATTTAGAGACGTCCATATTATACCTCCTTCGCTTAATACCTGCGAAACCTGGATCGCTATCTATAACGAGGGAGGCGTCGTTTTCATCCCCGCCGCGGCCGCCGCGCCGTCGGTTCGGCCGTGGCAAAATCATGGGCCGCCAAAGGGCTTCGGCGACGGCTATGTCAGAATCGGCTCCTCAGGCCGAGGAATTTCGCGTTCCCGATCGCCGGCCGCCGTTTCGAGCAGCAGGTCAACCGAGCGGCGCTCCATTCCCTGGCTGGTCAGCGCCATGGTTAACACCGGATGATCGAGCAGCTGGGCCAAGCGCCACTCTTGTTGTCGACGCCACATAATGGTCTCCCTCGCCAATCTGCCGCACCTTGATGCGCCAATCAGAGAAGCTGGGCTCCGGACCAACGTATTCAATCTATGATAAATACTCTGGAATGCGCGGCAGTCCTCCGACCGCAAAAGCCGACAGCATCCGATCGGGACGATCCGTCGGTTTCACTGTTTGTTCAGGGCGATTAGGCAGACCGGTCGCTTGACCAGGGGCCAGCGGCGCGCGCAGGCTGCGACGCGGTGTTGCCCGGTTGCTAAGAGCCCGGTTGCTAAGAGCCCGGTTGCCATGAGGATGACCCGATGACCGACCTGATCCGGCCGTTCGCGCCGGTGCCCGAGGGCACGCAGCCGCCCTATCTTCACCCCGATTACGCCAGCACCGTCAAGCGCGCGCCGAAACATCGGCCGATCCCGATCGACCATACGCTGACCGAGATCACCGGCCCGGTTTTTGCCGGCGGCTGGGCCGGGCCGGATTTCGTCGATCTGACCCGTGGGCACCAGGGCGCGCCGCTCGGCGAGCGGATCATTGTTGCCGGGCGCGTCCTTGACGAAGATGCGCGGCCGGTGCCGGGGACGCTCGTCGAATTGTGGCAATGCAACGCCGCCGGCCGCTATCGCCATCCAGTGGACCAGCATGACGCGCCGCTCGACCCGAATTTTGACGGAGTCGGTCAGATGGTGACAGACGCGAAAGGCGAGTACCGTTTTTTGACAATTAAGCCCGGCGCGTATCCTTGGCGCAACACCAACAATTCGTGGCGGCCGGCGCATATCCATTTCGGCGTGTTCGGCCCGGCCTTTGTCACCCGGCTGATCACCCAGATGTATTTTCCCGGCGACCCGCTCTTGGCCTACGACCCGATCTTCCTCGGCACCCCCGATCGGGCGGCGCGCGAGCGGCTGGTTTCAGCCTATGACCCGAACCTCAGCGAGGCCGAGTGGGCGCTCGGCTATCGCTTCGACATCGTGTTGCGGGGCCGCGCCGCGACGCCGCTGGACGAGGGCTGAGATGGCGCCAAAGCTCGTCGCCACCCCGTCGCAGACGGTCGGCCCGTTTTTCCATCTGGCGCTCAACCGGCCGGAATGGGCGGATTTGACCAAAGACAATCCGCAAGGTGACCGGATCGTCATCGAAGGCCGGGTGACCGACGGTGACGGCGCCCCGGTCGCCGACGCTTGCCTCGAATTGTGGCAGGCCAACGCCGCCGGCCGCTACGCCCATCCCGACGACACACGCACCGACAAGCCGCTCGACCCGGATTTTTGCGGCTTTGGCCGGGTCTCGACCAACGCCGATGGCGGCTTTCGCTTTACGACAATCCGGCCGGGGCCGGTGCCGGGCCGCGGCAATGCCTTGCAGGCGCCGCATATCGCGGTGGCGCTGTTTGCCCGCGGCCTCCTAAGGCCGCTTTACACCCGGATCTATTTCGCCGCCGAGCCGGCCAACGACGCCGACCCGGCGTTGGCCGCGATCGACGATCCGGCCCGCCGCCACACCCTGATCGCCGCTCTCCGCGATGGCAGCCCGCCGACCTATCGTTTCGACATCGTGCTGCAAGGCCAAGGCGAGACCGCGTTCTTCGACATCTGATGATTGGGCCAATGCCCTCGTGGGCGATGCCAAGCTCCTGCACCAGACTCCGGCGAGCAGCGGAGGCAAACCCGCCGCGATCCTTTCCCTCCCAGGGTAAAGCCCTATACTGGTGCCACGCCGGCAAATGGGGACGGATCGGGTGGAGCAGCGGAATCTGGGAAGATCGGGGCTGCTTGTGTCGGCGGTCGGGCTCGGCTGCAACAATTTTGGCGGCCGCATCGATTTCGCCGCGACGAGAGCGGTCGTGCACAAGGCGCTCGATCTCGGCGTTACTTTTCTTGACGGGTCCGATACTTATGGCGACCCGCGCGGCAGCTCCGAGACATATCTCGGGCAGATCCTCGGCGCGCGCCGCAAGGATGTCGTGCTGGCAACCAAATTCGCCCGGCCGATGGACAATTCAGGCCGGTTCGAGGGCGCCTCTCGGCGCTACATCATGGCCGAAGTCGAGGCCAGCCTTGGACGGCTGAACACCGACTGGATCGACCTTTATCAACAGCACCAGCCCGACCCCGTAACCCCGATCGAAGAAACCCTGCGCGCTCTCGACGATCTCGTGCGCCAGGGCAAGGTGCGCTACATCGGCTGCTCGACCCTGCCGGCTTGGCAGGTGGTCGAGGCGCAATGGACCGCAAAGCATCACGGGCTGCACCATTTCGTCTCGTGCCAGGAGGAGTACAGCCTCTTATCGCGTGGGGTCGATCGCGAGATGATGCCGGTCATCGAAGCCTATGGTCTGGGGCTGATCCCGTTCCGGCCATTGGCCGACGGGCTGTTGACCGGCAAGTATCGGCGTGGCGCGCCGCCGGCGGCGGGCTCGCGGCTCGGCAACATGCCGCGCGGCACAGGTCGCTATCCAAGTGAGGAAAGCTGGGCGATGGTCGAGCGCCTGGAGGGGTTTGCCGCCGAGCGGGGCCACACGCTGCTTGAGCTTGCTTTCGGCTGGCTGCTGCGCCGGACGGCAGTCGCCAGCGTCATCGCCGGCGCCACCACGCCGGAGCAGGTCGAGCAGAATGTGCGCGCCGCCGAGGCCTGGGTCCTGACGCCCGACGACATGCGCGAAATCGACAAGCATACGGTTGGGTGAGCGCACCCGGCCCATTACGTCATTCCCGCGTAAGCGGGAACCCAGGGAGCGCGCGCCCAGCGGCTGCCCTGGGCCCCTGCTTTCGCGGGGGTGACGAGCACCTGCGCAAAACCTGAGGGAAGGAATTTCGAGTATGGATGTTCGACTGGACGGAAGAAGTGCGGTGATCACCGGCGGCAGCAAGGGCCTCGGCTTGGCGATCGCCAGGGAATTCGCCGCCTCGGGCGCGGATGTGGCCATCCTGGCGCGCGACCAGGCGACCCTCGCCGACGCCAAAGGTCAGATCGAGCGCGGCGCCAAGGGCAAGGTCGCGGCGATCAGTTGCGACGTGTCGAAAATGGCGCCGATCAAAGCTGCCTACGACCGGGTCATGTCGGAGTTTGGCAAGATCGACATCTATGTCAACAATGCCGGGCAGTCGACGCGCGGGCCGTCGGAGACGATCACCGACGAGATGTGGCAGGCCGATCTCGACCTCAAGCTGTTCGCCCAGGTCCGGTTTTGTCGTCTGCTCTTCCCGCAGATGAAGCAGCGCAAATGGGGCCGGATCATCAGCGTCCTCAACATCGGCGCCAAGGCGCCGGGCGCCGACAGCGCGCCGACCTCGGTCAGCCGGGCCGCGCAGATGGCGTTCACCAAAGCCTTGTCGATGGAGGGGGCGCCGCACAACGTGCTGGTCAATTCGCTGCATGTCGGGGTGATCGTCAGCGACCAGATCGTCCGCCGCCATCAGCGCGAAGGGGCCAACATTTCTCTCGATGAAATGATCGCGCAGGCGGGACGGGCCGTGCCGATGGGCCGCATGGGCCGAGCCGAGGAATTCGCCAATGTCGCGACTTTCCTCGCCTCCGACGCGGCCTCTTACGTGACTGGCTGCGCCATCAACGTCGATGGCGGCCGCTCGCCAGTCGTCTGATCGGGTCCGGCCCGGGCCGATGGATCTGATCATCCGCAATCTGCGGCCAGTTGGTTCGGAGCCGGTCGATATCGGCGTCGTCGATGGCCGGATCGCCGCGATCGGCCGCGGTCTCGGCGAGGCGGCCGAGATTTACGACGCGCAGGGTCGGCTCGCCTGCGCCGGCCTCGTCGAGACCCATATCCATCTCGACAAATCGCGGCTGATCGACCGCCTTCCGCCCGAGGCGGGGCGCCGCATCGTCCCGATGGCCCAGGTCAAGGCGATCAAGCACGAGCTGACCGTCGAGGATGTGCGGCGGCGGGCGGCGCGCACCCTCGATGATTGCATCTTGAACGGCGCCACGCGGATGCGCACCCAGGTCGAGCTCGACCCGGCAATCGGCATGCGCGGCTTCGAGGGTGTGCAGCTTGCCGCGGCCGATTACCGCTGGGCGATCGATGTCGAGATTTGCGTCTTCGCCCAGGACGGTCTGACCAATTACCCGGGCGTCGATGAGCTGCTGGTCGAAGGGCTCAAACGCGGCGCCAGGGCGATCGGCGGCGTGCCGCGCTACGACCCCGACCATGCCGGGCAGATCCGCCGAATTTTCGAATTGGCGCGCGAGTTCGACGCCGAGATCGACATCCATCTCGATGTCGGCGACGGCGCCGAACCGCTCGACATTCCGCTGGTCTGCGAATTGACCCGGCAATACCGGCGCGGCGGCCGCGTCACGGTCGGCCATATGGCCAAGCTCGCAGCGTTGCCGCCGGCCGAGTTGACGGCGCTGGCGCGGCGCATGGCAGACAGCGGCGTCGCGGTCACGGTGCTGCCGTTGACCGACCTCTATCTGATGGGGCGCGACCGCGACCACGATATCCGCCGCGGCGTTGCCGACGCCAATTTCCTCACCGAGCACGGGGTCAATTGCTCGCTGTCGACCAACAACGTGTTGAACCCGGCCACCCCTTACGGCGACTGCTCGCTGATTCGCATGGCGAACCTGCACGCCAATGTGCTGCAGATCGCCCGTGCCGAGCAGCTGCGCGAAA
This sequence comes from Allostellaceae bacterium, assembly GCA_036500965.1. GTDB lineage: Bacteria > Pseudomonadota > Alphaproteobacteria > ATCC43930 > CGMCC-115725 > AP-15. Next base: position 28,456 of record DASYBC010000054.1, on the reverse strand, counting down.
TCTTTCTGATGCTGACCGAGCGCTCGGCCCGGCTGCTCAATTTGAAGGATTACGGGCTCGCCGCCGGCAATCCGGCCGACATCGTGATCATCGACGCGGCAACCCCCGAGCAGGCGGTCGCCGAGATTCGCCCGCCGCTCGCCGTCTATAAGCGCGGGCGGCGGACGGTGGTGCGGCATTTGCCCGAGCTGCTGCGGCCGCAGGCGCGCGCATCAGCATAAATACCAGCGATCGGCGCCATCGCGCTCGCCAAAGCGGCGGCGGCCGGCTAAAAGGCGGTGCTCACAGTCGCCAGGCCGCCATGACCGAGGATTTTTACCGCATCAAGCGTCTGCCCCCTTACGTCTTCAGCGAGGTCAACGCGCTGAAGGCCGAGGCGCGCGCCGCCGGGCGCGACGTTATCGATCTCGGCATGGGCAACCCCGATGGGCCGACCCCACCGCATATCGTCGCCAAGCTGATCGAGGCGGTGCAAAACCCGAGAACCCACGGCTATTCGGTGTCGCGCGGCATTACCGGGCTGCGGCGCGCCTGCGCCGGCTATTACGCGCGCCGCTTCAATGTCGAGCTCGACCCCGAGCGCGAAATCATCGTCACCCTGGGCTCGAAAGAGGGGCTCGCCAATCTGGCGCAGGCGATCACGGCACCCGGCGACATCGTGCTGGTGCCAAACCCGTGCTATCCGATCCACGCGTTCGGCTTCATCATGGCCGGCGCCTCGGTGCGCCATGTGCCGGTCGGGCCGGAATTCGACTTTTTGGCCGAGCTGAAAAAGGCGGTGCAGCACAGCATTCCGGCGCCGTTGGCGATTGTCCTCAACTTCCCGGCCAATCCGACGGCGCAGACCGTCGATCTCGATTTCTACGCCGAGATCATCGACTTCTGCCGGCGGCACGACATCGTCGTGTTGTCGGACCTTGCCTATGCCGAAATCTATTTCGACGGCAAGCCGCCGCCCTCGATCCTCGAAGTGCCGGGGGCGCGCGACATCGCGGTCGAATTTAGCTCGCTCAGCAAGACCTATTCGATGGCCGGATGGCGCATCGGCTTTGCGGTCGGCGACCAGCGGCTGATCGCGGCCTTGTCGCGAGTCAAATCCTATCTCGATTACGGCGCCTTCACGCCGATCCAGGTGGCGGCGACCGCAGCCTTGAACGGGCCGCAGGAATGCATCGCCGAGACCCGAGCGCGTTATCAGGCGCGCCGCGACGTGGTCATCGACGGCTTGCGCCAGGCCGGGTGGGAGGTGCCGCCGCCCGAAGCGACGATGTTTGCCTGGGCGCCGATCCCGCCGCAGTTTCGCGCCATCGGCAGCCTCGCTTTTTCCAAGCTGCTGCTCGAACGTGCCAATGTCGCAGTGTCGCCGGGGGTCGGCTTTGGCGAGCATGGCGAAGGCTTTGTGCGCATCGCGCTAGTCGAGAACCGCCAGCGGCTGCGCCAGGCAACCCGCAACATCAAGGCCTTTCTTGCCGGCCGCAACGACGTCGCCGAGGTCCGGCGCGGCGAACGTGGCCTCGCCGCGGCCGCACCCTGAACGCCTCGGCCGCCCGATCGGTTACTGCGCCGGCTCCGCGGCCTTCTGCGCCTCGATTTCGGCGGCTTTCTTTTCGACGAGCTCAACCAGGTGGTCGACGATGTCGGCGTTTTTCAGGCGGTGGTCGGTCAGGCCGCTGATATAGACTTGGTGGGTGCCGTTGCCGCCGCCGGTAAAGCCGATATCGGTCTCGCGCGCCTCGCCCGGGCCGTTGACGACGCAGCCGATCACCGACACAGTCAGCGGCGTCGTGATGTGCGCCAGCCGCTCCTCGAGCCGCTCGACCGTCTTGATCACCTCGAATTGCTGGCGCGCGCAGGACGGGCACGAGATCACGGTCACGCCGCGGCGGCGCAAATTCAGCGATTTCAGCATCTCGAATCCGGCCTTGACCTCCTCGACCGGGTCGGCCGAAAGCGACACCCGGATCGTGTCGCCGATCCCCGACCACAGCAGCATCCCAAGCCCGATCGAGGATTTGACCGTGCCGCTGCGCAAGCCACCGGCCTCGGTGATGCCGAGGTGCAGCGGGTAGTCGCAGGCCTCTGCCAACTGCTGATAGGCGGCGACGGCGAGAAACACGTCGGACGCCTTGCACGAGATCTTGAACTCGAAGAAATCATTGTCCTCGAGGATCTTGGCGTGGTTCAACGCGCTCTCGACCATGGCCTCGGGGCAGGGCTCGCCGTATTTTTCGAGGAGGTCGCGTTCGAGCGAGCCGGCATTGACCCCGATGCGCATCGAGCAGCCATGGTCCTTGGCCGCCTTGATCACCTCGCGCACCCGCTCTGCCGAGCCGATATTGCCGGGGTTGATGCGCAGGCAGGCAGCGCCGCTCTCTGCCGCCTCGATTGCGCGCCGGTAATGGAAATGGATATCGGCGACGATCGGCACCGTCGCCTCGCGCACAACGTGCCTCAGCGCCAGCGCCGATTCCTGGTCGGGGCACGACACCCGGACGATGTCGGCGCCGGCGCGCTCGAGCGCCTGGACCTGCTCGACCGTCGCCTTGACATCGCTCGTCACCGTATTGGTCATCGACTGCACGGTGATCGGCGCGTCGCCGCCGACCGGGACCTTGCCGACATGGATCTTGCGGCAGGCGCGGCGCTGGATGTCACGGTAGGGCCGGACGCTCATCATCAACCTCGCTCGGGCGATTTCACAGACACGCATATAAACGCTTTAGGCAGCGGATCATAGGCGCGCGGGCGCCAGATATCCGAAGGATGGCGCCACCGGCTTTTGCGATGAACCGCGTTCCGGCCGCTCGCGTCCCCTATCCCGCCGCCGGCCTACACGGCGATCGCATGATCACGGGCATAGGCTTCGAGCTTTGGCCGGAGCGAGTGGTCGGGGCGGCTGCCGATTTCCTCGACATATTTGGCTATCGCGGCGGCGTCGAGACTCCGGATCATCGTCTTGATCGGGCCGATCGCCGGTCCGGTCATCGACAGCGTCCGAAAGCCGAGCGCGATCAGCACCATTGCCTCGATCGGGTTGCCGGCCATCTCACCGCACATGCTGAGCGGCACCACGGCGCGGCGCGCCTGTGCGACAATCTCGCGCAACAGCGCCAGCATCGGCGCCGACAGCGAGTCGTAGCGGTCGGCGAGCCGCGGGTTGCCGCGATCGCAAGCGAACAGAAACTGCAAGAGATCGTTGGTGCCGATCGACAGAAAGTCGACCTCGCGGCACAGCGCCGGCAATTGCCACAACAGCGCCGGTACTTCGAGCATGACCCCGATCTTGACTGCGGCCGGCAGTGTGCGGCCTTCGCCCGCCGCGCGAGCCAGCTCCATCTCGAGGAGTGCGCGGGCCCGTTCGAGCTCGGCAATCTCGGCGACCATCGGAAATTTGACAAAGAGCTCGCATCCGCTGGCGGCGCGCACCAGCGCACGCAGCTGCTCGCGCAGCATCGCCGGACGGTCGAGCCCGATGCGGATCGCCCGCCAGCCCATCGCCGGATTGTCCTCAACCGCGTGCGGCAGATACGGTAGCAGCTTGTCGCCGCCGATGTCGAGCGTGCGGAACACCACCGGACGTCCTGCGGCCTGATCGAGCACGTTGCGATAAAATTCGGTCTGATCGCTCACCGCAGGAAAGCTGTCGCGCACCATAAACGGGATCTCGGTGCGAAACAGGCCCACACCCTCGGCCCCGGTCGCGGCCAGCTGCGGCATGTCGAGTAACAGGCCGGCGTTCAGCAGCAGCCTGATCGCGATCCCGTCGCGGGTGACAGCCGGGGCGCTGCGCAGGCTCTCGTCGAGAACCCGACGACGGCTCCTCGCCTCGACCGCAGCTGCCGTCGATTGCTGAAGATCGGCGCTCGGCCGGATCAGGATTCGCGCATGGTCGCCATCGACGACGACGATGTCGCCGTTCTCGACCCGGCTCACCGCGTCGTCGACCCGACCGACGACCGGAATATCGAGAGCACGCGCGACAATCGCCACATGCGCGGTCGGCGAGCCTTCTTCCAGCACCAAGCCGATGATCCGGCGCTGCGCGTAATCGAGGAGCTCGGCTGGGCCCATTGCGCGCGCCACCAGCACGAACTCGGCCGGCAGCTCAGCCCAGGCGGCGCTCGGCGGCTGATCCGACAGATGCTGCTGCAGGCGGTTCGCCAGATCCTCGAGATCGACGAGGCGCTCGCGCAGATACGGGTCGCTCGCCTGCATCATCCGGGTGCTGGTCTCGTCTCGCACCTTCTGCACCGCCGCCTCGGCGGTGAGCCCGCCGCGGATCGCATCGGCGATGCGCGCAATCCAGCCGCGGTCGTCGGCGAACATGCGATAGGTTTCGAGGATGTCGCGGTGCTCGCCATCGCCGAGGCCGCGGCTCGCCACGACCAGCCGGTCGATCGACTCCCGCGTCGCCGCAATCGCCTGCCGCAGGCGCCCGAGCTCGGCCGCGACGTCGTCGGCAATGACCTGGCGGATCGGCAGGCGCGGCTCGTGCAGCACCGCAGGGCCGATCGCCAGCCCGGGATTGAGCCGAACCCCGACAAGCCGGACCGGCAGCATGCCGCCACGGTGGCTCTGCGCGATTTCATGCGGATTGATCAGCTCGCCGCCGGCGACGAGCTCGGCGACGATCATCGCAATCGTCTGCAGAACCTCGACCTCGACCTCGTCGTAATGGCGCAGGGTCCGGTTCTGCACGACCAGCACGCCGAGAACCCGGCCGCCGCGCAGCATCGGCACGCCCAACAGCGAATGATAGATTTCCTCGCCGGTTTCGGGCCGATAGGCAAATCCGGGATGAGCCTGCGCATCGGCCAAGGCCAGCGGGCGCGCGGTTGCCGCGATCAGGCCGACCAGGCCTTCGCCGACCCGCAGCCGGGTGCGGTGCACAGCCTCGCGGCGGAGCCCTTCCGTGGCGAACAGCTCGAGTACCTCGCCGGCGCGCATCACATAGACCGAGCAGACCTCGGCGACCATCTCGGCGGCGACGATGCGCACGATGCGGTCGAGCCGCTCCTGGGCGGTGGCGGCGCCCGCCATGATGTCGCGCAGCCGGCGCAGCAGCCGGCGGGGCCCGCTGATGCCGCCCGGCGCCTCGGCCATGCGCATCTCGGTCATGCTGAGGCGCCTCGCCTCTCCGGCGGGGCTGGCCTGTCTGAGGAAACGAGGGGATGGATGGCCTCGGCGCGGGCGGCGAGCATCGCGACTGCCTGTTCGATCAGCTCGGCCAGAATCTCGGCTGCGCTCTGCTCGCGGGTCACAAAGCCGACGCTCTGCCCGGCCATCACCGAGCCCGCTTCGACATCGCCATCGACCACCGCGCGGCGCAGCGCGCCGGCCCAGAAATGCTCGATCTCGAGCTGCGCGTCTTTTTGCGAGACCTCGCCGCGGGCAAACCGGCCGATCACCTGGCGCTGCACCGCGAGAAACCGTTCGGTCGCCGGATTGGCCAGCGCCCGCACCGGGATCACCGGGAAGCGCGGATCGAGCTGCAGCGAGGTCACCGCGTCGCGCGCGGCGGCGCGGATGAACGCCTGCTTGAAACGCGGATGGGCGATCGACTCCGCGGCGCACACAAAACGGGTGCCAAGCTGGACCCCGGCCGCACCCATCTCGAGATAGGCGAGCATCGCCTCGCCGCGCCCGATGCCGCCGGCGACGAACACCGGAACATCGGGAAGATGCGGCAGGATCTCCTGCGCCAGGACGCCGGTTGAAACCGGCCCGACATGCCCGCCGGCCTCGCAGCCTTCGATGACGATCGCATCGGCGCCCATGCGCACCAGCTTGCGTGCGAAGCCGAGCGCCGGGGCAAAACAGAACACCCGTGCCCCGCATCGCTTGATCCGGCTCATCGCGGCACCGCTCGGCAGCCCGCCCGCGAGCACCACATGGCCGACCTGGTAGGCGGCGCAGACCTCGATCAGCTCGATCAGCCGCGGGTGCAGCGTGATCAGATTGACCCCGAAGGGCCTGTCGGTCAGCGTCTTGGTCGCGGCGATCTCGGCAGCGAGCAGGTCGGGCGTCATTGCTCCCGAGGCGATCACGCCAAACCCCCCGGCATTCGAGATGGCGGCGACGAGGTGGCGTTCCGACACCCAGGTCATCGCCCCGCCCATGATCGCGACGTCGCAGCCCAAAACGGCGCGGCCGCGGGCCCACAGCCGATCAAGCGCGGCGCGGCAATCGCCGCGCCTGGAGCCGGCGGCGCCCGCCATGCGCCCTCTGTCCATTGCTGTTTCCGTCGGCGCAATGCTCCGGGTCATCCCTCGGCGTCGAGCCCATAGGCGGTGTGCAGCGCCCGCAACGCGAGCTCGGTGTATTCGGCGGCGATCAGCACGCTGACCTTGATCTCCGAGGTCGAGATCACCTGAATATTGATCCCTTTCTCTGCGAGCGTGCGAAACATCTGCTGGGCGACGCCGGCATGGCTGCGCATGCCGACGCCGATCACCGAGATTTTGACCACGTTCGCATCGGGCTTCAACGCCGCGAAACCGAGCAGCTCGCGTCGCTCGCCCAGCACCGCGACGGCGCGGTCGAGATCGGCGCGCGCGACGGTGAAGGTCAGATCGGCGCGGCCGTCTTCTGAAACGTTCTGCACGATCATGTCGACATTGATCGCGTGCTCGGCGAGCGGGCCAAAGATGGCGGCGGCCACGCCCGGGCGATCGGCCACCTTCTGCACCGTGATCTTGGCTTCGTCGCGGCTATAGGCGATGCCGCTCACGACCTGCTGTTCCACAATCTCTTCCTCGTCGACGACAAGGGTTCCAGGAACGTCGCTGAAGCTCGACAGCACCTGGACCCGCACCCGGTGGTTCATCGCCATCTCGACCGAGCGCGTTTGCAGCACCTTGGCGCCCTGCGAGGCCATCTCCAGCATTTCTTCGTAGGTGATCCTACCGAGCTTGCGCGCTTTCGCAACGATGCGCGGGTCGCTGGTGTAGACCCCGTCGACATCGGTAAAGATATCGCAGCGGTCGGCTCTGAGCGCCGCCGCGAGCGCCACCGCCGAGGTGTCGGAGCCGCCGCGGCCAAGCGTGGTGATCCGCCCGCCCTGATCGATCCCCTGGAACCCGGCCATCACCGCCACCTGGCCGGCGGCGAGGCGGCGGCCGATTTCGGTCACCTCGATCGCTTCGATGCGCGCCTTGCCGTGCACGCCGTCGGTGCGGATCGGCACCTGCCAGCCGAGCCAGGAGCGCGCGTCGATCCCGAGGCTTTGCAGCGCCAGCGCCAACAGGCCGGCGGTCACTTGCTCGCCCGAGGAGACGACGACATCATACTCGCGCGCGTCGTGCAGCCGGCTGGTCCCCCGCGTCCATTCGACCAGCTGGTTGGTCACGCCGGCCATCGCCGAGACGACCACCGCCACCTCGTTGCCGGCTTCGACTTCGCGGCCGACGCGCCGGGCAACGGCGTTGATCCTCTCGACATCGGCCAGCGAGGTGCCGCCGAACTTCTGCACGAGGCGCGCCATATCCGCCTGAATACGATCCGAACCATTGCCGGGCTGCGAGTTGGATCACATACTCCATTCCGGCTGCTGAGGCCATCGGGCCGAAGGCTTAACGGAAGGATCCGCTCGTGCTCGCCAGCGGCGCCACCGTCGACGACGCGGAACTCGCCCGGTTTGCCGCTCAGGCCGACGCCTGGTGGGATCCCGAGGGCAGCTTTGGCGCGCTGCACCGGCTCAACCCGGCCCGGCTCGGCTTCATCCGCTCCCGCCTGATCCGGCATTTCGGGCGCGATCCGAACCAGTTGCGGCCATTCGCTGGGCTGAGCCTGCTCGACATCGGGTGTGGTGGCGGGCTGGTCGCCGAGCCGATGGCAAGGCTCGGCTTTGCGGTGACCGGCATCGATGCCGGCGCCCAGGCCATCGCCGCGGCGCAAACCCATGCGCAGGCAGCCGGCCTGCGGATCGATTATCGGGTCGCCACCGCCGAATCGCCTGCCCAAATGGGCGAGCGCTTCGATGCCGTGCTGGCGCTCGAGGTGGTCGAGCATGTCGCCGACCGCGATATGTTCTGGCGGTCGCTCGACCGGCTGGTGGCGCCGGGCGGGGCGCTCGTCGCCGCCACCCTGAACCGCACCGCCCGATCATTCGCGCTGGCGATCGTCGGCGCCGAATACATTCTGCGATGGCTGCCGCGCGGCACCCACGACTGGCGCAAGTTCCTGCGCCCGTCTGAATTGATCCTTGCCTTGCGGCGCAACCATCTGCGCACAATCGAGATCGCCGGGATGTCTTATGACCCGCTCCGCGGCGAATGGGGGCTGTCGCGCGATGTTGGGGTCAACTACATGGTCGTGGCCGTGCGGCAGTGAGGCACGGGCCACAATTCATCAGCCGTCGGTCGGCGGGATCCACGGTATCTGGCCGAATTTGATCCCCTCATCGCTCAGCTCGCGTGATTCGGCGTCGCTGGCCTCGCCGTAAATGCCGTGCGGATCGGTTTCGCCGTAGTGAATTTTGCGCGCTTCCTCGGCAAAGCGGTTGCCGACGTAATCGCAATGAGTTTCGATTTGGCGGCGCATCTCAGTGAGCGCCTTGCGCATCTGGGCGAGCGCCACGGGCAGCGGAACCGCTTCACGCGAGCGGCCGAGTCGAGGCGCCATCACCGCTTTCTCGACCGAAGTGTCGCCGCATTCGGGGCAGGCAACTTCGCCAGCTGCGCGCTGCGCCTCAAACCCATCGCCATCGCGAAACCACCCCTCGAATTCGTGGTCGCGAGCGCAGCGCAACGTGAACAAGATCATTCGAGCCGACCTCCTGACCGGCCGTTCTAGCCTGATAACGCAGAGCTTAGCAATTCTCGGGGCAAAGTGTTGAAAAATCCTGCAACATTCGGGACGCCCTCGGCCTGGGTCGAGCGGTTTTTGTCGCTAATCCGGCCGGGCGGATTGGTGCTCGACGTGGCGGCCGGCGCCGGCCGCCACGTCCGCCTGTTGCGCGACCGCGGCTTTGCCGTCCGTGCCGCCGACCGCGACACCTCGGCCTTGCAATCCTTCGCCGCCCCGGACTGCCAGGTCGTCGAGATCGATCTCGAGACCGGCGCCGACTGGGCGCTCGGCGGCGGCTATGACGGGATCGTCGTGACCAGCTATCTCTACCGTCCGCTGCTGCCGGCGATCGGCGCCGCGCTCGCGCCCGGCGGGATCGTGATCTACGAAACCTTCGCCCTTGGCAATGAGCGCCTCGGCCAACCGCGCAACCCCGACTTCCTGCTGCACCCGGGCGAATTGCTCGAGGCCTTTGCCGGTCTGACCATCGTTGCCTTCGAGCAGGGCGAGGTCGCCCGGCCAAGACCCGCTGTGATCCAGCGCATTGCCGCGATCGCCGGCCCGCTCGGCCGGCTGCCGCCGGCCGCCGGTTTGGACCTTGACCCTCCGAAGGAGTAGTCTCGAACGATGTCTGACGCCGCCGAAAAACTGATGTCGCTGGACGAGTTCCTCACCTGGGAACGCGAGCAGCCCGAGCGCTACGAATATGCGCGCAGCGTCATCACGATGATGACAGGCGGCTCCCTCGACCGCTCGACAATCGCCTCAAACCTGTGGACCGCGCTTCGCGATCGACTTCGCGGCTCCGCCTGTCAGGCATTCCGCGGCGACACGAAAGTCATCGCCAATCGTTCCGCACGATATCCGGATCTCTCCGTAACTTGCACCGCGGTGCGGGGAAACAGTGACGTGGTTCCAGAACCGATCGTCGTCGTCGAGGTGATGTCGCCGAGCACCGAGCGCGAGGACCGGGGCCGCAAGAAATTCGACTATTTCGCCACGCCGTCAATCCAGCAATACGCAATTGTCGAGCAGGATGAACGGCTGGTCGATCTCTACACCCGAGCGGGCACGGGCTGGACGAACGAGATCGTCGAGGGCCAGGCGATCTTGCGTCTCACCGCTACCGGTGTCGAGGTGAGCCTCGATGCAATCTACGACAATACCGAGCTCGACCTCACCCGGGCGCGAGCTGCAACCTCATGATCCCGCTTGCGGCAGAGCCTCATCGGCCAGGGGAACGCGCTCGACCCGGTGCGCCTGCAACGCCGGCAGGACCTCGCGGCCAAAGCAGCGGATCTGCTCGATGAACATCTCATGCGGCAACACCCCGCGATTGAGGCTGATTTGCACGTTGTCGGCGCCGGCGCTGTCGGCTGCATCGATGATCCGCCGGGTCACTTCTTCGGCCGCGCCCCACGGCATCTCTTCGGCCTGACGTTCGACATCGGCCATCGTCAGGTTGCGGAAATCCTCGCGGGCGAATTCGGCGGCGCGCCGGTTTTCCGGGCGCACATAGTCGGTTGACGCAGCGCTTGCATAGCCGGTCTCGCGTTGCCGGCTGGTTTCGGTGAAGTTGCCGTGGCTGAACAGGGTGCGGTTGAAATAGAGGTGGTAGGGGCCCATCTGGCGCACCGCCTCGGCCTTGCTGGGCGCGACATAGGCGCTGATCCCAAGCGACAGATGGTCGGGGGTGATCCGATGGCCGACCCGTTCGAGGCAGCGCGCGTAATATCGGATGATGTCGTCGCGCAAGCCCCTCGAGCGGCCGAGGCCGGGGGTAATCGGTAGATTGCGCGCGGCGGCGAACTCGATCGACTCCTTGCTGCCGACGATCGGCATCCAGATCGGCGGGCGCGGCTGCTGCAATGGGCGCGGCCACAGCGCCGCGTCCTGGTAGCTCCAATAGCGGCCGCGGTATGAAAACACCTCCTCGCTCCATGCGCGGGTGATGATGTCGAAAGCCTCCTCGAAGCGGGCGCGCGATTCGGCGAGCGGCACATTGTGCACCTGGTATTCGCGCGGGATGCCGCGGGCAAACCCCGAGATCAGCCGGCCATTCGACATGCAATCGAGCATCGCCAGCTCCTCGGCCAGCCGCAGCGGCTCGTGCAGCGGCAAAAGATTGCCGTAGATCAACAATTTTAGGTTCTTGGTGCGCTGCGCTGCCGCCGCCGCCAGCAGATTGGGCGAGTTCATCAACCCGTAGGGCGAGCAGTGATGCTCGTTGAACCCGACCCCGTCATAGCCGAGCCGGTCGAGCTCCTCCCAGGCCGCGAGATGCTCGGCATAGGTTTGCGCCGCCACCTCCGGCTTGAAATGCCGCCTTGGCAATGGATAGGGCAGCTCGTTGCCGATCTTCAGATGATCGAGCTGCTCGCCATAGGCGAGCAGGTCAAAGACAAAGACTTTCATCGCAGTGCGTAGCCTATGTTGAAAGCTAGAACCTGGGCCGGCGAGCCGGCGAGCGGGCCGGTTGGCCCGGTTGCGGACGAGGCCGAGTTGACCAGCACGACGATCGCCAGCTGCCGCGCCAGTATCAGGAAAATCTGGCTCGAAAACCCCGGCAGCGCGCCATTCTTGGTCACGATCTGGGGCACTGAGACCGTATCGTCGGCTGCCAGGATTGCCCAAGCGAGGCCCGAACGGTTGTTCGCGGTCGAGCAGTTATTTGGGCAGTCTTTGCAGTTGTTAAGATCTGGGTCGGCCGCGGCGCAGGCATAGGGCTTCTCGGCAATCGTGAAGCCCTCGGTCAGCGGAACCGGAATTTTAGGCGATGCGGCGCCTTCGGTCAGCGCGGCCGCGGCGAACCGAGTCATATCGGCGATCGTAGACTTCAGCGCGCCTGCTGGCGCCCAGATCGGCACCACGTTGCTCTGCGGATCGCCGGGAGCCACGGTTACCGCAAGCGGCGGCACATACCCGGCGCCTTGGTCGGTGAGGGCGAACGAGACCACTCGCCCATTGGCGATCGTGGCAATTGCCTTGGCGTCGCGACCGGCGGCGCGGCCGCCGCTGATCGTCACCTTCGGAGCCTGCTGGTAGCCGGCGCCCCCGGACAGCACTTCGATCGCTGTTACCGCGCCGCCGACTACGATTGCCGTCGCATGGGCGGTCTTGGTCGAGCCGCCGCCATTGAGAACGAGGGTCGCCGGGGCGATGTGGTCGCTGCCCTCGCTGCCGACATCGATCGCATCGACCAAGTGGTTCTTGATTTTGGCGGTGGCTGTCGCGCCCTTGCCGCCGCCGCCGCCGCCGCCGGCGATGGTCACGGTCGGCGGGGCGGAATAGGAATTGCCGCCGCCGAGAACCCTGATCCCGGTGACCCGCCCGCCGGGCACCGCCGCCGAGGCTATGGCCGGCGAATAGCCGCTGGCGACGCGGCTGGCGTCCTGCGCGCGCACGTATAGAAAGGTGCTGGTCATGCCGAGCGGCTGCAAGATTTTCTGATCGACCGCGTCATACCAGCCATCGACCGAATCGTCCGAAATCGGCTGGGTTGCGCTGGTGCCGAGCAGCAGACCCGGGGGGCGCCCAGCGCCTTAGCAAACTTCGAGAGCGCATATAAAGACCTGGGCGGGAGCCGGATACGCCCCACGGACGATATTCTGGCCGATGAGGACCCGTTGGACCGCAGGATACGGCGAATCGTGGGCACAGCCAGGCATGTGTCCGGGACCGGCAAGATGAGTCCTGACGCGGATCAGATGGCAGCCGGCACCCATGCGTGGCGATCATGATCGGCGAACGCGTCATAGCAGCAGCTTCCCGCCGCCGACCATCAGCGCCGCGGCGAGGGCAAAGCGGAGCGCCGGGTCGGGAAATCGCGTGGCCAGCTGGCTCCCGACGACAATGCCGGGGAGCGAGCCGATCAACAGAGCGCCGAGAATGCCGCTATCGATCGCCGCCAGGTACCAGTGTCCGATGCCGGCGATCAAGGTCAAGGGCACGGCATGCGCGATATCGGAGCCGACAATCCGAGCAATCGGCAGCCGGGGGTAGAGCAGGATCAGCGCGGTCACCCCAAGCGCACCGGCGCCTACCGAGGTCAGCGACACGAGCACCCCGAGCATCGCTCCGGTCAGCACCGTCAGCGCGGAGGTGGCCGGTTTGCTGAGTTCGCCGACGCGCGCACCGTACCAGGAGACGAGCTGCGGACGAAAAACGAGCGCCATTGCCGTGGCGAGCAGCGCCACTCCCAGCGCAAAGGACAAAGCGTGCTGGACCGAACCGCTGGCAAGATCGAAACGGGATAAGGCCAACAGCGTCAACACTGTCGTCGGCACACTTCCTGCCGCGAGCCGCGCGACGAGACCCCACTCGATCGTGCCGATGACGCCGTGCACAACGGCGCCGCCCGCCTTGGTGACCGCCGCATAGATCAGATCGGTGCCGACGGCGGTCGCGGCCGGAACGCCAAACAGCAAAATAAGGGTCGGAGTCATCAGCGAACCGCCGCCGACGCCGGTCATGCCGACCAGCGCCCCGATGAAAAAGCCTGACAGCGAATAGAGAAAATCGACTGAATGCATTGCGCTCTTTCGTCATCCGCGTCCGAGCAGACCGGTCAGTGCGCGCCTCACGGGTTTGCTTCGCATATCATCATTACGATTGCGCTATGTTCATACAATATAATCCCTCTTTCTATGTCTGTAAATATGGATCAAACGGCATGTTATTTATGTTATTATGGCCGCCTGCGGGCCGGTCGCAACCGGGCCGGTCACAGCGTCGGCCACGTGCGGCGCCCGAAAATCCGTGCGCTGTTGGGGCTGAACCCCCAGCGAGGCTGGCAATGTGAAGCGACAGCTTTGACTTCAGCATGGGCCTATCCCATGCCCTAGCCGCTCGGAGGCGAGGCGGGCGCTTTGGCGAGGGCCGGGCCATTGCTCGATGAAGATCAGCCCGTCCGTCGCATAGACCCGGTTTGACCACCCTCCGAGGCCGACGAGAAGTGGCCGATCGAGCATCGACAAGGGCGGCCGATAGCGATTAGCTTAGCGCCATGATCTCGCTCAGCGAAGAGGTCGCGATCGCCGGCTCGCCCGCAACGGTGTGGCCGCTGCTGCGGGACCCGGCGCTGGTGGCCGCGTGCATTCCCGGCGCGGCGCTGACCGCTTCGGGCGAGGACGGCGCCTATCGCGGCACGATCCGGGTCAAGTTCGGTCCGACAGTGGCGATCTTTCGCGGCGAGGCGAAGCTCGCCTATGACGACGCGGAGCAGCGCTGCACGATCGAGGGGCGCGGCATCGACGGGCGCGGCGCCTCGCGGGCATTGGCCTCGGGCGTGGTCACGGCCAGCGGGGCCAGGCCCGGCGGGGTCGAGACGACGCGCCTTAAATGCGAGGGCAATTTCAACGTCACCGGCCCGCTCGAGACCTTTGCCAATGCCGGCGGGGTGCATCTGGCCCGCGCCCTCTTGGCGGAATTTGCCGGCAACATGGCGCGCCTCGCCGCCGAGCGGGCGGCGCTTGCCCCCGAGCTCACGCCGGCGCCGGACGGCCCTTCACCCCAGCCCCCTCCCCGCGAGGCGGGGCGCGGAAGCGAACAGAGCCAGGATACGCCGGTTGCCGCCGAGCTGCATGGCGGTGCGCTCCTGTGGCGGGCGTTTCTCGGCTGGTTCCGGCAACTCTTTTCTGCCAAAGGCAAAGCCCCCAAAGGAAAAATATGATGAGCGACGAGGTTTGCGACGTATTGGCCAAGGCCTTCGCCGCCGAGGGCGTGGACACATTGTTCACCCTGATGGGCGACGCCAACATGTACTGGTCGGCGGCGATGGCCGACAATGAGGGCGTGCGCCTGATCCACGCCCGCCACGAGCACTGCGCGGTAGCAATGGCCGACGCTTATGCCCGCGCCAGCGGCAAGGTCGGCGTCGGTGCGGTCACCTGCGGCCCCGGCTTTACCCAGATCATGACTGCTCTGACGATGGCGGCGCGCGGCAATGCGCCCGTCGTGGTCTTTTCCGGCGACGCGCCGATCGGCGCCTCCTGGTACATGCAGGAGATCGACCAGGCGCCGCTGGCGCGGGCGACCGGCGCGCACTTTGTGCCGATCCGCACGATCGACCGGGCGCTCGACAATGTCCGCGAGGCCTTCTACGTGGCTCGCGCCGAGCGCCGCCCGGTGGTGCTGAGCGTACCGCTCGACCTGCAGAAGGAGGCGTTTCCGTATCTCCCCGACTACACGCCGTCGACCGATCTGGTGCCGCGCCGGCAGGTGGCGATGCCCGATCCGGCATTGGTCGACGAGGCCGCCGCGATGATCGCCGAGGCCGAGCGGCCGGTGATAATCGGCGGGCGCGGTGCGGTGTGGTCGGGGGCTAAGGAGGCGCTCGAGGCGTTGGCCGAGCAGAGCGGGGCGCTGTTGGCGACGACCCTCCTGGCCAAGGGGCTCTTCGACGGCAACCCGTTCGCGCTCGACATCGCCGGCACGTTTTCGAGCGATCTCGCCCGCGAATTCTTCGCCGAGAGCGATCTGGTGATCGGCGCCGGAGCCGGGCTCGGCCATTACACGACCGAGGGCGGCTATCTCTATCCGAACGCCAAGGTCGTGCAGATCGACGTGAACCCTCGCGGGTTGTGGCAGGGGCTCAAGACCGCCGATCTGCATGTTCGCGCCGACGCTCGCGCCACCGCCGAGGCGATCGCTCGCCGGCTCCAGGAGCGCGGCATCCGCCGGCCGGGCTGGCGCAGCAACGCCAACGCCGCGAGGATCGCCGCCGATGTGCCAGACGCCAAGGAGTTCCAGGTGACGCCGGGCACGCTCGACCCCCGGCCGGTGGTGCGCGAGCTTGACGCGACGATCCCCAAGGACTGGGACATCGTCGTCGCCGGCGGCCATTGCTTCGGCTTTGGCATGACCCAGCTGAAGGGGCGGGCGGCCGGCAAATATCACACCCCGCTCGATTTCGGCGCGATCGGCTCGGGGCTGTCGGCGGCGATCGGGGTCGCCGCGGCGCGCGGCAGCGACAAGATCCTGCTGATCGACGGCGACGGCAGCCTCTACCAGCACATCCAGGAATTGGAGACGGTGCGCCGCCACGGCCTCAAGCTGCTGATCTGCGTCTTGAACGACGGCGGCTATGGCGCTGAATCGCACAAATTCCGTGCCCATGGCGGCGACCCCGGCCACGCGATCCATGGCCGCGGCGACCTCGCCGCCACCGCCCGCGGGTTTGGCCTGAACGGCGCTACCGTCACCGAGATGGGCCGCTTCGGGCGCCTGTTCGGCGAGCACCAGCAGCGCGACGGCGCGACATTGTGGGACGTCCATATCGACGATCTGATCCCGACCCGCCAATTCCGCCGCGTCCATTACGGCGAAGCGTGAACCGACGCCCCGGCGCTCATGCCCGCGCGGGCGCCGGCACGCTCCGCGCAGCGGGCTCGCCGGGCTCGGGAAACAGCAGCTCCTGATAGACTGCGATGGTGCGGGCGCACATCGCCGCTGTGGTGAACCGGGCGGCGACACGAGCTTGCGCACGGCGCGCCAGCAGCGACCGCTCGCCGGCTCCGAGCGACAGCGCGGCGCCGATCGCGGCGGCCAGTGTTGCGGGATCGCGCGGCGGCGCCAGCCAGCCGGTCTCTCCCGGCACGATCGTCTCGCGGGTGCCGCCGTGGTCGGTGGCGACGACCGGCCGGCCCATCGCCTGCGCCTCGACGATGATCCGCCCAAAGCCCTCGGGATCGCGCGACGCCGAGACTACGACATCGGCCAGCAGATAGGCGGCCGGCATGTCAGCGCAGTGCTCGACGATACGGAACAGGCCACCGAGCCGGTGATGCCGGGTCGCCGCCTCGAGCTCGCGGCGAAAACCGCGCCGCTGCTCGGCCCCGACCAGCACCACGCAGATGTCGCGGCGGCCGAGCACGGCGATCGCGGCGATCAAGTCGAGCCCGCCCTTCCACCGGGTCAGCCGGCCCGGCAGCATCACGACCGGCGCCCCATCGGGCAGCCGCCATTGCCGGGCAAGGCTCGCGATGCGCTCGCCGCCGACCCGCACCGGGTCGAAAACGTCGAGATCGACGCCGCGCGGGATCGTGCGCAGCCGATCGGCGCCGACGCCATAGACGCTCGCCGCATGCTCGGCGACAAAATCGGAGATGGCGATGACCCGCTCGCCGCGCGCCATGACCGAATTGTACCGGCGCTTCAGCGCCCAACCGGCACCGTAAGCGTTGTGAAACGTCGTGACGAAATGCCGGCGGGCCGCCCTCGCCGCCGACCATGCCGACCACGCCGGGGCGCGGCTCCGGGCATGGACGATGTCGATCCCGAGGCGACGGATCGCGCGCTCCAGCGCCCTGGCGTTGCGGCGCATGACGAGCGGGTTCTTTGAGGCGAGCGGTAGGGTCAGGTGGGTGGCGCCTGCGCGGGCGACGCCGCGCTCGAGCGGGCCGCCCGACGACGCGACGTAGGCGTTCCATCCGGCGGCGCTTAATGCCGCCGCCAGCTCGACTGTGCCGCGCTCGGCCCCGCCTGAGACGAGGCTCGGCACGATCTGCAGCACCGCCGGTGGGCGCCCCTTCGGTGGCCGGTCTTCTGGCGCAGCAGGCATGATGCTATCGTCGCCGTCTGATCAGCCAGCTGCAAGCCTGCGATGACCTTGCCCGAAACCTTGGCCCGTCACGACGGCCATGCCATCGCCTACCATCGCGTGCCCGGCGCCGCACCGGGAATCGTGTTCCTCGCCGGCCTGCGCTCGGACATGACCGGCACCAAGGCGCTTTATCTCAATCAATGCTGCCGGCGCCGCGGGCGGGCCTATGTGCGCTTCGACTATTTCGGTCACGGCCGGTCGAGCGGCGATTTTGCCGACGGCACGGTCGGCCGCTGGGCCGAGGACGCGATCGCAATCCTCGACGAGCTGACCCACGGCCCGCAGGTCCTGGTCGGCTCCAGCATCGGCGGCTGGATCATGCTGCTGGCGGCGCTCGCCCGGCCGCACCGGATTCATGCGCTGGTCGGGGTAGCACCGGCGCCCGACGCGACCGAGGATCTGTTATGGCCGCGCCTCGATATGGCGCAGCGCCACGAGCTGCTGACCAAGGGTTCGGTGACGTTGCCTTCGGAATACGATCCGGCCGGCTACGCGTATCACCGCAGCCTGATCGAAGAGGGCCGGCGGCATCTGGTGATGCGCGCGCCGATCGCGCTCGACTGCCCGGTGCGGCTGCTGCACGGCATGTGCGACGCGTCGGTGCCGTGGTCGGCCAGCCAGCGTCTGGCCGAGCGCCTGACCAGCGATGACGTAACCGTCACGCTGGTCAAGAATGGCGACCACCGCCTCTCGACCGCCCCCGACCTCGCCCGCCTCGCGCAAACCCTCGATGACCTGACTGGCGTTGGTGCGCAGACACCCGCGGCTCGTTAACCCCAGGGGTGGGTCGCTCAGTCGGTTGCCGGCAGCCTGACGCGCGCGACCAGCACGGCCGACAGGCTGAACCACAGTGCCGCGATCGCGAACGCCAGCGCATAGGCGAACCGCGCCGAAACCGCGAGCTTGGCGCCGGTGATGATCCAGCCGGTCACCGCCGGCCCCAAAATCTGCGGCAATACCAGCGCCACGTGCCAGATGCCCATGTCCTTGCCGGCCGCTTCGCCCGCCGGCAGCACCCGCAGCGCCAAGGCCCAATCGACCGCCTGGTAGGCGCCCCAGCCAGCGAAATAGAGGAGAAACACTGGCACGGTCAGGACGATGCCGGGATGAAACGCGATCAGCACATAGGCGCCGGCCGCCGCGGCCATCATCCAGCTGGTGGCCTTGACGACGGCGACGATGCCGCAGCGCTCGGCGAGCCGGGCGGCAAGGAGGCTCGCCGGGATGCCCAAGAGCGCGCCGAGCCCGAGCAGCATCGGCAAGACCTTGCCCGGCTCGGCCACCCCGATCACGTCGCGCAGATAGAACAGCAGAAAGGTCAGCACCGACCACACGCCGAGATTGGCGAACAACCGGGTCACCAGCACCCGGTAGAAATTGCGGTGGGCGGCGGGGCTGAGCCAGAACGAGCGCACAAAAGCCCCGAGCTCGAAAGGGCGCCCGGCGCCGCGTGCGGGGGGCTCGGCGACGCCTTTCAGGGTCAGCCCCAGGCAGGCGAGGTTGACCGCGATCAGCGCCGCGATCGCTGCCGCCGGGCGGCCGTGCACGTAAAGGCCGACCGCGATGCCGTTGCCGGTGAAGGTGCCGAGAATGCTCATGATGTTCATCCAGGCGCTGGCCCTGGCCTGGTCCCCCGGGGGCACCACGTCGGGGATCAGCCCGGCATAGGGGCCGCACGCCCAGTTCCACCAGAATTGCAGGTTTACGATGGCGAGCGCGTAGATCAGGATGTTGCCGCCGGCGCCGGCCGGGACCAGCAATGCCAGGCCGACGCAGGTCCCAACCATGCCACTGACCAGAAACGGCCGGCGCCGGCCTTTCGCGCTGCGCACCCGATCGGACAGCGCCCCGGCCAGCGGCGCCATGACCAGCGCCATCGCCGCCCCGATCGCCAGGATCGAGCCGCTGATGCCTTCCTTTGCCGCCGCATCGGGGCCGAGGATTGCTGCAACCTGGTCCGGCACGATGACCGGCACCACGGTCAGCCAGTTGGCGAACAGCGCGAACCATAGGAGCGACACGGCGATCTGCCCTGAGAGGCGCAGCCGCCCCGCTCGCAGGTCCAGCCCCGACGGCTGCTGTTGCGCAGCAGCCGCCCCAGTTCCGTCGATCATGCCCAGCCTCCCTGCTGCCTGGCTCGTATGATGGCTCACTTTCCGCCATCCGCGAAACTCACTGGCGTGCCGTGGCCGGGCGCGGCAAGCTTGACCGGTGACCGGGAATGGAGAAGGCGATGAAGGCGGTGGTGTGCGAGGCGTTCGGCGGTCCCGAGGTGCTGGCATTGCGCGAATTGCCCGATCCGCCGCCGCCTGCGGCCGGCGAAATCCAGGTGCGGATCCGGGCGCGCGGCGTCCAGTATGTTGACGTGCTGATGCTGGCCGGGAAATATCAGTTCCGGCCCGAGCCGCCGTTCATCCCCGGCAACGAGGGTGCGGGCGAGGTGGTTGCGGTCGGGTCCGAGGTGACCCGGTTCAAGACCGGCGACACGGTAATGAGCCGGCATCGGCTCGGCGCCTTCGCCGAGTTGGCCAACGCCGCCGCCGAGAATTGCGACCCGGTGCCGGCCGGGCTCGGCCTCGACGAGGCGGCGGTGTTCCGCGGCGCCTACGCCACCGCCTATCACGCGCTCCTGCAGCGCGGCCGGCTCAAAGGGGGCGACCGGGTGCTGATCCATGGTGCGGCCGGCGGCATCGGCCTGCCGGCGATCCAGCTCGCCAAGCTCTATGGCGCCACGGTCATCGCCACCGCCAGCACCGAGGAGAAGCGCAAGGCATGCCTCGAGGAAGGTGCCGACCATGCGATCCCTTACGAGGGCGGGTTTCGCGACCGGGTCATGGAGCTGACCCAGGGCCGCGGCGTCGATATCATCTACGACCCGGTCAACGGCCCGACCTTCGAGGAATCGCTGCGCTGTCTCGCCTGGAGCGGGCGCATCCTGATCCTCGGCTTTCTCGGCGGCCCGCCGGCGCTGGCCCGCACCAACTACCTGCTGATCAAGGGGGTCGAGGCGATCGGCGTGCGCATCGGCGGCCTCAACGAGAGCCGTCCGGACCTCGCCGCCGCCAATGCGAGGACGCTGCTCGACCTCGCCGCAGAGGGCAAGCTCAAGCCGCGCATCTGGCGCCGCTACAAGCTGGCGCAGGCCGGTGCAGCGATCGAGGCGCTGATCGACCGCGCGGTCATCGGCAAGGCGGTGCTCGTCGGCTAGAGCAGGATCGCATGAAATGGAAACAGAGCTTCCATTTCATGCGTGAATCCTGCTCTCGCTTCCAAGGATGAGACCATGATCCGATCCGATCTGGTCTAGGCTAACCGGCACCCACGGCGCGGACCGGCTCGCCCGGCGGCTTGTCGCCGAGGCGCAACAGCGGGACGAGCACGAGGATCACCGCGGTCGAGGCCGCCGACACGATGATCAGCGGAGCGATCCGGTTGTGAAACGCATGCTCGTAGAGGAACGAGCCGATGTTGCTCGAGGCGGCCGAGGACAGGTTGAGCAATGACATCAGCGCGGCAAAGGCGAAGCCCTCGGCCCGCTTCGGGCAATAATCCGCGGCGAGGGTCAGGGTCGCGACAAACGCGACCATCCCGGCCATGCCGCTGAAGAAGTTGATAATCGCGGCGCTGATCTCGCCGGACAACAGCAGAAAGGCCGCCGTGGTCACGGTGCCGAACACGATGCTCGCATTCAGCAATTGCTTCGAGGTCATGCCGCCGAGGAGCTTGCGATAGAAGAGGGCGGCGACGATCCAGCCGGCCGAGTTGATCGCCCCCAGAGTGCCGATATAAGCCTGCGAAAACTTGAGGCTGTCGGTCATGTAATAATAGAGTGGCAGGCCGAACCCGGGATTGAGATAATAGAGAAACAGAAACAATCCGATCAGCCACAGCTCCCTGAGGGTGAAGGCGGCGAGCAGCGCGCGGAACGTGCTTTTCAGCTCGGCGAGATCGAGACGGCTCGGGCTCTCGTCGATCAGATAGAGGGTGCCGAGGATCGCGCCCAGCGGGGCAAAGGCGATGATCGCCGCGGCGGCGTGCAGCGCCCCGGCCGGCGACAGGCGCTGGACCAGTTCGCCGCCGACAAAGGCGCTGCCCATCGCCGCGATGTTGAACCACAGCCATTGCTGATTGACGAACCGGTCGCTGGTGTGCAGCCGCTGGCCGTTCTCGACTAGCACCGCGCCCGCCAGCGTGCTCGAGACCGCCATCGCATAGGCGGTCAGCAGCAGCACCAGGATCAATGCGCCGGGTGCCGTCAGGCGAGTGATCACCAAACAGGCCCCGGTCGCCGCGGCGTTGGCGAGCACCAGATAGGCTTTGCGGCGATAGCCGAACAGCGGCACGAAATCGGAGACGATCCCGTAAACCGGCTTGATGATCCAGGGCAGGTTGAGCACGGTCAGCCAGGCGGTCACCTGGACCGGCGTCCAGTGATAGACTTGCTTCAGAAAATAATTGAGCGGTTGGGCAATCAGCCCGCCGGTCTGCCCGAGCCCCTCGACCACATAGACGAGCGCGAAAAACACCATCAGCCGGCTGATCTGCCGGCGCTCCGGCGGCGGCTCCGTGGCGTTCGCCGGCGCTGGAGCCCTAACCGCCACCGCTCATCCGACCGCGACGATGATCTCGATCTCGACCGGGATGCCGCCGGGCAGCGAGCTCATCCCGACCGCCGAGCGGGCATGGCGGCCGCGCTCGCCGAACACCTCGACCAGCAGGTCCGAGCAGCCGTTGACCACTTTCGGATGGTCCTCGAAATCGGCGGCGGCGTTGACCATGCCAAGCACCTTGATGATGTCCGCGACCCGGTCGAGATCGCCGAGCGTGTCGCGCAGCACCGCGAGCAGCATAAGCCCGACCCCGCGGGCGTGCCGATAGCCCTCTTCGACCGACATGCCGGCGCCGAGCCTACCGCGCGGCATCTTGCCGTCGACCTCCGGGGGGGCCCTTGCCCGAGAGATAGAGCAGATTGCCGGCTTGCTTGACGTGGACGTAGTTGCCGATCGGGCCGCCAACCGCGGGCAAAGTGATCCCCAGTTCATCGAGCCGCTGCTCGGTCTTCATCGCCTCCGCCCCGCTCCTTGTAGCAACGGCAATATAGCCGAAACGGCGCCGGGTTTCAGCGGCAGCGGTAGTTTGCGACCTGGTCGCTGCCGTCCTTGAGGGTGGAGGCAAGCTCGGCCGATTTGCCCCATGATCCGCAATGCAAGGCGGCCACCTGATAGGCCGCGGCGTCTGGCGTTGTGTCGGAATACCAGCGCAGGGTGATCTCGTGCGTCGATTTGTTGAGCGTCCAGGGTGGTGCGGTGCAGGCCCCGAGTCCGAGCAGCGCCGCAATCCCGGCCACTCGCACCACCGCGCTGAGTTTCGACATCGCCGCCTCGCTGGTCTCGGTCTGCGGTCGGCTTGTGCTCGAGCCGATCGCCCTGTGGCAAACGCCGCGGCGCTGGCGCCGGTTGCGTCGGTTTCAGGAGAGCGGCCATGATCGGCAATATACGAGGCTATGTCGCCGACATCCCCTATCTGCGCGACTTCAAGCCGATGCTGGCGCCGGCTTGGCTCGATCACGTGGCGCTGGTCTGCGGTGTGTCACCGCCCGACCGCGGCGACGGTTTTGCCTGGTGCGACCTCGGCTGCGGCCAGGGGGTGACCGCGGCGATCCTCGCCGGGACGCATCCGCGCGGCTTGTTCCACGGCATCGACGCGATGCCGGCGCATGTCGAGCACGCCCGCCGTCTCGCCGCCGAGGCCGGGATCGCTAATCTGCGCCTCCACGCGATCGATTTCGCCGCCGCGAGCGCGCTCGACCTGCCGGCCTTCGATTACATCGTCGCCCACGGCGTCTACTCGTGGATTGACCGGGAAGCCCAGGCCGCGCTGCGCCGCTTGATCGACCGCCATCTCAAGCCCGGCGGCCTCGTCTATGTCAGCTGCAACGCGATGCCGGGCTGGGCGCGCGACCTGCCGTTTCAACGCGTGGTGCGTGAGCTCGGCCGGACCTTGCCCGGCGACAGCGCCGCGCGGTTTGCCGCCGCCGCCGATATGATGCGGATGATCGCCGCAGCCGGTGCGCCGGCGCTGGCGTCGAGCATGACCCTCGCCGAGCTCGATGCGCACCCGCAGGATTACCCGCCGGCCTATCTCGTCCATGAGTTCATGCACGCCGCGTGGCGGCCGCTCTATGTGACCGAGCTGCGCGCCGCGATGGCCCAGATCGGCCTCGCCCCGGTCGGCTCGGCCACATTGGGCGAGAACCACGACCGGCTCGTTCTGACGGAGCCCGCCCGCGAAGTCCTGGCGGGCATTGCCGACCCGGATGTCCGCGAGCTGATCCGCGACTTCTTCCTCGATCAGCGGCTGCGCTGCGACGTGTTCGAGCGCGGCAATCGCCGCCTCGGCGCCGAGGAGCGCGAGCGCCGGCTCTCGGCCGGCACTTACGCGCTGGCTCGCCCCGCCGCCGGCATCCGCTTTTCGACGCCGACCCCTTCCGGGGAGCGCCCTTGCGACACGGCGACGGCGCGGGCCATCATTGCCGCCCTGGCCAACGGCCCGTCCACGCTCGCCGGCCTCGCCGCCGGGCCGGAGCTGGTCGACACCATTCTGGCCCTGTGCGCTGCCGGTGCGGCGATGCCGGTCGAGCCCGGCCAGGCTTCGGTCGGCACGCTCAATCGCGCGCTGTGGCGGCGGCTCGACAGCCCCGAGGAGATCCGCTGGCTGGCGCTGCCCTGCGGCACCGCGGTCGAAGCCGATCCCGGCTTGCTGCGCCTGCTGCACGAGAGCTTGGAGATCGATGACGAACGCTTTCCGGGTTGGCGCGACTTCCTCGCCGCGCACGGGCTGACGCCTCAGTACAGCACCGAGGGGAGATAGGCGCCGTTGGGCTCGTTGTAGAGGCCGGTCGTCATCAGGGTCAGCTGATGGACCAGCCGCAGGCCATGCTCAAGGCACCAGCGAAACAGCTCGCCATTGCGCGTCGGCAGCAGAAACCCGCCATGCTCGAAGCTCGCTGCGGCGCCGATCAGCGCTTGCAGACCCTGGTTGGTCTCGGCCACGGCATGGCCGAAAAAGGCGAGCTCGCTGGCGTAAGCCGTGACCCGCCCGAGATGCTCGACCAGGCGCGCCGTCCCCTGCCGGATCGCGTCGCGCAATTCGCCGTCGCGGTCGTGCCCGTGTACCCGCCGGCACAGCGCATTGCACGCCGGCAGATCAGCTTCTGTCGCCGGCCGCACCTCATAGCCGGGAAAGCCAAGCCCGAGCCGCGGCCCTTCCATCTTTGAGCACGGCTCGCGAGTGTCAAAACCGAGCTTTGTATAAAGGCACAGCGAGCGGTTGTGATAGGCCGATTGCAAGAGCCTGACCCCGGCGGCGCCGCGCTCGGCCTCGCGCTCGATGACCGCCAGCATCAAGCGGCGGCCGATCGAGCGGTTCTGCACCGCCGGATCGACCGTGATCGGGCCGACGCCGCCGATCGGCCCGCGCTCATCGACAAAGTTGCTGCCGACGATCGCGCCGGCATCCTCGGCCACCACCGAATAAAAGCCCGGATGCGCCAACAGGGTCTTCATCACCCCGATCGCGATCTCCGGCGAGGGGAAATCCCACGGGAAATTGTGCTGGCTCGAGATCGCCTTGAATGCCTCGAACGCGACCGAGCCGCAGGCGGCGGCATCGCCGATCCTGCCGCGCCGCAGGGTGATGCTCATGGCCGCCTCCTTTCCGATATTTTGCCGGTCCATAGCACAACCGGCTCAACGGCGCATCCCGCAGCTGGCGGCCAGGAACGCGATTACTGGGTCAAGCAGTGCAGCTGATGCCGGGAGGCGGGAATAAACCGATCGGCGCACCGGTCTCCGATGGCGCAACCACCACGCCATCGGAGAGAGACATGGCCGATCGGGATCAAAGAGAGCTATCGGGCGCCGCGGGGATCAATCGCCGCGGCTTGTTGAAGTGCATGGGCTGGGCCGGCACCGGCGTCGTCTGGAGCCTCGCCGGCGGAGTGCCGCGCACGCTCGGGCTGATCGGCTCGGCCGCCGCGGCCGAAGCGACGCAGGGCGAGCTGACCTTTGTCCAGATCAGCGACAGCCACATCGGTTTTCACCTGCCGCCAAACCCCAACCCGACCGCCACGCTCGGCGAGGCGATCGCCCAGATCAAGGCGATGCCGAGCCAGCCGGCCTTTCTGGTCCATACCGGCGACATCAGCCATTTGTCCAAGGAGGAGCAGTGGGACACCGCCGACCAAGTGATCAAGAGCGCGAACAAGCAAGTGTTCTTTATCCCAGGCGAGCATGACGTGGCCGATGCCGGCAACGGCAAGGCGTACCTCGACCGCTATGGCAAGAATGCGCAGGGCAAGGGCTGGTACAGCTTCGATGTGGCCGGCGTGCATTTCATCGGGCTGATCAACGTCTTCAATTTCCAGCCCGGGTTCAAATCCGCCGGGCTCGCGACCTTGGGCGACCACCAGCTCGAATGGCTGGAAAAGGACGTCGCCGGCCGTTCGGCGAGCACCCCGATCGTCGTCCTCGCCCATCTGCCGATGTGGACGATTTATCAGCAATGGGGCTGGGGCACTGCCGATGCCGGCCGCGCGCTCAGCTATCTGCGGCGCTTTGGCTCGGTGACCGTGCTGAATGGCCATATCCACCAGATCATCCAAAAGGTCGAGGGCAACGTCACCTTTCACACCGCGGCATCGACCGCGTTTCCGCAACCGGCGCCTGGCACCGCGCCCGCTCCCGGGCCGATGAAGGTGGCGGCCGGCGAGCTGCACAAATACCTCGGCGTCAGGACGGTCGACTACGTCAGCAGCAAAGGCGCGCCGGCGCTGATCGACAGCCCGCTCGTGGCGTGAGGGAGGGAGCCGTGTCAACAACCACAAGCCCGATCGCGCGCCGCACCCGGATCGGCCTGCTCATCGGCACGCTCGGAGCGACGGCGCTCCTGGCCGCCGGCCTGCCGGGTCTCGGCGCCGCGAACCAGGCTGCGGCCGATGTCGCGGCGAGAGCGATCACGATCAAGATCGCCAGCTTCGCCTTTGCGCCAAAGGACCTCACCATAGCTGCCGGCACTACGGTGACTTGGGAGAACCAAGACGAGGAAGTGCACCGCTTGGCTGCGGTGGACAACGGGTTCTCATCGCCGGCGCTCGACAATAGCGACAGTTATTCGCACACCTTCGCAACCCCTGGAGTTTACAAATACATTTGCTCGATCCACCCGTACATGGTGGGCCGGGTGATCGTCAAACCGGCTGGCAAATCGTCGTAACATGGGAGGGTGGAGACGAGCCATGTGGGATCATCCGGCGGCGTTCGCCCTGGGCAAACGCGATCTGATCGGCGCCTGGCTCGTCTGCCTGGCATTCGGGGCGGCGTGCTTTGTGCTGTTGGCCGCCGCGTCCCCGGAGCCCGGTGGTTCGTCTGCGGCATTGATCGATCCCGGTCAGACCCCTACCGTGGCTGTCGCCGCAGCCGCTAGCGCGGCGAGATGCTGAAACCTTCGCGGCCGGTGAGGTTTTTTGTGCAAGCCGAATATTCAGACGGGTGACACGGTCCAATCGGCATCGACGATTGGGGTCTGCGGGGCGACGTGCGGGCCTTATCGCGTAGCGACTCGTTCGAGGCGGTCGTGCTGCCGCAGCTCGACGCCGCCCACAACCTCGCCCGCTGGCTGATGCGCGATAGGACCGCGGCGGAGGATGTGCTGCAGGAGGCCCTGTTGCGCGCCTTGAAATATTTTCCGAGCTTCAAAGGCGTCAATCCGCGCGCCTGGCTGCTGCAGATCGTCCGTAACACGGCTTACGACTCGATCAAGCTCGATCGCGGTGCGCAGCTGGTGCCGCTCGGCGGCCCTGCCGAGGATGAAGACGGCATCGGCATCGATCTGCCCTCCGGCGATGACGACCCCGAAACCAGCCTGATCAAATCGCGCGAGCGTTTCCGGGCGCACCAGCTGATCGCGGGTCTGCCGGTCGAGCTGCGCGAGACTCTGGTCCTGCGCGAGCTGGAGGAGATGTCCTACAAGGAGATTGCCGAGGTGACGCGGGTGCCGATCGGCACGGTGATGTCGCGGTTGTGGCGGGCGCGCCGTTCGCTGCTGCAGGCTGCGGCCGAACAGGAGCGGCAGTGATGAGCGGGCCGGAACCATCGCACCGTTGCGACAACGTTTTGCTGGTGCAGGCCGAATTCGACGGCGAGCTCGACGCGGCGCAGGCAGCGGCGCTGAGCGCGCATCGCCAGCACTGCCCGGTCTGCCAGGCGGCCGCGCAGGCGCTCGCGCGGGCCCGCGGCTTGATGCATGAGGGGTTGTACCAGCCGGCGCCCGACGATGTGAGGCGGCGGATCATCGCGCGGCTCGATCGGGAGCGGCCGGCGCCGGTGCGCGCTTTGGGCTCCCGCCTGCGGGCCTGGTGGGGCGCCGGGATCGGGTTCGGCCTCGGCGCCGCCTGCGCCCTGGTGCTGGCGTTGCTGCTGGTGGCGCCCGGCGAGCAGAACCTGACCCGGGAGCTTGTCGCCGACCATATCCGCGCCTTGCAGCCCGGCCATCTCGAAGACGTGGTCTCGACTAATCAGCACACGGTCAAGCCGTGGTTTGACGGCCGGCTCGATTTCTCGCCGCCAGTCAAGGATTTGGCGGCGATCGGCTTTCCG
Source organism: Allostellaceae bacterium (assembly GCA_036500965.1). GTDB lineage: Bacteria > Pseudomonadota > Alphaproteobacteria > ATCC43930 > CGMCC-115725 > AP-15. The sequence goes on along the minus strand of DASYBC010000054.1, from coordinate 412 downwards.
CTGAAGGGTGGCCGGCTCGATTATCTCGACAGCCGGACAGTTGCTGTCCTCGTCTACCAGCGCGCCAAGCACATCATTGACCTCTATGTCTGGCCGCAGACGGAAGGTGCGGGCAGCGCCCCCGAGACGACCGAGCGTCACGGCTACAACGTCGTCAACTGGACGCAGAATGGCATGACCTTCTGGGCCGTGTCGGATGTCGAGCGCAGCCAGCTGCTCGATTTTGCCAAGGCTTGGCGCCGTTCGCCCTGAAGGGCGGCTGTGCAATGCTTAATACCAGCCTGATTAAGTGCCAACCCGTGTGAGCCAGGGATAGGAGCACAGCGAGCGGATGCGGCCGGTTTCGCCAAGCAGCCAATTCCACGCCGCGCAACAGCTGTCGACGATCTCCTCGGTGGTGCGAAAGACGCGA
>DASYBC010000053.1:0-31771 GCA_036500965.1 Allostellaceae bacterium | reverse complement strand
ACGTGCAAAACCAAACAAATCCGGGTTACACTCTGTCGGCATCGGGGATCCCCGCTGAAGCTGGCCAAGTCGTTCTGGTAAAACAACTTTCTCAGATTCGCGGCCCCGATGCACCTATCCTGTGTGAGAAATCCGGGCTAGACCCGCGGCGATCCGGGCGGATACGCGATCGGCCGCCGCCGACAAGGGCTGCGTCGGGACGGCGAATGCGGTGCGTCACGCCGCGCGGCGAATGACCGAGCAGCTCGGCGATCGTCGCGTCGCTGTTCCCCCTTCGGCGGCGATGCTGCCGAAGGTGCGCCGCAGGTCGTGTGAGCGCGCATCCTTGAGCCCTGCCGCGTCGAACAGCCCGTCGATTGATCCCTTCAACTCGGCGCGGCCGGTGCCGCTGCGGCTCGGGAACACCCATTCGTCGGAGAGCCGCGACAGCGATTGAAGGAGATCGCGCGCCGCTTTCCCGATCGGCCGTGTCGATCGCTCGGTCGTCGCTTCGAGCCGCAGACAAGAGCCGGCGAAATCGATTTTGCCCACCTGAGCGCGCCACGCTTCCTCGCGACAAAGGCCAGTCAATGCGATTAGGGAACGTCTGCAAAGGAGGTGATCGCGCGGAGGGGGGCATGGAGATGGGGTTGATCGGCGGCACAACGGGGTTCGCGGCATCGTGATGCGGTCGCCTTTGGGTCGCTAGCCTCGTCCTTTCGGGTAAATCGGGCACACGCCTCCCGGTCTCGCAACAGCTGCCGACGCATCATGAAGCGATTGGCCAGCGCGCCGGTTACGACGAGCCGATGAGCATTCTTCTTGAGCCCGCGGCAGCGCACCCCTGTTCAGTCTGTTGGCGAGGCCGAACACCCGCTTGATGACGCCGATCGGATGCTCGACCCCCGCTTTCGCGAGGGCCGGCTCTTGGCCCATACCTTCGATTGGGTGCGGTTCTTCGCCGGCTCGCCCTCGTCGACGAGGCCGCGGCGCCGGGATCGGCGATTGAAGAAGTCTCGCGCCTTAGCATGCCGGCCGATCACCGCCCGCTGACCGCGACACGCCGGATCGCCCCCATGCGGGGTCTCTCGCCCGGGCAGCAGCGCGGGCGGCACCGTGCCGTCGGCGATCTTGGCCGCCGTCGCGACCACCGCATGGAGCTGCTTTGTGCGGCGGTCGAGGCCGAGCTGCACCTTTCCCGAAATGCCGCTGGTTGCCCTTCTTCGTCCGATGCATCTCGGGATCGCGCGCCCCCGGGAGGGCGTCGACGATCGTGCCGGCGGCAACCTTCAGCCCCTTTGCCGCCAGGTGCCGCGGCACCGCTGCGAACAGGCGCCGGCCGGTCGTGCGCTTCGAGCAGATGGCGAAAGCGGCACACCGTCGTCTCGTCGGGACCGGCTCGCGCCCCAAATCGATGCCGACAAACCCGCGCATCGCCGGCGAAGCAGACAGCGCCCCTGCCACCGCCGGCTCCGACAGGTTGAACCGGAGCTGCAAAAAATAGATGCGCCGCATGCGCGCGCCGCCAATCGGCGGGCGGCCCTTGCCCAGGCGTGGGCCACGCTTGGGCCAGGCGTGGGGTAAGAGGGCTCGATCAGCCGGCATGGCGCGGCCACCGAACCACGCGCTCGATCTCGCCGAGAAACACCGCCCGCCGGGTCGTTTTGGCGTCGCGCTCGAACCTGCCGTCGCCAGCCTCAGCTGCTTCATCCCGAAAACCCTGCATCAATCTCCCCCTACACACCAGACACAATTGCCGGGCGGCTCTTGCAGAGGTTCCCTAACGAAGGCCCGCCGGACCGAGAGCGATGCTCAGCCCGATCGCGATCAGCGCGGCGCCGCCGAGAATTTCTGCGAAGCGGCCGTATTTCTCACCGAGCACGCGCCCAAGAAGGACCCCAACGGTGGTCATCGCAAAAGTCGCCAAGCCGATCGCCAGCGCCGGTGCCACGATGCCGACACCGATCAACGCCAAGGTCACGCCCACCGCCATCGCGTCGATGCTGGTGCCGATCGCCGTCAGCACCAGAAGCCGGGTGGAATGGCGCTTTGGCCGCTCGTCTTCTGCGGCGCGCCGCAGCCCGTCCCAGATCATCTTGGCGCCGATAGCGCCGAGCAGGGCGAAGGCGACCCACCGGTCGATGGCGGCGATATAGATGGCGGCTGCGGTGCCGAGCCCCCAGCCGATCGCCGGCATGGCCGCCTCGACCAGGCCGAAGATCAAGCCGCAACGCAACGCTTCGCCCACGGGCGGCCGGTCGAGCGCTGAGCCCTTGCCAAGCGCGGCGGCAAACGCGTCGGCCGACATGCTGAAGGCTAGCACGACAATCGCCAGGAAGCTCATCAGCGGAGGCTCGCCGGGCCAGATCAGCACGCGATCCGGAGCCGGCCGGATCGGCCCCGGATGCGTACTGGTCTCGCCAAGCAGAAGCGCACTGCATCTGCCGGCCGTGCCACGCGCCGCGGCGCGAGCCTGTTGACACGGCCCCGCCTCGAGAGGGCGGAAGCTACTCCCCAATCAGGCTCGGCTTACGGTCTGATGCCGGCGGTGTCAACCGGGCTGATCGAGCCAATCGGCGAAATGGCGCAGCAGGCAGTTCAGTGTTTCGTCCGGCGCTTCCTCGGGCACGTAATGACCGCAGGGCAGCGCGCCGCCTGAGGCATCGGTCGCATAGTGGCGCTGCCATACCGCCAGCACATCGCCATGGACCCCCGCAGTGTGGCTGCGCGCCCCCCAAATCACCAGCAACGGAACTGTTATCTTATGGCCGGCCTCGAAATCGGCCTTGTCCATCTCAAAGTCGCAGGTGGCGCAGGCACGGTAGTCGGCGCACGAGCCCTTGATGGTTTTCCAGTTGAAGCAGCGGACATACTCGGCAAATGCCGCGGGATCGAAAACACCGAGACCGATGCCGGGCTTCGACAATTTCTTTTCCATGTACCACTGGGCCGGGACCGCGGCCAGCATCCGCTCCGGAAAATCATAAGGCTGGGCCATCAATGCCCAATGCCACGAGCGCAGTGCCCATTCCTTTGAGGTGTGCGTCCAGATGTGGTGGTTGGGCAGAATGTCAAACAGCGCCGCGCGCTTGACCCGAACGGGATGGTCGAGGCACATCCGCGCGGTGGTGCGGGCGCCGCGGTCATGCCCGGCGACAAAGAACTCGCGATAGCCGAGCCGCTCCATGACCTCGACCTGGTCCTGCGCCATCGCCCGGAACGAATAGTTGATGTTGTTGTCGCCGGCTTCGTCGGGGCCGACGCTGTCGCCATATCCGCGCAAATCGGCCGCGACTACATGGAAGCGCTCGGCCAGACGCGGCGCGATCTTGCCCCACGAGGCATGGGTCAGCGGGTTGCCGTGCAGCAGCAGCAAGGGCGGGCCGTCGCCGCCATGGCGCAGATTGATACGCGCGCCCGATGTTTCGATCTCGGCTCGCGTGAACCCCTCGAACATGGTTTCCTGCTCCGGACTGTTGACCTTGCATCCTAGCCCGGATCGACCGCGGCACCGCTAAGGATTGTGCGACCCTCGCTCAGAACCAGCGCGCTTTGTCGACGAAGTTGCGCAGCGGCTCGCCGGCGAGGAAGCGGCGGCAATTGTCGAGGATGATCGCGTAGCGGCGCTCGTCGAGATAGGGGCCGTAGCCGGCGGTGTGCGGCGTAATCAGAACCCCGGGCAAGGTCCACAATTTGTGGCCCTCGGGCAATGGCTCCTCCTCGAACACGTCGAGCCCGGCGCCGGCAATCTCGCCCGCCTCAAGCGCCGCCGCGAGATCGTCGAGCCGCGTCGTCTTGCCGCGCCCGATATTGATGAAGAACGCGGTCTTTTTCATCTCCTGGAACCGCGCCCGGTTCATAAACCCCTCGGTCTCGGGGGTGTGCGGCACGGTCAGGATCACGAAATCGGCTTGCGGCAACAGCGCATCCAATTCGTCGCCGCGATGCAATTCAGCCACTCCGGGCGGCGTGTCGCGGCGGCGCTCGTCGACGCCAATGACCCGCATCCCGAACGCCGCGGCGAGCCGGGCGATCTCGCTGCCGATGCCGCCGACGCCGACCACCAGCGCGGTCGCCTCGGGCAGATGCACGACCCCCTCATTCTGCGCCGGCTTGTTCCATTCGCGGTGCAATTGCTGCGGAATGTAGCGCTGCAACCCGCGGGCAAAGGCCAGCACAAACGCCATCACATGCGCGCCGATATGATCGTTGTAGATTTCGCGGAAATTGGTGATTTCGACCGGATGGGCGATCAGCTCGGGGTAGTAATAGCCGGCCGGTGGTGCGGCCTGCGGCGCCTGCACCCATCTGAGCCGCCGGGCCTGACGCAATAATTCGGGCGGGATCGTGCCGAAAGCGGCGTCGGCGCTGGCGATCGCCTCTTCGGCCCGCGCTCGATCCTCGGCGAGAATGATCTCCATTTCAGGCAGCGCCGCGGCGAGCCGCGCCCCCCATTCGCGCGTCTTCTCGCTCTGCGGCGGCAGCATCAGCAATTGAGTCGGCATGACCTGTCCTTCCGAACTGTCCTGGTGACGCCGAGGATCGAACCACCCAGCCGCAACTGCAAGCCAAACTCGCGTTTTGCCAGCCGAAAACGGATGTTATGGAACCTGCATCTCGCCGACAGGTTGCTTCTGCGAGCTCTGTGTTGCTCATCCATCTGACAACCGATCCCAAAGTTCTCGGGATATTAGCTTGGACCTCACTGGCGATAACCGTGCTCGGCTTTGCCGTCGCGATCTGGCAGATTATGACAACGAAGCGCGCCGCGAACGCTGCCCGCGATGCCGCGCTCGGGTTGGAGCAACTGGTCAGGAGTCGCGAGTTGCTGGCGAAGCTCGGCGATGCTCATAATCATCTCTATGCGGCTGCGAACCACATCGTATCTGGCAGGCGCGAAACCGTATCGTTATGCCTCGAACTGTCCAAAGCTTCGATCATCGAGGCAATTCAGCTGTCGCGCGGGGTTGGCGGCGATTGGACGGAATTGAGGTTGCTGGTTGGCCGGTTGCGCGACTTGGAGGGACGGCTCGCCGGTTAACAGAGCCCATGCAAGACGACCCGGAATTTCTTCACTTGCGGCACTCGCTGAGGGACGCTGCTGAAGGTCTGCAGCGCAGTGCTGCGCAAGCGCGGTACGAATACGACGTGCCTGAGGTATGAAATGGCAATCTCAAAAGACCTTGTCGAGGTCATCCTTGAACGTACACGCGAATGGAAGCTGCAATGGAGCGAGCTCTCCCGTAACGGATTTACCTCGGAGATTGCGGCCCACTCTATCACAATTGATCTTATTGGTCCCGGCCAGTATACGCTGACAATAGCAGATGAACGGGGCAATGTTTTAGAACGAGTAGAAGCGAGTGCCCGGAGCGTTGATGCTCTTTGGGAAATCTATAACCTGGCGCGACGCCAGGCTCTGCGTGTCGATGATGCCTTGCTGACGTTGAGACGAAAACTAGAAGAGCTCTAATCGAGGAGTGCCGATGCCTATTAGTACCCAAGCTAACCGCAGGAAGCTGCTGTTGCCGACCACCTTGGCCCGGGCGGGGTGGGCGATCGTCGAGGCGCGCGAGGATGTCGAGGGCGTGCCCTATCATACGACGGCGCCGAAGGCCGAATTGCACCGGCTGCTTGAGGACGTTGCCGGAATTGCCCTATCGGTGACGCCGTTCGGCGACCCCGAGCTCGATGCCGGCCCCAGCCTCAAGGTCGTCGCGCGCATCGGCGTCGGCTATGACGCGGTCGATGTGCCGGCGCTGACGCGGCGCCATATCCCGCTGATGATCGCCGGGACCGCCAACTCGGTCAGCGTCGCCGAGGCCGGGGTTTATCTGTTGATGAACTTGGCGCGGCGTGGTGCCGCGATGGACCGGATGGTCAAGGAAGGGCGCTGGCAGGATCGCTACAACGAGATGCCGATCGACCTTTACGGCAAGACCGTGCTGATCGTCGGCTTTGGCAAGATCGGCACGCGCTCGGCCAAGCGGTTCGCCGCGATGGAGATGAACGTGCTGGTTTACGACCCGTATATGTATTCCGAGACGATCCGTGGCATGGGCTACGAGCCGGTCGGCGATCTCGACCTCGCGGTGGCGCGCGCCGATTTCATCACGATCCACTGCCCGAAAACACCGGAGACCGTCGGCCTGTTCGACGCCGCCCGGCTGGCGCAGATGAAGCCCACCGCGTTCATCGTCAACACCGCCCGCGGCGGCATCATCGACGAAAAGGCGCTTTATGACGTGCTGAAGGCGAACCGGATCGCCGGCGCCGCGCTAGACGTCTTTGTCGAGGAGCCGACACCGAAGGACAACCCGCTGCTGACCCTCAACAACTTCGTCGCGGCTCCGCATGTCGCCGGGGTCACCCGCGAGGCGGTCGAGCGCATGGCGGTCACCACTGTGCAGAACCTGTTAAGCGTGCTCGACGGCAAGCCCAACCGCGAGAACGTCGTCAATCGCGACGTGCTCGGCTGAACGCCGCCGCGAGATTCTGTCGAAAGTCTGCGAGGCGGCCGGTCACCGGGGCGGGCTGCGACGCGGTAGCCAGCACGCAGGCTGGCTGGGGGACTAGGATTCGAACCTAGACTGGCGGAGTCAGAGTCCGCTGTCCTACCGTTAGACGATCCCCCATCCGCGGCGGCACAGGATTTGGTCCAAAATCGGCGTTCCCCAATAGCATATCGGCAAGATCGTGAACAGGGGCGCAGCGCATGCCGGGTCGCCAGCGCCGGGCGGCGAGCAGGTGGTGTGATTGCGCCGATGGATCGGGGCCATCCGGTGGCGTCGCGCCACCGGGCTAGCGCGGATTGGCCGGCGCCTGTGGCTGCCGCGGCGGCAGGTTGTTCGCGCTCAGGCATGCGTTCAGCTTCGCATCGCGCTGCGCGTTCGATTGCGGAGTGAAATCAGGAAAGGCTGCTTGCGCCTGCTTGGCGCACACATCCATGGTCTTCCACCTGGCGAGCGCAACCACTCCCGGCTGGCTCGCCTCGGCCGTGCTGGCGCACAGCGCCAGCGCGACGAACCACCACAATCCCGCGCGCGTCATCTCCCCCCTCCGCGGCCAAAATACCGGGCGACGATCGCCCGACTGCATGATGATCCATTCCTCGTTTCGGGCATTTTTCAGGTTCACTGCAGCTCGGTCCGGTCGGCTGGCCGGGCGTGATGATCGGCCAAAACCTGGGCGATCACGGCCGAGATCCGCCGGCCGGTCGGAATGTGCAGAAATTCGTTCGGGCCGTGCGCGTTGGAATGCGGGCCGAGCACGCCAGTCACGACGAATTGCGCCTGCGGAAATTTCTCGCCGAGCATCGCCATGAACGGGATGCTGCCGCCCTCGCCCATATAGGCGGGCGGCGCCCCGAACGCCGCCTGCGACGCGCCCGCCAAGGATTGCTCGAGCCAGGGCGCCAGCTGCGGCGCATTCCAGCCGGAGGCGCTCGAACCCAGCTCGAAGGCGATTTTCGCGCCGTAAGGCGGCTCCTTTTCCAAGAGCGCCCGGAGCTGCTCGCCTGCCGCGTCGGCGTCCGATGTCGGCGGCAGCCGCAGGCTCAGCCTCGCCGCCGTGTGGGGCAGCAGCACGTTGCCGGCGTCGCCCGGCTTTGGCAGCCCGTCGATGCCGATCACTGCCAATTGCGGCCGCCAGGTGCGGTTCAGGACCAGCTCGGCGAGATCGTCGCCCATCGGTGCGACACCCGGCGCGAACGGGTATTCGGTATAGACGGCCTCGCCCAATGCCGCCGCGGCGCGGCGCGCCTGCGCGACCCGCTCGGGCGGAACCTGGGCGTAGAGCTCGGGTGGGCGAACGTCGCCGGTCTCCTCGTCTTCGACCCGTGACAATAATTGCCGCATGATGCGAAAGCTCGACGGCACGACACCCGAAGCGTGTCCCGAATGCACCCCCTCATCGAGTACGCGGATGTTGAGGGTGCCGGAGACCAGGCCGCGCAGCGAGGTCGTCAGCCACAACTGGTCGTAGTTGCCGCAGCCCGAATCAAGGCACACCACCAAGGAAGGCCTGCCGAGGCGCGAGGCCAAATGATCGACGTAGTCGGGCAGATCGTAGCTGCCCGATTCCTCGCAGGCCTCGATCAGGATCACGCAGCGCGCGTGCGGGATGCCCTGTTCGCGCAGGGCCAGCAGCGCGCTCAAGGCGCCAAACATCGCGTAGCCGTCATCGGCGCCGCCGCGGCCATAGAGCTTGTCGCCTTCGAGCCGCGGCAGCCACGGGCCAAAGCCGTCGGCCCAGCCCACCATTTCCGGCTGCTTGTCGAGATGGCCGTAGAGCAGCACGCCGCCGGCGCCCTCGCCCGGCACGTCGATCAGAATGACCGGGGTGCGGCCGGGCAGCCGGATAGTTTCGAGGGTTGCGCGGGGGAGCGCCGGAAGCCTCGCCCTCGCCCAGCGCTCGAACAGCGCGACGGCCTCGTCCATATAGCCGTGCGCAGCCCAATCCGGGTCAAAGGCCGGGGATTTGTTCGGGATCCTGACGTATTCGATCAAGGCCGGAACGATCTCGTCGCCCCAGCACCCGTCGATGTATTTGCTTGCCCTAGCGAAATCGATCATTCGACAGCCCCTGGTCGAACCGCCTGCCACACACCGGTAAGCGCCAGCGCGCGCTGCCGCCGGCCCGCAGATTACGGCCAATCGCCGACAAAATCGATCTGGGGATTTGCGGCCCGCGCCGACGGTGCGGTTCCGCCCATACGCCGAGGGCGGCCCGCTTGCGCCGGCCGCCCCCTTATGTGCGCCTCGTCGGGGCGCTAGTTCTGCTGTCGGAGTTCGCCCCCACCCTGACCTTCCCCGCGCATCGGGGAGGAAGAGGAGGGCTATTCTACATGCGGTGCCAGCCTAACCTGCTAGCGGCGCTCGCCGCGCCCAGGCTGGTGCTCGCCCGGCTTGTCGCCCTTTCGCCCGGTCTCGACCGCGACCTCGGTGTCCTTCTCCTTGCTGTGCTCGGGCACCTCACGGCCGACCGTGCCGCCCGGCTTGCCGATATCGGGGCGATCGCCGGTCGATCCGGTCGGAGGCTCCCGATGGCTCTGGCCAACTCGCTCGTTCATCCGGGATTGATCGCGATCCGCCATAATCATGCTCCTTTGGTTTCACCCCTCGCCGCTGATCCATAAGGCTTGGATCACGGCCTTGATTGCCAAACGGGCGGAAAGATTGGGCGGTTCCCATCCCTCGCTTTCGGCCAGCCATAAGACGGCCAGCTTGCGGCAGTGTTGCTTTCGCAGGTCGGGATGAAGTCGTCCAGATAGGGCCGAGGACGCGGCCGGCCACGGGCTCGGACCCTCACCCGAAGCGCGCCACGGCGAATGCGGCAATGTCGATCGCGGGTGGCCGGCCGGCGACCAGGTCGGCGACAATCTTGCCGGTCATCGGCGCCGCGGTCATACCGACATGGCCGTGGCCAAAGGCATAGATCACATCGGGCGTCGCCGGCGACGGCCCCAGCGCCGGCAACGAGTCGGGCAGGCTCGGCCGGTGCCCCATCCACATCGAGATGCGGTCTTCGGGATGATTGGCGGCGAGGCCCGGCAGCATCCTGCGTCCTTGCTCCAGCAAGACGCGGGCGCGGCGCCAATCGGGCGGCGCCGCGAGCCCGGCGAGCTCGACGGTGCCGGCCAGGCGTAGCCCACCCTCCATCGGTGTGGCGACGAACTTGCCGTCGGCATCGGCAGTTGGGATGCGCGGCATCGCCTCTGGATCGCTGATCATCACATGGTAGCCTCGCTCGGTCTCGAGCGGGATGCGGTCGCCGAGCGCGGCGGCGAGCGGTTTCGACCAGGCGCCGGCGCAAAGGATCGCGGCGTCGGCCGGAAAGTCGCCCTGGTCGGTGCGGATCGCGGCAAGGCGCCTTCCGTCGAGACGGAACCCGAGCGCCCGCGCGCGGATCAGCTCGCCGCCCGAGCGCAGGAAATGGTCGAGCAGGCGCTGCACCAGTTCGAGCGGGTTTGAGGTGTGCCCGTTCTCGCGCACCAGGATGCCGCGTACATAGTCGCGCGACAGCACCGGTTCGAGCTGGCGCAATTCGTCGGCGTCGAACTCGTCGATCTCGACCCCGTTCTCATGGCGCAATTCCCAGGCAAGGCGGTCGTGCTCCAGGCTCTGCGCCGAACGGTAAACGTAGAGATGGCCGAGCCGGTGCACCAGATCCTCGGCCCCGGCGTCGTGCACCAGCGGCATCAACGCACCGAGGGCGGCGCCGACCAGCGGGCGCAGCGCGCGAGCCTGCGCATGCACCCTCCCCGGCGTGCCGGCGCGGATAAAGCGGATCAGCCACGGTGCTATCGCCGGCAGATAGGCCAAGCGCAGCGACAGCGGCCCGAGCGGGTCGAGGAGCCAACGCGGCACATTCCAAATTACCCCGGGCATCGATGCCGGGGTCACCGAGGAAGCGTTCAACGCCCCGGCATTGCCAAATGACGCGCCGTGCCCGGGCTCACCCGCTTCGAGGATGAATACGCTATGCCCGTCGCGCTGCAGATAGCTCGCCGCGCACAGCCCGACGATGCCGGCCCCGATGACCCCGACGCGTCTGCTCCCGCCTGCCGCCATCATACCGCCGAGCGGCTGTTCCCGCCGCGTTCAGCCGGGAGCAGCTTTTTCAACGGCGACCAGCGTGGCCCCCAAACGCCCCGTCCGCGAGGCGCCTCAGGCGACCTGCTGTTCTTCGACCACGACGGTCTCGACCAGCGTCACCTCGCCGCGATACAGCCAGCGAGTGATCAATCCGGCGAGTGCCGCACCGAGGATCGGAGCCAGCCAGAACAGCCAAAGCTGATGGATGAACGGCGCGCCGGCGAACAATGCCGGGCCGGTGCTGCGCGCCGGGTTGATCGAGGCATTGGTGACCGGGATCATGAACAGATTGGTCAGCATCAGGCACAGGCCGATCGGGATGCCGGCAAATCCGACCGCAGCACCCTTCGAGGTCGAGCCGATAATTACGAAGATGAAAAAGCCGGTCGCGACCGCTTCGCCGAGAAAGCACGCGCCCATCCCGTATTTGCCGGGGCTGAGATCGCCATAACCGTTGGCGGCGAAATTCCCGGCAATCCAGCCCGCTTTGCCTGACGCGATTACATAAAGCACAGCGGAGGCGACGATCGCGCCAATCACCTGGGTGATGATATAAGGCAGAACGTCGGCGCCCTTGAACCGCCCTCCCGCCCATAATCCGACGGTTACCGCCGAGTTGAAATGGCCGCCCGAGATGTGTCCGACTGCATAAGCCATGGTCAGCACCGCCAGGCCAAAGGCGAACGAAACACCGAGGAAGCCGATGCCGAGCCCTGGAAACGCAGCGGCCAGCAGCGCCGACCCGCAGCCGGCAAAAACCAGCCAGAACGTCCCAAAGAACTCGGCCCCGAGGCGACGCGTCATATCCATAGTCTTTCCTCCCTTTAGGCCGGCTCAGTGTTCCGGCGGCCCGACTCAGGCTCAAACCTGTACGAGTGCAGGTTCGCCGGCGCTTAATGCATAATACAACCGATATTTTTGATGATCAGACCAGAGCGCGACGCAAGGCAAACGCGGGCTCGCGATCAAAGCTGCCGCCAATCGTTCTTGATTAGATTTACGCTAATTCTAATCTTGATTCGCCGGCCAACGAAGTGCGGTTTGGATTTGGTCTAATCTAGCTTGGGCGTGCACCAAAAACCTTAGTCCGGCCAGCGCCGGTGCAGCCAGAGCCACAGATCCGGGCGGTCGCGGATCCATGCTTCGAGCGTAGCGTTGACGGCTGTCGTCAGCGCGGCGATGTCGGCCCGCTGATCGCCGCTGCGCGGTAGCGGCAAGGGCGGGAACACGGTAACGCGAAAACGCGCCCCTGCGAGCCGTTCGACCCGCGCCGGCAGCACATCGCAGTCAAAGCGCAGTGCAAACAGCGCCAGCGCCGGAGCGGTCATCGCCGCGCGGCCGAAGAACGGCGCCGGGATTCCGTCGTTGAGCTTCTGGTCCGCCAGCATCGTCAGGTGCTCGCCGCGCGATAAGACGGCAAAGGCGCGCCGCGCCGCCGATGCGCCCTTGGGTATAAATTCGCCGCGGTCGCCGCGAAACCGGGCGATCAGCCGGTCGACCAGCGGATTGTTGGCGGCCCGGTAAATCTGCGTGATCGGCGCCCCATACTGAGCTGCGGCAAGTGCGGCGATCTCCCAATTGGCGATATGGCCGGAGAAGATGATCATCCGCCGCCCAGTCGCGACCGCCCGGTCGATGTGCTCGACGCCGTGCGTCTCGACCCGCCCGCCCGGTTCGAACACGCGGATTTCGCGCAGATGCGGGTACTCGGCGGCGACGCGGCCGAGATTGTCCCACATGCCGGTGACGATCCTCTCGATCTCGCCCTTGGAGAGGTCGGGAAAGGCGCGGCGCAGATTGATCCGGGCGCGCTTCGAGACGCCGAGAAATGGGCCAAGGCTGCGCCCGATCGCCCCGCCGAGAGCCGACGCCCAATCGATCGGCAGCGCTCGGAAGGCGCCGAACGCCAGCGCGGCACCCCACGCCTCGAGCTGCCAGCCGAGCCGCGGCGGCTCAGCGCCGGTTTTTGTCCGGATCGTGACCATCGGCCGCGGACCGTGCGAAGATCGGCGACAGCAGCCCAGCCAGCGCGGCCGGGTCGGGCCAGCGGATTTCGATTTCCAATACCTCGATGCCGTTGCGCTCCGCCACCGGCACCCGCATCAAATCCTTCGCCGTCGTCACCAAGCTCGCATGCTGGCGATCCGCCGCCCGGCGCAGCTCGGCGATCTCCGCGGCGGCAAAGGGGTGATGGTCGGGAAACTGATGCTGGCCGACCAGCTCGACGCCGAGCCGGCGCAACGTCGCGAAGAATTTTTCCGGCCGGCCGATCCCGGCAAAAGCGAGGAGGCGCTGTCCGACGAGCCGCTGGCCGGCGATCGGCGCCAGCACCGCCGGCACGGTCGGCCGGTCGGCGGCAAGGCCGCTCGCCAACCGCGGCGCCGGATCGCCTTCGGCCGTCAGCAGCATCACCCCGTCGGCGCGGGCGAGGCCGCGACGCAGGTTCTCGCGCAGCGGGCCGGCCGGGATCACCCGCCCATTGCCGAATCCGTAGCTGGCATCGATCACAACCAGCGCCAGGGTCTTGGCGACCCGCGGGTTCTGGAACCCGTCATCGAGCAGGATCGCCTCGGCACCGGCGGTCGCGGCGGCGGCGATCCCGGCGGCCCGATCGCGCGCGATCCAGCATGGGGCACGGGCGGCGTGCAGCAGCGCCTCGTCGCCGACCGCGGCCGCGTCGTGGCGCGCGAAGTCGACGCGCATGGGCCCGGCGAGCCGGCCGCCATAGCCGCGCGTCACCACATGCACCGCTCTGCCTCGGCTACCGAGCCAGGCGGCGAGAGCCATCGCCACCGGGGTCTTGCCGGCCCCGCCGGCGGTCAGATTGCCGACGCAGATCACCGGCACCGGCGTATGATCGGGACGGGCCAGCGCCCGGCGCAGCCGCCCCACGGCATCCCAGGCCCAGCTCGCCGGCAGCAGCAGGTCGGCGGCGAGCCCCGGTTTTCTGCCCCAGAAGGCCGGGGCGGTGCGCATCATGCCTGCAGCGGCTGCGGCGCGCCGGCCCGGCTTTCGACCGGCGCGGCTTCCACCGGCCGAGCATCGGCTGGCGCGAGCCGGTCGAGCCACGGCGCAAGGCGGAGCAGCACCGTGTCGAGAATGGCGTCGCCCGCGGCGGCTACCCGCGCCGCGGCGGCGCAGCGTTCGGACCGTAGCCGGCGGTTGACGAGGAGCGTCGCCACCGCGGCCGCCAGCTCGTCGGCTCCGGTCACGGTCTGCGCCGCTCCAACCGCCGCGAGCGCCGCGGCCATGCCGGTGCAATTGCTCATATCCGGGCCATGCAGCACGGCACAGTCGAGGCGGGCCGCCTCGAATGGATTGTGGCCGCCTCTCGGTGTCAGCGATCCGCCGATAAAAGCGATCCCGGCGAGACGATAAAACACTCCGAGCTCGCCGATCGTATCGGCGAGGTAGATCTCGGTCTGGCCGGTGACCGGGTCGCCGCGGCTGCGCCGGGCGACTGCAAGCCCGCTTCCGGCAAGCATCGCGGCGATGGCGTCGCCGCGCGCCGGATGGCGCGGCGCGATGATCGTCAGCAGGTCCGCGCGGTCGGCGGCGAGGCGACGATGGGCTGCGGCGGCGATCTCCTCCTCGCCGGCATGGGTGCTGGCCGCGAGCCATAATGGCCGCGAGCCGATCTGTCGTCGCAGCTGCCAGAGCTCGGCCTGATCGACGGGCAGGGCGGCCGCGGCGGCCTTCAGGTCGCCGATTGCAGCGACCTCGCGAGCGCCGAGCCGGCGCAGGCGCAGGGCCTGCTCGGCATCCTGAGCCAGGCATCGGTCGAAGGCGCCGAGCACCGGGCGAATCAACCCCGGAAGCTTGCACCATCGGCGATACGAGCGCGCCGATAGCCGGCCATTGATCAGCATCATCGGGACACCGCGGGAATGCGTCGCCAGCACCAGGTTCGGCCACAATTCGGATTCGACCCAGAGCGCCAGATCGGGTCGCCAATGAGCGAGAAACCGCGCCACCCAGAGGGGCAGATCGACTGGCGCGAATTGATGCCGCGCCCCCGCCGGCAGCCGCGTTTCAAGAAGCCGGGCCGAGGCAACGGTGCCGGTGGTAACCAGGATTTGCAGCCTCGGCCGGGTCTGCCGCAGCCGGCCGATCAGCCGCAGCATCGTCGTAGCCTCGCCGACGCTGGCCGCGTGAACCCAAACGAGCGGTCCCGGCGGTCGTGGCTCGCCAGCGATACCCCGGCGCTCGCTCAAACGCGGCCCGTCCTCCTTCCCGCGCTTGCACCGTCGGGCCAGGTAGAGCGGCACCAGCGGCGTCAGCGCCGAAGTCAGCGCGCGATAAGCGAGCGGCAGCATCAGGGAGTGTGCGCCGGCGGCGAGAGCTTCTCCGACCGTGAGAGGCAGGCTGTCCCGGCTTTCGCCGACGGGAACGCGGCGTGCCCGACGCGGCGGTCGGCCTCTCCGGCCATCTCGATCATGCGATTTTCGATCAGCTGTCGGGCGCGCTCTAGCCCGGGCTCGTCGAGATCGCCGGCGATCTCGATCGGCTCGCCCCAAAGAAAGATGCCGCGCCCAAACGGCAGTGCCACATGGAACCGGTCCCAACTGGCGAGAATCCGTCGCCGGCTGGTCGCGTAGGTCACTGGCACGATCGGCACTTGCGCCAATCGGGCAAGATTGATGAGGCCCGCGCTGACCCGCATCGCCGGGCCGCTCGGCCCGTCCGGGGTGATCGCGACGCACGCGCCGTTCTTCAGCCGCTGCAGCATTGAGCGCAGCGCCGCCGAGCCGCCGCGCCGAGTCGACCCGGCGATCGCCGCGATGCCGAAATACGCCACCGCGTCGGCGATGATCCGCCCATCACGATGCGCCGAGATCAGCATGTGCATCGGCGCCATGCGCTGCCAGGCGAGCGGGATCAGCAGCATTCGCCCGTGCCAGAACGCACCGATGAACACCCGCCCCTCGGCCAATAGCCGCCGCGGCGCCTCGCCGCCCTCGACCTGCCAGCGATTGCTGCGATAGACGAGGCGGATGTAACAATGGATCGCCCAGCACGCCGCACGCCGCAGCCGCGGATGACGCAGCAGCCGGCGCCACATGGCAGGCTGGGCGACGTTCAAAGCCCTGCCGCGATCGCCGGGCCTGCGCCGACCAGCTCGCGGTCATCGGCGAACTGCATCGCGTGAAGCCGCGCGTAAAGCCCGTTGCGGGCCAAGAGCTCGGCGTGCCGGCCGCTCTCGACGATCCGGCCGCGATCGACGACGCAGATCAAGTCGGCGCCTTGGATCGTGGACAGCCGGTGGGCGATGACCACGGTGGTGCGCCCGCGGATCAAGGTACGCAAGGCGGCCTGCACCTGGCGCTCGGATTCGCTGTCGAGCGCCGAGGTCGCCTCGTCGAGCAGCAGGATCGGCGCGTCCTTCAGCATCGCCCGGGCGATCGCCAGGCGCTGGCGCTGCCCGCCGGAGAGGCGCACGCCGTGCTCGCCGACCAAGGTGTCGTAGCCGTCCGGCAACTCGCGGATAAACCCCTCGGCGCCGGCAGCGCGCGCCGCCGCCTCGATGTCGGCCTCGGAGGCGCCAAAGCGGCCATAGGCGATATTGGCCCGCAGCGTGTCGTCGAACAGGGTGACCTCTTGCGCGACAAGCGCCACCGCACCGCGCAGCGAAGCGAGCGTCACATCGCGCACATCCTGGCCGTCGATCGCGATGCTGCCCTGCTCGACATCGTAAAAGCGGGGAATGAGGTTGAGGATCGTCGATTTGCCGGCGCCCGACGCACCGACCAGCGCCACCGTTCGCCCAGCCGGGACGGTCAGCGACACCCGGTCGAGCGCCACCGCCCCCGGCGCATAGCCGAAGCGCACCCGGTCAAAGCGAATTTCGCCGCCCGTAACGCGCAGCGGCGCCGCGCCTGGCATGTCGCGGATCGTGGGCTCGACGTCCAGCACCTCGAAGACGCGGTGGGCTGCGGCCAAGCCTTCCTGCAACGACGCGTTCAGGTTGGCGAGGCTCTTCAGCGGCTGGTAGGCGAGCAGCAGCGCGGTGATGAACGAAAAGAAGGCGCCGGGGGTGCGCGACCCGGCGATCACCTGATGGCCGCCATAGAGGATGACGACCGCGATCGCGGCACCCCCCAAGGTCTCCATCATCGGCGAGGCCCGCGAGCGGGTGCGCGTCGCCCGGTCGATCAGCGCGAAGATGCGCTCGAAGAGCCCCCCGGCTCGGCGCTCCTCGTATTCCTCCATGCCATAGGCCTTGACCAGGCGAGCACCCTGAAAGGTCTGGCTCAGCAACGTCGTCAGCTGGCCGATCTCGGCCTGGGTGTTGGCCGAAACCCGGCGCATGCGGCGGCCGATGCCGACGATCGGCCGGATCGCCAGCGGGAAGACAAAGAACGAGACCAGGGCCAACAGCCAATCCTGGTAGAACATGACGCCGACCAGAAAGACGACGGTCAGCGCATCCTTGCCAATGGCGCCGAGCACATTGGCGGCGGCGCTGCGCAGCAAGGCGGCGTCGCTGGTGAAGCGCGAGATCAAGGTGCCGCTCGAATGCGCGTGAAAATAGGCGAGATCGGCACGCATCACCCGACCGAACAGCGCTTTTTGCACGTCGGCGATGACCCGTTGGCCGACGCGGTTCATCAGCACTGCCTCGCCATAATCGGAGAGGCCTTTGATGACGGCGATAACCAGCGCTGCGCCGGCGATCACCAGCAGCAGCGACGCGTCGCGGCCGACGAAGATGCGGTCGAGCACCGGCTGCATCAGCCAGGCGCGCAGCGCGGTGCTGCCGGCGGCGGCACCCATCAGCACAAAGGCGAGCGTGATCCGCGGCGCGTGCGGGCGCATGAAATCGCGCGCCAAGCGCAACACCAGCGCCGCCGTGCGCGCGCCCTCGTCCAGGATCGGCGGTTTTCTGAACATTGGTCCCCGCAGCCAGTGTTAAAGGCGGGGGTTCGCCTTGGCAAGCGCGGCGGTGTGCTCTGTCTCCGAGCGAAGTGGGCGAGCCTCCCCCTCCCGCGCTGCGGGAGAGGGGTCCGGGCCCCTAACCCTAACCCTCCCCGCATGCGGGAGAGGGAATGGGAGGGGGTCGGGTGGGTGAGCGGCCTTGCTTGTGGTCTCCGCTAGGCCGGGTAGGAGACGAAGCACTTGTCAGAGGCGAAGATGTGCGTCTCGATGTAGTCGTGCACGACCGGCTTGCGGGCGAGGCTCTCCATCGCCCCCATCAGCGCGCACCAGTTCAGCATCTCGTGCTGCCCGGCCTGCTCCATCGCCGCGAGCGGTCGCTTGCGCCAGGTGTCGTAGTCGCGCTTGGACAGCGCGTCGAACAGCAGCCGGTCGGCCTCCTGGTCGGGCCACAGATAGCCGTTGGTCGGCGACAGGAAGCAGTGCGACCAGCTCGACGACGCGATCACCGCCACCCGCCACGGCGAATTCGCGAAGGTCTCGGCGACCGCCTTGCCCACTTCCATGCAGCGCCACGGATGCGGCGAGGGCGGATCGGCGGCTTCGGACGGGTCGCGCGGCGGCATGAACAAGGCCGAGGTGCCGCCCTTGGCGTGCAGCAGGTTGCTGCCGTAGCAGTTGATCGCGAACGGCACCACCGGATAGGGAAAGCCTTTGCGGTCCCAGTCGAGATAAAGAAAGGTGTTGGTAAAGGCGTGCGCCAGCTTGTGGTGCAGCGGCTTATAAGCATAGGCCATGTCGATGCCGCGCTCGATCAACCCGGTCGCAAGATGCTTTGCTGCATCGCGGTGGCCGTGCAGCTTTAATGCCCAGTCGCCGGGCTCGCCCCAGCGGTTGGGCCGGCCGCCATTGCCGTTGTGCCACGGCTGGGTCGCGAACTCGTCGTCATAGCCGAGCACGCAGAAGGCCGGGATGATGTCCTCGCGGAAATTCTCGTACTGGTCGTCGCCCCAGACCAAGACGACATCGGGGTTGAACTCGTCGAGCGATTGGCGCACCGCGCGAAAGCCCTTGGCCATCCGCGCGCTGTAGCGCTGCGCCGATGACAACCCCTCGTCGTTGCCTAACTCGGCCACCAGCTCGGCTGGCCAGTTCGCCGGGTTCTTGTAATGCTCGGGCACATTGGGCGCGGTCAGCAGGCGATGAAACAGCGACGGTAATTGCTCGTCCGGCACCGTCAAGCCCGGGTAATGTGTGCAGCCAAGACCCAAAATCTCGCCCATATCCCTGCTCCTTCCATCGAGCGCGCCGCACGTGAGCGGCGCGGCAATTTGCTGCCCGCGACGATCTTATCCGATTTCACGCGGTCGCGCAGATATATTCAAACGCATGGTCCCCGCTCTCCCTTTGCATCCAGCAAGCTGCGGAGTATGAATCATTACTACCAACGAGCCCGGCGGTGCGATGGCCAAAATTGAAAAGATCAGTGTGGCGCTGCCGGCCGAAATGGTCGGGGCGGTGCGGGATGCGGTGGCGAGCGGCGACTATGCCAGCGCCAGCGAGGTTGTCCGCGAAGCACTGCGCGATTGGAAACGTCGGCGCCATATCGAAGCAATAGAGACCGATGAGATGCGGCGTCTCGTCCGGGAAGGTATCGAAAGCGGAGAAGGGCTCGATGCCGATCTCGTCTTTGCCCAGCTTCGCGCGAAATATGCTGCAATGGCTGAAAAATAGTTGCCATAGCTGGTATTTTCGCCGCGTGCGCGACTCGATCTCGAAGACATCGGCGATTACATCGCTCGCGACAATCCGGCGCGAGCGGTCTCTTTTCTCGACGAGCTGAGAGCCCATTGTGACCGTATTTCGACCGCGCCGATGTCGTATCCCTCGCGCGAGGATCTCGCTGCTGGTCTGCGCGTGTCGGTTCACGGCAGATATCTGATTCTGTTCCGGGCCAATTCGGGCAGCGTTAGGATCGAGCGAATCCTTCACGGGGCGCGCAGGCTGCCGCGCGCGGTTTGACCCGGGGCTCAGGCGCCGGCGACTGTCAGGTCGTCAATGCGCAGGGTGGGCGCATCCATGCCGGCCTTGAATTCGAGGTCGTCGGCAGCGACGAGACGGGCGAACATCTCCTTGAGGTTGCCGGCGACCGTCATTTCGCTGACCGGAAAGGCGATCTCGCCCTTGTCGATCCAGAAGCCGGCAGCCCCGCGGCTGTAATCGCCGGTGACGCCGTTGACGCCGAACCCCATCATCTCGGTCACGTAAAACCCGCTCTGGATGTCGGCGATCAGCGCCTTTGGGCTCAGCGCCCCGGGCTCGATCCATACATTGGTGGCGGACGGCCCCGGCGGCGAGGAGGTGCCGCGCGCGGCGTGGCCGGTCGTCGTCATGCCGAGCTGGCGGGCCGAGCGCAGGTCCAAGAGCCAGGTCGTCAGCACGCCCTTGTCGATGATCGCGCGGCGGCGGTTGGCGATGCCCTCGCCGTCGAACGGCTTCGCGCGCAGCCCGCGCCGGCGGTGCGGGTCGTCGATGATGGTGATCGCCTCGGGGAAGATGCGCTGCCCCAGCCGGTCCTTCAAAAAGCTGGTGCCGCGGGCGATCGAGGGGCCGGAAATGGCGCCCAGCAAAGCCGAGATAAAGCTGCGCGCGACGCGCGGATCGAACACCACCGGGCAACGACAGGTCGGCATCTTGCGTGCGCCCAGGCGCTTGACCGCGCGCTCGCCGGCGCTGCGCCCGATCTCGGTCGGATCGCGCAGATCGGCGGCGTAGACGGCACTCGAATAATCGTAATCGCGCTCCATGCCGGTGCCGGTGCCGCCGATGACGCTGGCGCTGACCCCGGAGCTCGATCCCGAATAGGTCCCGGCAAAGCCGTTCGAGGCGGCGAGCGCCACGGTCGAGCGGCCCCAGCCGGCCTCGGCGCCTTCGGAATTGGTGACCCCGTTGACCGCGAGGGCAGCCTCCTCGGCGGCGCGGGCGCGCTCGATCAGGACCTCGGCGCTCGGCTCCTGCGGGTCGAGCATGTCGAGCGCCGGCCAGTCGCGGGCGATCTGGCCGGGTTCGGCGATGCCGCAATAGGGGTCCTCGGGCACGGTCCGAGCCATCGCCACGGCGCGCTCGACGAGTTCGGAGAGCGCTTTCGGCGAACGATCGCTCGACGATACCACCGCCTGCTGCCGGCCGACGAAGACTCGCAGCCCAAGATCCTGGCCCTCGGAGCGCTCGAGCTTTTCGGTCTTGCCGAGGCGGCGGCCATGCGACAGCGAGGCGCCCTCGAACAGCACCGCGTCGGCGGCGTCGGCCCCGGCGCGGCGCGCCCGGCCGATCAGATCCTGCAACAGGTCGAGCCCGTTTGCTGAATCGGTGTTAATTGCCGAAGTTGTCATGCTTGATCCTAACTCAAGAAGGCGATCGCGGCTTGAGCAAGAAAGCTCAAGCAAAGAAGACCCAATCCGATCCGCTGCCACAGCAGCCTTGCGGCGTTCTTATGCACAACCCGAGTATTATGGGATTGTAGTATAGGACCGTTGAACGGCGCGCCTTCGAGCGGCTGCAAGGTATAGGTAGAGGAGAACAGAGCTATTGTTCCCAGAACTCCTAAAATTGCGCTAAGCAGCGTCGCGTATTGGACGGAAGCCATCGTCAGTCATCTGCTCGTGGATATCATTTCCAGATCGGCGTGCCTGAGCCGGGGAGCCCATAGCTGGCCCATTTGCTGGTCACCTCGGCGATGATGGTTTCGGCCATGCGGATCGGCCGGCCCCATTCTCGCCGCGTCTCGGGCGGCCATTTGCCGGTCGCATCAAGGCCGATCTTGCCGCCGAGGCCGGATTCGGGCGAGGCGAAATCGAGATAGTCGATCGGGGTGTGGTCGATAAGGGTCACGTCGCGCACCGGGTCCATGCGGGTTGAGACCGCCCACATCACCTCCTTCCAG
Organism: Allostellaceae bacterium; assembly: GCA_036500965.1. Classification (GTDB taxonomy): domain Bacteria; phylum Pseudomonadota; class Alphaproteobacteria; order ATCC43930; family CGMCC-115725; genus AP-15. The sequence goes on along the minus strand of DASYBC010000053.1, from coordinate 10,381 downwards.
TCGCGCGCGTCGATGTCCTCGTCCACGACGATGACGAATTTCGTGTACATGAACTGGCGCAGAAACGACCAGATCCCCATCATCACCCGCTTGGCGTGGCCCGGATAGGCCTTCCGGATCGCCACCACCGCAATGCGGTACGAGCAGCCCTCGGGCGGCAGCCAGAAATCGACGATCTCGGGAAACTGCTGCTGCAGCAGCGGGATAAAGACTTCGTTCAGTGCCTCGCCGAGGATCGAGGGCTCGTCCGGCGGGCGCCCGGTAAAGGTTGACAAATAGATCGGGCTCTGCCGCATCGTGATCGCCGACAACCGAAACACCGGAAAACGCTCGACCGAATTGTAATAGCCGGTGTGGTCGCCATAGGGGCCTTCTTCGCCGTATTCGTCGAGCGAGACATGGCCTTCGAGCACGATCTCGGCCTGCGCCGGCACCTTCAAAGGTACAGTCTTGCAATCGACGAGCTCGACCTTGCGGCCGCGCAATAGCCCGGCGAACTGGTATTCCGACAAGGTGTCGGGCACCGGCGTCACCGCGGCGAGGATCGTTCCCGGGTCGGCGCCGATCACCGCCGCGGCCGGCAATGGCGCGCGGCGCTCGGCTCCCCAGCGCGCATGGTGCTGGGCGCCGCCGCGGTGCTTGAGCCAGCGCATCAAAGTGGTGTCGCGGCCGGTCACCTGCATGCGGTAGATGCCGAGATTGAAGCCGTCCTCGCGCCGCTCGCCCGGCCCCCTCGTCACCACCAGCGGCCAGGTGATCAGCGGCGCCGGCTCGCCCGGCCAGCAGGTCTGCACCGGGAACGCGCCGAGGTCGATATCGGCGCCGCGCAGCACGATCTCCTGGCACGGCGCCGAACCGACCGTGCGCGGCCGCATCGCCATGACCGTGCGCAGCAACGGCAGCAGGTCGAGCGCCTCGCGCCAGCCGCCGGGCGGCTCCGGTTGCTTCAAAAAGGCGAGCGTCTTGCCGATCTCGCGCAACTGGCCGGGCTCGCGGTCCATGCCCCAGGCGACGCGCTCGACAGTGCCGAACAGATTGACCAGGACCGGCATCGGGTAGTTGCCGCCGCCGCCGCGGACCACATTCTCGAACAACGCCGCCGGCCCCGCCTCGGCCAAGAGCCGGGTCTGGACCTCGGTCATTTCAAGCAGCGGCGAGACCGGCGCCTTGACCCGTGCCAGCCGACCGCTCGTCTCGAGCCGGTCGATAAATTCGCGCAGGCTGGCATAAGGCATGCCGCGCTATATAGGGCTGGCCCCGCGAATTGGCGAGCGCCGGTGATCACTTCGACCTTTGAGAACGTGTCGGACATAGGCACATGCCTAGGCTTATCCCTAGGCCCTAACGCCGGCGTCCGGTCAGAACGGGGTGCGGTTCAGGGAGGGCGAACGACCGGAAATCGGCGCACATTAGGCCGTCGCGCGGTCGGCGCTTTGCATCGCTCAGAGGAGTGACTTCATCCCGGCCCAGAGTTCGGCCATTACTGCCACGCGTTACTGGTGGGACGCGACAATACGTATATCGGCCGATTCGCAGGCGCGGGTACGCCGCGCTCGTCGATCCGCGGAGAGGTGGGCTCTTCAAGCAGGGACGGTCAGCCGCGCTACGTCGAAATTGTAGACGCGGGCGGTGTTGAGGGCGGCGATCTTCGCTTGTTCGTCGTCCGGCACGCCCTCCAGGATATCCAAGAGGATCTTGCGCGATTGGGGAAACGTCGACTCGCTATGCGGATAGTCAGAGCCCCACATCATGTTGTCGGTGCCGATCACGTCGCGCAGGCGAATGCCGATGGCGTCCTCCTGAAAGCTTAAGACGACGTTGCGGCGGAAGAAGTCGCTCGGCAGCATGCCGTTCTTGAACCGGTAGATCGCTTCGCCGTGGCGCTCGCGGTAGGTGTAGTCCATCGTCGAGAGCAGGTGCGGCGCCCAGGCCAGCTCGAACTCGACGATGGCCAGGGTCAGGCGGGGGTGGCGCTCGAAGACGCCGGAGAAGATCAGATCGCACAACGACAATGCCGGATAAAACGCCTTGGTCGCGCGGCTGCTGGCGTCGCGCAAGGTCTTGTCGCCGGCGCCGCGGATCCTGCCCTGCCGCCGGGTCGCCGTGTGCAGGCTCAGCGGCAGGCCGAGTGAGGCGGCGGCGGCCCAGAACGGCTCGTATTCGGACCCGTCGTAGCGCCGGTCTTCGAGCGGATATTCGGTGATCATGGCACCCGCAAGGCCGAGGCGGGCGGCGCGCTCCAGCTCCTTGATCCCGCCTTGGACATCGTCGAGATTGATCATCGCGATGCCCTTCAATCGGGCGGGATCGGTGCGGCAGAACTCGGCGAGCCAGTCGTTGTAGGCGCGAAAGATCGCCGACATCAGCGGCGGGTCCGCGACCTTGAAGTAAAACAGCCCTTGGCTCGGATAGAGGACCTCGCCGGCCACCCCGTCGAGCGCCATGTCCGCGAGGTGCTGCGCGGGCTCGTACCCGCCGTGGCGCACGTTTTCGAAGCGCCCCTCGGCGGAGATCGTCTCGGGGGCCTCGAACCGCGCCCCGGCGTTGGAGATCAGGCCGATCCCGGAGAGGGTCTGATCCCTTTCGACCACGATGTAGTCGGCGCCGTCGATCCGCTCGATCCGCGGCGCACGGTCTCGGAACGCCCGATCGATGCGGGTCTGCCACAGATCGGGCGGCTCGAACACGTGCGAGTCGGACGAGAGAATGAGGGGCAGCATCGGCATCTCCTTCTCACCTGATCGCGCGACAACACCTTTGGCACCCGGCCCATTGCCGTCAAGGTGAGCGCGGTTCGTGATCCGTGCCCGGCGGCCGTCAAGGTCGGCCTGAGGATCCAGCTGGGCCGAGCCCCGTGGTCGCGCGAACGGCCGGAATCGGCGCGAACCCGACAGTCGGATCTCGGTGGCGCGAATGCAGCTGCCGGCCGCATCGATGGACCTGGTGGCGGCTCGATGACGTTCATCTCGCCGGTCCCGGTTTTGGTCCGACATATCATGACCGCCATGTCGCCGCGGCCGCCTCTGTCAGCCGAGCCCTTTTTTCTCTGACGGACCGGAGCAAAATGGGCGGCGGCTTGACCCTTCGCCCGTCCACCACTAAGAGCGCCGCATGAGCCGATCGCAAAGCTTGCCGCACAGCTCTCATTGGGGGGCATTTTCGGTGTCGGTGCGGGAGCGGCAGATCGAGATCGCGCCGCACCCGCGCGACCCCGATCCTTCCGCCCTGCTGGGCAATATCCCGGCTTCGGTATCGCACAAAGCGCGGATCACGAGGCCGATGATCCGCCGCGGCTGGCTGGAGCACGGTTCGGGGCCGGATATCCGACGCGGCGCCGACGAATTTGTCGCGGTGTCCTGGCCCGAGGCGCTCGACCGTGCCACTGGGGAATTGCGGCGCATCTATGCGACGCACGGGCCGCGTGCGGTGTTCGGCGGGTCCTATGGCTGGGCCAGCGCCGGGCGCTTTCACGACGCGCAGCACCAGCTTCATCGCTTCCTGAACTGCGCCGGCGGCTATGTCCGTTCGGTCAACAGCTACAGTTCGGGGGCGGCGACGGTGATCCTGCCGCATGTGATCGGCCAGCAATCCGCCGTCGCCGGCAACAATGTGAGCTGGGCCGAGCTGGTCGCCAAGAGCGCATTGGTGCTCGCCTTTGGCGGCATGGCCTCAAAAAACAATGACGTCGGCGGCGGCGGCACGGGGCAGCATATCGCCCGAAGCAGCCTCGCCGCGGCGCGCGGGCGCGGCATCGAATTTCACCTGATTGGCCCCTTGCGCGACGATTTGCCGGTCTTCGTGGAGGCGAACTGGCATCCGATCCGCCCCGGCACCGATGTCGCGCTGATGCTCGGCATCGCGCACACGCTGGTCGGCGAAGGGCTCCACGACCGCGCTTTCCTCGAGCGGTTCTGCACCGGCTGGGAGATTTTTGAAGCCTACCTTCTCGGCCGCAGCGACGGCCAACCGAAAGATGCCGCCTGGGCCGCCGCGATCTGCGGCCTCCCCGCCGACGAGATCGTCGCACTCGCCCGACGCTGCACCGGCCGGCGCACCTTGATTACCTGCTCGCAATCCTTGCAGCGCGCCGAGCACGGCGAGCAGCCGATCTGGATGGGTGTGGTGCTGGCCGCGATGCTCGGCCAGATCGGGCTCGACGGCGGCGGCTTTGCCTATGCGCTGGGCTCGACCTCGAATACCGGCAAGCCGTCGCTGGCGGTGCCGTTGCCGACGGTGCCGACCGGGCGCAACAGCATCGCCGATTTCATCCCGGTCGCGCGCATCTGCGACATGCTGCTGCACCCCGGCGCGGGCTTCGATTACAACGGCCAGCGGCTCACCTACCCGGATATCAGGCTGCTTTACTGGGTCGGCGGCAATCCGTTTCACCATCATCAGGATATTGGCAGATTGCGCCGGGGCTTCTCGCGACCGGACACGGTGATCGTCCACGACTCGGTGTGGACGGCAACCGCGCGTCATGCCGACATCGTGCTGCCGGCGACGATCACCCTCGAACGCGAGGATATCGGCGCTGCCGCCGGCGATCCGCTGATGATCGCGATGCACCGCGCGGTCGCGCCCTATGGGGAAGCGCGCGACGATTACGACATCTTCACCGGGCTGGCGGAGCGGCTCGGCTTTGCCCCGAGTTTTACCGAGGGCCGCAGCGCCCGGCAGTGGCTTGAACACATCTACGAGCCGACACGCCGCGCTCTCGCCGAACGCGGCATAAACGCGCCGGATTTCGCCCAGTTCTGGGAGGACGGCGAGCTGATCTTGCCGGTTCAAGCATCGGAGGGCGGCATCGTCCGCGAGTTCCGCCGCAACCCCGACGCGGCGCCTTTGCCGACACCGAGCGGCAGGATCGCGGTCGCCTCGGCGACAATCGCCGGCTTCGGTTACGCCGACTGCCCGGGACATCCGGCCTGGCTGCCGCCGGAGGAAGGGTTTGACGCCCCGGCTGCCGACCGCTTCCCGCTGCAGCTGATCGCCAACCAGCCGGCGACCCGGCTGCACAGCCAGCTCGATTTCGGGGCCACCAGCCTCGCCTCGAAGATCAAGGGCCGTGAGCCGGCCCGCATCCATCCGGGAGACGCGGCGGCGCGCGGCATCGCCGATGGCGATATCGTTCGGCTCTACAACGAACGGGGCGCCTGCCTCGCCGGGGCGGTGTTGAGCGATGCGCTGCGACCCGGCGTCGTCCAGCTTGCGACCGGGGCCTGGTACGATCCCGAAGATCCCGGCGCGGAACGGCCTTTCTGCGTCCATGGCAACCCGAACGTCTTGACCCGCGATGCCGGCACATCGCGCCTCGCGCAAGGCTGCACCGGCCAGCTGACGCTCGTCGAGATCGAGCGGTTCGAGGGCCCGCTGCCGCCGATCAAGGCATTCGATCCGCCGGCCTGAACCGGTATCCAGAATACTGGCGCAACTGGACCAGAGCTGCGATCCGTCGATTAGAGGGCGTCTACGGGTCCGGATACATGCGAGCCTTTATGGCCTCCAGCTGTGCGATCACATCCGGGTCGACGATTCTCTGGAACCGCGGCACCTTTTTCCCGTTCCGCTCCGCCGGTTCAAAAAACATGTGGAGCGGGCGCAGGTCAAAAAGGCCGCCGTTCCGATAAGCGTACGCCTCCTCGTAGAGCGGTCGATATACTTGCATGAACGCGTCCTCGGAGCGGCAATCTGCTTCGGTGTGATGGCCGACCCCATAGATATAATAGGCATAATTGTTCAGCGGCCCCGCTGGGTCATGTTTGAAATGATAGTAATATCCGGGCTCGGGTAGCTCCGAGGGGGGTGGTATGTCGTATGCCATGTGATAGCCCTGACTTTACGATGCTTTATCGCGGCGACCTCGATCGGGCCGCCAAAATTGGTCCGAACAGCCTAACATTTTGCTTTCGCGCGACGCGGATGTCACGATGCGCCGGGACCGAGCTTTGCGATTAAGGAGCGTTGCCGATGACCCGACCGTTCGAGGGTATTCGCATCATCGACATCACCCATGTGCTGGCCGGGCCGTTCGCGGCGTACCAGCTCGCCGTGCTCGGCGCGGATGTGATCAAGGTCGAGCATCCGGACGAGCCGGATCAGAGCCGCGAGACCGGCTCCGACCGCGCGCTTAACCGCCGCAACATGGGCACATCGTTCCTGACCCAGGGGTCGAACAAGCGCTCGATCACGCTCGACCTGAAGACCGCGGAGGGCCGCGACATCCTGAAGAAGCTGGTCGCTCGCTCCGACGTGCTAGTAGAGAACTACCGGCCGGGCGCGTTCGAGGCGCTGGGCCTCGGCTACGAAGCGATGCTGAAGGTCAACCCGCGTCTGATCTATTGCTCGATCTCGGCATTCGGGCAGGACGGCGTGCGGCGCGAGCAAACCGCCTACGATCATGTCATCCAGGCGAGTTCGGGCATCATGGCCGCGACCGGCACCGAGGAGGTCAACCCGATCAAAGTGGGCGTGCCGGCGGTCGATTACGCGACCGGAACGATGGGCGCGTTCGCCCTCGCCGCCGCCCTGTTTCAGCGCGAGCGCACCGGCAAGGGACAGCATATCGACCTTGCGATGCTGGGTGTCGCGATGATGATGCAGGCGTCGCTGCTGACCGGTTATTTCCGCAACGGGACCGAGCCGCAGCCGCCCGGCAACAAGCAGCCCTTCGCCACCAACAGCGCCTACGACGCGAAGGAGGGCATGGTCATGATCGGCGCCAGCAACATCCGTCAGCAGGCGCGGTTCTGGCGAGCCGTCGAGCGGCCCGACATGATCAAGACCGACAACGAAGCCCGCCTCGACGATCGCGCCCGCGAGGCGGCAATCATCGCCGACATCATCAAGACTAAGACCGCCGACGAGTGGGAGAGCTATTTCCAGGCCCGCCGCGTGCCGGCGGCACGGGTGCGGACGATGGCCGAAGCCCTCGCCGATCCGCATTTCAAGGGTCGCGGCGTATTTCATCATTTCGACAGCGTAGCCGGGATCGAGGGCCGGCTGGGCGTGCCGCTGGCCGCGTTCAAGTTTGCCCATGGCGGGCCGTTGATCGAGCACCCGCCGCATGAGATGGGGCAGGATACCGACGACGTGCTCGGCGAGCTCGGCTGCGACGAGGCTGAGATCGTGCGGCTGCGCGCCGCCGGCGTCATTTAGCCCCGCCGGTGTGACGCCGTCGCCGACCGACGGGGCCCCGGCGGCAACGGCAGGAGAACGACATGCCCGCTTTTGCGAAACGCAGGATCGGACGGGCTTCGCTTGAGGTCACGGTGCTGGGTCTGGGCTGCGCGACCCTCGGTGGCAGTCGCGTCGAGGTCCGACGCGGTCGGCGGCCCGTTGAATTCGGGCATCCTCGCCGGCCGCGACACCTGGAATTACCAAGCAGCCCCGCCCGGGATTGTCGCTCGGTTCGATGCCTTAGGGCGGTGTGCGACGACCACCGGGTGCCCTTGGCAGCGGCGGTGCTGTAATTCCCGCTCGCCATCCGGCGGTGGCGGCGATCGTTCCGGGCCGGCGCAACATCGCAGTTTCAGGCTAATCTGGCATTGCCGGGCCAGCCGATCCCCGCCCAGTCGTGGTCGGATTTACGCGGCGGCGAATTGCTCCACCCAGCGGCTCCGACACCGGCCTGAGCCGCGAGGCTCCGGAGGCAAGCGAGGAGGGGTCGCGAGCAGGCCGCAAGGAGGAAGCCATGCCGTTTATCGCCTCGAATGGCCTCACCGAGGCCGGCACCGCCACGACGATCATGGCCGGCGGGATCAATGTGCACTACCACGATGTGGGCGAGGGAGAGCCGGTGGTGTTCCTGCACTCCTACGGTCCTGGCACCACCGCGTGGGTCACGTTTCACAAGGCGATTGGGGCGCTGTCAACGCATTTCCGGTGTATCCTGATGGACCTGCCGAACTTCTCGAAAACGGGTCCGATCGTCTATCGCGAGGGGGTGCATGCGCTCCAGGCGCGAACCGCGGTCGCCCTGCTCGACGCCCTCGGTATCGAGCGGGCATGCTGGGTCGGCAATTCGCAGGGTGGGCAGTCGGCAATGGTGGCGGCCATCGCCTATCCCGGGCGGGTCGAGAAATTCGTGATGGGCGGCTCGCATATCGGCACTGGCGGCGACCGTTACCTGCTGGCCAACCGCCCCTCCGAGGGCAGCCGCGCCACCCGCCGGGCGCTCGACGACCCGACCCGCGAGAACATCGCGGATTATCTGCGCGTGCACATCGACGACGCGAGCCTCGTGACCGACGAGCTGATCGAATACATCCACCAGGCGCACAATTGGTCGCCCGAATTTACCGAGGCGCGCCGGCAATCGGTCAGCCTGCCGCACGACTACACCCCCGACCTCGCCGCCATCAAGGCGCCGGTGCTGCTGATCCACGGCCGCTGCGACCGGATGGTGCCGTTCGAGGTCTCGATCGCGATCCTGAACCACATCGCCGATTCGCGCCTCGTCCTCCTCAACCATTGCGGCCACTGGCCCCCCTTCGAAAAACCCACCGAATGGACCGCCCAGGTCCTCGCCTTCCTGCGGGGATATTGAAAGGGTTCCGCCCACGACCGAGCCGCTCTTCAGGCGAGTTCGGGAACGGTCTCGGTGACGAGCTCGATCTGGCCGACCGTCTCCTTGCCGAACAAGATCGGGACAGCGGCGCCGATTGCGGCAAAGAGCAGCATCGTGCCGAAAAAGATCGTCGGCGAGCCGGTATGGGGCGCCATGAAAAACGGCACGAGGCCGCCGGCGAAAATCTTGCCGCACGATTCGCCGAAGAGATGGCCGCGGCCGCGCAAAGCCGTCGGGAACTGCTCGGACAGATAGACGCGAGTCGCGGGGAAGGCCGCCACCACGGTGAAGCCGATGATCAGCCCGCCCGCGATCATCACCGCGCGGGCGTATGGCCCCGCCGCATGCGAGAGCAGCATCAGAAAAAACCCGGGCAGCCCTCCGCCCATCACATAGAAGATCGCCCAGCGGCGGCCGATGATCTCCATCAGCCAGCCGGTGAAGCCTTTCCCGAAAAAGCTCGCCGCATAGATGATCGAGGTAATTCCAAGGCTTACACCGACGGCATAACCCTGGTTGGTCAGCGCCTTCGGCAACAATGCGGCAGTCATATAAGCAGCGGAGCCGGCGCAGGTGCCGGTGATCACGCCGACCACGGTCCAGCGCAGCTGGCCTTTCGCGAACAGGGCCCGGTACGGTGGCAGGTTCTCGCGGGCAGCCGCGCGAACGTCGCCAAGCTCGGCCACCGTCAGCGGCGCGACCCGATTGCCGGACCGCCTGATGATCTGGTTGACGATGCCGACCGCGATCCGCGCCTCGCCGCGCTGCAGATGCCAGCGCGGGCTCTCCGGCAGCAGGAGATAGACGATCGCCGGCACGACCAAGAGCGCCAGCCCACCCGGCAAGGCCAGAAACCGGAACGCATCGGGATTGCCGGCAAGCAGGCCGCCGACGAACGGCAAGACGGTGAACGAGGAGGCCAGCGCCATCTCATAGACGCCACCGTAGGTGCGGCGGTGTTGCGCCGGCATCAATTCGGCGCCGATCGGGTACACCGCCGACCACACCCCGCCGGCGCCGAGGCCGGTCAACGACCGCAGGACGATCAGCTGCTCGGCATTGTGCACCAGAGGGATCAACAGCGTCAGGAACGTCGTCGCAATCACCCCGATCAGCAGCATGGCCTTGCGGCTCAACCGGTCGCCGACCGCCGAGAAGCCGAAGCCGCCGATGGTCCCCATGATGGCGGGACCGAGGAGCAGCCACTGGATGTCAGCGCCGGTCAGATGCAGCGGCGTCTTGGCCAGCACTAAGAGCGAGCCGGTCATAAACAGATCGTAGCCCTCGATGAAGCCGACGAGGGCGAGGATGAAGATGATCAGAACCTGGTAAGGGCTGAACGGGATGCTGTCCATTTTGCGGCCGAGCACATGGCTGGCCGACGAGCCCGACATCTCCATCGGCGATTGGGCACTCATGGTGCCTCCCCGGGTTGCGGCAACCCAGACACCGTGCTTCGACCCGAGCAAACAAGGCTGGGGCCGCCGCGTGCTGCCCGCGGGCTGACGCGTTGCGCCTGTTCACCTGCGAGGCCGGTTTATCCGACCCTCATCGGCCCATGCCTAACATCGCAATGTCGAAGTGTCATCGGCAAAGTGCGGCATCGCCGGTCGAAAACAACGCTGGATCCCTACCCCCGCCGGCCTCAGCGGCGTTGCCGGCGCGCCCATGGGTGACGTCAAAAGGTTTGTGTCAGCAGGAGAGGGGTGCTGACGCCTTGGTTGCGGTTTTCGTGATTGAAGACGGCGAATAGGATGCGGTCCATCGAGGTGCGATCGGAGAAGACGCCCATCGGGCGGGTTCGCCGTCTGA
>DASYBC010000052.1:0-3924 GCA_036500965.1 Allostellaceae bacterium | reverse complement strand
CGTCGCTCACCCTGCGACCGCTCAGCCGCGCCCCGACAGGCTCAAAACGCCAGGCTCGCGGCCCCAAAACCCCGACAAGCAGCCTGATACGTCAGAAAATCCAACATCAGCAGCCGCCCGGTGAGATATCCGGGCTAGGGTGAATACCTTGAGACCGCCGGCGGATATCCGCGAACTAAAGGACGGGCCGGTTGGACGGATGTCGACGGCGAGACGAGCATCGCCGGACCCGTCCCTACGGTTCGACGGGCGTTGCGGCTCGCATCTCGGCAAAGAAGCCGATACTCAAATAATCGCTGATCCGCTCGATCGTCTTCTGCACGCCCGCGAGGCGCGGTTTACCTGCTCGCTCTCGCCTGTCTCCTTGGCGCTTGCATTTCTGGACTGGAGCCTGCATCTCGCCAATGCACCCGGACGTCGGCTTCAATTGGCCCAAGAGGCAATACGTCAGTGGGGTCGTATTGCGTCACCAAGCCAATGGATCGAGCCATCACCCGAAGACCGTCGGTTTCGTGACGAGGCTTGGTCGCGTCCGCCATTCGATGTCATAGCGCAAGCCTTTCTCCTTACCGAGGAATGGTGGCGCGATGCGACGACCGGCCCCCCAGGTGTGGCGAAATCCCATAACGATGTCGTGGCCTTCGCGGTGCGGCAGCTCCTCGATATCTTTTCGCCGTCGAATTTTGCATGGACCAATCCGGAGGTGCTGAGGGCGACGGCAACGCAGCTTGGATGGAACTTCGTCAAGGGAACGCAGAATCTCGCAGAAGACTTGCAGCGGATGGCGACGAGCCGTCCGGGTGCTGAGATTAAAGGCTTCGCTGTCGGAGAGGATGTCGCCGCCACGCCAGGCAAGGTGATCCTGCGCAATGAACTGATCGAGTTGATCCAGTATGAACCCGTAACGGAGAGGGTTCGCCCGGAGCCGATCCTCGTGCTTTCCGCCTGGATTATGAAATACTACATCTTGGATCTATCGCCGCACAATTCATTGATCCGTTATCTGGTTGCACAAGGCTTCACCGTCTTTTGCGTTTCCTGGCGCAACCCCGGTCCGGAGCTGCGTGATACGTCGCTCGACGATTATCGGCGCCTCGGCGTGATGGCGGCGCTCGACGCCGTCGCTGGAATCACCGGACAGGCGAACATGCATGGCTGCGGCTATTGTCTCGGCGGGACGTTACTCACCATTGCAGCGGCGGCGATGGCACGCGACGGCGACAATCGCTTGGCGACCGTCACACTGCTCGCCGCCCAGACTGATTTCACTGAAGCCGGCGAGTTGCAGCTGTTTACGGACGAAGGCGAGCTCGCTCTCCTTGACGATGTGATGTGGCAGCAAGGTTATCTCGACAGCACCCAGATGGCCGGCGCCTTCCAATTGCTGCGATCGAATGACCTGGTCTGGTCGCGTGTCGTCAAGGCGTACCTTTTGGGCGAGCGCGAACAGCCGAATGACCTGATGGCGTGGAACGCCGATGCGACCCGGATGCCGTATCGCATGCACTCCGAATATCTGCGTCAGATGTTCCTGCGCAACGATCTGGCGGAGGGCCGCTATCGCGTCGACGGGCGGCCGATCGCCGTCTCAGAAATCCGCGCCCCGCTTTTCGCGGTGAGCACCGAAACCGACCATGTCGCCCCGTGGCAGTCGGTCTACAAGATTCATTTGCTGAACGAAGGAAATATCACCTTTGTCCTGACCTCCGGGGGGCACAATGCCGGCATCGTCAGCGAGCCGGGCCATCCGCATCGGCATTACCGCCTCGCCAATCGTGCAGCCGAGCGACCGTATATCGCGCCCGAGGACTGGGTTACGGCGGCGGTGGAACGCGAAGGATCCTGGTGGCCAGCTTGGGTCGATTGGCTGAACGACCATTCCGGCGATGCGATCGCACCCCCACCCCTTGCCGCTCCCGACAAGGGCTATCCGCCGCTTGCCGACGCGCCGGGCGGCTATGTCCGCGAACCCTGAACATCGGCCGATCGCGATGGATAGCGCCAGGCTGCCGGCAGCGGACGCCATGATCGAGAACCGCACGTTCGATCAAATCGCCGTCGGAGACGGGGCAAGCGTATCGCGCACGGTAACCCAGCAGGACATCGATCTTTTCGCGGTCGTCTCCGGCGACATCAACCCGGCCCATATGGACCCGGCCTACGCCCGGACCGACATATTCCACAAGGTGGTCGCGCATGGAATGCTGGGGGCCGGCCTGATCTCCAGCGTGCTCGGCACCAAACTGCCGGGGCCGGGGACGATCTACCTCGCTCAGGATCTGCGCTTTCTTCATCCCGTCAGCATCGGCGATACGGTCACTGCGACTTTGACGGTGACGGAAAAGCACGCTGACAAGGGCGATCTGGTGCTCGACTGCCGGTGCACCAATCAGAAGGGTCAGCTCGTCATCAGCGGTACGGCCCAGGTGCGGGCCCCGATCGAGAAGATATGCCGGCCGCGCGTCGAGCTGCCGGAGGTGCGGCTCAGCCGTCACGAGCGGTTTCGCGCACTGCTCGCCGAAGCCGCCGGGCACGAGCCGCTGGCGACGGCGGTTGCCCACCCGTGCGATGCCAGTGCTCTTGGCGCCGTCGTCCAAGCGGCGCGCGCCGGTCTCATCGCACCGATTCTGGTCGGTCCCAAGGCCAAGATCCTGAAGGCGGCGGAGACTGCCAAGCTCGCCATCTCGGGCTTCCCGCTCCTCGATGTTCCCCACAGCCACGCCGCGGCGGCCGCAGCCGTGGCGCTGGTGCAAAAGGGCGAGGCGGCGTTGCTGATGAAGGGCTCGCTGCATACCGATGAGCTGCTCCAGGCCGTGCTCGCCCCGGACAGCAATCTGCGCACCGGTCGCCGGCTGAGCCACGTCTATCTGATGGATGTTCCGAGCTATCCGCGGCCGCTATTGGTGACCGACGCGGCGGTGAACATCGCCCCCGATCTCGAGGAGAAACGAGACATCATACAGAATGCGATCGACCTCGCCCACATCATGGGCGTCGAGACGCCGCGCGTCGCGGTTTTGTCGGCTGTCGAGACCGTCAATCTCAAGATGCGCTCGACGCTTGATGCCGCGGCCCTCTGCAAGATGGCCGATCGCGGCCAGATCACCGGCGGCCTGCTGGACGGGCCGCTCGCCTTCGACAACGCGGTGAGCCCGACGGCGGCCGCCGAGAAAGGCATCGCTTCCGAAGTTGCCGGCCGCGCCGACATCCTGCTGGTGCCCGACCTCGAGGCCGGCAACATGCTGGCCAAGCAGCTCATCTTTCTGGCCGGCGCCGATGCCGCCGGGGTTGTGCTCGGCGCGCGTGTCCCGATCATGCTCACGAGCCGCGCCGACGCGGAGCGAACGCGCATCGCGTCCTGTGCCGTGGCAGTGCTGATCGCCCGCCGTCGGGCATCGGCTCCGCAGAGCGCCGTACCCGTCTGAACCATGGCGCGACGGGTCTGATCCTCGATGCGAGGCGCACAGCATCTAGTTCTCGGTCTACCATGCCGTGGTCGACCGCCATTCACGCAGCAAAGTCCCGGTCATTCAGGCTGCATTTGAGGTCAGCGCGAGCCACGGCGGCTAGCCGTCTCGCCGGCGGCAAGTTCGATGATCTCCGCGGTGATCTCCTCTTGGCGTACCTGCCGCTGAGCCGTCTGCAGTAAGGAAAGCTGACGGTCGATCTGGTTACGCGCCGAGGCCATCGCTTGCATGCGCGCCTCGTTCTCCGCTGCAAAGGCGTGCAGCGCGGCATTGCAGAGCTGCGCGTGCAGATACTCCGTGGTGAGTTCACTCAGAAGGTAAGCGCTCGGTGAGGGCGCCGGGTCAGGCGGCGGCACGCTGAAGGTCTGCGGGCATCCAATGCCAAGGCAGGAGGTCGGTGATCTGCCGTGCCGGGTGATCGGCGATGCGGACGAGCACATCGGCGAGATAGTGCTGC
>DASYBC010000051.1:0-134681 GCA_036500965.1 Allostellaceae bacterium | reverse complement strand
CCGTCGCGTTCTCGCCGGGCCTGCCGGCGCAATTCCCCCGAACTGATGTCGTCCCGGATCCTCAGAGCAGGCATTGCGGTCCCCCCGTCCCCCAACCACAACATCTGCTACTCGCCAGCCAGCTCCGATGCAATTCCTTTGACGAGTCAGTATCAATTCAGGTGGGTATTACTTGAATCATTACGGTTCGTAGACTCAATCGCGGGCGCTGACGATGCCGCTGATCAGATTGCCGGTGTAGAGCGAGGCGAGGTCGATCCGGGCTCCTCCCGACACCGGCTCCAGCGAGGCGATCAGCGCGGCAAGCCGTCGCTCGGCGTCGCGCGCTAGGTGCTCGGCTTCTTCGATGGTCACGGCCTCGAAGCGCAGCACGTCGCCGGGCCGGCGACGGCCGACGAGCGGCAGGTCGGCGGAGATCACGGTGGCGATCTTGGGGTAGCCGCCGGTGGTCTGATGATCGGCCAGCAGCAGCACCGGCTGGCCGGAGCCCGGCACCTGGATTGCCCCGGTGGCGATCGCGTCGGAGACGATGTCCCAGCCATGGCGATGGCGCAGCCGCGGGCCGTCGAGGCGCATGCCCATGCGATCGGCGGCGGCCGACACGCGAAATTCGGCGCCCAGCAGCGCCGCCATCGCGTTGTCGGTAAAATATTCCTGTTGCGGCCCGAGCACGACGCGGATCGGCTCGCCGCTTGTGGCTGGCGGCGGACGCGGCAGGCGCTGCTCCGTCCGCGGCGGGGCACGTGCGATGGCCAGCGGCAAGACATCGCCCTGACGCAGCGCTCGCCCGTTGAACCCACCGAGCCCGGCGCGCGCAAGGGTCGAGGCGCTGCCGAGCACCGAGGGCACGGCGATGCCGCCTTCGACGGCCAGATAAGCGCAGACCGATTGCGGGCCGGGGACGATCCGAAAGACCGCGCCGCGGGGCAGTGTCACGCTCTGCCAGGCCGGCAGGGTGCCGCGGCCCTGGCCCTCGATCGGCAGGCCGGCGCCGATGCCGGCAACCGCGACCCGCGCCATGTCGGCGGCAACCTCGAGCGTTGGACCGCTATAGAGGATTTCGAGCGCCGCCAGCTCCGGCGGATTGCCGACCAGCGCGTTGCCGAGCCCCAAGGCGAGCGCGTCGAGCGCGCCCGAGACCGGCACGCCGAGCATCTGCCAGCCGATCCTGCCGAGATCCTGCACCGTGGTGTGGAGGCCCGGCGCCAGCACCTTCAATCCGGCGGGCATGCGGCGAGCGGCTCGCTGTCGATTTGGCCGCCACCGGCCTCGGCGGCGCGGCGCAGCGCTAAAAAGGCATCGGCGTCGATCGGCTCGAAGCGGACCGCGTCGCCCGGCGCCAGCAGCGCCGGCGGGGTGCGGCCGGCATCGAACAGCCGGATCGGCGTCGCTCCGATCAGGTGCCACCCGCCCGGGCTTTCATAAGGGTAGATCGTCGATAGCGAGGTGGCGATCGAGACTGAGCCGGCCGGAACCCGCAGCCGCGGATCGGCCCGCCGCGGCAAGTTCAGCGCCTCGGGCAGATCGCCCAGATAGGGAAGCCCGGGCAGAAACCCCAGCATGTAGACGTGATAGCAGGGGGCTTGGTGCAGTGCCGCGACCTCGGCCGGCGTGAGGCCGGTCAAGCGCGCCACCTCGTCGAGATCGGGCGCGAACCCGCCCTCGTAGCAGATCGGCACCCGCCACCGCCGGGCTTCGCGGGGTGCGCCGCCGCCGCGATCGAGGAGGCGGCCAATCGCATGCTCGAGAACGGTGCGCGAAGTCGCCAGCGGATCGTAGTGCACCATCAGCGAGCGGAAGGTCGGCACGGTTTCGATCACGCCATGCAGCCGCTCGGCCCGCAGCACGGCGTCAAGGCGCAGCACCTCGCGGTTGAGGGCACGGTCGACGCGATCGCCAAACTCGACGATCAGCGCGTGATCGCCGCTCGACAAAAAACGCGCCGGCATCAGCGTGCCGCGGCTGCAGACGGCCGGGGCATTGATCGACCGCAGCCAGGCTTGCGCCGGGCCGGCGGCGCGCGCGCCAAAACCGCGCGGCTATCGCATTCCCAGCTGAGAGCCGGCGGGTCCGCAGCCGAGACAGCGGGCGAGCGTAAAGGTGACCTTGCCGCTGTTGTCGTCGACAATAAACCTGACCGGCACCCCCTGGCCATCGAGCCACACGGTATAGCGGCTGCTGCCATCGACCTCGTATTTCTGGGTGCGAACCGCGGCCCCGTCGATGGTCACCGTGGTCTCCTGGCCGCCGCTGATGCTGACCCGTTCCAAGCGGCCGGTGTCGGGCCGCATCATCGTGTGCGAGTCGAGGAAATTGGGCGACCATGGGTTCGCGGGGTGCACCGTTGCCGGCGCGGTGATCGTGCCCTGGGGCGAGGAGATCACAAAGCTGTTGCCTTCAGCCTCGCCCTTGACCACGGTCGAGCCGCTCCCCTTGCTGGTGACGCCCTGGAACGAGACGAGCCGGTTGCCCCGCCACTGCTCGGTCCGCTCGGCGTCTTCGCTGTAAAGCTTCACCCCCAACATCTTGACGACGAAATGCGCCCGGGTCAGGACCGTGGTGCCCGAGCTCGTCGGCTCGATCGTATTGATGTAGGTTCCGATGTCGCCGAAGGTCGAATGCGTCACCCGATAGGTCAGCTGCATTGGAACCGCGGCGAGAGCCACATGGCTGGCGCCGGCGACAAAAGCGAGCATGGCAACGGTTGCGGCGATTGCCCGGCAGGCTGACGGGCGCTTGCGCGAAGCACGATTGCCCTCGGTCATGATTCTCCCCCTAATGGCCGGAGCTCTCTACCGAGCATACAGCCCGGTGCTTTCCGCTCCAAAGGAAATATCAATACCGATGTCGTCTGCGTCGAACCCTCGGTTATGCCGGAAATCTAGGGCGAAAGCGTTCGCCGCGCACAGCCTTCCGGTGTAAGGACCGAACGAAGACAAGAATTTAGCAAGCTATGCCGTCGCTTCTTCTCGCCGAGTGCTAGCGACGCGAACCTGACACTTGGTGCCGGTAGGCCCTCAGCCGGCGATCGGTTCGGAACTCCGCGACGGCAATTCCGTCTCGGCGCGGCGGGCCGGAGCCGGGGTGGACCCGGCGCGGACCCCCCTGGCGATCTCCTTCTGCCGATCGAACTCCTGGCGCAGGCGGCTGATTTCTGCCGCGGGCAGGCGCTCGATGTTGCAGTAATCGAGCTTCCATGACGGGTCGTCGCACCAGCGCAGCGGCGACTGCACCGTGGTCCGCGCCGCCGGCGCCGCTTCGAGGACGCGCAGTGCCAGCTCGAGGGTGAAGGCTTGCGAGCCGGGATCGTCCGGGCGGCCCGCCGCATTGCCCAACGGGAAGTCACTGAACAGAAAGCGCGGCGCCCCGCAATATTCGACAATATCCTTGGCGCAACCCATGACCACGGTGGCGATGCCGTGCTCCTCCAAATGCCGGGCGGCCAAGCTCACGGTCTGGTGGCACACCGGGCAATTGGCGACGAGGATGGCGGCGTCGACCTGGTCGGCGCGGCAGCGCGCCAGCAGCTCCGGGCCGTCTCGGTCGATGGTTTCCCGCTGGCTGCGATTGGTCGGGATGCCGTGAAACTGCGGCGCCACTTCGCCGATCCGGCCATTCGCCGCCAGCCGCCGCAGCTGCCGCAGCGGAAACCAGGTGTTGCGGTCCGCCGCGGTGGTATGCGCCCGATCGTAGGCGACATGCGAGATCCGCAGGTCGTGATCGATCGCGGCATCGGCCGAGTAGACCCGGTAGAACTTGGCCGCGGCGTTGTAGGGCGCGCCCGGGCCTTGGTCGCCCTTGCCCGGCTGATAGGGGGCGGCGGTGGTGACGAGGGCGACGCGGCACCCGGCGAGCGGCTTCGGCAGCGGGTGAAACGGCACGCTTGCGTAATGCGCCCAGCGATAAGAAGCGCCGTAGCCGAGCGCCTGGTAATAGGCGCGGCTGCGCTGCAAATAGGGGATCGGTGCATCGTGCTCGGCGGCGAACCCGAACGGCTGGTCTGTCCCGGTCATCGCTTTCTCCGTTGCCTCGGCAAGGCCGACGTCGCATAGACAAGGTAGCTTCTACAAGCTACATCGGCAAATGAAAACGGTCGGCCTCAAGGTTCTAAAGAACAAGCTCAGCGAATATGTCCGCTTGGCCGCGGCCGGCGAGACCGTCGTCGTTACCGATCGCAACCGCGTCGTTGCCCAGATCGTGCCGCCGCGACGGGAGCCGGAGTCGGTTATCGAGCGCGGCGGCGCGAGGGCTGGATCAGGCCGGCAAAGAGGCCGTTTCAACCGCTGCCGCCGCGCAAGCCCATCCCGGGATACACGTTAGAGGAATTGCTGGCCGATCTTGACCGCGATCGAGAAGATCGCTGGTGATCTACGTCGACAGTTCGGTTCTACTAGCTGTTTTGTTCACTGAGCACCGGTCACCACCCGAGAGGCTGTGGGACGAGGATCTGGCGTCAAGCCATTGCTGGCCTATGAAGTGTAGAATCGAATCAATGCGCATGGCCTCGTGGTTTCGCATGGCGGTCGAGCAGCTGGTTTGTTGGCGCGCGTGAGCCTGACCGGGATGAGCGAACTGGCTTTAGCGAGAGCCTTGCAGCCGTTTCCGATTGCGGTTCGGACCCTCGATGCTCTGTATCTCGCGACCATCGAATTTTTTCGTGGGCAAGGCGGGGCGGTGCACCTCGCCAGCTACGACAACCGCCTGAGCGCGGCGGTGCAGACGCTCGGCATCCCGCTCGCGGCGTTGTGACCGCCGTCGCTGGGTCCGCCGCGCGTTGATCCGGCGGTCTCGCACCCCTATGTTCGGGCTCGCATGACCCCGCTCGCCCAAATCCGCAATTTCGCGATCATCGCCCATATCGACCACGGCAAGTCGACCCTGGCCGACCGGCTGATCCAGGCTACGGGCGGCCTCGAAGCGCGCGAGATGCGCGAGCAGGTGCTCGACCAAATGGATTTGGAACGCGAGCGCGGCATCACGATCAAGGCCCAGACCGTCCGCCTCGCTTACCAGGCCAGCGACGGCGAAACCTACGTCCTCAATCTGATGGACACCCCGGGCCACGTCGATTTCGCCTATGAGGTCAGCCGCTCGCTCGCCGCCTGCGAGGGCTCGCTGCTGGTGGTCGACGCCAGCCAGGGGGTCGAGGCGCAGACCCTCGCCAACGTCTACCAGGCGATCGAGGCCGGGCACGAGATCGTGCCCGTCTTAAACAAGATCGATCTGCCGGCGGCCGAGCCTGATCGGGTCAAGGAGCAGATCGAGGATGTGATCGGGCTCGATGCCTCGGAGGCGGTGCTGATCTCGGCCAAGACCGGGCTCAACATCGACGGCGTGCTCGAAGCGCTGGTGACCCGGCTGCCGCCGCCCCAGGGCAACGCCGCGGCGCCCTTGAAGGCATTGCTGGTTGACAGCTGGTACGACCCCTATCTCGGTGTCGTGATCCTGGTCCGGGTCAAGGATGGCGAATTGCGCGCCGGGCAGAGGGTCCGGCTGATGGCGACCGGCGCCGTCCACGCGATCGAGAAGGTCGGCGTCTTCACCCCAAAGGGTGTCTCGGTCGAAGCGCTGGGGCCGGGCGAGATCGGCTTCATCACCGCCGGCATCAAGACTGTCGCCGATTGCCGGGTCGGCGACACGATCACCGAGGATCGCCGCCCGGCGGCCGAGCCATTGCCGGGCTTCAAGCCGGTGCAGCCGGTCGTCTTTTGCGGGCTGTTTCCGACCGACGCCGCCGATTACGAGCGGCTGCGCGACAGCCTCGCCAAGTTGCGCCTCAACGATTCGAGCTTCGAATACGAGCCCGAGACCTCAGTGGCCTTGGGCTTCGGCTTTCGCTGCGGGTTTCTCGGCCTCCTCCATCTCGAAATCATCCAGGAGCGGCTGGCCCGCGAATTCGACCTCGACCTGATCGCTACCGCCCCCTCGGTCGTCTACCGCGTGCATCTGACGAACGGCACGGTGCGCACCCTGCACAACCCGGCCGACATGCCCGACCCGGTCCGGATCGACCACATCGAGGAGCCGTGGATCAAGGCGACGGTGCTGGTCCCTGACATCTATCTCGGGCCGATCCTGGCCTTATGCGAGGAGCGCCGCGGCGAGCAGGTCGATTTGACCTATGCCGGCAGCCGGGCGATGCTGGTCTACCGCCTGCCGCTGAATGAGGTCGTGTTCGATTTCTACGACCGGCTGAAATCGGTCAGCCGCGGCTATGCCAGCTTCGACTACCAGATCGACGAGTACCGCGAGGGCGACCTCGTGCTGATGAACATCCTGGTCAATGGCGAGCCGGTCGACGCGCTGTCGATCATCGTCCACCGCCACGAGGCCGACCGCCGCGGCCGGGCATTATGCGAGCGGTTGAAGGACCTGATCCCGCGGCAGCTGTTCCAGGTGGCGATCCAGGCGGCGATCGGCGGCCGCATCATCGCCCGCGAGACGGTCAAGGCATTGCGCAAGGACGTGCTTGCCAAATGCTATGGCGGCGACGTGACCCGCAAACGCAAGCTTCTGGAAAAGCAGAAAGAAGGCAAAAAGCGGATGCGCCAGTTCGGCAAGGTCGAAATCCCGCAATCCGCCTTTATCGCCGCCCTCAAAATGGGCGACGCGTGATCTGTGCCGCCTCACGTGCTGTTCGGAACGAGCGAGGAGAGCCCAGCTCCTGAAGCTCACGCTCGCCTGTAAAGCCGGTCTCGCCGCAGCAGAAGCGGTAATCAAGCCCGATCAGTACCGCAAGAGCGTGAAAATGATTCCGACTGTCCCGGCGAGATTGAAGCCGACCATCCAGGCCAGTGGCTTGAGCTCGCCCTCCATGCGAGTGAGGCGCTGGTCTACCGCGGCAAACCGATTTTCATAGCCCGCGATTGCCTCGGCGGCTTTGCGTGCCTTGTCCTCGGGTGAACCGGCCGCGATCAGCGCGTCATAAACCTCGGCGATCATTGTAGTCATGGCTAGAATCTCGGGTTGGATCTAACGAAGTGCAAGGATTGCGGGCGCCCGGTGCCAGCCATGAGCGTTCTTCGGGTCGCAGGCGCCGGCGGCAACCCCCGACAGCGAGGATCATGGCTCCGGCCGGCTACGCTCGGCGCGGTCGAGGAGCGCGTTGAGCAGGACCGCGCAGCCGGCGGCGAGGTCGGTGGGGTTGGCGTCCTCGATTTCGTTGTGGCTGATGCCACCGACGCAGGGCACGAACACCATGGCGCTCGGCGCCACCCGCGCCATGTAGACGGCGTCGTGCCCGGCGCCGCTGATGATGTCCTGGTGCGGGTAGCCCTGCGCCGAGGCCGCCTCGCGCACCGCGCCGACCAATGCCGGGTCGAACGGGGTTGGCGCGAAGTGCCAGAACTCCTTGACCGCGACCTCGAGCCCGCCGCTCCTCGCCGCTGCCTCGGTGCAGGCCCGGCGCAGCTCGCGGTCCATTTGGGTCAGCACCGCATCGTCGGGATGGCGGAAATCGACGGTGAAGAACACCCTGCCGGGGATCGTGTTGCGCGAGTTGGGGCTGACCTGGGCAAACCCGGCGGTGGCCCGGGCGGCGGGCGCGTGCGCGTGGCCGATCTGGTTGACCGCGTCGATCATCCGCGCCGCGCCAACGAGCGCGTCCCGGCGGCGCGGCATCGGCGTCGTCCCGGCATGCGCCTCCTCGCCGGTGACGGTGATCTCGTACCAGCGCTGGCCCTGCGCGCCGGTCACGACGCCGATCGTGTCGCCGGCCGCTTCGAGGATCGGCCCTTGCTCGATATGCGCCTCGAAATAGGCGGCGACCTGGTGTCCTCCCGCCGGCTCGCCCCCGGCAAAGCCGATGCGCTGGAGCTCGGCGCCGAGCGACAATTCGGGCGCGTTGTTGTCGCGCGTGGCCAGCGCCTCTTCCAAGGTGAACACGCCGGCGAACACCCCCGAGCCGACCATCGCCGGCGAAAACCGCGCGCCTTCCTCATTGGTCCAGGCGACGATCTCGATCGGGGCCTCGGTCTCGTAGCCGAGGTCGTTCAGGGTGCGCACGATTTCGAGCCCGGCCATGACCCCATAGGCGCCGTCGAAGCGGCCGCCGGTCGGTTGGGTGTCGAGATGGCTGCCGGTCATCACCGGCGGCAAATCCGGGTTGCGGCCGGGGCGGCGGGCAAAGATGTTGCCGATCCGATCGACCGTGACGGCGCAGCCGGCCTCCTCGCACCAGCGGATGAAGAGCCGCCTTGCCTCGCCGTCGAGATCGCTGGCGGCGAGCCGGCACACCCCGCCCTTTGGCGTGGCGCCGATCTTCGCCAATTCCATCAGGCTCGCCCACAGCCGCTCGCCGTTGACTTGCAGGTTGCGCATCGCGTCCTCACGGTTTTAGCTGGCCGATCCTAGCCGCGCAGCCCCGGGGCGGAAAGGAGGAGCAGCAATGGCGGACGACGACGATCTTGCCTACGCCTCGGCGGTGTCGCTGACCCACCGCTACCGCGAGCGGGCCTTGTCGCCGGTCGAGGTGACGGCGCTGCTGCTCGATCGCCTCGATGCCCTGCAACCCAAGCTCAACGCGTTCTGCATCATCGACCATGACGGCGCGCTGGCCGCGGCCAGCACCTCTGAAGGGCGCTGGATGCACGGCGAGCCGATGGGGCCGCTAGACGGCGTGCCGGCGACGATCAAGGATCTGATGCCGATGCGCGGATTTCCGACCCTGCGCGGCTCGCATCTGGTCGAGCCTGACCAGGACTGGTCGGAGGATGCGCCGGCGGTGGCGCGGCTGCGTGAGGCCGGAGCGGTGATCCTCGGCAAGACCACGACCCCCGAATTCGGCTGGAAGGCGCTCGGCGACAGCCCGCTGACCGGGATCACCCGCAACCCATGGGATTTGTCGCGGACCTCGGGCGGCAGCAGCGCCGGAGCCGCCGCGGCCGCGGCCGCCGGGATCGGGGCGCTGCATCTCGGCAGCGACGGCGCCGGGTCGATCCGCACGCCATCGTGCTTTTGCGGGGTTTTCGGGCTGAAGCCGAGCTTTGGCCGGGTCCCGGCCTACCCGCCTTCGCCGTTGGGCCTGCTGTCGCATCACGGGCCAATCGCGCGGAATGTCGAGGATGCCGCGCTGATGCTTGGGGTGCTGAGCCGTCCCGATCATCGCGATCCCTACGCATTGCCGTTCGAGGAGCGCGACTGGCGCCAGGGGCTCGATGGCGGGGTCAAGGGCTGGCGCATCGCCTACAGCCCCGATCTCGGCTATGCGCGCGTCGATCCCGAGATCGCCGCCGCGGTCGTCGCTGCGGCGCGCCAATTCGAGGGGCTCGGGGCGATCGTTGAGCAGGTGGACCATATCTTCGAATCGCCGCGCAACGCATTGTTCACGCTGTGGGCCGCCGGGGTCGCGACGCTGCTGCGCGGCTATCCCGACGAGCACAAGGCGCTGGTCGATCCGGGGTTGGTCGCGACAGCAGCCGCGGGCGAGCGGATCAGCGCGATCGAGTGGGTCGAGGCCGACCTCGTGCGCAACGCGCTCGGCCGCATAATGGGCGCGTTTCACCAGCGCTATGATTTGCTGCTGCTGCCGACGATGCCGATCCCGGCCTTGCCGGCGGGGCAGGATTTGAACGATCCCGCGACCGAGCGGCACTGGATCGACTGGTCGCCGTTCAGCTATCCGTTCAACATGACCCGCCAGCCGGCGGCGAGCATCCCCTGCGGCCTGACCGCGGCGGGGCTGCCGATCGGCTTGCAGATCGTCGGCCCGCTCTATGGCGACGCGCGCGTCCTGCGAGCGGCCCGCGCCTTCGAGGAGACGCAGCCGGTCCGCCACCCGCCCCCGCTCGGCTAGCTAGCCGGCCTCCCCACTGAACCGCAAGGTCAAGGACAGCAACACCGGCAATGCCAGCAGCACCAGCGGCAGTTGCACGGCGATGCCGGCGATGATGGCGATCGCCAATGGCTGCAGCATCTGGTCGCCGGAGCCGCTGATCGCGGCGCCGAGCGGCAACAGCGCGAGGATCATCGCCAAGGTGCTCATCGTGATCGGCCGCAGCCGGTTGAGCGCCGCCTCGTAAAGCGCCTGGCGCCGCGGCATGGTGCGGGCCAGCGCCTGATATTCGGAGGCGAGAAAGATCGCCATCTCGGTGGCGATGCCGACGATCATGACCATGCCCATCATCGCGGTGATGTTGAGCTCGACCCCGGTCGCCCACAGGCCGACGAACACCGCGCTGGTCGAAACCAGCGAGGTCAAGAGGATGATGACCGGCAGCGCGAACCGCTCGTAGAGGAACAAGAGCAGGATGAACTCGGCCAAGGCCGCGGCGGCGAACACCTTGATCATGCCGCGCACCGCAAGCTGCTGCTGCTTGTAGGCGCCGCCGACCTGGTAATAAACCCCGGCCGGCAGAAAGCCCGGCTGGTTCAGCGCCTTCTGTACCGCGGCGGCGGTCGAGCCCAGATCGTGGCCGCCGCCGATCTGCGCCGTCACCGCCACGATCTGCGCGAGGTTGTTGCGGGTGATCTGCGGCTGGCCGGCGACGAATGTGATATGCGCGACGGTGCCGAGCGGAAACACATGCCCGGCCGGCGCCCGGATCAGCAAACTTGGGAGCTGGTCGCGGTAGATCCTGTCCTGCGGCGGATCGAGCCACAGCCGCACGCCGACCGGCTCGACCGCGCCGAGATAGCTGGTGACGACCGTGCCGTGCAGGTAGTGATAAAGCTGCGCCTCGACCTCGGCCGGGGTGATCCCCGCCATTGCCGCGGCCGCCGGATCGACGCGGATATCGAGCGCATCGCCGGCCGGAACGACGCCGTTGTTGACCGAAGCCGGCTCGATCCCCGGCACCTTGGCGATCGCCTGCGCAACCCGCTCGGCCACCCCGCCGAGAACCGAGGGGTCCTTGGCCGAGAGCTCGATCACGATCGGCTGGCGCCGGCCGACCATGTCGCCGATCATGTCGTCCAACAGCAGGTGCGTGTCGAAGCTGATGCCCGGCACCTCGTCGGTGATGGTTTGGGTAATCTCGTCCATGACCGGCCAGATCGCAGGACGGCTGGCGGCCGGGATCAGGCGGACGAAAAAATCGCCCTGGTAGGTCTCGGCGAGATCGCCGCCGAGGCCCGCCCCGGTGCGGCGCGAGAACGTATCGACATAAGGGTTGGTTTTGAGGATCGCATCGACCTCGCCGAGCTCGCGGTTGGTCTCGGCAAGCGAGGTGCCGGGGGCCGACTGGTAGTCGAGGACAAAGCCGCCTTCGTCCATCCGCGGCAGGAACCCGCTGCCGACATGGCGGTAGGCGAGATAGCCGCCGCCGACCAGGATGGCGACGGCGAGCGCGATCAGCCAGGGCTGGGCGAGCAGCAGCCGCAGCACGCGGCCGTGCCCGCGCCGCAGCCAGGTGTCGTGCCCGTGCTGCGGGTCCTGCCATTTCGCGAAATCGATCATGCCGCGGGCCAGCAGCGGCACGACGAGCGCGCTCAAGAGCCACGAGATGACCAGCGCCGAGGCCACCGTTACCGCCAGAAACTTGAAGAACGCGCCGGTCACGCCGGTGAGAAAGCCGAGCGGCAGAAAGATGATGATCGTCGCCAGGCTCGAGCCGAACAGCGGCGGCAGGAACTCGCGCGCCGCCGACAGCACCGTCCCATTGGGATCGGCGAGGCCGGGCACGCCGGCGCGGCGCGCGATGTGCTCGATCATCACGATCGCATCGTCGATCAACAGGCCGATCGCCGCGGCGATCCCGCCCAGAGTCATGATGTTGAAGGTCATACCGAACAGCGACAGCAGCAGCACCGTGGTCAAGACCGACAGCGGCACCACGATCATCGCCACCAGGCTGACCCGCCAGTTGCGCAGAAAGGCGAAGATCACCAGCCCGGCGAAACCGAGCCCGATCAGGATCGCCTCCTCGACCGCGCCGATCGAGGAGCGGACCAGCTCGGTCTGGTCGTACCATTCGTAGAGCTGGATCGATTTCGGCTGGGTCTTCATAAAAGCGGCGAGCCGCGCGGCGACCGCGTCGGCGAGGCTCAGCGAGTCGGCGCTGTCCTGCTGGTAAACGTCGAAGGTCACCGCCGGCCGGCCGTTGTCGTCGACCAAGAGCCATTGCGGCACCGCTCCCATCGCGACCTTAGCGATGTCGCCGAGGCGAATGATGCCGCCCTTGGGGCCGCGCAGCTGGACGTCGGCGACCGATGCGCGGGAGGCGAACGCGTTGTTGCTGATCGTCAGATAGAGGAGGTCGTTGTCCTCGAGCCGCCCGACCGCGCTGACCGTGTTGGTCGCCGAGATGGCGTTGGCGACGTCGGCGATCGTCAGCCCGTGCGCGGCGAGCTCTCGGGGAGCGATCGAGACCTGCACCTCCGGCGTCTGGCCGCCAAGGACGCCGACGCGGCGCACGCCGGCGATCCCGGTTAAGAGCGGCGTGATCTGATATTGCGCCAGGCGGCGCAGCTCGGCGGCAGAGCTCTGGTTCGAGATCAGAGCATAGGAGACGAACGGCATGATCACGTTCGGGCTCATTTGCAGGGCCTCGTATCGCGTTCCGCTCGGCAGGTTCGGCAGTTCCTGCGCCAAGGCGGCATCGACGCCGAGCAGCGCCTGCCGCATGTCCGACCCCCACGGAAAATCGATAAAGATCTGCGCCGCGCCGCGCGAGGTCGTCGAGCTGACGCCGACCGCGCCGGGCACGGCTCGGCCGGCCTCCTCCAGCGGCTCGGTGACCTCGATCAGCATCTGCTTGGCCGGCATGCTGCCGCTGTCGATCTCGACCCGAATCCGGGGAAAGGCGACGACCGGAAACAACCCGACCGGGAGCGTGAGGCCGACGACCAGCCCGGCCAGCGCCAGGGCGAAGGCGACAAACAGCAGCGAGCGGCGATGCTGCTCGACGGCACCGGCCAGGCTCATTTGGCGGAGCTGCCGTTCGGGCTGCTGATCCGCAGCTTCATCCCGTTGTCGAGCTGATAATTTCCATCGAGGACGACAGGCGCCGCCGGATCGAGCGGGCCGATGACGACATCCTGGCCGCCATCGGCGGCAAGCACCCGCACCGCGACTTTCTTGGCGACACCCGAGACGGCCTGCACGAGATAGGTCGAGCCCTGGCGGTCGACCAGGATCGCCGCATGCGGCACGACCCAGCCGGTAACCTGTGCGGTGACGATATCGGCCGAGGCCATCTCGCCCGGCAGAAAAAATCCGGCCGACAGCGCGATCTCGATCGGCAGCAGGCCGGTCTGCGGATCGACCGCCGCCCCGCGCAGCACAACCTTTCCTGGAGCGGCGTCCCGCGCGCCGAGCCCGGTCACGTTCGCGGCGTCGCCCGGCCTGATCGCGGCGGCCTGCGCGGGGACGACGCCGACCTCGAGGACGAGGGCATTGGGCCGCGCCAGCTCGAGGAGCGCCGCCCCCTCGGCGACGATCGCGCCGGGGCTCGCCGACAGCGCGGTGACGATCGCGGCGAACGGCGCGCGCAGGATTTGCGCCCCGGCCGCACCTTGGGCGACCAACGCAGCCAGCACCGACCGCGCATCCGCCGCGGATTTCTCCGTGTTGGCGAGATCCTGCCCGGTCGCCAGGTGCTGGCCGAGCATGGTCCGGGTGCGCTGCACCAGATCGTCCGCGACCTTTACCGCCGATCGCGCCTGGGCGTAAGCGGCCGCCGTTTGCGGGCTGGGCCCGAGGCCGACCAGCGGCGCGCCGTTGGCGACCTCCTCGCCGAGCCGCACATAGATCCGGTCGACGACCGCGGCAAGCGGCGCCATGACCATCAGGCGCGCCGCCGAATCCGCCCGCACCTGGCCGTAGGCGGTGACGATTTGTGGCAGGCTGCTGCGGCGCAGCTTGGTCAGCTTCACCAGGACGCTGGGCGCGCTGTCGCCCGGCGCCGCCCCGAGCGGTCCGGCGGCTATCGCCAGGCAAACACAGCCGGCGGCGGCGATGGCCAGCGGGCGGTTCACAGCGCGGTCCGATCGGCCGGCGCGAGCCGCGTCGGCGGCAAACCGAGACCGAGCTCGACGGCGAGAAAGACCCGGTCCTCGCCGATCTGGCGCTCGAACTCGACGACCTGAAGCGCCCGCTCGAGCGCCGTCGTCTCGTAATCGGTCAAGGTTCGCTGGTCGAGATTGCCTTGCGCGTAGGCTTGCCGCGCCGTCGTCGCGAGCGCGTTCGCTGCGGCGGCGGCCTGACGCGCGGCGGCACGATCGGCCGACAAGGTGGTAAGCTCTGCCGACAGGGCATGGATGTCGGCGACCGCCGCATCGAGCCGGGCCTGGTATTGCTCGCGCAGCAGCAATCGGGTCGCCCGGCTTTGCGCGATCACGCCCTGGTTGCGGTCGAAGATCGGCAAGGCGACGGTGAAGGTGGGCCCTCCGCTCAGCACCGCCGTCGTATCCCGCCCGCCGGCGCCGCCCAGAGTGAGCGCCGGAAACTGGCCGAGGATCGCCGCCCTGACATCGGCCTCGGCCGAGCTATAGCCGAAGCGGAGCGCGGCGAGATCGGGGCGGCGCTCGGGCAAGGTCGCGGCGAGCAAGTCGAGGTTGGGCGGCAATGGCCCGAAGACCGGCTGCGCGATGGCAAAGCGCACACTCGGAACCAGACCGAGCCGCGCGTCGAGAGTCTGCCAATTCTTCAGCTGGCCGAGGCCGAGCGCGGCCAGCGACTGCTCTGCGGCGGCTTTGGCCGCGAGCAGCGGCGAGAGTGCCGTCAAGGTCAGATTGCCGGCGGATATTGCGGCGGTGACCTGGGCAATCTCTGCCTCGATCAATCGGAGCTCCCGCCCTGTCAGCGCAATCGCGTGCTCGCCTGCATAGATGTCGAGCGCCAGCTGGCGCGCTTTTTGCGCGACCTGCCATTCGCCCCACAACAGATCGGCGTTGACCTGGTACATTCCGGCACGCGCCGATTGGACGCGGGCGTGGCGCAGGATGATCGCGACCAGGTCTTCCGAAAGCCCGCCGCTGATCGCCGAGGACGATCCGGGCCCGCCAAGGAGCGCTGCCAACGCGAAATTGGCTGCAGGGTTCGGCAGCAGCGTCGCTTGCAGCAGCTTGGCCCGGGCGACACCGAGCTGGCCGCGCTCAGATTTGAGGTCCGGATCGTTGAGAATGGCGATCAGGCCGATCTGGTCGATCGTCAGCGGCTGAGCGGTGTCGATCGCCGGCGGCGGGTCGCGCGGGGTCTGTTTGGGCAAGAATAGGTCGAGCTGCGCCAGGCTGGAGGCGAGATCGGGCCGCGTGGGCAGCGGCAGTCCGTCATTCGCACAGGCCGCGAGCAGCAGCACGGCACCCAGCGCCAGGAGCTTGTTGCGCACGGTCATCAGCCAGGATCGTCTGTTCCCGATCACCTTAGCACCGCGCCGATTGGCTCGTGCTGTCCGCCAGATTGGGAATTTGTAACTTGACGCCGCCGGGGATGATTTTCGCAGTGTTGCGCTCCGGGGCGCGTTTTCGCCGGAAAGGCGGCGAGGCTTGAAGATCCTGCTGATCGAGGACGACGGCGAAACCGCCGAATACATTGCCAACGGCCTGAGGGAAGGCGGCCATGTGGTCGCGTGCGCCGCTTCTGGCGGGGCGGGGCTGGCCTGCGCGATGGATGAGGGCTTCGATCTATTGATCGTCGACCGCATGCTGCCTGGGGTCGACGGGCTCAGGCTGGTTCGCACCTTGCGCGGCGCCGGCGACGAGACCCCGGTGCTGTTTTTAACGGCACTCGGCGGGGTCGAGGACCGGGTCGCCGGACTGAACGTCGGCGGCGACGACTACTTGGTCAAACCCTTCGCCTTTTCCGAGCTTGCTGCCCGCGTCGCGGCGCTTCTTCGGCGCCCGCGAGCGGCGGCGGCGGAAACCGCGCTGCGCGTCCTCGACCTCGAGCTCGATCTGGCCGCGCGGACGGTTCGCCGCGCCAGTCAGCCGATCGTGCTGCAGGCGCGAGAATTCCGGCTGCTCGAATATCTGATGCGGCATGCGGGCCAGGTCGTAACCCGCACGATGCTGCTCGAACGGGTGTGGGACCTGCATTTCGACCCACGCACTAACGTCGTCGAGACCCATATCAGCCGGCTTCGCGCCAAGATCGACAAGGGCTTCGGGCCGGGGCTGATCCAGACCGTCAGAGGGGCGGGCTATTGTGTACGCAGCCCTGACTAGGGTCGTCCGGACCTCGAGCTTCCGGCTAACCCTCCTCTATGCGCTCTTGTTCAGCACGTCGGCGCTGATCCTGTTCGCGGTCATCTACTGGGCAACCGCGGTTTATATGACGAGCGAGCTCGATGCCGCGATCGACAGCGACCTGACCGAGCTCGAAACCGCGATGCGGGTCGGCGGCGCGCCTATGCTCGCCACGACGATCGAGGACCGGGTGCGACAGATGCCGGCCGGACCGATGCTCTACCTGCTGCAGGACCGCGGCGGAAAGGTGGTGGCCGGCAACCTGCCGGGGGTGCGCCAACAGGACGGAAGCTTTGACTTTGCCGCCGCCGGGCCGACCGGCCGCCGCCGGCAGGTTCACGCCCGCGGGGTCTCGCTGATGGACGGCGAATACCTGGCGGTCGGCGTCGATGCCCATATGCGCAACGAGATGGGCCGGCTGATCTTGCGGGCCTTCGGCTGGAGCTTTGCGATCACGCTGATCCTCGCCTTTGGCGGCGGTGCCGTGATCAGCGGCGGGCTGTTGCGCCGGGTGGAGGCTATTGGCCGCACCGCCCGCGAGATCATGACCGGCGATTTCTCGCGCCGGCTGCCGGTGCGCGGCACCGACGACGAGTTCGACCACCTGACCGCCAGCCTCAACGCCATGCTCGACCGCACCGCAGCCTCGATCGAGACGACCCGTCACGTCTCGGACGACATCGCCCATGATTTACGCACCCCGCTGACGCGCCTGCGCCAGCGTCTCGAGCTTGCGCGCGACCGGGCCCGGTCGGCCGACGAGCTTCGCGCCGCGATCGATCGCGGCATCGGCGATGTCGATGTGATTTTGGAGACGTTTGGCGCGCTGTTGCGGATCGCGGAAGTTGAAAGCGGCAGCGCTGCTCGGCATTTTCGCGAGACCGACCTGTCCGAGCTGCTGCATACGATGGTCGAGGTCTATCAGCCGATGGCCGAGGAGCGCGGGCAGAGCTTTGCCGCCGATATCGCGGCCGGGCTGTTGGTCAACGGCGACCATGAATTGCTGGCTCAAATGCTGGCGAATTTGATCGAGAACGCGATGAAGCATTCGCCGCGCGGCGCGGCCATCGCCTTGACCGCCGCCGCAGCGCCTAGCGGCGCCGAGGTGGCGCTCGCCGATACCGGGCCGGGAATCCCCGAGGAGGAACGAGCCCGGGTGTTTCGCCGGTTTCACCGGTTGGAGAGCAGCCGGACGACGCCAGGCAGCGGTCTCGGCCTCACCTTGGTCGGGGCTGTCGCCGCCCTTCATCAGATCGCCGTCGAGCTCGGCGAGAACCAGCCTGGGCTGCGCATCGTGCTGCGCTTCCCGCAGAGTACCGGGCAATCGACGCAACCGCGCGAGCTGGTCTGCGAGACCTAGAGCAGGATTCACGCATGAAATGGAAACAGAGCTTCCATTCCACGCGTGAATCCTGCTCTCGATTCCGAGGATGAGACCATGATTCACGTATCGGATCGGAGCGCCATGCGCTTCGATCCGATACGTGAATCATGGTCTAACCCTCAGGCCGCGCGCCACCGATCGCAACGCACCCGGCAGTTGACGGCGGCCGAAGCTTTCGCCCAAGCTGGCCCCCTTGGCCGCGGCATCGGATGGTTGCGCGGCCGTTCGTGTCAGCGAAGGAGAGCCCGCATGAGTGTCGCGGCGATGAATCACTTTACCGTGTTGAGCGACGACCTCGAAGCGACGCGCCGGTTCTATTGCGACCTGTTCGGCTTCCGGGTCGGGTGGCGGCCGCCGTTCCAGTTTCCCGGCTGGTGGCTCTATGCCAAGGACGGCGACGCGCCGATCCTGCATGTGATCCACCGCGACCCGCTGCCCCAAGAGCGCGCCGGTGTGCTCGACCACATGGCGTTCAGCGCCAAGGATCTGCCCGCGACGGTCGCGACCCTAAAGCGCGAAGGGATCGAATACGAGCTGCGCCGGCTGCCCGGCGGCGGGATCTGGCAATTGTTCTTCAACGACCCGCACGGCGCCAAGGTCGAGTTCGACTTCGACAAGGACGAGCCGGCGCCGGCCGACCACGCCGCAGCCTGAGCGGATTTACCCGCGGCTGGGAACACTCGCGAGCGCCGGGCCGGCGATGGCTCGCGCGTTCGCGGCAGTGAGCTCGCCGCTGGCCGCCGCCATCGGCGATTCTGTCGACGGATTTTACAGGAGGGGTTCGCGCGTCAAAAATAGTGTATCTATAACATAGGCTTGCGGCAATGGTGCGATTCTTGCCGTAATCTTGCCTTCGGTCGAATGATCGCCTTTCATCCGACCCAAGGGCGAGAAAGCGCGGGAGAGAACCTTATGTCGCAGGCAGCCGGCTCGTTGCATCGCAAGCTCCCATGGTCGACGGCGATCTTGTCGAACATCGCGCTGATATTGCTGATGTGGAACCTCACGCTGCGGCTGGCCCTGCTGCTTGGCAGCTGGAGCGCGCTGTAGACCAGCGCTGCGGCCCGCGAGGGCCGCGGGCAGGCTACTACCGCCGCCCGCCGGAGTGCTGGGCGGCGAGCTGCATCGCCTTGCCGAGCTGGGAATAGAAACGCTCGGCGCCGGGGCTGCGCGGGGCGCGGCCATCATCGAGGGCATCTTCCCAGGCGCCGAGATCGGCGCAATTGACCGGCGCTGCGGGGAGGCGCGGCGCGCGTTTCGCGGGGGTGCCGTCGCACAGGCCGCTGTCGCGCAGGACGCGCCCCAGATAGGCCGAGACGCCGAACACGACCCCGTTGGCCGGCCGCCCGGCCTTGACCCAGGCGTTGAAATTGCCGATCCCCCAATTATAGGCGGCGATCGCGTCGGGCCAATTGCCGTATCGGTGGTGCAGCTGCGCCAGATAGGCGCGGCCGAGCTCGCGATTTTCCGTGCTGTCGAAGCGGTCGCCGCCGCCGACATCGGTCGCCGCCGCTTCGGTGACCTGCATCGGGCCCTGCGGCCCGGCGGGATCGAGGCGCCACATCGCCTCGTTCGTGCCGTGGCTCGACTCGGCGCCGTCCACGGCGAAGGCGACGCGGTCGAGCGGGCTGGCGACCGCCGCTCGTGCAGCGCCGTGCGGTGTCTTGCGCTCGCCGGCGATGGCCGGCCCGGCAACAGCCTGGCTCAGCAAAAGGATCATCAACGCCGGTCGCGAGCAGCGCATTGTCGAGCTTCCGGAATGGCCAGGGTTCGGTAATGGCTTGGTAGCCGCCACCATAACCGGCGTCGGCCGGCGGTCAAGACAATGACCGGCCAACTTTGGTGGCAATAAGGGGTTAATAGAACCTAAAACAATATGTAGTAGTTAACTTAAAAATTCATCGATGATCTGGGCCAGTAGCTTCGGAGTCAAAACGAACCCTGAACGGTCGTGACCGGCTGCTCACAACACCTCGAACAGCCCGGCCGCACCCATGCCGCCACCGACGCACATCGTGACCACGACAAAGCGCACGCCGCGCCGCCGGCCCTCGATCAGCGCGTGCCCGACCATGCGCGCGCCCGACATGCCATAAGGATGGCCGATCGAGATCGCGCCGCCATCGACATTGTAGCGCGCGGGGTCGATGCCGAGCCGGTCGCGGCAATAGAGCGCCTGCACCGCAAACGCCTCGTTCAATTCCCATAATCCGATGTCGTCGATCGCGAGCCCGTGCTGGCGCAACAGCTTCGGCACGGCGAAGACCGGGCCGATCCCCATCTCGTCCGGGGCGCAGCCGGTGACCGCAATGCCGCGATAGGCGCCGAGCGGCTCGAGCCCGCGGCGCTCGGCTTCGCTCGCTTCCATCAACAGCGAGGCCGAGGCCCCGTCGGACAGCTGCGAGGCGTTGCCGGCGGTGATGAACCTGCCTTCCTTGACCCGCTGCCCGTCGCGGAACACCGACTTCAGCGCGGCGAGGCCGGCGAGCGTCGTCGATGGGCGGTTGCCTTCGTCCTTGTCGAGGGTGACCGGGACCGACATCGCCTCGCCGGTCTCGCGATTTTCGGCGCGCATCACCGAGGGGAGCGGCGCGATCTCGGCGGAGAGGCGTCCCTTCGCCTGCGCCGCCGCGGTACGCTGCTGCGAGGAAAGCGCGTATTCGTCCTGCGCCTCGCGGGTCACCTGATAGCGTTCGGCGACGATCTCGGCGGTCTCGATCATCGTCATGTACAGATCCGGCTGGTGCTCGACCAACCATTGGTCCTGCGCGCGGTATTCGTTGCGCTTGTCGTTCTGCACCAGCGATATCGACTCGACCCCGCCGCCGACAGCGATCGTCATGCCGTCATGCACGATCTCTTTCGCCGCGGTCGCGATCGCCATCAGCCCCGAGGCGCATTGCCGATCGACGGTCATGCCAGCGACCGAAACCGGCAGCCCGGCGCGGATCGCCGCCTGGCGGGCGATGTTGTAGCCGGACGACCCCTGCTGCAACGCGGCGCCGAGCACGACATCCTCGACTTCAGCGAGATCGGCGCCGGCGCGCCGCACCGCCTCGGCGACGACGTGGCCGGCCAATGCCTGCGCTTGCGTGTCGTTGAAGGCGCCACGATAGGCGCGGCCGATCGGGGTGCGCGCGGTCGAGACGATGACGGCTTCGCGCATATCAGCTCCCCCTCTCGGCAGCGCCTGGGCGATGCCATTGTCCTCGAGCGTCAGCATGCGCGCCTCGAGCGTTGCGAGCAAGCCGAAGGGATGTCGCATTCCGCTCCCGCCGGGCGCGATCCTCATGTAGCATTACCGCCGCGAATTCTCGGA
Source organism: Allostellaceae bacterium (assembly GCA_036500965.1). Classification (GTDB taxonomy): domain Bacteria; phylum Pseudomonadota; class Alphaproteobacteria; order ATCC43930; family CGMCC-115725; genus AP-15. The sequence goes on along the minus strand of DASYBC010000051.1, from coordinate 113,856 downwards.
AGGAGCGAGCCATGCCCGACCATTACCCACTGCCCGCCGGCGACCCCGCACAGCTCGGTTTCGCGACGGGGCCGCTGCAGCATCTCGACCGGCTGATCCGTCAGCATATCGAGGAGGGCCGCTATCCCGGCGCGCAGATCGCGCTGGCTCGGCACGGGCAGCTGGCGCTTTACCGCAGCTACGGCGATGCCAGGACCGAGCCGCGCAAGGAGCCGGCGACCGGCGAAACGCTGTTCCTGCTGTTCAGCCAGACCAAGGTGCTGACCAGCTCGGCGGTGTGGGCGCTGGTCGAGGAAGGGCGGCTGTCGTTCATGGACAGGATCGCCGATCACCTGCCGGAATTTGCTGCGCGCGGCAAGGGCGAGATCACCCTGCAACAGGTGATGACCCATCAGGGCGGGTTCCCCTCGGGCGATGTGACCCAGGCGAGCTGGACCGACCATGCAAGGATGCGCGCCGAGGTGTGCGACTTCTCGCTCGACTGGACCCCGGGCACCCGGATGCAATACCACCCGCGCGCCGCGCACCTGACCCAGGCGATGGTGATCGAGGCGGTGACCGGCCAAGACTATCGCAACGTGATCCGCGACAAGGTGCTGACCCCGCTCGGCCTCGCGAACGACATTTTCGTCGGGGTGCCGGCGGCGGAGCAGGGGCGCTGCGCCGACACCTATGCCCCCGAGCCGCGCGACAACTCGCCCGAGTTCAAGGCGGCGGGCATGCCGAGCGGCGGCGGCTATGCGACCGCGCGCGGCATGGCGGCGTTCTATCAGATGCTGCTCGGCGGCGGCCGGCTCGGCGAGGTGCGGATGTTCTCGCCGCGGCTCGTCGCCTATGTCACCAAAAACCACACCGGCGAGCGCGGCGACGACCAGATGGCCGGGATCCCGATGCATCGCGGGCTCGGGCCGCATGTGCGCGGCGATAGCGACCGCATCCGCGGCCTCGGCGCGATCGCAGCACCGCAGACCTTTGGCCATGGCGGCGCCGGAACCTCGTATTCCTGGGCCGACCCGACCAGCGGCGTGTCATTCACCTACCTCAGCAATTTCGTGGCCCCCGACCCGTTCCACTCGGCCCGCCTCGACCGGGTCGCCAACCTGGTTCACGCCGCGATCGACTGACGGCCGGTTTTGGTGTTTCTCGTAAAAACGTCAGTGCGCTGCTCCCGATCATCCGTCATTCCCGCGAAAGCGGGAACCCAGGGCGGCAGGTTTCCGTCGCTTACCCCCTGTTCACGCCAGGGGCCGGCTCTGGGCCCCCGCTTTCGCGGGGGTGACGGAAATGCGCATTCGGATCTGAAGGACCGCTAACAGCATGGCGCCGCGCGTCGACCCCGTTCCCTCCGACGAGAAGCTGCCGGAGCGCGCCGATGTGGTGATCGTCGGCGGCGGCATTATCGGCACCAGCACCGCGCTGTTCCTGGCGGAAAAGGGCATCTCGGTCGCGCTGTGCGAAAAGGGGCACATCGCCGGCGAGCAGTCGAGCCGCAATTGGGGCTGGTGCCGCAAGATGGGGCGCGACCCGCGCGAGATCCCGCTGATCATCGAGAGCCTGCGGCTGTGGGAAGGGATGAATGAGCGGGTCGAGGCCGAAACCGGCTATCGCCGCTGCGGCATCATGTATCTGGCCGAGAATCCGGCCGAGCTGAGCGAGCTTGGAACCTGGCTCGATCACGCCCGCCAATACCAGCTCGACACAAGGCTGCTGACCCGTGCCGAGGCGGGCGAACTGATGCCGGGCCTGACCGGCGGTTGGGCCGGCGCGCTCTACACCGAAAGCGACGGCAAGGCCGAGCCGCAGCTTGCCGCCCCGGCAATCGCCGAGATGGCGCGGCGGCGGGGTGCCGCGATCCTGACCCGATGCGCGGTGCGCGGCATCGACACCGCGGGCGGCCGGGTCTCGGCCGCGGTCACTGAGCGGGGGCGGATCGCCTGCTCCTCGGTCGTGCTCGCCGGCGGCGCCTGGTCGCGCCTCTTTTGCGGCAACCTCGGTATCGAATTGCCGCAGCTCAAAGTGCTGGCCTCGGTCATGCGCACCGAGCCGATCGAGGGCGGCCCGGAAATCTCGGCCTCGGGCGGCCTCTTCGGGTTTCGCAAGCGGATGGACGGCGGCTACACCGTGGCGACGTTGGGCGTGCGCACGATCGACCTCGTCCCCGACAATTTCCGGCTGCTGGGCGAATACCTGCCGGCGGCCCGGCTGCACTGGAAGAAATTGCGCTTCCGGGTCGGTCGGCGCTGGGTCGAGGAATGGCGCACGAAGCGGCGCTGGGCCTTTGACGAGGCGAGCCCGTTCGAGGCGATGCGCACGCTCGACCCCGAACCCGACCAATACGTGCTCGACCGCGCCAGGACCGCCGCTGCCGAGGCATTTCCGGTGTTCCGCGGCATGTCCGTGGCGGAGAGCTGGGGCGGCATGATCGACGTGATGCCCGATGCGATCCCGGTGATCTCGTCGGTCGCGAACCTGCCCGGCCTGGTCGTCGCCACCGGCTTTTCGGGCCACGGCTTCGGCATCGGCCCCGGCGCCGGGCGGCTCGCCGCCGACATCGTGGCGGGCGACCCGACCCTGGTCGACCCGTCCGCCTTCCGCCTCACCCGCTTCACCGACGGCTCGAACCCGCGCCCCGACCCGCTGGCGAGCTGACCCTCACCCACCCGTCACTGGCGCGCCGGGTCCCCCCTCTCCCGCAGTGCGGGAGAGGGTGCCGAGCATCGCGAGGCGGGTGAGGGCGGTGCGGATGAACGATCCTCAGCTTGCGTCGAGCACGGTGCCGGCGGCGATGCCGGCGTCGGTCGCGGCGATCTTGGCGCCGCTGTCGAGGCGCACCCGCGAGACTTCGACATAGCCGCCCTGGGCCAGGATGCGTAGGCCCTCGGGGCCGACCGAGACGATTTCGCCGATCTTCTTGCCGCGCACCGCGCCAAAGGTCGCCGCGGTGATCTTTTTCGCGTCGAACAAATAGAGCTTCTGCTCGCCATGCATGGTCCAGGCGCCGGGCGCCGGGTTGCAGCCGCGGATCAAATCGTAGATGAAATCGACGTGGCTCGCCCAGTTGATCCGGGATTCGGCGTCGCGCACCCAGCCTTCATAGGTGGCGCGGCTCTCGTCCTGGGTGGTCTCGATCGCCCTTCCCTTGACGACGAGATCGGCGGCTTCGACCAGAGCCTCGACCCCCATCGGGAAGATCTTGTCGAAATAGAGCGAGCCGGCGGTGTCGTCGGGGCCGATCGGGATGTGCTTTTGCAGGATCACCGGCCCTTCGTCGAGCCCCGGGGTCGGGCGGAAGATCGACAGCCCGGTCTCGCTGCGCCCGCGGATGATCGCCCACGGGATCGAGGACGGCCCGCGATGCAATGGCAGCAGGGAGGGGTGAAACTGGATCATCCCATGTTTCGGGATCGCGCAGAATTCCGGCGGCGCGAACAGCAGCACATAGGCCATGACCCCGAGATCGGCGTTGAGCTCGGCGAGCGCCGCCTTGGCCTCGTCGCTCGAATAGCGGGGAAAGCGGTGCACGGTGAGCCCGCGCTCCTCGGCGGCGGCGACCAGCGGGTCGGGCCGGGCGCCCGGCTTGTCCGGTGCCGCGAACACGCCGGCGATCTCGTCGCCGCGCGCGACAAAGGCTTCGAGCGCGGCCTTGCCAAAGGCCTGCTGGCCGACGATGACGATGCGCATTTCGTTCCCTCCGATCCTGACCGCTCGATGGCGCGCCGCACCGCTCGGGGCTCGGGCCGCGCCCGCCATCCTCCCTGCCGCACAGTTTCACGCCGGCCGGTTCGCAGGCAAGCCCGTCGGTGCGGCTGGCTCGCCCCACCTTGGCATGGCATGCTGGGCCGGTGCAGAACGCGAAGTCAGAGGCGGCAATGGCCGGTATCGATACCGATCGGGAAGCGCTCGGGCTGCCGCCCGGCGCGTTTGCCAAGCTCGACGCGGAAGAGGACGAATTCTTCTACGAGCCGGCGCGGCTGGTCTGCCATATCGACGACGGCGCCATCGCCGCCTTGACCGGATTCTATCGAACCGTGCTGCCGGCGGGCGGCGTGCTGCTCGATCTGATGTCGAGCTGGGTCAGCCATCTGCCGCCCGAGATAGCCTATGCGCAAGTGATAGGCCACGGCATGAATGCCGAGGAATTGGCCGCCAACCCGCGCCTCAGCCGCTGGTTTGTGCAGAACCTGAACCGCGACCCGCATCTGCCGCTCGCCGAGGCGAGCATCGACGCGGCGATGATCTGCGTCTCGATCCAGTATCTGCAGCGGCCCGTGGCGGTGCTGCGCGAGGTCACGCGGGTGCTGCGGCCCGGCGCGCCGCTGGTCGTCGGCTTCTCGAACCGCTGCTTTTGGACCAAGGCCGTGGCGGTCTGGCGCGCCCTCGACGACAATGGCCACGCCAAGCTGGTCGAGCATTATCTGCGCCACGCCGGTTTTAACCGGATCGAGACTCATCGGCTGGCAGAATGGATCGAGGATGAACGCGACCCGATGACGGCGGTGGTCGGCCGCGCGCCCGCGGTGTAGGTTGGCGCCGCGCATCAAAGCACCGCGGAGACGACGGATGGAACTGGGGACCTTGCTGCCGTTGGGCGATATCGGCGGCGATCCCGCGACCGTGCGCGAATACGCGCAGGCCGCAGAAGGGATCGGCTACGATTTTGTCGAGGCGCCTGACCATGTGCTCGGCGTCAACGCGGCGAGCCGGCCCGGCTGGGACCGCAACGACAACGACGATCTGTTCCACGACCCGTTCGTGCTGTTCGGCTACCTCGCCGGGTGCACGCAGAGGCTCGGCTTTTCGACGGGCGTGCTGATCCTGCCTCAGCGCCAGACCGTGCTCGTCGCCAAGCAGGCGGCCTGCCTCGATGTGCTGTCGGGCGGCCGGTTCCGGCTCGGCATCGGGGTCGGCTGGAACGAGGTCGAGTTCACCGGGCTCAACGAGAATTTTCACAATCGCGGCCGCCGCTCCGAGGAGCAAGTGCAGGTCATGCAAAAGCTGTGGGCCGAGCCGCATGTGAGCTTCAAGGGCCGCTGGCACACGATCGAGGATGCCGGCATCAACCCGAGGCCCGCCTCAGGCCGGGTCCCGGTGTGGTTCGGCGGGCACCATGACCGCACTATCGAGCGCATCGCCAAATGGGGCGACGGCTGGATGCCCAACGCCTACCCGCCAGACCAGACCGCGACCGAAATATTCGACCGGCTGCGTCGCATGACCGAGGCGGCCGGCCGCGACCCCGCCAAGATCGGGATCGAGGTCTGGGTGTCGATGGGCACCGGCGGCGAAGCCGACTGGGCGCGCGACACCCGCTTCTGGAAGGCCGCCGGCGCCTCGCATATCTGCCTGACGACAACCTTCAACCGCCGCCATCACCAGCGCATCGCTGGCCACACCCTCTCCGACCACCTCGGAGCCCTGCGCCGCTATCACCGCGCCGTCGCCGGCGAGCTGTAAGACCGTGGCGATGATTGCTGCCGATCTCGCCGCCGCCGTTGATGCCGCCTGGGAGGCGCGCGACGGGATTTCGCCATCGACCGGCGGCGCCGCGCGCGAGGCGGTCGAGGCTGCGCTCGACGGGCTCGATTCCGGGGAGCTGCGCGTCGCCGAGAAGACCGGGGGCGGCTGGCAGGTTCATCAGTGGCTGAAAAAGGCGGTCTTGTTGTCGTTCCGCCTCAATGACATGGTCGAGATTCCGGGCGGCCCGACCGATCCCGAGCGGGGCGCCGCGCGCTGGTGGGACAAGGTGCCGTCGAAATTCGCCGGCTGGTCGTCGAACCGCTTCCGCGACGCCGGGTTTCGCGCGGTGCCGGGCTCGATCGTCCGCCGCTCGGCCTATGTCGCGCCCAACGTCGTCCTGATGCCGAGCTTTGTGAATGTCGGCGCCTATGTCGACAAGGGGACGATGGTCGATACCTGGGCGACGGTCGGCTCCTGCGCCCAGATCGGCGCCAATTGCCACCTTTCGGGCGGGGTCGGCATCGGCGGCGTGCTCGAGCCGTTGCAGGCCGAGCCGGTGATCATCGAGGATGACTGCTTTATCGGCGCGCGCAGCGAGGTCGTCGAGGGGGTCATCGTCGAGCAGGGCTCGGTGTTGGCGATGGGCACCTTTATCAGCGCCACGACCAAGATCGTCGATCGCAACACCGGGCGCATCCATATGGGCCGGGTCCCGGCCTATTCGGTGGTTGTGCCGGGCTCGCTGCCGGGCAAAACCTTGCCCGACGGCAGCCCCGGCCCCAGCCTCTATTGCGCGGTGATCGTCAAGACGGTCGACGCGCAGACCCGCGCCAAAACCGCAATCAACGAATTGCTGCGCGAATGAGGCCTACTTTTTGCCCCGCGGCAAATGCTTCCTCGTCGTTCGCGCGAAAGCGGGCATCCAGAACCACCGACGTGCGGTTGCCCCTCGACCTCCGCGTCCGCGGGGGTGGCGATTGCGGCGCACGCGAATGAGGAATGCGGCTATCGACCCGGCTGTGCTCGCCGCCGAGCTGATCCGCCGGCCAAGCGTCACGCCGAAGGACGAGGGTGCGATCGATATCGTCGCCCGCCATCTCGAAGAGCTCGGCTTCACCTGCCGCCGCCTGCTGTTCGGCGGCGATGACGGCAGCGACGCGATCGTCAACCTTTACGCACGCCGAGGCCGGGGGCGGCCCAATTTGTGCTTTGCCGGGCACACCGACGTGGTCCCGCCGGGGATGCGCGAGGCCTGGTCGGTCGACCCGTTTTCGGCGAGCCTCAGCAACGGCGCACTGTGGGGGCGCGGCGCCGTCGACATGAAGGGTGCCATCGCCGCCTTTATCGCCGCGGCCGAGCGCTGGCTCGCCGAGCAAGGCAGCGGTTTTGAGGGCTCGATCAGCTTGTTGATCACCGGCGACGAGGAAGCGGCTGGGGTCAACGGCACCCGGAAGGTGCTCGAATGGCTGGCTGAGCGCGGCGAGACGCTTGACGCCTGCATCGTCGGCGAGCCGACCTCGGCGGCAGTGCTCGGCGACATGATCAAGATCGGCCGGCGCGGCAGCCTGATCGGGCGGCTGACCGTCCACGGCGTGCAGGGCCACACCGCCTATCCGCATCTCGCCGACAATGCCGCCCATCGCTTGGTCGAGATGCTGCACGCGCTGACCACGGCCGAGATCGACCAGGGCTCCGCGCATTTCCAGCCCTCGACCTTGCAGGTCGCGACGATCGAGATCGGCAACCCGGCCGCCAACGTGATCCCGGCCGAGGCGCGGGCGGTATTCAACATCCGCTTCAACAACCGCTGGACCGGCGAGAGCCTGAAGCGCTGGCTCGCCGCGCGGCTCGACGCGGTCGGCGGGCGCTATACGCTCGACGTTACAGTCAGCGGCGAATCATTTCTGGTGGCGCCAGGCAGGGTCAGCCAGGCGCTGGCCGAGGCGATCCGTCGGGTCACCGGCCGCACCCCCGAGCTCAGCACCACCGGCGGCACCTCGGACGCGCGCTTTATCCACGCCTACTGCCCGGTCGCCGAGTTCGGCCTGGTCGGGCAGACCATGCACAAAGGCGACGAGCGGGTCGATCTCGCCGATCTCGCCGCCTTGACCGAGATCTACCGCAGCTTCCTCGGCCTGTTCTTCGAGCGCCCCTGATCCACGGGCAACGGTGCGCGATGACGGCAACGGCATGGCGGCTGGAGGTACGCTCGGCGCTGGTCGGCTGCTTGCGGCTGGCCAAGGGCGACCGTCGCGGGCTGGCCTATTTCGATCGTACGCTCGACGGCTTTTGGCGCTCGTTTCTCGCCGGAGTACTGAGCTACCCGCTTTATCTGTTTTTATTGACGACGCGGGTCAGCCTCGCGCAATGGCAGGCGGCCGGGGGAGTGCGCGTCGTTCTGGTCGAGACGATTGCCTATGTGATCGCCTGGGTCGCATTTCCGCTGATCATGTTGTCGGTCCTGCGCTGGATCGGCCGCGAGCACCGCTTCTTCGATTTCATGGTCCCCTATAATTGGTCCCAGCTGCCGCAGAGCCTGCTGTTCGTGCTGGTCGGGCTCGATTCGGCGTCCGGCCTCTTGGGCGACCCGATCGCACAGGCGCTGGAGGTGGCCGCGGCGATCGCCGTCCTGGTCTACGAGTGGTACATCGCCCGGGTGGCGTTGCAGACGACCGGCCTCGCCGCGACCTTGGTCGTGCTCGTCGATCTCGTGCTGGGCCTGATCGTCAGCCGGGCCGCGGGCAGCCTTTACTGAGGCGGCACGGACTGAGGCGGCACGGGCCCGCCGCTACCTGCTCCCACCATCCTGGGCGAAGGGGTTCGGCTGCCCTGCCGGTGGCGGTGTCAAGGAGGGTGCCGGGGCGGTGTGGCCGGCCGGCGCGCCCGATGCGGTCAGCTGAGTCAACAGCTGGTCGAACGCCTGGGTCTGCCCTGCCGGCGGCCGTGCCCCGGATTGCGCGACACGAGGCGGCGACAGCACTGGCGAGCGCGCGAGACGGTGGGATCGGGCATGCGGATGTCGCGGCTCCCGCCGGGCGTGGGCGATCCGTCGAACGCGAGCCCAGGGCCTCTCCGTAGCGTGCCCCGGCGCGGCATGCCGCGGGGAGGGTCGAGCGGCGCCGCTCGCTACGTCCATGGGGCCGATCGCGGCCGGTGCGGGGCTCGCGGGCGGGATCGGGGCGGGCGGCGCCGAAACGGCTTGGGCCGGGCTCGTGCTGGCCGGCGGTGAGGCCGCCGGCGCCGGCTTGATCGGAGGCAGCGGCGGCGATTGGCTTGCAGCCCGATGCTGCGGCGTCGTCGGATTCGGAATGGCGGCAGCTGCGGCCGAGTGCTGCGGCAGCCCCGCCTTGACCAAAACCGGCGGCGATGGCTGCGACGGCTTCGGCTGGGCCGCAGCGACGGTCTTTTTCTCCGGCCCGGCGAGCAGCAAAAACCCGACGCCGAAAAAGGCGCCAATGGTCAGGCTGGCGACCAGCCCAACCAGCGCAAGATGGAACAGGGCGCCGGCGGAAAACCGCGGGGCGGCTGGGGAGAGACGGCTGCCCGGCGCGGCGAATCCCGGCGAGTCTGCCGGCGACGGCTCCTCGGCAGCGGTGTCCTCGGTTGCGGTGTCTTCGGGCGCGGTCTCGGAGAGCGGGCCCGGTTCGGGGATTGCCGGGTCCTCGGAAGGCTGAAGATTGTGCTCGGCAAACAATCGAGGCTCTGCGCCGTCAGAGCGGCGGGCGCGCGGCTCAGCAAGAGAAAAAGCCCCGAATGTGATGCTGCGCATCGCTTGCCTCATTTCGGCTGTATTCCATAGAGCATCCCCACGCAAGGTGAGGCTCGAGCGGCCAACCTCGTGATCTCGGCGGTCGAGATTGCCGGCGCCGTGCAGGTCCACGGCGGCCGCATGATTATTCTCGGGGGATTCTGTTTTGCAACCCCGAGAGCATGGCTGGGAACTGTCGGCTGATCTCATCTGCTAGTCCTGGTGCTCGCCCTGGCTCCCCTTGGGATAGCGCACCTCAACCAGATAAAGACCCTCGGCGGGAGCGGTTGGGCCGCCGGCGCGGCGGTCGCGGGCGGCGAGCGCCCGGGCAACATCCTCGGGCCGCCAGCGGCCGAGCCCGACCAGCTCCAGGGTCCCGGTTATGTTGCGCACCTGGCGATGCAGGAACGAGCGCGCCCGCGCCTCGATGCGAATCTCATCGCCGCTTCGGCTAACCTCGAGCGAATCGAGCGTGCGCAGCGGCGACTTCGCCTGGCACAGCCGGTCGCGAAAGGTGGTGAAATCGTGGTGGCCGACGAGATGGCGCGCACCCTCGCGCATCGCGCCGACATCGAGCGGCGGCGCCACCCGCCATACCCGGCCGCGGTCGAGCGCCGCCGGCGAGCGCCGGTTCAGAATGCGGTAGACATAGATGCGCAAAATGGCGGAGAGCCGCGCGTCGAAGCCCTCCGGCGCCGGCTCGGCGGCGAGCACGCTGATCGCGGCCGGCCGCAAATGATGGTTAACAGCGCTGCGCAGCACCTCGGGCCGCACCGCGCGCGCGAGGTCGAGATGCGCCACCTGAGCCAGCGCATGCACCCCGGCGTCGGTGCGCCCGGCCCCGTGCACCGTGAGCCTCTCGCCGCAGAACCGCTCGACCGCGGTTTCGAGCGCCTGCTGCACCGACAGGCCTTGAGGCTGGCGCTGCCAGCCGACCAGCACGCCGCCGTCATATTCGATCGTCAGCCGGTAGCGGGGCACGGCAAAACAGTCCCGGGCGGGATCGGGTAGCCGCGCAGCAGCTCGGCGGCGTTGAGGGGCGCGCGGCCTGGCCGCTGCAGCCGGGAAAGCCGCAGCACGCCCGAGCCGCACGCCACCGACAGGCGATCATCGAGCACGGTGCCGGGCTGGACGGACGATGCATCGGAAGCTGTGCGCGCGGCGAGGACGCGGAGGCGCTCGCCGCGATGCTCGAAAAAGGCGCCCGGCCACGGATTGAGCGCGCGCACCCGGCGCTCCAGCTCCCCGGCGGGGCGGCGCCAATCGAGCCGCCCTTCCTCGCGGCCGATTTTGGGCGCGTAAGTCACCCCGTCCTGCGGCTGCGGGCGCGGCGTCAGCTCGCCGCTCGCCAGCGCGTCGAGAGCCGTAACGATCAGCCGGCCGCCCAGCCCGGCGAGCTCCTCGGTCAGAGCCCCGGCATTGGCCTGCGCGCTGATCGGCACCGCCTGCTGCATCAGGATCGGGCCGGTGTCGAGCCCCGCCTCCATTTGCATGATCGTGACCCCGGTCTCGCTGTCGCCGGCGAGCAGCGCGCGCTGCACCGGGGCGGCGCCGCGCCAGCGCGGCAGCAGCGACGCGTGTACATTGAGGCAGCCCAGTCTTGGCGCCGCCAGCATCGCCGGCGGCAGGATCAGCCCGTAGGCGGCAACCACCGCCGCGTCGGCGCCGAGCGAGGCGAGCTGCTCCTGTGTCTGCGGGTCGCGCATGCGCGTCGGGCAATACACCGCAATGCCGTGCCGTTCAGCCAGCAGCTGCACCGGCGAGGGCTGCAGCCGATGGCCGCGCCCGGCGGGCCGCGGCGGCTGGGTATAGGCGGCGCGCAGGTGGTGACCGGCGGCGATCAGCGCCGCGAGGATCGTCGCCGCAAAGGCGGGCGTGCCCATGAAGATGAGGTCCAACCCCGCCTCCCGGCGAACAGCTCGCCCGGCGCTAGGCGGGGACCGGGATCCGGTTGCGCTTCGACTTGGCGAGCTTGCGCAGGATCATCCCGCGCTTGACCATCGAAAGGTGGTCGACAAAGAGGACGCCGTCCAAATGGTCGATCTCGTGCTGAATGCAGGTTGCGAGCAGCCCAGAGGCCTCGATCTCGCGAATTTCGTTCTGGTAGTCGAGATAGCGCAGCCGGATCTGGTCCGGGCGGGTGACCTCGGCATAATGCTCGGGCAGCGACAGGCACCCCTCGCTGCCGGTGGTCAGCTCCGCCGAACGCCACAGAATCTCGGGGTTGGCCAGCATCATCGGCTGCGGCGGCTCGCCTTCGCGCGCGACATCGAGGACGATGACCCGTTTGGCGATGCCAACCTGAGGGGCGGCGAGGCCGATGCCGATCGCCTGCCGCATCGTCGCCAGCATGTCGTCCATTAGCCGCCGGACCGCGTCGTCGACAGCCGGCACCGGCCGCGCCTTGATCTTGAGCCGCGGGTCGGGGGCGGTGATGATCGGTAACAGAGCCATCGGATGCAGATCTAGATAAGAGAGGGCTGACGCAGCGTCAATCTGTCGGACGATCAATGCTGCCGCGGCGGCCGGGCTCTGATCAGGGCGGCGGCGACTTCGGCGGGGTCGTCCTCGGCCCCGGCAAGAAACTCGACCGCGCGCAGCACCGGGGGGCGCAGACGCTCGCCCAGCTCGGCGATCTCCGAAATCCGCACCGGCCGCCCATCGAGCTCGCGGGCGGCTGTGTGCAGAACGCGCTCGAGCACGAAAGCGACCGTCATCCGGCCGGAGGACCGCGAAGAGGCGATGCAGCCGCGGGCATAGATCGCCAGCTCGTGCAACGCCTCGACACTGCCAAACCGATCGCGCTGCGCCTGATACAGAAATTGGCGCTTCAGATGAGCCGCAGCGAGATCGACGATCGACCGGGTCAACTAAAGTCACGCCAAGTAAACAGCGCTTCAAACTTGAGGCCGGCCTTCGCGAAGGTTTCGTCGGCGCCTTCGAGGCGGTCGACGATGGTGATGATCTTGAGTATCGTGCAATTTCGTTGCCGCACCGCTGCCGCGGCTTGCATCACCGAGCTGCCGGTGGTGGTCACGTCCTCGAACAGGATGACGCGCGCGCCGGGATCGAGGAGCCCGTCGATGCGCTGGTCGGTGCCGTGGCCTTTCGCCTCCTTGCGCACGAAGAAGCCCCTGATCGGGCTCTCCGGCCAGCTCTTGGCGCAGAGCGCGGCGACGATCGGGATGGCCCCGGTTTCCAACCCGCCGATGCAATCGACCGCCTCGTCCCGGATGCGCTCGAACAGCAGTTCGGCGGCCAATGCGGCACCCTCGGGATCGAGCATGGTCCGCTTCATGTCAAAGAAAAAGCTGCTCGAACGCCCCGAGGCGAGCACGAAATCGCGGTTCTGCAGCAGCGAGTTGCGCCGGATGATGCCGAGAAGCCTGGCTTTTTTTGCCAGCCGGTCCGCCATCGAAACCGTTCCTTTCGCCCCGCCATGTCATCGGCCGGTCAACATCACGCGCCGAGAAGACCGGGCCACGATTTGACCGCCGAAAAAAAATTAAGCCTGAAGTGCACCCCGATGACAAGCGGGAGGCGCGCCGGCGGACCCGCCGCTAAGACAAAGCGCGCAGACCAGGGAGCGATTCAGCCGCGCTCTTGACCGCGCCATAAACCTCCAGGACGCCGCTCAAATAGGCCTCAAACTCGGTATCGGAAATCGAACGGCCGTCGAGAAAGCGGCGCAGCCGATAAGGATTGGTGCCTCGCGGATTAATCCCCGGCTCGACCAGGGTCGCGGATTTGACCCGGATGTGCTCGAGCACTGCGGCGGCAGAGGCGTGATTGACCCCGCTCGGATAACAGAAATGACTGAAGCTGTGCTCCGGCCGGGCACAGGCTCTCGCCAGCGCCGCTCGGTTGTCGGCGATCTCGCGCGCCAGATCGTCAGACCCAGTCGCGGACGATCGGTGACGATGCGTGTGCAGCTGGATGTCGAGGCCCCGGAGGTCGGCGTCGCGGATCTCGGCGGTGCTCATGACATGGAATTGCCGGCCCTCCCACCACTCCTCGATGGTCACGCCGAAGCGCGAAGCGCACTCGCGCAGCGCCTCTTCGCGTTGCGGAATTGACGGCAGTTTTTCGATCTCGGCAATCACGCCGGGCAATTTCTCCGGCGCCTCGCCGGCTCGCTTCAAGATGTAGTCGGCGACAACATTAACCACGGGCAACTGGTTTTCCGAGTACCACGTGGTGATGTAAACGGTCGCCGGCAGGCTCAGCTCTTCCAAGATCGGCAGCATGTGGGTGTAGGTCGAGCTCCAGCCGTCATCGATCGTGATGACAACTGCGTTATCCGGCAAATCGCCCCGACCGAGTCGCCGGACGGCGTCGTCGAGCGACAACACCGGATGGCGAGACCTCTTCAGCCAGACCATCCGCCGCTTGAATTGCTCCGGGGTCATGAACAGATGGTTGCCGTATTGATACCCGGGCGTTGTCCACAATCCGTGATAGGCGAGGATCCGCAGGCTTTTGCGAGCGGCTCGCCGGGTCAGCGCGAACCCTCCTCCGGCCCTCGCCGCCCGCAGCAGCCCTTCTTTCACCATTGTGCGCAATTCGCCTTGTCTCCGCGCCGCGATCCGCCGTGCTGCTCGGCAACTCTGCCGGGGCCGGCTGGCGGCATGTGCCGGTCATATGGCGCGAATCCCGCAGTGCAACAAGATGGCGCCGCAATCACCAACCCGAACGATTCGTTGCGAGAAATGCATAAATCATTAATAGCGGCGCCGACGCCTCAAAACGGGTCGAGCTCGGTATCCCAATAGAGATAGTCGCGCCAGCTCTGGTGCAGGTAGTTGGGCGGGAAGGCGCGCCCGTTCTGCTGCAGCATGTGGGTCGTCGGCTGCACTGGGCGGTGGCGCGGATACATGCCGCTCTCGCGCGGCAGGCGGTTGCCCTTCAATAGGTTGCAGCTGCCGCAGGCGGTGACGACGTTGGTCCAGGTGGTGCGGCCGCCGCGCGAGCGCGGGACCAGATGGTCGAAGGTCAGCTCGTGCGACGGATAAGGCTCGGCGCAGTATTGGCACGTAAAACGGTCGCGCAGAAAGACGTTGAAGCGGGTGAAGGCTGGATGGCGCGCCGCCGGCACATATTCTTTAAGTGAAACGACGCTCGGCAATTGGATTTCGAGCGACGGGCTGCGCACCCGAACATCGTAATGGTCGATGATGTTGACCCGGTCGAGAAACACCGCCTTGATCGCATCCTGCCACGACCACAAAGACAGCGGGAAATAACTCAACGGACGAAAATCGGCGTTGAGCACCAAGGCCGGGCAATTCTCCAAGCAGGCAGTCACCAACAAACCGTTCCGCTCACTGTCGCTCGTGGGCCGCATAGCACGCGATCGTGACAGCTTGATAACGGATCAAGGTCAAGGCGACAAGATTTTGGGACGCGCCTTTGCCGGTCAGCGGGTCGGTACCGGCTTCAGCCCGCGGTAATCGTAAAACCCGCGGCCGGCTTTGCGGCCGAGCCAGCCGGCTTCGACATATTTGACCAGCAGCGGGCAGGGCCGATACTTGCTGTCGGCGAGCCCCTCATAAAGCACCTGCATGACCGACAGACAGGTGTCGAGCCCGATAAAATCGGCGAGCTCCAAGGGCCCCATCGGATGGTTGGCGCCGAGCTTCATCGCGGTATCGATCGCCTCGACCGAGCCGACCCCCTCGTACAGCACATAGACCGCCTCGTTGATCATCGGCAGCAGGATGCGGTTGACGATGAAGGCCGGGAAATCCTCGGCCGCGACCGGCGTCTTGCCGAGCCGCAGCGCCAAGCCGCGGGTCAGGGCAAAGGTTTCCTCGTCGGTGGCGATGCCGCGGATCAGCTCGACGAGGCTCATCACCGGCACCGGGTTCATGAAATGCATGCCGATGAACTTGCCCGGCCGGTCGGTCGAGGCGGCGAGCCGGGTGATCGAAATCGACGAGGTGTTGGTGGCGATCAGCGCGTCAGGCCGCAGCTGTGGGGTCAGCTTTTTGAAGATCTCGCGCTTGACCTCCTCCTTTTCGGTCGCGGCCTCGATGACCATGTCGCAATCACCGAACAGCGCGTAATCGAGCCCGCCGGAGATGCGCGCCAGCGCCGCATCCTTGTCCTCTTCGCCGATCCGGCCGCGCGCCACCTGGCGGACGAGGTTGCGCTCGATCACCTCACGCCCATGCTGCAACGCATCGTCGCCTATATCGGTGATGACGACCTCGATCCCGGCCAGCGCGCACACATGGGCGATGCCGCCGCCCATCTGCCCGGCGCCGATCACGCCGATGCGGCGCAACCGGTCGAGCTGCGGCGCGGCAGCCGCCGATGGGGTGTCCGAGGGTGCGGCGGCGCTCACTGGCGGCGCTCGAGCTCGGCGGCGAGCTCGGGGAGGAGCTTGAACAGGTCGCCGACCAGGCCATAATCGGCGATCTGAAAGATCGGCGCCTCCTCGTCCTTGTTGATCGCGACGATGACCTTCGAGTCCTTCATCCCGGCGAGATGCTGGATCGCCCCGGAAATGCCGACCGCGATGTAAAGCTCGGGCGCGACGATCTTGCCGGTCTGCCCGACCTGGTAATCGTTCGGCACAAAGCCGGCATCGACCGCGGCGCGCGACGCGCCGACGGCGGCGCCGAGCTGGTCGGCGACCTTTTCCAGCAGATGGAAATTGTCGCCCGACTGCATGCCGCGCCCGCCGGAGATGATGACACGGGCGCTGGTCAGCTCCGGCCGCTCGGACTTCGACAATTCGGCGCGCACGAACTCGGAGAGCCCGGCGCTCCCGGTCGGCGCCACCGGCTCGATCGCCGCCGACCCGCCGGTCGCGGCGCCGGGCGGAAACGCCGTGCCGCGCACCGTGATGACCTTGATCGGGTCTTTCGACTGCACCGTTTGCAAGGCATTGCCGGCGTAGATCGGGCGCACAAAGGTGTCGGGCGAGACGACCGCGCTGATGTCGGAAATCTGCATCACGTCGAGCAATGCCGCGACCCGCGGCATCAAATTCTTGCCGGCGGTCGTGGCCGGCGCCAACAGATGCGTATAATCCTTGGCGAGCTCGACCACCAGCGGCGCCAGGTTTTCGGCGAGCCCATGCTCGTAGGCTGCGTCGTCGGCGAGGCGCACCCGCTTGACGCCGGGGATCTGTGCCGCGATCTCGGCGACCGCCCGGCAATCCAAACCCGCCACCAGGATGTCAACGTCGGCGGCGGTGATCTCCTTGGCGGCGGCGAGCGCGTTGAGGGTCGCGGGCTTCAATGCCCGGTTGTCGTGTTCGGCGACGACGAGAGCAGCCATCAGATCACCCGCGCTTCGGTCTTGAGCTTGTCAACCAGTTCCTCGACCGAGCCGACCTTGTGCCCGCCCTGGCGTTTCGGCGGCTCTTCGACCTTGAGCACGACCAGCCGCGGGGCGACATCGACGCCGAGCGCCTCGGGCGTCGTTGTCGCGATCGGCTTTTTCTTCGCCCGCATGATGTTGGGCAGCGAGGCGTAGCGCGGCTCATTGAGCCGGAGATCGGTGGTAACCACCGCCGGCAATTTGATCGACACGGTTTCGAGCCCGCCATCGACCTCGCGGGTGACCTCGGCCTTGCCGTCGCCGATCGCGATCTTCGAGGCAAAGGTAGCCTGCGGCCAGCCGAGCAATGCCGAGAGCATCTGCCCCGTCTGGTTGCAGTCGTCGTCGATCGCCTGCTTGCCGATGATCACGATCTCCGGCTCTTCGTCGAGGATCACTGCCTTCAACAGCTTGGCAACGGCGAGCGGCTGCAATTCGGCGTCGGTCTGCACCAGGACACCGCGATCGGCGCCCATCGCCAGCGCGGTGCGGATCGTCTCCTGGCACTGTGTGGCGCCGAGCGACACCACGATCACCTCGCTGACCGTGCCGGCCTCGCGCAGCCGCAACGCCTCTTCGACCGCGATCTCGTCGAACGGGTTCATCGACATCTTTACATTGGCGGTCTCGACGCCGCTCTTATCCGCCTTGACCCGGATCTTGACGTTGTAGTCGATGACCCGCTTGACCGCGACCAGCGCTTTCATGTCGTCCTCGCTCTTGCAGCAGCAGCACCGCGGCGGCCACCCGAAAGGCCGGCGAATTGTGCACGCGCCCGCGGCGAAGGCAAGCTCCCGAGCGGCACTTGTGCCGCCGGGCTGCCCGGTATGTATGAACGGCGCTGCCGAATTCCAGCGGTGCTGGGCGCCGTCGCCCGGGCGCGCCGGGCGGTGGTCACTGGGAGGGAGCGCCCGGCCCGGGCGCGGCATAGAGCTGGGCCGCGTCCTGCGCCAGCGCCGCGCGCGAGGCGGGCCGCAGATACATCATGTGCCCGCCGTCATAGACGCGCAGGCGGATTTGGGCGCGCGTCGCCGGCGGCACCGGCAGCTGATCGATCAGCCAGCGCGACGACAGATAGGGCGTCACCAGATCGTAGCGGCCGTTGGCGATCAGCACCTTGGTCCCCGGATGGGCGATCAGCGCCGCTTCGAGCGAGGTCATCGGCAGCCCGGTTCTGCCTTCGCCGCGCTCGCCCTCCCAGTTCCACTGTTGCGAGACATTGCCGGCCAGCACCCGGTAGGGTTGGTCGGTGCGGTAGCCGAGATCATCGGCCGCATAGGCGTTGAACGCGGCTCCGAACGCGGCGGCGATCGGGCCGAGCAGCGGATCGCTCTCCTCCCGTTCGCCGGCCGGGGCCGGGCGGGCGATCGTGCCGTCATAGAGGCTGACCCGTTCGCCGCGGTCGCGCAGGATTTGATGGGCGAAGACGTAATTGGGGATGCGCGCCCGCCAGCGGCGCACGAGCGCCGGGCGCAGCCCGGTCATGCCGGCGACCTCGGCGACAAAAGGGTCGCCCAAAGGCGGCTGGCCCGCGATCCCGGCGAGGCCGACCAGATAGTCGCTGAGCGCGAAATGCTCGGCCGCGGCGAGCTCGCCGGCACCCTGCGGCACGATGTGCAGCGCACCGGCGATCGCGGCGTAGGTCGGCAGGAAAAACCCGGAGGCGAGCAGATCGCGCTGGTTCGGATGCAGGGCGGAAAGGTCGAGCGCCGGCGAGATCAGCACCAGGCCGCTCACCGTCGCATCGACGTCATGCGGCAGGCTCTCGGCCATCGCCGCCGCGCGAAACCCGCCATAGCTCTCGCCGACGAGATAGATCGGCGAGGTCCAGCGCTGGTGCCGGGTCAGCCACCGCCGGACCACGGCGTCGAGCGAGTTCAGATCCGCGTGCACGTCCCAGAACTGCTTGTCCGGATTTGGCTCCTTGCCGTCGCCGCGGCTGTAGCCGGTGCCGACCGGGTCGATCAAAACGAGGTCGGTGAACGGCAGCCAGGTGGACGGGTTGTCGATGATGCGCACCGGCGGGCTCGGGGCTTCGCCATCCGCCGGCGTCTGCATGATTTTGGGTCCGAGCGCGCCCAGATGCAGGAACACCGAGGCGGCGCCCGGCCCGCCATTCAAGACAAAGCTGACCGGCCGCATAGCACCGGCCGGAGCCGGAACGAGATAGGAAACCGTGAAGATCGAGGCGGCCGCAGTGCCCTTTTGGTCGGTCAAGGTAAAGGTCTCGGCGATCGCGTCGTAATCGAGGCGATGGCCGCCGAGCTCGATCGAATGGTGGGTTGCCACCCGCGCCGGCAGCGTGATTTTGGTGTTGTCGTCGGCCCGAGCCCCGGCGGCGAGCACGAAGAGGCACAAGACGACACTCGCCGCGATCTTCGCCATCCGCCACCTCGCGATTTTCCGGGATCGGGCCAAGGGCTGGCCGAGATTGACGGTTTCCAAGTTACATGAGCCGGAAAAGGATGAATACTCCCCGGCCGCCAGGTTGACGGGCGGCGGTGCAAAAGGAGGGTCGGATGCCGGGTTCTGCTCGGGTGGCGCTGATCACGGGGTGCGGCAAGCCGGTCGGGATCGGCAATTCGACGGCGCGCGCCTTGGCCGCCGCCGGGGTGACGGTGGTCGTCTCCGACTTAGTGGCGACCGGGGTCGCCAACGAGCACAATCGTCAGGGCGACACCGACGCTTCGTGGGGCGGGGTCGACAGCCTGGTCGAGGAGATCCGGCGGAACGGCGGAGCGGCGTCCTCGACCCTGGGCGATGTCAGCGTCGAGGCCGATGCCGCGCGCATGGTCGAGGAGGTGCTGAACCGCTATGGCCGGCTCGACATCCTCGTCAACAATGCCGGGGCGCCGCAGGGTGCGGACCGCAACGAGATCGAGGACGTCCCGGTCGAGGCGTGGGACCGCACCCTCGCGGTCAATGCGCGCGGCTGCTTTCTGATGTCGCGCGCGGCGGTCCCGGCAATGCGCAAGGTGGGCTGGGGCCGCATCGTCAGCGTGTCGTCGAAGGCGGCGTTCCGACCCGGCCGCAACCGCGCGACCTACGCCGCCTCGAAGGCGGCGATCGTCGGCTTCACCAAATCGCTGGCCTTCGACCTCGCACCCGTTGGGATCACCGTCAACGCGGTCTGCCCCGGCCCGATCCGCACCTCGCGGGCGATCAGCACCAACCGGCGCGAATATGGCGACGACCTCGAGATCGGCTTTGCCGAGCGCTCGAAGGCGATCCCGGTCGGCCGCTTCGGCACGCCGGACGAGGTCGCGGCGATGATCGCCTTTCTCGCCTCCGACCAGGCCGCCTTCGTCACCGGCCAGGCGATCGGCATCGACGGCGGCTGGTGAGCCAGCGGGCTTGGCGCAATTGCTGCGAGGTGCTGGCGGCTCGTGTGATCAGCCCGGCCTCCGGCTTTGGAGCGCGTGAAGAAATTGAAGATAGGATGGAGCGGTGCGGTGCGTCCCCCGCCTTCGCGAGGGCAGGCCCTTCGAGACAGCCGCTTCGCGGCTTCCTCAGGATGAGGTATTTTCCCATCACTATCAATAGGATACCTCATGCTGAGGAGCGCCGAAGGCGCGTCTCGAAGCACGCACGATCGCGAGGCAGCGAGCGCCTCGGGAATTGTTTCACACGCTCTTTGGTGTGCGTGTGCAGCGCGGAAGCGTCAAATCACATGGTGCACTACCGGATAGGCGTCGGCCGAGGCGCTCCGCTCCGCAAGCTGACGATCGGCAAGCACGGTTCGCCCTGGACGGCGGAGACGGCGCGGGCCGAGGCGAAGCGGCTGCTGGCGCTCGTCGCGCACGGCAACGACCCGGCCACCGTCAAAGCGAGGCGCTGACGGTCGGGCAACTCTGCGAACACCATCTCGAAGGGCGGGCTCGTCATCGCTCGCTTCAAGCACCCGAAACGGGCGACGCCGATTCGCGATCGACGAGGGGCGCGTGAGCTCGTCTATCCGATCCTGACCGGCCCGCTTCGCCTGGAATGTTAACGGTCGATGCCGCCCATGCACAAATATTTGACCTCGAGGAATTCCTCGATGCCGTATTTCGAGCCTTCGCGGCCGATGCCGCTTTCCTTCATGCCGCCAAAGGGGGCGATTTCGGTCGAGATGATGCCCTCGTTGATGCCGACGATGCCATATTCGAGCGCCTCGGCAACGCGCCAGATGCGGCCGATGTCGCGGCTGTAGAAATAGGCGGCGAGGCCGAATTCGGTGTCGTTGGCCATCTTGACCGCCTCAGCCTCGGTCTTGAAGCGGTAGAGCGGGGCCACCGGGCCAAAGGTTTCTTCGCGCGTGATCATCATGTCGGTGGTGACGTCGGCCAGCACGGTCGGCTCGTAAAAGCTGCCGCCGAGCGCGCTGCGCTTGCCGCCGATCACCACCTTGGCGCCCTTTTTGAGCGCGTCGGCGACATGCGCCTCGACCTTCTCGATCGCCTTCATGTCGATCAGCGGGCCGATCACGGCACCGGGCTCGAACCCGGCGGCGACTTTCATCGCCCCGGCGGTCTCGGCGAGCCGTTTGGTAAAGGCATCATAGACCCCATCCTGCACCAGGATGCGGTTGGCGCACACGCAGGTCTGTCCGGCATTCCGGTATTTGGAGGCGATCGCGCCCTTGACCGCCATCTCGATATCGGCGTCGTCGAAGACGATGAAGGGGGCGTTGCCGCCCAATTCTAGCGACATCTTCTTGACCGTGCCGGCGCATTGCTCCATCAGCAATTTGCCGATCTCGGTCGAGCCGGTGAAGGACAGCTTGCGCACGATTGGGTTCGAGGTCAGCTCGCCGCCGATCTCCTTGGCGCCGCCGGTGACGCAGGAGAAGACGCCTTTCGGTACCCCGGCGCGCTCGGCCAACTCGCACAATGCCAGTGCCGAATAGGGCGTGGCGGTGGCCGGCTTCAGCACCATCGTGCAGCCCGCGGCCAAGGCCGGACCCGATTTGCGGGTGATCATCGCCGCCGGGAAATTCCAGGGCGTGATCGCCGCGGTAACGCCGATCGGCTCCTTGGTGACGACGATGCGCTTGTCGGCCATATGCGCCGGGATCGTGTCGCCATAGATGCGCTTCCCCTCCTCGCCGAACCATTCGATGAAGGCCGCGGCATAGGCGATCTCGCCCTTCGACTCGGCCAATGGCTTGCCCTGCTCGGCGGTCATCAGGGCCGCCAAATCGTCCTGGTTCGCCATCATCAGATCGTACCAGCGGCGCAAGATGTGGGCGCGTTCCTTGGCGGTCTTGGCGCGCCAGCCCGGTAGCGCCTTGTCGGCCGCCTCGATCGCTCGGCGGGTCTCCTCGGCGCCCATGCGCGGCACGGTGCCGAGCGTCTCGCCGGTCGCCGGGTCGGTGACCGGGATCGTGCCGCGGTTCAACGCGTCGACCCATTCGCCGTCGATATAGCATTGCTGCCGGAACAGCTTTTGATCCTGGAGCTTCATCGCCTGCGTCTCCCTTCAAGTCTATGATTAGGTACGAAGCAGCGCCGAGCTTGGCAAGGCTCCCCCCGAGGCGCGGGAACGGACGGACAAGATGGCAGCGGCCGAGGCGATCCTGGCGGGGCATGTCGCGATCATCCTGTTCAATCTGTTCGGGCTGATCGCGGTCCCGATCGGTGCGCTGTGCGGCTGGCGTTTTGTTCGCATCGCCTGGTGGCGGGTGTTGCACATCGCGCTGTTGGCCGTGGTCGCGGTTCAGGCGGTGGCGGGCCGCGCCTGTATCCTGACGCTCTGGCAGGCGGCGATGTCCGGCGCCGCGGCAGCGCCCACGCCGCTGATCATGGACTGGGTCGATCGGCTGATCTATTGGCGCTTGCCGATCTGGGTTTTCGGAGCGCTTTACCTCGCCGTCTTCGGTTATGCGCTGGCGCTCTTTTGGCTTGTGCCGCCGCGGCGGAACCGCCTCGCCCTTGTCGTGCCGGCAGGGCATACTTGGCGGCGGGAGCCGTGACGGAGGGCGAGGTGCTGCAGGTGCTAAATGGGCGGCGCATCCTGCTGATCATTTCGGGCGGGATCGCGGCTTATAAGAGCCTCGATTTGATCCGCCGGCTGCGCGAGCGCGGCGCTGCGGTGCGCCCGATCATGACCGCCGCGGCGCAGCATTTCGTGACGCCATTGTCGGTCGCCTCGCTGTGCGGGGACAAGGTCTATACCGAGCTGTGGTCGCTGACCGACGAGAGCGAGATGGGCCATATCCGCCTGTCGCGGGAGGCCGACCTGGTCGTCGTGGCGCCGGCCACCGCCGATCTGATCGCGCGCATGGCGGCGGGGCTCGCCGACGATTTGGCGACGGCGGCATTGCTCGCCTCGGACAAGAGGGTGCTGATCGCGCCGGCGATGAATTTGATGATGTGGGCGCATCCGGCGACACAGGCTAATCTCGCGACCCTGGCGGCGCGCGGGGTGGTGCGGGTCGGGCCGGGCTCGGGCGAGCTTGCGGACGGCGAGGTCGGACCGGGCCGGATGGCCGAGCCGCTGGAGGTCGTCGCTGCGATCGAGGCGATGCTGAGCGAGGGCGTGCGGCTCGCCGGAAAGCGCGCCTTGGTCACCAGCGGGCCGACGCGCGAGCCGATCGATCCGGTGCGTTACCTCTCGAACCATTCCTCGGGCAAGCAGGGGCATGCGATCGCTGGCGCGCTCGCCGCATTGGGCGCCGAGACGGTGCTGGTCTCGGGGCCAACGCAGGAGCCGCCGCCGGCTGGCGTCCGGCTGGTGCCGGTTGAGACCGCGGCCGAGATGCTGGCAGCCTGCGAGGCGGCGCTCCCGGTCGATATCGCGGTGATGGCCGCGGCGGTCGCCGATTGGCGGGTCGAGAGTGTCGCCAGGCAAAAGCTCAAAAAAGATGGCGGCGGCCCGCCATTGCTGCGCCTCACCGAAAACCCCGACATCCTCGCCCGGATCGCCCAGCATGCCAACGACCGGCCGGCGCTGGTCATCGGCTTTGCCGCGGAGACCGACGACATCGTCGCCAACGCCCGCGCCAAGCGCGAGCGCAAGCGCTGCGACTGGATCCTCGCCAACGACGTTTCGGCCGCGTCGGGCACCTTTGGCGGCGACCGCAACACGATCCACCTGGTCGATGCCGCGGGTGTCGAGGACTGGCCGGCGATGACCAAGCGCGAGGTCGCCGCCCGCCTCGCCGAGCTTGTCGCGCGACAGCTGGCGCCCAGTGAAGCTGAATGAAGGTCACCTGACGTAATAAATGATCGTTATTATTAGACGGCACTCCATCGGGGGAACGTATGTCGTTGATTGCCCTTACGACTGACCCAGGCTCAGATTCGCTATCTGTCGTAACATCCAGCAGCGAGTTCAGGAAGGACGGAACGGCTGTTCTTATACAGCATGGGGATACCGAGCAGCTCAAGATTGATTCCGAGGAATGTAATGACGGTTACGACCTGCGAGTGGGCGCTGCATACCGTGACCATCGAAACGATGACGCACAGGTACTTAGCCAAAACGATACGATTATTTTACTACCAGGAAACGCCGTCATCATACAAACTCAGGAATGGGTAGAATTTCCTGAACTTCGTTTTGGTCAGATATTTCCAAAGGTTGGTTTATTACAAAGAGGTGTAACAAATACCCCCTCGAAAGTAGATCCTGGATTTCATGGACATTTACTGGTTACGGTGCATAATTACGGAAGGCGCAAAGTATGCCTGCGTCGTGGTCAGCGATTTTGCTCGCTCCACGTTTTCAGTGTGAAGGGTCCGATACGGCCGTATAAAAAAGATCCCCCGGACATAGGAACTCCTCGCCCAGCTGGCCGAGTGCAGAAAATTGGCGACAATATCGATGCGTATAATGCGAGACTGACCGTGATCGCACTCGTGGTGAGCGCCATAGCGCTCGTTGTTGGCGCGGTGGCCGCCGTCCTCCCGCTGTTGCTGCGCAGGTGATCAAGGCCGCCCGTCCTCCTAGAGTTCCCGCGTTGCGGTGCGCGCCCCTTGTCCGAAACGCCGGTTGCGGCGACACTCACCCGCCAAGACCCCGTGAACCTTCGGCGGCGGGCCGCATGACATGGTTCGGCTGACCAAAAAGCTCCTGTTCGCGATCGAGGCGGTGCTCGACATCGCCTATAATGGCGGGCCGGTGCCGGTGCGGTCGGCCGAGATCACCGAGCGCCAGGGAATCCCGCGGCGCTATCTCGAACCGGTGCTGCAGGAGCTGGTGCGGCACGGGATCCTGCTTGGCATCCGCGGGCCGAGCGGCGGCTATCGTCTGGCGCGCGAGCGGCGGCTGGTCAGCCTCGGCGATATCGTGCGCACCGTGCGCGGGCTGGAAACCGCCGAGGACCCGATCAGCGATCCGGCGGGCAGCGCGCTTGGCCATCAGGTGGTGCGCCCGCTGTGGCTCGAATTGCAGGACGAGATGATGCAGCGGCTTGATTCTCTGACGCTCGACGATCTGTGCGGCCGCGCGCGTGACGCAGGGATCGCCGGCCGCGCGACCGAATTCAGCGATTTTGCAATCTGAGCCGAGCCGAGGGGCTCGTTGCAGCGGCGCGGCGCCGACCCTACATGAAACTACGGTTGCCCGACGGGGAGGAATGCTAATGCACAGCGCCAGCACGACCAATTCGCGACCGGCGGAGTTTCGCGGCCGCGTCTACGACGACATCACCGAAACCATCGGCGCGACGCCGCTGGTCCGCATTCATCGGCTGGCGCAGCAAGCCGGCGCCAAGGCTGACATTCTCGCCAAATGCGAGTTCTTCAACCCGCTCGCCTCTGTCAAGGACCGCATCGGCGTGTCGATGGTCGCCGCCGCCGAAGCCGCCGGGCGGATCAAGCCCGGCACCGTGCTGGTCGAGCCGACCTCGGGCAATACCGGGATTGCGCTCGCTTTTGTCTGCGCCGCGAAGGGCTACCGGCTGATCCTGACGATGCCCGACAGCATGTCGATCGAGCGGCGCAAGATGCTGCTGCTGCTCGGCGCCGAGCTCGAATTGACGCCGGCGGCGCAAGGCATGAAGGGGGCCATCGCCAAAGCCGAGGAAATCGCCGGCTCGCTGCCCGATGCGTTCATCCCGCAACAATTCCAGAACCCGGCCAATCCCGAGATCCATCGGCGGACCACCGCGGAGGAGATCTGGAAGGATACCGGCGGAAAGGTCGATGTCGTGGTCAGCGGCGTCGGCACCGGCGGCACCTTGACCGGCGTCGGCTCGGTGTTGAAGCCGCGCAAGCCCGGGCTCAAGATGATCGCGGTCGAGCCCGAGGACAGCGCCGTGCTGTCGGGCGGGTCGCCGGGCTCACACCGCATCCAGGGGCTCGGCGCCGGCTTCATTCCCGAAATCCTCGACACCAAGCTGATCGACGAGGTCGTTCGCGTCAGCAACGACACCGCCTTTCGCACGGCCCGCGAGGCCGCGAGGCTGGAGGCCTTGACCGTTGGGATCTCGTCGGGGGCAGCACTCGCGGCGGCGCTCGAAATCGGCAAGCGCGCCGATATGGCAGGCAAGACGCTCGTCGTGGTTCTGCCGGACTTTGCCGAACGCTATCTATCGACGCCGCTGTTCGAAGGGCTCTGAGAGGAATGCGGGGAAAGGAGTTGGCGTGGAGCTCAGCGAAGAGCAATTTCAGCGCTATGCCCGGCATCTGATCCTCGACGAGGTCGGCGAGGAGGGCCAGGCGCGGCTGCTGCAAGCGCGCGTGCTGGTGGTCGGCGCCGGCGGGCTCGGCTCGCCGCTGCTGCTCTATCTGGCCGCCGCCGGGGTCGGGACCATCGGGGTCGCCGATCCCGACCGGGTCGATCTGACCAATCTGCAGCGCCAGATCGTGCACGCGACACCGAGCGTCGGCGAGCTCAAGGTCGACAGCGCACGGCGGACCCTGGCCGCGGTCAACCCCGGTATTCGTGTCAATGCCCATCCGGTTCGGCTCGAGCCGGGCAACGCCGAGGCAATAATAGCCGAATACGATCTCGTTGCCGACGGCAGCGACAATTTCGCGACCCGCTATCTACTGACCGAGCTGTGCTGGCGCCTCGAAAAGCCGCTGGTGGCGGCGGCGCTATCGCCGTTCGAAGGTCAGCTCTCGACCTTCCGGCCGTATCTCGGCGCCGGCCATCCGTGCTATCGTTGCCTGTTCCGCGAGGCGCCGCCGCCCGATCTGGTGCCGCGCTGCGAAACTGCCGGCATTCTCGGCGCCGTCGCTGGCGTGCTTGGCACCTTGCAGGCGGTCGAAGTGCTGAAGGAGCTGCTGGGGCTCGGCGAAAGCCTCGACGGCACGCTTCTCCTGTACGACGCAATGCGCGCCCGCTTTCACTCGATCCGCATCGCCAAGGATGCCGAATGCCCGACCTGCGGCAAGCAAGCGGCCGTTGCTGTGTCCGGCGCTTGAGACCCCCTTCGTCTTATTAGGCGTCGGGGTCGCGGGCTCAGAGATCAGAACTGGTCCGGATCGAACGTCAGCACCGCGGCGCCGCCGAGGATCGCGGAGAGGCGGCCTGGAGCTGGGGCGAGGAAATGCTCGGCAAAAAAGCGCGCGGTCGCAATCTTGGCGCGCAGAAAGGCGGGATCGCCGCTTCCGGCAGTCACCAGGCGGTCGGCGGCCAGCGCTTGGCGCGCCATCAGCCAGCCGGCGCAGACGGTGCCGAGCAGGTCGAGATAGGGCGCCGCCCCTGCCGCGGCGGTTGCCGCATCGCCGTCGAGGAGGCCCGCGCTCGCCGTTTCGAGGGCCGTCAGCGCCGCGTTGAGCGCGCCCTCGATCGGCATTAAATCGGCTTTGCCTGCCGACCTGAGCCTCGCCTTTGTCGTGCCGATCTCGGCGCACAATAAAGCTGCGACCTCGCCGCGGTCACGGGCGAGCTTGCGGCCGACGAGGTCGTTCGCCTGGATGCCGTTGGTCCCCTCGTAGATTGGCGCGATGCGGGCGTCGCGCCAATGCTGTGCGGCCCCGGTCTCCTCGATATAGCCCATGCCGCCATGGATTTGGATGCCGGTCGAGGCCACCGCGACGCCGGTGTCGGTGCACCAGGCCTTGACCACCGGGATCAACAAATCGGCACGGCGCCGTGCTGCCGCGCGCTGGGCCGGGTCGGGGTCGCGGCGGCCCCGGTCGATCAGCGCGGCGGCATAATAGGCGAACGCGCGCATCGCCTCGGTCGCCGCCCGCATCCACAGCAGCATCCGCCGCACGTCGGGATGATCGATAATCGGCCGGGCCCCGGCATCGGCAGCGGCGCCGAGCGGGCGCCCCTGGACGCGGGTACGGGCAAAGTCGCGGGCCTGCTGATAGGCGCGCTCGGCGATTGCCACACCCTGCACCCCGACATTGAGCCGGGCGTTGTTCATCATCGTGAACATGTATTCGAGGCCGCGGTTTTCCTCGCCGATCCGCCAGCCGATCGCGTCTTCGTAAGCGAGCACGCAGGTCGGCGAGGCGTGGATGCCGAGCTTTTCCTCGAGGCGCAGGGTGCGGATGGCGTTGCGTTGCCCCAGCCCTCCCGCCTCGTCGGGCAGGAATTTCGGCACCAGGAACAGCGACAGCCCCTTGGATCCCGGCGGCGCTCCGGGGGTGCGCGCCAGAACCGCATGGACGATGTTGGGCGCCAGGTCGTGGTCGCCGTAGCTGATGAAGATCTTCTGGCCGATGATCCGGTGATGGTTGCCCTGGCCCGGCTCATCGGCCGGCACCGCGCGGGTGGTCAGCGCGCCCAAATCCGACCCGGCCTGCGGCTCGGTCAAATTCATCGTGCCGGCCCATGAGCCGGAGACGAGCTTGCCCAGATAAAGCCGCTTCTGCTCGGGCGAGCCATAGCTCTCCAGCAGCGCAATCGCGGCTTGGTTGAGCAGCGGGCACAACGCAAAGCTCATGCAGGCCGCATCGAGCATTTCCGCGACCGGAATGGCGAGCGCCAAGGGCAGGCCCTGCCCGCCGAATTCCGGATCGGCGGCGAGCCCGTTCCACCCGCCTTCGACATAGCGGGCGTAGGCCTGGCGAAACCCCGGCGGGGTGCGCACGATGCCGTTTTCGAGGATGCTGCCGATGCGGTCGGCCGGCTGGTTCAGCGGCGCCAGCTCGCCCTCGGCGAATTTCGCCGCCGCGCCGAGAATTGCCCCGACCGCTTCCGGATCGGCCGCCTCATAGCCGGGCAGCCGCGCCACTTCGCCAATGCCCGCCACCTCCTCGAGCACAAAGCGCATATCGGCGAGCGGGGCGGTATAGGACATCGAAGCGGCTCCGGGGACGGTCGCGGTGCTGGCCGCGATCCTACATGCTCACGCTTCCAGTAACGAGATGCCGAGCGCGCGGGTGCTGGGCTGCGCCGAGTAGCGGCCTGCCGGCCGCTGGCTGCCGCCAGCTGCCACAGAACCCGGGCCACGGCTCCCGCGCTCGGCACCTGATCGAGCAGCGCATCCGCGGGCCAAGTGCGCGGACACGAGATACCAGGGTCAACGCGGGCGAGGCGTCGATAGCAGTTTGCAATCGGCCCTCTCGCGAAACGCTTGGGAACGGCAGCGTGCCGGTCCGGCCGCTAGTCGAGAGCGGCGACGGCGGCGCCGCCGGGCATCGAGCGGGGCCGGCGCAGCAGCAGCAGCAACGGCAATGCGGCGATGACCAGCATCATCATCAGCATGTAATCGTCGATATAGGCGACCATCGCCGCCTGCCGCGTCGCCTCGGCATTGAGCGCGGCCACCCCCGACGGGGTCGTCAGGCTGTTCAGCAGCCCGAGCTGCGGCACCCGGGCGAGCGGATTGTCGGGGCGCAGCTGCTCGACCAGACGCGAATGGACGATCTGGGTGTTCTGGTCCAACAACGCCTCGACGATCGAGATGCCGACGCTGCCGCCGATATTGCGCATCAGGCTGAAGATCGCCGTGCCTTGCGTCATGGTGTGCCGCGGCAGGGTTGAAAAGGTGACGATGCTCAGCGGGGTAAAGACAAAGCCGAGGCCGAAGCCTTGCATGACCCCGGTCGAGATCACCGGCCCCATTCCCATCTGCAGCGAAAACCCGGTCATCTGCCACATCGCGACCGCGGTCACCAAAATCCCCACCAGGATCAGCAGCCTGGTGTCGACCCGACCAGCCAGGCGGGCGACCAGGATCATCGCGATCATCGTGCCGACGCCGCGGGGTGCGATCACCAGCCCGGTGGTGAAGACCGGGTAGTTCATCAGATCCTGCAGCATCGTCGGCAACAAGGTCATGGTCCCGTAAAGCGGGATGCCGATCAGGAACATCATCACGGTGCCGGCGACGAGATTGGGATCGGTCAGCATCTCACGGTTCAGAAACGATCGGTTGCCGGCGGTGATGGTGTGGACGATGAACAAGTAGAGGCACAGCCCGGCGATCGTCGTTTCGACCCAGATCTCGGTCGAGCCGAACCAGTCCTTGAGCTCGCCGCGGTCGAGCAGCATCTGCAAGGCCCCGATCGCGAGGCTCAGGGTGACAAAGCCGAAGAAGTCGAAGGCCTCGCGCTGGGCGCGGCGCGTCTCATGGATGAAGATCATGATGCCGGCGGCGGCGAGCACCCCGACCGGCAGATTGATGTAAAACACCCAGCGCCAGCTGTAATTGTCGGTCAGCCAGCCGCCGAGCGCCGGGCCGACGATCGGGCCGAGGATCACGCCCATGCCCCAGACCGCCATCGCCTGGCCGTGGCGATGCGGCGGGTTGATCTGTAAGAGGACCGCCTGCGACAGCGGCACCAGGGCGGCGCCGCACACGCCCTGAAGCAGGCGGTAGAGCACCAGCTGGGTCAGGCTCATCGCCATGCCGCACAGGGCCGAGGCCACGGTGAAGCCGGCGACCGAGATCAGGAAGACGTATTTGATGCCAAACCGGCCGGCGAGCCAGCCGGTCAGCGGCGTCATGATCGCCGCGGCGACGATGTAGGAGGTGACGACCCAGGCGATCTGGTCCTGAGCCGCCGACAGGCTGCCCTGCATATGCGGCAGCGCCACATTGGCGATCGTCGTGTCGACCCCCTGCATGAAGGTCGCCAGCATGATCGAGACGGTGATCCAGCCCCGGTTGGCGACCGGGGCCGGGGTGGAAGCGGTCACCGCTCCGCCGTCTGCGTCGGCCGCGCGCCGAGCCACGCCAACAGGCGCTCGATCCGGTCGAGCATTGGCCGGTGAAACTCGGTATCGACCTCGACGGTCGCGCTCAGCCCGGCGGCGAGCGGATGGCTCGGGTCGAGCTGGTCGAAGCTGAGCCGCACCGGCAGCCGCTGCACCACCTTGACCCAGTTGCCGGTCGCGTTCTCGGCCGGCAGCAGCGAAAAGGTCAGCCCGGTTCCCGGGCTCAGACTCTGCACCTTGGCCTCGAACACCTTGTCGGGATAGGTGTCGATCGCGACCGTCGCGGTTTGCCCCGGCCGCATATGGGTGAGCTCGGTTTCCTTGAAATTGGCGGTCACCCAAATGCGCTTCGTCGACACCAACGAAAAGAGCGTCGTCGGCATCGAGCCGGTATCGACGCCCTGCACCCAGTCTCCCGGCTGGAGCTGATCGACCTTGGTGACGATGCCGGATTCGGGAGCGCGCACCACGGTATAGGACAGGTTCAGCTCGGCGCGATCGAGCGCCGCCTGGGCATGCCGCACCATCGGATGCTCAGCGACCGGAAGGTCGGGGTCGCCGCCGAGGCTGGCGAGAGTGCTGGCGACGTCCTGCTCCTTTGAGGCGAGCTGCTCGCGGGCGATTTTATAGGCGTGGTTGGTCTGGTCGTATTGCGATTGCGAGGCAGTGCCCGTCGCGAGCAGCCGCTGCTGCCGCTGCAATTCGCGCTGCTGATAGATCAAGGTCGCCTCGGTGGCGGCGGCGTCGGCCTTTTTCTGCTGATAGGTGGCCTTCATCGCCTCGATCTGGAGCTTGATCGAGGCGAGCTGCGCCTTGGCTTCCTCGACGGCGATGCGAAACGGGCGCTGATCGAGGGTGAACAGCACCTGGCCGGCCGTGACGCGCTGATTGTCGTGCACATCGACCGCGGCGACGCGGCCGGAGACCTCGTTGCTGATCGATACCCGCGCAGCGTCGACATAGGCGTCGTCGGTCGAGATGTAGCGCCCGGTCGTCAGATACCACCAGCCGGCGGCGAGCAGCACGATAATCGGCCCGAGCAGCATCAGCGGCAGGCGCAGCCGCTGGCGCCACGAGCGCCGCCGGCCGATGATTGTCGGCCGCCCGTCGACGGCGACGCGCAGGCTGCCGAGCGCCGCCTCGTCTTCGGCCGAGCTCGTCATCAGTGGCCCCCGACGGGCGCCAGACCGGCTTCGGCCGCCAGGCGATGCCGGGCGGAGCGATGGCCCGGCCGATCGCTGCCGGCCAGCGGCGGCGCCGATAGCGCGAGCGCGCCTTCGGCAAGATTGCCGTGCACCCGGCGCAGCAGCTCGATCAGATGCCGGCCCTCGTCCTCCGACAGATTGGCGAAGGCTTCCTGCCGCACTTCTGTCGATAGGCCGAGGATGCGGGCGAGAATCGGCCGGGCCTTATCGGTCAGCACCAGCCGGCGGGCCCGGCGGTCGTCCGGGTCGGGCCGGCGCTCGATCCAGCCATCCTCCTCCATCCGGTCGAGCTGCCGCACCAAAGTCATCGGCTTGATTTCGAGCAGGTCGGCGAGGCCGGCCTGGTGGATTCCCTCGTGCAGCGAAAGATACCCCAGGACCCGGCATTGCGACCGGGTCAGGCCGAGGAACAGCAATGCCCGCTGGTTGAAGCGCCGCGCGAACAGGCGGGCCACGTCGTGAACGAGATAGCCGAAGCTGCGTTCGAGTTTCATCTGGTTGCCGAACCGTTAAAGAACCACCCGAAGGTGATAATAAGCTATGATACGCAAAATTCGTGCGTTGCCATCACTCCTGATCGCGCGGCTGGTAGAACGGAATTCGATGGCTCGGTGGCGATGCGGCTCGGCTTCAGTCGGCCTCGCCGGTACGCAGGCTCCCGGCGCCGATGGCGGCCGGCGCCGCACGCTGCCGTCGCGGCGACCGCACCACCAGCAGCAGCGGGATGATGATGATGACGATGGCCATCATAAAGGTGAAGACGTCGATATAGGCGACCATCGCGGCTTGGCGGGTGACCTCGGCGTTCAGCGCCGCGATGCCCGCCGGCTGGGTCAGGCTGAACGGCGCCCCCAAAAACGGCGCCCGGGCGAGCGGGTTGTCCGGGCGCAGCTGCTCGACCAGGCGGGAATGAACGATCTGGGTATTCTGGAGCAGCAGCGCCTCGAACACCGAGATGCCGATGCTGCCGCCGAGATTGCGCATCAGGCTCCTGATCGCGGTGCCCTGGGTCAGGATGTGTCGCGGCAGGTTGGACAGCGCCATCGTGTTCATCGGGACAAAGGTGAAACCCAGCCCGAAACCTTGCAACAGCCCCGAGGTGATGACCGGCGCCATCCCCATCTCCAGCGAAAACCCGGTCATCTGCCACAGCGAGACCACGGTCATCAGCAGCCCCGCCAAGATGATCAGCCGGTTGTCGACACGGTTGACCAGGCGGCCGACGAGGAACATCGCGGCCATCGTGCCGACGCCGCGCGGCGAGGTCACGAGCCCGGTCGTGAACACCGGGTAATTCATCAGCGATTGCAGCATCGTCGGGATCAGCGCCAAGGTGCCGCTGAGGATGCCGCCGACAAAGAACATCAAGATCGTGCCGGCCGCGAAATTGCGGTTCTTCAACAGGTCGCGGTTTAGAAACGAGCGCTCGCCGGCAGTCGCGGTATGGACGATGAACAGATAGGCGGCGACCGCGGCAACCGCCGCCTCGACCCAGATTTCGGTCGAGCCGAACCAATCCTTGAGCTCGCCGCGATCAAGCATCATCTGCAGCGCGCCGACGGCAAAGCTCAAGCTGATAAAGCCGAAAAAATCGAATGCCTCGCGGTGCGGGCGGCGGGTTTCGCGGATGAAGATCATGATGCCGAGGGCGGCGATCACGCCGACCGGCAGGTTGATGTAGAAGATCCAGCGCCAGCTGTAGTTTTCGGTCAGCCAGCCGCCGAGCATCGGGCCAAAGATCGGGCCCAGCATGACGCCGATGCCCCAGACCGCGATCGCCTGGCCGTGCCGCTCGGGCGGGTTGATCTGCATCAGCACCGATTGCGACAATGGCACGAGCCCGGCGCCGCACACCCCTTGCAGCAGCCGGTAGACCACCAACTCGGTCAGACTGGTGGCGCTGCCGCACAAGGCCGAGGCGACGGTGAAGCCGACAACCGAAAACAAAAACACGTATTTGATGCCAAAGCGGCCGGCGAGCCAGCCGGTCAGCGGCATCGTGATCGCGGCGGCGACGATGTACGAGGTCAGGACCCAGGCGATCTGGTCCTGCGCTGCCGACAGGCTGCCCTGAATATGCGGCAGCGCGACGTTGGCGATCGTGTTGTCGACGCCTTGCATGATCGTCGCCAGCATGATCGAGACCGTGATCGCGCCGCGATTGCCGAGCGGGCTGCGCGCCTCGCTGTTCACCGCGGGCCCCGAGATCCGGGCATCGCTGCCCGCAGGCGCCGGTCGACCATGGGCTTATGATACGCCAAAGCAAGGCCGCCGCCCGCGTTGTTCGCATGCGGCAGGTGCTCGGAAATTCGATGGGTCGGCGGTAAGTGCCGGTCGCGAGCCCCAGGCTCGGCTAGCCGGCGCGGCGCGGGCGCATGCCGCGCCCGAGCACCGGCGCGCCGGCCTCGGAGCGGCCCGACTCGGAGCGGCCCGACTCGGAGCGGCTGGGGCGGATCAGCGCCAGCAAACCGATCGAGGCGATGGCGATGATCATCATCACCAGAAAATCGTTCAGGTAGGCGACCATCGACGCCTGCCGGGTGACTTCGGCGTTGAGCGCCGCGAGGCCGGGTGGCGTCGTCAGGTTGTAGGGCGCTGCAAGATAGGGTGCGCGGGCCAGCGGGTTGTCCGGCCGCAGCCCTTCGACCAGCCGCGAATGGACGATCTGAGTGTTCTGCGTCAGCAAGGCCTCGAGCACGGCAATGCCAATGCTGCCGCCGAGATTGCGCATCAGGCTTCTGAGCGCGGTTCCCTGGGTCAGGATCGGGCGCGGCAGATTGGACAAGGCGATCGTGTTCAGCGGCACGAAGGTGCAGCCGAGGCCGAACCCCTGCACCAGGCCGGAGGTGATGACCGGCTCCATCCCCATCTGCAGCGAGAACTCGGTCATCTGCCACAGCGACACCGCGGTCAGCGCCAGCCCGACACCGATGATCAGACGGTTGTCGATGCGGTCGATGGCGCGGGCGACGACAAACATCGCGATCATCGAGCCGATGCCGCGCGGCGCCGTGACCAGGCCGGTGGTCAATACCGGGTAGTTCATCAGATCCTGCAGCATCGTCGGCAACAGCGCGAGGGTTCCGTTCATGATCAGCCCGACCAGGAACATCAGCACCGTGCCGACGACGAAATTGACGTTTTTTAGGAGGTCGCGGTTGACGAACGAGCGGTCGGTGGCGGTCGCGGTGTGGACGACGAACAGATAGAGCGCCACGCCGCAGAGCGCGGCTTCGACCCATATTTCGGTCGAGCCGAACCAGTCCTTCAGCTCGCCGCGATCGAGCAGCATCTGCAACGCGCCGATCGCCAGGCTGAGGGTGACGAAGCCGAGCAGGTCGAACGGCTCGCGATGGGCATGGCGGGTGTCGCGGCCGAAGATCAGCATGCCGAGGGTGGCGATGACGCCGACCGGCAAATTGATGTAAAAGCACCAGCGCCAGTTGTAGTCATAGGTCAGCCAGCCGCCGAGCACCGGCCCGCAGATCGGTCCCAGGATCGTGCCGATGCCGAACACCGCCATCGCATGGCCGTGCCGCTCGACCGGGTTGATCTGCAGCAGCACCGCTTGCGACAATGGCACCAGCCCGGCGCCGCAGATCCCTTGCAGCCCGCGATAGAGCACGAGCTCGGTCAGGCTGGTGGCGCTGCCGCACAGCGCCGAGGCCACGGTGAACCCCGCAACCGAGATGATGAACACGATCTTGATGCCAAATCGCCCGGCCAGCCAGCCGGTCAGCGGCATCATGATCGCGGCGCAGACGATGTACGAGGTCAGCACCCAGGCGGTCTGGTCGAGCGAGGCCGACAGGCTGCCGCGGATATGCGGCAGCGCCACGTTGGCGATCGTGGTGTCGAGCCCCTGCATGATGTTGGCGAGCATGATCGCGAAGGTCAGCGGCCCGCGATTGGCCACCGGCGGCGGCGATTCGCTTCTCACCGCGCCACCCGATCCGCGAGCTCGGACCGATGACGGCGCTGCTCGAAACAGCAGGCGGCGGCGAGCCTCGCGATCAATGCCGCGTTCCCTCCGAGGGGACGATGGCCTTTCGGCCACTCTTGTCAAATTCGTGACACGATCATAGGCGCCGGCAACAAAAAGCCAAAAAGCCGCGTCGCGGCGCAATCGCGTGGCTGGCAGTCGCGAATTCGATGGCTCGGCCGAGACGGTTGTCGGCCCCAGCGGATGGCCGCACTATCCCGGCGCGACCGCTCGATCCCGCAGCATCCCGACCCCTCCGGTCAGAGGCCGATCGGGAAGGGAGGTGCGCCACGCCCGACCTTGGACCCGC
Source organism: Allostellaceae bacterium (assembly GCA_036500965.1). Lineage (GTDB taxonomy): Bacteria > Pseudomonadota > Alphaproteobacteria > ATCC43930 > CGMCC-115725 > AP-15. The sequence continues at coordinate 77,776 of DASYBC010000051.1, read as the reverse complement.
CGCGTCTGTTCTCACCCTGGCCGAAGCGCTGATCGCCAGCGCCGACCCCGAGCTTTGGGCGCGGTATTGCCGCTTCGCAGCCGAGCTCGAAGCTCGACCGAGCGTCGAGCCGGCGCCGGCGCCCGGCTCGCTCGAATGGCAGCGGCAGCAGGACCAGCCGACGCCAGCGGCGGGACCGGCCGCCGCCTCGCCGGCAGCAACCGACGCCGGTCGCCGGCGGCTGATTGGGCGGGGAACGCCGCCACCGTTCGCCGGGGCGCCGTCGCCGCTGGGCGCTGCCGGCGGCGAGGCGTTCGCCGGGTTTCTCGAACGCCATCGCGGCGACCCGGCGCTGCTGGCGCAGATCGCGGCGATCGAAGATCAGCTCGTCGCAGCGTTCGAGGCGATCGGGCGCGCCGGGGGGTTCCGGGCGAGCGGGTTTCGCGCCGGCGGCCGGGCGGAGGCCGCGGCGGACTGGTTCGGCCGTGCGCGGCTTGATTTTGCCGGCAATACGATCGTGCTGCCCGACGGCTCGTCGCTTGCCGGCGTCGAGGTGACGATCGGCCCGAACGCGCCGGACAGCACAGCTCCGGCCGCCGCTGGCCGTGGTCGCGAGCGTCGCGCCCAGGCGATGCTGCGCCAGGCGCTGATCGCGCTATGGGAGCGCAAGGCGTTCGCCGCCGGGACCGGCAACGAGCGGGTGCTGGCGCTGGTCCTGCGCGAGCTCGGCCTGTCGCCCGCCAATCCGCCCTATGGCTTGAAAAGCGCCGAGACCGTGCGCAAGCTCAGAAAAGCGCTGAAGATGTCGCTGTAGCCGCCCCGCTGCGCCGAGCTTGCAAAGCTGCAAGCTTGGGAGTGTGCGGCTGCCGCTCTCCTCCCGGCCGCCTATGTTGCTTGCGGGTGTGGCCGACGGCCCACCCAGGCTATGGCAATGGCACGAGGGAGCGCGCGATGGAGAAACCGGTCGAGCCCGTGCATCACCGGGCATCCGGCGCAGACGGCTTGGCGGCGCACGAGCATGGCGCGAGCGAGCCGGGGCCGGCCTCACCGGTCCGCGCGCGGTTGGCCGCGGCGATAAGCGAGCTCAGCGATGCCGCCGCCGAGCTCGACGCAGCTTAGCAGCCGGCCGCCCGGCTCGGGGCCGTCATCGCCGAGGCGGCCCGGCTGGAGGCCGAGATCGCACCGCTGCGGACAGCCGAAATCGCCCTGCTTGGGGTCTGGCTCGCCGAGGGCGCTGCCGCGCCGCGCCCCGAGCCTTGCCCGGCGACGATCGCCGCGGAACAGCGACAGGAAGCGCTTTCCGCGAAGGCGGCGGCCGCCCGAGCCGTGCTGCCGGCAGCCGAGCAGGCGTTCCAGCATTGCGCCGAGCGTGTGCGCGCGTCGCAAGGGCGGCGCGACGCGGCGGTCTGCGAGGCGGCGGTCGATGCGGCGCGCGATTATGCCGAGGCCTATCGCGCGGCATTGACCGCGGCGCTCGAGCACGAGGCCGTGCTGCACGGGCTGCGCAACGAGCTGCTGGCGCGCGGCAATCTCCCCGATGGCGCACCGGGCGCCGCGAATGCCGCCGCCCGGATCGGCGATTTGATCTCCTCGACCAAACGCAGCGCGGCGGTGCGACACAATCCGGAAGCCGGCCGGCGTCTCCTTGCGGAGCTGATGTCGAACCCCGAGGCGACGTTCTGACCGGGCGCGGTATGCTCCACCACCGACTGATCGCGCCACCGGGCGCGGCCCCGACCACGATCGAATTGGCCGCCGGCGCCGAGCTCCGGGTTCCGCCGGACGGTGTCGTCGAGATCCCGCAGGCGCTAGAAATGCCGGGCGATCCCGGCGTGTTCGAGCCGGTCGCGGGCACGGTCGAGACCGGCTGGCTGAGGCAGTTGCTCGATCTCGGCTTCCGCCCGCTGCCCTCGACTGGCGCAACTGCCAACCGACCGTCCGCCGGCCGCTACGCCGGCGACACCTTCTTCGACCAGACCCTCGGCCTGCCATTATGGTGGTCCGCCGGCGCTTGGCGCACCGCCGACGGGGAAGCGATCTGAGCGTTGCTTGCTGGGGAAAGCGCGGCGGCGATAATCTCCGCCGGCTTCAGGCCCGCCGCGCGCATCGCGCGGATGGTTTGGGCGTGGTCGCGCTTGGCGAGGCGGCGGCCGGTTGCGTCCGTTAAGAGCGGGTGGTGACGATAGCACGGCGCCGGCAGGGCGAGCAGCGCCTGCAGCAGGCGGTGGATGTGCGTCGACGGGGCGAGGTCCTCGCCCCGGGTGACCAGGGTCACTCCCTGGATCGCATCGTCGACCGCGACCGCGAGGTGATAGCTCGCCGGCACCTCCTTGCGCGCCAGCACCACATCGCCGAGCGGTGCCGGTTCGGCCCGCACTCGGTGCGGCTTGCCGTCGCCTTCCTCGATCCAGTCGAGCCGGCCGGTCAGCGCCAGCGCGCCGGCGACATCGAGCCGCAGCGCGTAATTGTGACCGGCCTGTTGCCTTTCGCCGCGCTCGGCCGTTCCTAGACGCCGACAAGTGCCGGGGTAAGGCGACCCCGTCTCGCCTTGCGGCGCCCCGCCGGCGCGGGCGATCTCGGCCAGGATTTCACGCCTGGTGCAAAAGCACGGGTACAGCACCCCCAATGCCTCCAGCCGTTCGAGCGCGTCGCGATAATCGGCGAAATGCTCCGACTGCCGGCGCACCTCGCCGTCCCAGCCGAGCCCGAGCCAGGCGAGATCCTCGATGATCGCCGCGGCATATTCCTCGCGGCAGCGGGTTCGGTCGATATCCTCGAGGCGCAGCAGAAAGCGCCCGCCGGCAGCACGCGCGGCGCGCCAGCCTTCGAGCGCCGAGCGGACGTGGCCGAGATGCAGATACCCGGTCGGGCTTGGCGCAAATCGGGTCACCACCGGGCCGGCGGTCATCGCCGGCGCTGCCGCAGGTGACAGCGGGGCCTTCTTTCGGCTATGGCTGACGAGCCGCGTCCGCCATTTGAAAGACCGCGCCGATGATGCCCAACCTGTCTGGACCGTCGCGACCGCCCGCCTCGGGCCGCAAGCCGCGCCAGCTGGTAATCCTGCTGCACGGGCTGGGCGCCGACGGCAACGATCTGATCGGGCTCGCACCCTATTGGGCGCCGCTCCTGCCCGAAGCCGAGTTCGTGTCGCCGAACGCTCCCTTCCCGTGCGATATGGCGCCGTATGGCTACCAGTGGTACAGCTCGCAGGATCGCAGTCCCGCGGCACAGCTGGCCGGAGTGCGCGCAGCGGCGCCGATCCTCGACGCTTTTATCGACGCGGCGCTCGACGAGCGCGGGCTCGAGGCCAGCGCGCTGGCGCTGGTCGGCTTCTCGCAAGGCTCGGTCATGTCGCTCTATGTCGGGCCGCGGCGGGCACAAGAGCTTGCCGGCATCGTCGGCTATTCGGGTCGGCTCGTCGCCCCCGAATTGCTGCCGCAGGAGGTGCGCTCGCGGCCGCCGATATTGGTGGTTCACGGCAGCGAGGACCCGCTCGTCCCGTTTGCCGCGCTTGCCGAGGCCGAAACCGGCCTCAAAGCCGCGGGCATCCCAGTCGAAAGCCTGGCCTGTCAGGGCGTCGGCCATTCGATCGATGAGGAAGGATTGCGGCGCGGCGGGCATTTTCTGCGAGACGTTTTGCTCAGGGATGCTTTGGCGGGAACGACGTCTTGACCACCTCGCCCTCGCCGAGCAGCGGGTCGATCACCGCCAGCATCTTGGGCGAATCCCACTTGGCTTCGCCGACCACCCGGCCGACCACCCGGCCGTTGCGGTCGAGCACAAAGCTGCTTGGCAGTCCGTCGACCTTGAACGCTTGGCCAACCGCGCTCGTCGGATCGAGATAGGTCTTGATCGCCTTGAGCCCGAGCTTGGCGACAAACGGGGCGACCGCCTTCTCGCCGCGAGTGTCCTCGGATATCGCCAGGATTGTGATCTTGTCGCCGAGCCGGGCCTGCAGCCGCTCCAAGGACGGCATCTCGCGACGGCACGGCGCGCACCAGGTGGCCCATAGGTTGACAATCACGACCCGGCCGGCGAAATCGGCGAGCTTGAATTTCTGCCCAGCGGCATTGGAAAAGCTGATCTTGGGCGCCGGCTGCGGCGCCGCCGGGATGAACACGCCGAGCGCCGGCGGATCGGATGCGGGCGAGACGGCTGGCGCGGCCAAACCGGCGCCCGGCAGCAGCAGAGCCAGAATCAACAGCACGGCGCGGCCCGATCTCATCGTCTCGTCCTTTTCAGATCTGGACAACGGCGCATGACCGGCCGCAAGAAATTGGCGGAAACCGGGCCGAACGCGCAATGGGGCGGCCGCTTCGCCGCCGGCCCGGCCGAGATTATGCGCCGCATCAATGCGTCGATCGATTCCGACAAGCGCCTGTGGGCCGAGGACCTTGCCGGCTCCAAGGCACATTGCGCAATGCTGGTGAAGCAGAACATCCTGTCGCCGCAAGATGGCGCGGCCATCGCCGAGGGTCTAGAGCAAATCCGGGCGGAGATCGAAAGCGGCCGTTTCGTCTTCAGCGAGGCGCGCGAAGACATCCACATGAACATCGAGACGCGCCTCGCCGAGCTGATCGGCCCGGTTGCCGGCCGCCTCCACACTGCGCGCTCGCGCAATGACCAGGTCGCGACCGACCTGAAGCTGTGGCTGCGCGCGGCGATCGACCGGCTCGACGCCGCGATGCGAGATTTGCAGGGGTCCTTGATCGACTGCGCCGAGGCCGAGGCGGACACGGTGATGCCGGGGTTCACCCATCTGCAGATCGCCCAGCCGGTCACCTTCGGCCACCACCTGATGGCCTATGTCGAAATGGTCGGGCGCGACCGCGGGCGGCTCGCCGACTGCCGGCGCCGGATGAACGAGTCGCCATTGGGCGCGGCGGCGTTGGCCGGCACCGCGTTCCCGATCGACCGCGCGCAGACCGCCGCGGCGCTCGGCTTCGACCGCCCGGCGGCGAACTCGCTCGACGCCGTTTCCGACCGCGATTTCGCGATCGAGTTCCTCGCCGCGGCGGCGCTCGCCGGCACGCATCTGTCGCGCTTGGCCGAGGAGATCGTGATCTGGTGCAGCGACGCCTACGGCTTTGTTCGGCTCAGCGACGCTTTCACCACCGGTAGCTCGATCATGCCGCAAAAGCGCAACCCCGATGCGGCCGAGCTGGTCCGCGCCAAGACCGGCCGGCTCAACGGTGCGCTTGTCGCGTTGCTGACGGTGATGAAGGGCCTGCCGCTCGCCTATGGCAAAGATATGCAGGAGGACAAGGTCCCGGTGTTCGAGGCCGCCGATGCGCTCGAGCTATGCCTTGCCGCGACGAGCGGGATGGTGCGCGACCTGCGGCCCGACCGGGCGCGCATGCGTGAGGCTGCCGGACGAGGTTTCGCGACGGCGACCGATCTCGCCGATTGGCTGGTGCGCATCGCCGGCCTGCCGTTCCGAGAAGCACACCACGCGACGGGGCGTATCGTCGGGCGCGCCGAAGCGCTCGGCTGCAACCTCGCTGACCTGCCGCTCGCCGAATTGCAGCAGGTCGAGCCGGCGATCACCGCCGCCGCCTATGCGGTGCTCGACCCCGAGCGGTCGGTCGCCAGCCGCACCAGCGATGGCGGCACCGCGCCGGCCCGCGTCCGCGCCGCCATCACCGTGGCGCGGAAAAGGTATTTGGCGTGAGACCCGCGGTTCGCGGACCCGCTGCGCCACCCTCACCCACCCAGCGCTCGGCGCTGGGTCCCCCCTCTCCCGCATTGCGGGAGAGGGTGCCGCGCGCAGCGGGGCGGGTGAGGGCGATCCCGCTCGGAACCTTTCCGCCGTCGAGAAACGCGCCGCCGGCGGTCGGGCTGGCCATTGTCGCCCTCATCCTCCTTGCGCCGGCACTGACCGGCTGCGGCAAAAAGGACGCACCGGTGCCGCCGCCGGGCGCCCCCAGCACCTATCCGCTGCCCTATCCGCGTGAGTGAGTTCTTCACCTATCGCGGCGGCGAGATGCACGCCGAGGATGTCCCGATCCGACAGATCGCGGCAGCGATCGGCACTCCCCTTTATGTCTACTCGGCCGCCGCGTTTGCCGCCGCGTATCGGGCCTTTGCCGAGGCGTTTGCCGCCGAGCGCGCGCTGATCTGCTACGCCGTCAAGGCCAATTCGAACCTCGCCGTGCTGCGCCTTTTCGCCGGGCTCGGGGCCGGCGCGGATGTCGTCTCGGAGGGCGAGCTGCGGCGCGCGCTCTTTGCCGGCGTGCCGCCCGAGCGCATCGTTTTTTCGGGGGTCGGCAAAACCGAGGCGGAAATGACGGCCGCCCTCGCCGCCGGGCTGCATCAGATCAATGTCGAATCGGTGCCCGAGCTGCATCGGCTGAGCGCGGTCGCGACCAAGCTTGGGCAGACCGCGCCGGTGGCGCTGCGGGTCAATCCGGATGTCGATGCGCTGACCCACGCCAAGATCGCCACCGGCAAGAAAGAAAACAAATTCGGCATCGACATCGGCGAGGCCGCGGCGGCTTATTGCCTGGCCGCCTCGCTGCCCGGCATTGCACCCTTGGGGCTCGCCGTGCATATCGGGTCGCAGCTCGTCGACCTCGCTCCCTATCGGCGGGCGTTCGGCCGGTTGGCGGAGCAGGCGCGCGCGCTGCGCGCAAGCGGGCTCGCCGTTTCCCGCATCGACCTCGGCGGCGGCGTCGGCATCCGCTACCGCGACGAAGCCCCGCCAGCGGCTGCGGATTATGCCAAACTGGTCGGTGAGATTTTCGCCCCGCTCGACCTCGCAGTGACGATCGAGCCGGGACGGGCGCTGGCCGGCCCGGCCGGGCTTCTCGTCGCCAAAGTTCTCTATGTCAAAAGAGGGGCGGGCAAGCGTTTTTTGATCCTCGACGCAGCGATGAACGACCTGATCCGCCCGGCGCTCTACGACGCGTGGCACGATCTCCTCCCGGTCCGGTTCCCCGCGCCGGCGGCGCTGCTTTCACCGGCGGACGTCGTCGGCCCGGTGTGCGAGACCGGCGACACTTTCGCCATTGATCGCCAGCTGCCGCCGCTCGAGGCAGGCGACCTCGTCGCCTTCACTGCGGCCGGGGCGTATGGCGCAGTCATGAGCTCGACCTACAACAGCCGCCTCTTGGTGCCCGAAATCATGGTGGCCGGCGACCGCTTCGCCGTCATTCGGGCGCGACCGAGCTATGACGCGATGCTGTCGCTCGATACAATCCCGGACTGGCTTGATGCCGTTGCCCCGGGTTTGGCGTGCAAGCGAGGCGCCGCATGACCGATCGCTCGGAAGATCCGCAGACCCCGATTGCGATGCGCCTGCGTCTGCGCCTCGCCCAGGCCGCACTGTGGTGGGAACGGGTGTGGCCTGCCGGCTGGCCGGCGCTGGCCGTGCTCGGCCTGTTTTTGATCGTGGCGCTGTTCGATCTGCTGCCGCTGCTGCCCGGCCGCGCCCACGGCGCGCTGCTGCTGGCATTTGGCGCCGCTTTTCTGCTCGCCCTCGCAGCGGCGTTTCGCGACGTCGTTTTTCCGCAAAACAGTGCGGCTCGGCGCCGCATCGAGCGGGCGAGCGGGCTCGCGCATCGCCCGCTGCAGGCGCTCGCCGACCGGCCGAGCATGCCGCTCGACCTGGCGGCGGCGCAACTATGGGAGGCGCACCGGCGGCGCATGGCGGCGGCGGCGCGCCGGCTGCGCATCGGCTGGCCCGCGGGCGGGCTTGCCGCCCGCGATCCGTGCGGCCTGCGCGCGCTGTTGGCGATGCTGCTGCTGCTCGGCGCCGTCGATGCCGGCGGCGATTGGCGCGACCGCCTGCTGCGCGCAGTGACACCGGACCTCGAGGACGGGGCGCCGGCGCTCGCCGCCAGCCTCGACATCTGGGTGACGCCGCCCGAATATACCGGGCTGCCGCCGCAATTCCTGCGGCCGGACAACCGGCAGACGGTTCGCATCCCGATCGGCAGCAAGCTGCTGGCGCAAGTTCATGGCGGGGATTCCGCACCGCGTATAGCGATCGACAGCCAGTCCCACGACTTCGACACGATCGACAAAGAGGATTACCGCGCCCAAGCCGTGTTGAAGGCGGGCACGCGGATCGCGGTGTCGCAGGGCGGCGACGTGCTCGGCAGCTGGCCGGTCGAGATCATCCCGGACCATCCGCCGACGATCGCTTTCGCCAAGCCGCCCGAGGCGACAGTGCGGCAGGCGCTGCGGCTCGACTACCGCGCCGGCGACGATTACGGCGTCGAGAAGGTGACCGCGGTGATCCGGCGCCTCGACGCCAGGACCGCCGCCAAGACCGCCGCCAAGACCGGGGCCTCGCCCAACGGCAAGCGAGCCGAGGAAATCAAGCTCGGTCTGCCGCTGCCGGGGCTGCACCTTAAACAGGCGCGGGCGACCAGCTATCACGATCTGACAGCGTCGCCCTGGGCCGGACTGCCGGTCGAGATCCGACTCGTCGCCGCCGACGCGCTCGGCCAAACCGGGGTGAGCGAGCCGGTGCGGCTGACCTTGCCCGAGCGCGTGTTCCACAATCCGGTAGCGCGGGCAATCGTCGAGCAGCGCAAGGAGCTGGCGATCGATCCGGGCTCGCGCGTGCCGGTGGCCGAGATCCTCGGCGATCTGCGCTCGCGCCCGCAGCTTTACGACAATGACGACATGGCGTTTCTCGGGCTGCGCGTCGCCGAGGAGCGGCTGCGGCTCAACCAGGACGCTGCCTCGATCGCGCAGGTCGAGCAGCTGCTGTGGGACGTGGCCTTGCGCATCGAGGATGGGCATGCGGCACTGGCGCAAACCGAGCTTCGCCGCCTCCAGCAGCAGCTGCAGGATGCGCTGGCGAAAGGGGCGTCGGAGCAGGAAATCGACCGCCTGATGAGCGAGCTGCAACAGGCGCTCGACCGCTACTTGCGGGCTTTAGCCGAGAACATGGCCCGCCATCCCGAGCAAAGCCGGCCGCCGCCCGGCTCCGCGCAGATGCTCAGCAGCCGCGATCTCGAACAGATGCTCGACCAGGCCCGCGAGCTGGCGATGAGCGGGGCGCGCGACCAGGCGCGCCAGCTGCTGGCGCAATTACAGAACATGCTGGAAAACATGCGGATGGCCGGGCCTGGGCAGATGCAGCCGCAGGAATCGCGTGAAGCGCAGCAGATGATGCGCGGCATGCAGCAGATGATGCAGCGCCAGCAGCAGCTGCTCGACCGCAGCTTTCGCGCCGAGCAGCAGGCGCAGCAGCAGATGCAGCAGGGGATGATGGGCATTCCCGGCGATCAGAGCGGCGGGCAGCTGGGCGGGGCTGCTGACATGGGCGATGCGGCCGGGCAGCAGGAAGGGCTGCGTCACAGCCTCGGCGATATGATGCGGCGCATGGACAACGGGCTCGGCGGCATCCCCGAGCCGCTCGGTCGCGCCGAGCGGGCGATGCACCGGGCGGCCCAGGCGTTGCGCGGCGGCCAGCCCGGCGAAGCGATCGGGCCGCAGACCGATGCGCTCGATCAGCTGCAGCAGGCGGCTCGCCAATTCGCCCAGCAAATGCAGCGCGGCCTCGGCAATGCCTTGGGCGAGCCTGCGGACGACCGGTCCGGCGGCGGCCGGCGCGATGGGGTCGAGCGGGACCCGCTCGGCCGGCCAATGGCGAATGACGGCACCTACGACACCGGCGACGTCAAGCTCCCGGACAAGAGCACGATGCAGAAGGCCCGTGAAATCCTCGACGAGCTGCGCCGCCGCGCCGGCGAGCGCGACCGCCCGGAACTCGAGCACGACTACATCGATCGCCTGCTGCAGCGGTTCTGAGCGGCCGGCGGATGGCCTATCCGACCGATTCGCCGCGTGTAATTCGCGCCCCTCTCGCACTATTATCCCGCCGATGATGGAAAGCTGGTGATGGATCGGCGCCTGCTTCTCTCGCTGGCGGCCGGCTGGGCGGTGTGGCCATTGGCGGCGCAGGCGGTGCCGCGAGTGCCGGCGCTGCGCCGGCTGCGCCTCATCAACGCGCATACCGGCGAGACCTTTGACGGGCCGTATCGCGACGACAACGGGCCGATCCCGCAGGCGGTCGCCGATCTGTGCGTGTTCCTGCGCGATTTTCATTGCGGCGCCAAGACCGAGATGGATGTCGGCGTCATCGACTTCCTGGCCGATCTTCTCGCCGCCACCGGCGAGGCGAAGGCGACGATCCTCTCTGCCTACCGCACCCCCGAAACCAACGCGATGCTGGCGCGCACCACCTTTGGCGTGGCCGAGCACAGCCAGCACATGTACGGCAGGGCGCTCGACTTCACCTTCGGTTCGAAGCTCGAAGACGCGATGAACGCAGCGCGCGCGATGCGGTGCGGCGGCGTCGGCTGGTACCCGCATTCGAACTTCATCCACATCGACACCGGGCCGGTGCGGAACTGGACTTTGGATGAGAGCGGGCTCGGCAACCTGCTGCTGTTCGACGGCAATGGCGGGCTGTTGCCGTTTGGCGGCGCGCACCATCCGCTGACGACGGCGGAACGCCTGGCGCTGCACCGCCAGCTCGCCCGGGCCGAGTTCCTCGCCCGCCGGCACTTGCCGTAGGCCCAACGAGAAGCTGCTGCTTAGCGACGCACCGGCGCCGGTTGCACCGCTTTGCGCTTGCGTTCTCGCCTTTGGCACCCGATACCTCTAGCTTATGGGCATGTTCAGCCCCGCTCCGCGGCTCGTCGCGGTCCTCGGGCCGACCAACACCGGCAAGACCCACCTCGCCATCGAGCGCATGCTCGGCCACAAGAGCGGGATGATCGGGTTTCCGCTGCGCCTCTTGGCGCGCGAGAATTACGATCGCATCGTCAAGCTAAAAGGCGCCCGCGCGGTCGCGCTGATCACCGGCGAAGAAAAGATCCTGCCGCGGAACCCGTCCTATTTCGTGTGCACCGTAGAATCGATGCCGCTCGACCGGCTGGTCGATTTTCTCGCCGTGGACGAAATTCAGCTGTGCGCCGATCCCGAACGCGGCCATGTCTTTACCGCGCGGCTCCTGCACGCGCGTGGCCTTGCCGAGACGATGCTGCTCGGCGCCGACACGATCAAGCCGCTGATGCGGAGGCTCGCCCCGGAATTCGAGCACATCAGCCGGCCGCGGTTTTCAACGCTGTCCTATACAGGGCACAAAAAGGTGACGCGGCTGCCGCCGCGCAGCGCCGTCGTCGCCTTTGCCGTGGCCGATGTCTTTTCGCTGGCCGAGCTGATTCGCCGGCAGCGCGGCGGCACCGCGGTGGTTCTGGGTGCGCTCTCGCCGCGAGCCCGCAACGCGCAGGTCGGCATGTTCCAGGCCGGCGAGGTCGATTACCTGGTCGCCACCGACGCGATCGGCATGGGGCTCAACATGGATCTCGACCATGTCGCCTTTGCCCGCACCGCCAAGTTCGACGGCCGCGGCCCGCGGCGCCTCACCGCCGCCGAAATTGCCCAGATCGCCGGTCGCGCCGGGCGGCATATGAGCGACGGCACTTTTGGCGCCACCGCCGAGCAGGGCCCGCTCGACCCCGAAATCGTCGAAGCGGTCGAGACCCATCGCTTTGATCCGCTGACCCGGCTCAACTGGCGCAACACGCGGCTGCGCTTTGGCTCGATTGATGCCCTGCTAAAAAGCCTCGACGAGCGGCCCTCGGCCCCGGGCCTCGTCCAGGCGCGCGAAGCCGACGACCACCGTGCCCTGCAGGCGCTCGCCCGCAACCGCGAGGTCGCGGCCCTCGCCCGGCATCGGGGCGCGGTGCGGCTGCTGTGGGAGGTCTGCCAGATCCCGGACTTCCGCAAGGTCATGAGCGACACCCATACGCGGCTTCTGGCGCATATCTTCGGCCATCTCGCCGGCCCAGACGAACGGCTGCCGACCGACTGGATCGCCGCGCAGATGGCCAATCTCGACTGTGCCGAGGGCGACATCGACACCCTGATGGCGCGCATCGCCCATATCCGCACCTGGACCTACATCACCCACCGCGGCGACTGGGTCGATGGCGCCGCCGCCTGGCAAGAGCGCGCCCGCGGCATCGAGGACCGGCTCTCCGACGCCTTGCACGACCGCATCACCCAGCGCTTTGTCGATCGACGCTCGGCCTTCCTGGTGCGCCGGCTGGCGTCCGACGACACCCTGGCGGCCTCGATAGCGGCGTCGGGCGAGGTGCGGGTCGAGGGTGCCTATGTCGGCCGGCTCGACGGCTTGCATTTTGTCCCGGACGCGATCGACGGGATCGAGATGCGGACCTTGACCACCGCCGCCAACCGGGTGTTGCGCAGCGAAGTCGCCGCCCGCGCGCGGCAGCTCGCGGCCGATGCCGACGCGGCCTTTGCGATCGATGCGGCGGGCATGGTGCGCTGGCGCCGCGGGATCGTCGGCCGCATGACCGCCGGCGAGCGGATGCTGACGCCGCGGGCCGAGCCGCTGGCCAGCGATTTTGTCGAAGGCGAGGCGCGTGAAAAAATCCGCCAGCGGCTCTCGGCATTCGTCCGTGCCGAGGCCGAGCGCCGGCTGGCATCGCTGTTCGCGATCTCCGCGCTGCCGCTCGGCGGGATTGGACGCGGTCTCGCCTTTCAGCTCGCCGAGGCGCTGGGCACGCTGCCGTCGGCCGATGTGGCGCGCCAGGTGACGGCGCTCGACCGCGCCGACCGCGCGGCACTCTCCCGGCTGGGCGTGCGTTTCGGCACGCAGACCATTTATCTCGAGCCGCTGCTGCGACCCGAGACGGTGCGCTTTCGCGCCCTGCTGTGGGCGGTGTGGCACGGACAGGAGATGCCGCAGCTGCCGCCGGCGCGGCGTCTCGCCAAGGCGATCGACGTCGATCCGGCCCTGCCGGCGTCGTTCTACGCCGCGCTCGGCGTCGTCGTCGCCGGCCCTGTCGGCGTGCGCGCCGACCGGCTGGAGCGGCTGGCGGCGGCGGCGCGGCGGCTCGCCCGCAACGGCCCGTTTACGGCCGACGAGCGGCTCGCCTCGATCGCCGGCAGCGAGCCGGAGGGATTGCGTCCGCTGCTGACCGCACTCGGCTATCGCGCGGTAATCGACGCCGGCGCCGAGACCTTCGTCGCGCGGCCGCGCCGCAATCGCCAAATCGCCGAGCGCCGTCCTGCGGCGGCGCCGAGGGAGGGTCATCCATTCGCCAAGCTGCGGGAGCTGAAACTCGCCTGAAGGGTGCCGCCGGCCCGAGCGAAACCACCGGCCGCCGGCTCGATCAATGGCTATGGTTTGCGCGCCTGGCCAAGAGCCGCTCGCTCGCCGGGCGGCTATGCACGGGAGGCGCCGTGACGGTCAACGGGGTCGCCGCGCGCAAACCCAACCACCCGGTCCGGATCGGCGACGCGATTACGGCACCGCAGGGCGCCGTTCAACGGACGGTGCGCGTGGCCGCGCTCGGCTGGCGGCGCGGCCCAGCGGCGGAGGCTCGGCTGCTGTACGAGGAAATATCCGCGCCGGCGCCGCTTCGCGACCTCGCGCCAAGCTGGGAACCGCTGCTGGCATCGGTTGATCTCGACGATTGAGGGTGGCCGCGCTCAAATGCGCTGAGCGTGATATTCAGCGGGTCGGCTCGATGCTTGCGGCGGGCGCGGCCTTGCGGGGGTCGATTATGATCGCCCGATGCCAAACGATCACGCCTCACGCTTCCATTACCGGCTGGGATTGAATCAGCCGGAAAGCAGCCCTACCGCCCGGCGTCTCTTCGAGATGGCCGCGGCGATCGGTCGCGACACCGACGGGCAGCTCGAGCTCGAGGTGTTTCCCGAGAGCCGGCTCGGCCCCGACCCTCAGATGCTGGCCGACATGCGTTCGGGCGCGCTCGAATTTTTTGTCGCCGGGGCCACCTTGGGCGACCTCGCGCCGACCAGCGCGCTGCCGCTGCTGCCATTCGCGTTCGAGGATTCGAAGGCGGTGTTCGCGGCGCTCGACGGCGCGCTCGGCGATCAGATCCGGCGCGAGCTGGCGCGGCATGGAGTGCACGCGTTCCGCCACTCGCTGCAGAACGGTTTTCACCACCTGACCACCAGCGCGCGCCCGATCGAAACCGCCGCCGATCTCGCCGGGCTCAAGATTCGCAGCCCCGGCGGTGCGATCGCCCGCGACTTTTTCGCGGTCTTCGGCGCCGAGGCGGGCTATGTCCCGTTCAACCAGATGCACAATGCGCTGAAGGAGCGCCGGTTCGACGGCCAGAGCGACCCGTTGGGCGTCGTGCTGTCGCTGAAGCTTTACGAGGTGCAATCCCATTTGAGCCTGACCGGCCATTGGTGGTCCGGCTTCACCCTGCTCGCCAATGCCGATGCCTGGAGCGCCCTGCCACGCAATCTCCAGGAGGTGGTCGAGCGCAACGCCGAAACATACGCGCTGCTGCAGCGCCAGGACACCGAGGCGATCAATGCCGGCGGCGCCGAGGAGCTGGCACGCCGCGGCATGCTGGTCAACGTCGCGCAGAGCGCGAGCTTTCGAGTCGGGCTGGGCAGCTTTTACGCGCGCTGGCGCGAACGGGCCGGCCCGGCAGCTTGGCGGCTGCTCGAAACCTATTCCGGTGCGATCGGCGCAGGGCTGTGATCAGCTAGGCGTATGCGAGACCAGAAACGGCAGCACTGCGGCGTTGAACTCGCGGCCGCGGACATGGGTCAGGAAGTGGCCGCCGCGGGCGAACAGCTTGATCTCCGCCCCCGGGATCAGCCGGCCCAGCTCCTCGGAAAAATAGGCCGGGGTGACGATGTCGTCCTCGGCGCCGATGACCAGGGTCGGGGTTTTGATCCGCCCGAGCTCGCTGGTTCGGTCGAAGGCAAGCATCGCGTCGATGCGGCTGGAGACGATTTCTGGCGCTGCAAAGATCGCCAGATGCTGCGCCTCGATCTGGCGCACACGCTCGTTGTTGCGGGCGATCCACCAGCTCGGATACCACAAGAGCGAGGAGGATTGCAGATACATGCTGGGCCCGAGCCGCTGCAGGATCTCCTTGCGCAAAGCGTAGACCCGGCGAAAGTAGGCGTCGGCCTTGGTCCAGGTCGCCGACAGAACGACGCTGGCGAGCCGGTTCGGGTGCTCGATCGCCAGCACCTGGGCAACAGCCCCGCCGGTCGAGTGGCCAACCACATGGGCGCGCCGGATTTCGAGCGCGTCGAGCAACGCCACGGCATCCACTGCCATGCGCTCGACGGTGTAGCCCATCCGCGCCGGATCGCTCTGACCGATGCCGCGATGATCGAAGGTCACGACTTCGAACCGCTTGGCAAACGCCGCGACCTGATCCTGCCAAAACGACGCGAACCCGCCCAGCCCCGTTATGAACAGGACCGGAAAGCCCATGCCTTGCCGCTCGTAATAGAGCGAGCATTCGCCAATCGAGATGCGTGGCATCGATCTCAGGTTCAGAACGGATCGCAGTCGGTATCATCGGCGCGGACGAGTGTCAACGCGAAGGGCATGCACGCACCGCAGATGTGAGCGGCGTGATGCGCTGCGGTAGGATCGAGACCGCCTAAAAATTGACACATCGCCCCGGTTCCATGCGCCAGCACCATGCGGTTGAGCATGGCTGCCGGATCTAGCGTCGCCGTTCTGGCGACCGCCTCGACAGAACCGGAATCGAGTGCCCCCTCGCGGGACACGGGCTTTATGACCTGACCGAGGGACCGAGATGAGAGAAGAGGAACAAGCAACCAAGCATGGGCGCGCCGTGCAGCATCTGGATGGCCGGTCCCGAACTGACGCGCCGTCGGCCTCGCCGCCGCGCCGTTCGACGAGCCGCACCCAGGACATCGACCGCCATGTCGGCGCCCGCGTCCGCGAGCGGCGGATCATGCTGGGGCTGACCCAGCAACAGCTAGCCGATTTGATCGGCGTGACCTATCAGCAGGCGCATAAATACGAGCGGGCGATCAACCGGGTTTCCGCCGGCCGCCTGTTCGAGATCGCCCAAGTGCTTAGCGTGCCGGTCAGCTATTTCTTCGATGGCCTCGAGCAGGACCACGACCGCTCGGCCAGCCCGCGGGAGCGGATGTGCCTCGAGCTGGCGCGAAATTTCGCCCAGATTCCAAACGAGCGACACCAGGAGGCGTTAAGCCTCCTGGCGCGAGTGCTCGCTACCGATTGAGGTTCCGGCATCGCAATGCCGGCTGGTTCAGATCGGCGGTCGCCGCCGGCCGGCAAAGCCTGTTACCAGCGCGATCACGAAAACCACGAGGAAGATAAAGAACAGGATCTTGGCGATCCCAGCGGCGGCAAACGCGATACCGCCAAAACCGAGAACTCCGGCAATGATTGCGACGATCAGAAAAACGAGTGCCCAGTAGAGCATCTTCTCCTCCTGCGCCGGCCCATCCGAGAGTGAGTTGAATTGTTCGGGTGGGATGTGGCTATTGCGTCAAACAAGCTGCCGGCAAACCGGTTCCCGGCAAAATTGGGGCAAGAGAGGCCGCGCCGACGAGAAAAAGCGGTGATTCGCCGATCTCGATCGCGATCGGCAAAGGGTCGCCGGCTTCGCCATCGACCTGCACCGGAACGAGAGGGCGCCCCTCGCCGTCAGCCGCGTCGGCGGTGACCGTGACTGTGCGCGCGGCGATAATCGAGACCCCCGGCAGGCGGGGCAGAAGGCCCAGTATCATCGCGCCGATGCCGCTCAGCGCGACTAGCCGCCCCGCCCGGTGGAACAGGACGACATGCAACACGGGATCGGCGAGCCGCGCCTCGGGGGCGATCACGAACCGGCCGGCGTAGCAGCGGCCTTTGACGATGATCGCCGAGGCCGCCCGATAAGCGCGCCCATCGACCTCTACGCGGAGCTCGATCCGGCGGTATCGGCGCAGACAGGACAGGATGGCCAAGGCAAAGGCAAGCTTGCCGACGCGGCGCTTGAGGCGGTGGTCGAGCGCCGCCACCACCTCGGCGTCAAAGCCGATGCCGGCCATCGCCACGAACAACCGGTCGCCGATGCGGGCAGGCCAGATCGGCTGCGGCGGCGCCGCAGCGATGACCCGCGCCAGCGCTTCGGGGCGGCGCGGCAAGCCGACGACGTTGGCCAGAACGTTGCCGGTTCCGAGCGGCAGAACGGCCATCGGCCGCGCCGAGCCGGCGAGCCCGTTGACCACCTCGTTGACGGTGCCGTCTCCGCCGGCGGCGACGATCAGGTCGAAAGCGGCTTCCGCTTCCCGCGCCAGGCGCTCGGCTTCGGCGGGCGCGCCGGTCCGGCGGATGACAACAGCACAGCCGAGCCGCTCGAGCTCGGCGACGATGCGCCGCAACCGAGCAGCGGAGCGGGCGGCGCGGCCCGCTGCCGGGTTGACGATGACGAGGATCCGCCGCGGCACGGGGCAGCCGGTGTTTGGCCGAGCAGCTGTCGCCGCGGCTAGGCTGCGGGGCGCAGCACCACCGTCTCGGAGGGCGCGTCGACCCACATTTGAAACCACAATTCGAGCATCAGCAGCGCCCAAAGCCGGTTGTGGTGATTGGCCCGCGCGGCGCAATGCTCGTCGAGCAGACGGCGAACGTACGCCGGCTGGAACAGGCCGCGCTGCCGCGCGCTCTGCGCCAAGAGGGTGTCATAGGCGAGCTCCTTGAGCTCGCTGCGAAACCAGCGGTCGATCGGGCAGCCGAAGCCGCGCTTGGGCCGATAGAGGATTTGACGCGGCAGGTACGGCTCCATCGCCGATTTGAACAAGGCCTTGGTCACGCCGCCGGTCATCTTCACCGCGTCCGGCAGTGCGGTCGCCCACTCCATCAGCACATGGTCGAGCAGCGGCGCGCGCGCCTCGAGCCCGTGCGCCATACCGGCGATGTCCACCTTGACCATCAGGTCGTCGGGCAGATAGCTGTCGATATCGGCGCGGTTGGCCCCGGCCACTAGGTTTGGCGCGGCGGCGAAGTGCGGCTCGATGCGGTCGAGGACCGAGCCCGCGCCGAGCCCGCGCATCGCCTCGCCGTAGCCCTCGCCCTTGTCGCTGTCGGCAAAAAACGCGATCGTCGGCGCATAGCGCTCGGCCGGACGGGAGCGCGGCGCCAGCAGCGCCTGTTGGATCCGCCGCGTCCTAAAGCGCCGCTGCAGCTGCGGCGGGGCCAGGGACAAAAGGTGTGCGAACGGGTGTGCGAACCCTCGGCGGCCCCAGCCCGGCAGCCGGTCGAGGCGGTCGAGCCAGCGCATTGCCCGGTAACGGCCATAGCCGAGAAAGCACTCGTCGCCGCCATCGCCGGTCAGCGCCACGGTGACCCTGCGCCGCGCCAGCTCGGCGACATGCCAGGTCGGGACGGCGGACGGGTCGGCGAACGGCTCGCCATAATGCCACACCAGGCGCGGCAGCACCGCGACCGCATCGGGCTCGACAATGTGCTCTTCATGGTCGGTGCCGTAATGCTGCGCCACCATGCGGGCATAGCGGGTCTCGTCGTACTCCTTGGCGGCAAAGCCGATCGAGAAGGTCTTCACCCGGCCGCCGCCGGCGCGCGCCATCATCGCCACCACAGCGGAGGAATCGACGCCGCCGGACAGAAAGGCGCCGAGCGGCACGTCGGACAACAGGCGCAGGCGGACCGCCTCCTCGATCCTCGCCGCGAGCTCGCGCCGCAGCTCCTCCGGCGGCAGCAATGCCGATCCGGCGCGCGCGGCAGGCAGCTGCCAATAGCGCACCGGCTGGGGCTCGTCGGCAATGTCGCCGGCAGCGGCATCGACGACCAGGTAATGCGCGGCCGGCAGCTTGCGGATGCCGGCAAAGGCGGTGTGCGGCGCCGGCACGTATTGCAAAGTCAAGTAATGGTCGATCGCGCCGAGATCGGGGAGCCGCGCCATTCCCGGCCAAGCGAGCATTGCCTTGATCTCGGAGCCGAACAACAGTCCCGATCGGGTCCGGGCCCAGTAGAGCGGCTTTTCGCCGACCCGGTCGCGCGCCAGGATCAGTCGCCGCGAGCGCCGGTCCCACAGCGCCAGCGCGAACATGCCGCGCAGCCGCAAAAACACCTGCGCTCCCCAGGCGTGCCAGCCATTGACGATGATTTCGGTGTCGCTGCGGCTGCGAAACCGGTAGCCCAGCGCCTCCAGCTCCTGCCGCAGGTCGCGGAAATTGTAGATTTCGCCGTTGTAGGTGATCCACACGCTACCGTCGGCGCTGGCCATCGGCTGATGCCCGGCCGCAGACAGGTCGATGATCGACAGGCGAGAATGGGCGAGCCCCGCCTCGCCGTCGGTCCACACCCCTTCGTCATCGGGCCCGCGATGGCGCAACGTCGCAATCATGCGCCGCAGCCGCGTCTCGAGCTCGGCGCGCGGCGCGGCCGTCCCGGCAGTCACAAACCCGGCGATCCCGCACATGCCATTACCCCCGCACGAGCGGCCGGCAAGCGACGACGCTCGCGCCGCATGAGCCCCGGCCGCCAGCACATCACGACATCAGCTCCGCGATCATACCGCGCCAGGGGAGCAGCGGCTCAGCTGGCGTGACCCTCGCCCCATCCCTCCGCCATTCGCGGCAGGGCCGGCGGTCGCGGCAGCCCGTCGGAGCCAGCGAGCGCGCTGGCGCGTTCCAACAAGACGAGCTGGGCATCGATGTCGATCGCAAGGCTGGAGATGATCTCGAGACGCATATCCTCAAAGACATTTGCCCGCCGCCGCCGGCGCCAGGCCATCATGGTTTCGTCGCGCGCCCGCAACAGCGCAGCGATCTGCGGGCGGAACAGCGCAACCAGCGCGACGACCCATTGGTTGAGGACTGGCGATTGCCCGGCCTCGCCGATCGCAAAACGGTCGAGCATGCGCACCACATCCTCGGCGCGGTACCAAGTCTCGCCGGTGACCCAGCGGTTGGTCGTGAACAGCCGAGCCGGCTCGCCCGCCGGGTCGAGGGTGATCGCGATCAGATGGCACACCTCGTCGCGCGCACCCTGCCTCAGCGGCGCCGCTTGAGGCGGAGGCCGCGCCGCATCGGCTATTGCGGTCTCGGGCAGAACCCATGGCGCTATCCCCTTGGGGATGCCTTCGGCGCGCAAAAAGGTGTGAAAATGGCCGTGCTCGCGGGCCGGCCGGCCCGCTTCCGGATGAAGGTGATAAAAATACTGAGCGTGGCTGTCCGGATCGTAAACTTCGCCGGCGGGGTAATGCCGCCATTCGGCAAGCGGCGCGTCACCCGCGGCGATCTCGCCGAGCACGCCCGCCGGGTTCGCCGCAAACCAGCGGCGACATTCCAAAACGATCGCCGCCGCGGTGCGCATCCGCGCCAGCTCCGTCGGGCTCGCGACCCAGTCTATCACCGCCACTCGATCACCCCGCGAACAAAACGTGGCCACAGATTAGCTAGCCGTGCCGCGCAGATAAAGCGGGATCACCGAGGGTCCACAGGACGATCTCGCGCATCACCGCGTCCGCCGCCGAATTGATCGCGGCGACCGCGTCCGGGATGTTGTTGGCTGCGGCCGGAACCCGGCGCTCGAACGCGGTCTGCGCGGCGATTCTGCGCCGTGGCATCGCCACCAGCCGGGCGATGATCGCAACCCAAGCCGTCGGCGGCGCGGTGTTCCGGTCATAGACCGCCTCGAAATGGCGGATCTCGGTCTCGAGGACGAAATCGGGCCGAAGCCCGATCGATTCGCGATCGATCGCGGTAATCGCCCCGCTGTTTTCAAAGGAAGCCAACAGCGCCGTCTGCACCAGAGCCGTGACGCGATCGGTCCACTCCGAATCCGCGTAATAGTCGAGCGAGAGCGGCGATCGGCTCAGCGCGATCCGGCTCGTGTCGATGCCGGCCGGGGCTTGCGGCAGGTCGATCAACAGCTGCGCTCTCACCCGCGGCAGATTTGCCGGATAGGCGCCGGCGGCGGTCAGCCGGTAGAGGTGTCCGGGCGGCGAAACGCCGAGCAGGCTCGCGCATCCGGTCAGCGCCAGCACCGCGCCGGCGGTGAGCGAGCGGCGCGCGATGCGGCCGGACGTCCTAGTCATCGCGGCCGGCCGGTCATCGCGGTTGATAGCCCTGGCGCCGGTCGCCAAACAGCAATCGGGTCGGGTCCCGCTGCAGTTGAAGCGCCAGCCGGTTCAGATTTGTCGCCAGCTGCTGGGTGTCGCTGACCAGATCGTCGATTGCCGGCAGCGTTTGTTGGGTGAAATCGCGGACGCCGGGCCGGTTTTCGGCGATCGTCAGCTGGAGCATGTGGCTGGTGTCGACCAAATTGGCGGCCACCCGGTCGAAATCCTTCAGAGTTTGCGACACCTGGTCTTTCAGCCCGCCGCGCGCGGCATAGCTCTGATCGACATGCTGGATCAGCGTTTTGAGCGCGACCATCGAATCATCGGCGTTGCCGAGGATCGCGCCCAAATCCTCGCTGTGGCCGGCGAGTGCGCCGGTGACGGTGCGGATGTTCTGCAGGCTGTCGGCCACCGCCTGGCGGTTGCGCGCATCAAGCAGGGCGTTCAGATTGCCGGCGGCGGTTTTGAGCTCCGCGGTCAGCTCGGGAAGCGAGGCCTTCACCTCTTCGATCTCCGATCGCCCGGGTTTGATGATCGGGTAGCGATGACCGGGCTTTGGCTCCAGGACCCGGGCTTCCTGCGTGCCGCCGCGGATCTGCACCGTCGAGACGCCGCTCAACAGATTGGTGTCGAGAAAGGCGCGAGCATTCGTCTTGATCGTGACCAGATTGGTGTCGATCTCGACCGTCACCTGGATCTGCGAAATATTGTCAGGATCGACCCGGACATCGATCACTCGGCCGACCGGGATCCCGTTATATTGCACGGACGAGCCCTTGCTGAGCCCGGAGACCGATCCCTTGAAGAAAATGTAATAGGGTTTATGGACTTGGGTGAATTCGAAGTGGCCGAGCCAGATCACCACCCCGAACGCAGCGAGGACAACCGCCAACACGAACGCTCCGACCGCGACGTAGTTTGCTCGCGTCTCCATTCTTCAACCTCCGGGTTTACGGATCAGGCCGAAGCCGGAGCAGACATTCGAGCCTCGATTTGCGCCGCGGCTTCAGCTTTGGCGCCCAGCGTCGCGCGCCCGCGCGGGCCATGGAAATAGGAGCGGATCCATGGGTGGTGGTCTTGCAGCATTTCTTCGAGGGTGCCGACCCGCAGTTTCTTGTCGACCAAAACCGCAACGCGGTCGCAGATCGCGAACAGGCTGTCGAGATCATGGGTCACCATGAACACGGTCAGGCCGAGGCTGCTCTTCAAATCGCCGATCAGGCGGTCGAACTCGCCGGCGGCGATCGGATCGAGCCCGGCCGTCGGCTCGTCGAGGAAGACGATTTCCGGATCGAGCGCCAGGGCGCGGGCGAGCCCGGCGCGCTTGCGCATGCCTCCCGACAGCTGCGCCGGGTACTTTGCCGCCGCATCCTCGGGCAGGCCGACCATGCCGATCTTGAAGCAGGCGATCTGGTCCATCAGCGGCAGCGGCATCTCGTCGTAAAATTCCCTGAGCGGCACCTCGATGTTCTGGGCGACGGTCAGCGAGCTGAACAGCGCGCCGTCCTGAAACAAGACCCCCCAGCGCTTTTCGATCTCGCGCCGCTGCGGCTCGCTCGACCCCAGAATGTCGTGCCCGAACACCTCGACCCGGCCTCTGACCGGACGATTGAGCCCGACGATGGTGCGCAACAGGACCGACTTGCCGCTCCCCGACCCGCCGACCACGCCGAGGACCTCGCCGCGGAACACGTCGAGATCGAGGCCGTCGTGAATTTTTTCGGTGCCAAACCGGTTGGCCAGCCCCCGGATCCGAATGATCGCGTCGCCCCGATGATCGCCCACGCTCAAACCCTCAAAAACGAAAAGAAAACCGAAAACAAAGCATCGGTGACGATAACCAGAGAGATCGACTCGACCACCGAGAGCGTAGTCTGGCGGCCAACGCTCTCGGCGCTGCGCGACACCTGAAATCCCTCATAGCAACCGACCGTGGCGATGATCCCAGCGAAGAACGGCGCCTTGAACACGCCGATCCAAAACGTTCTCGGACCGAGCGCCGACTGCAATTCGTTAATAAACTGCGGAATCGAAATTCCCAGCACACCCCACGCCATCAGACAGCCACCCAGAAGCCCCATCAAATTGGCGTAGATGGTCAGCATCGGCAAGGTCAGCACCAACCCGAACAGCCGCGGGATCACCAGCACCTCGATCGGGTCGAGGCCGATCGCGCTGAGCGCGTCGATCTCTTCGTTGACCCGCATCGTGCCGATCTGCGCGGTGAACGCGCTGCCCGAGCGTCCGGCGACAATGATCGCGGTCATCAGCACGCCCAGCTCGCGCAGGATGCCGACGCCCAAGAGGTCGACGGTGTAGATCTGAGCGCCAAAACGCCGCAGCTGGTCGGCGCCCTGATAGGCGATGACCACCCCGACCAGAAACGACAGCATGCCGACGATCGCCAGCGCATCGACCCCGGTCTGTTCCATCTGCGCCAGCAATGCGGTCAGCCGCAGCCGGCTGGGGCGACGCAACAGGCGCAGCTCGGTCTCGAAGACGAGGCCGACAAACCCGAGCAGATGATAGGCGCGCGTGGCCAGCCCCAGCGAGATCTGGCCGATCCGAGCGACAAAGCCGGCGAGCGAGTGGTGCGCCGGCCGCGGGTGCGGAACCGGGGCACGCGTTTCGCCGGCGCGGACCTGGTCGAGCAGCGGCGCGATGCTCGGCCGCAAGTTGCGCAATTCCACGGTGTTGCCGCGCGCCCTAAGGTCGCGCTCGGTGCGCAGCAGCAGCCAGGCGCCGGCGCTGTCGATCCGATCGACCGCGGCCAGGTCGATGCTGACGCGTCCGCCCGTCGGCATCGGCAGCGCTTGCAGCCGACGGTCGAGCGCCGCGGCCGAGCCGACCAGCCAGTCGCCGGCCGCCGCCAGCACTACTGCTCCATCAACCTCCGTTTGCGCGAGAGTGGCGGCGGTCGACGCCATCGGGCCCATCAGATCCGCGCGCCGCGGGCGAGACCTTTTCAACGCCGGCAAAAGCCGCTATGCCGCGCGCGGGCCGATGACCCCGTGCGCCCAATCGCCGAGGACAGCCGTCATGGACCTCAAGCAGCACATTCGCGCGATACCAGATTTTCCCAAGCCCGGGATCCTCTTCTACGACATCTCGACTCTACTCGCGCATCCGGTCGCCTGGCGGACGACGATCGAGCGCCTGGCCGAGGCGCTGCGTCCGCATCAGCCCGACCTGTTGATCGGCATCGAGTCCCGCGGGTTTCTGGTTGCCGCGCCGGTGGCTTACGAGCTGTGCCGCGGCTTTGCCATGATCCGCAAAAAAGGCAAGCTGCCCGGGCCGACCGTGCCGTTTACCTATCAGCTCGAATATGGCAGCGATACGATCGAGATTCAGCAGGACGCGATCTCTGCCGGTCAGCGCGTGGTCGTGCTCGACGATCTGTTGGCGACCGGGGGAACCATGCACGCCGCGATCGACCTGGTCCGCCGCCGGGGCGGCAGTGTCGTCGGCGCCGGCTGCATTATCGAGCTGAGTTTCCTTGGTGGCCGCAGCCGCATCGACGTCCCGTTTACGGCGATGGTCGCCTACGACGCGTGATCATCGGGCGACGGCGCCGCCACCCTCAGTCGTCGCTGCCCGGAGGCCAGGGGCCGAGGCTACGGCCGATCACCGCGTAAAGCGGTCCGCCGCCGCCCGGCGGAGTGCGGTCTCGACAGCGGATGTCGGCCCAATTTCCGGCCTCGGCAAAGTGATGCGCGATCAGGCACAGATGCCCGGCGTCGTCGAGCAGGCACCAGCAGCCGATCGCGCGGGTTGGCCGGCAGCGCTCCGAGAAGGTCACGACCAGCGGGGCGCCGGGCTTCAGCACCCGCCCGACCTCGCGAATCACCTCGGCCGGGCGCGTCAGATGCTGGACCGAAAGGCACAGCGCGGCGCCGTCAAACTCGCCGGCAGCGAACGGCAGACGCGGGTTGCGGTTCAAATCCTGCACCCGCCATTCGTCGAGAAACGGGTTCTCCGCCAGCTCGCAGGCGTTGAGCCCGACCCCGACCACCCGGCGATAGGCGATTTCGGGAGGCAGATGGCTGACCCAGCCCGACATCAGATCGAGGATCGCTCCGCCGGTTGGCAGGATTTCGCGATAGAGATCGGTGATCGCGGCCAGCGCGGCATCGTCGACATGACCTAGCTGCGGCAGCTCGATCCCGGAAAAGGGATCGAAGACCTCGTCGACACGCCGTGCTGCGGTAATTGGAAGAAGCGGCGGCATTTCCCCCGTCTCGTGCGTGTTTGTTGTGAGATAGGGAGCGGCGCGCGAGCCGTCCATAGGGGAAAGTCACACCGGGAAAAATCGCCCGCAGCGCAATCGAGCGGCGCGAGTCCAGCCCGCCTGGCGAACCCCCTCGTGCCAGCCTTTGCCGGCTTGCCGATGGGCCGAGCTGCAGCGCCGCTTCATCAATGCCGATCTGTCGCGGGCGGCCCATTACCGGCAGCTCGAGCGGCGGGGCGCGACGCCTGGATCGCGCGCCAGACCCGTTCCGGTGTCGCCGGCATCTCGATGTGGCGAACCCCCAGCCCGGAGAGCGCATCGGTGATCGCGTTGATCACCGCCGCCAGCGCCGGGGTCGTGCCGCCCTCGCCGCCCGATCGGACGCCGAGCCGGTTGGTCGGCGCCGGCACTTCGCTGAGCGCGGTCGCGAGCGGCGGGAAGGTGTCGGCGCGCGGCATCGCGTAATCCATAAAGCTCGCCGCCAGCAATTGCCCGCTCTGCGGATCGTAATGGCTCTCCTCGAGCAACGCCTGGCCGACGCCCTGTGCGATGCCGCCATGGGTCTGGCCGTGCAGGATCATCGGGTTGACCGCACGGCCGACATCGTCGACCGCGGCGTAGCCGACAATCTCGACCGCCCCGGTCTCGGGATCGACCTCGACCTCGCACACCTGCGTGCCGTATGGAAAGCTCGCGACCGGCAGGATCTCATCAGAAATGCCAGCGAGCGGCCCGTGCAGTTGGGGCGGCAAATCCGCCCGACCGGCTGCGGCCGCGGCGACTTCGAAGATGCCGATGTCGCGATCGGTGCCGGCGACGCGGTAGCGGCCTTGCGCGAACTCGATGTCGATTTCGCCGGTCTCCAGCAGAAAGCCCGCGATCTTGCGGCCCTTGTCGATGATCTCGTCGGTTGCGTTGCCGATGATCGTCGCCGCCAATTTCATCGAGCGTCCGGAATGCGAGCCGCCGCCGGCTTGAACCCGGTCGGTGTCGTGGGCGACATAGTCGATGCTGTCGAACGGCACGCCGAGCCATTCGGTGACGAGCTGGGCGAAGCTCGTTTCATGGCCTTGACCCGAGGCCATCGTACCCATCACCAGCTCGACCCGGCCTTGCGGCAGCACCGTGATCTCGGCGCGCTCGCGCGGGGCGCCCGAGGTGATCTCGACGTAGTTGGCGATCCCGATCCCGCGCAGCCTGCCGCGACGCTTGGACTCTTCGCGCCTGGCCCGGAAGCCAGGCCAGTCGCCGAGCGCCAGCGCCGTCTCCATCCCCTCCTGATAGTTGCCGCTGTCGTAGGTGACGCCGAGCGGGTTGGCGTAGGGCTGCGCCTCGGGCGGGATCATGTTCTGCCGGCGCAGCACTGCCGGGTCGAGGCCGAGCTGGTCAGCCGCCAGATCGACGAGCCGCTCGACGACAAAGATCGCCTCGGGCCGCCCGGCGCTGCGGTAGGGCGTGGTCGAGACCGTGTTGGTGACGGCACCACGCCCGCGAAAATAGGCGACAGGGATGCGATAGACGTTCGACATCAGCCCGAGGCCTTTTTGCAGCGGCCCGAAGGCCGCCGCATGGGCGCCGAGATTGCTCAAATTTGAGCCGCGGACCGCGAGAAAGTTGCCGTGCTCGTCGAGAGCGAGCTCGGCCTCGACGGTCAGATCACGGCCCTGCCAATCGCTGAGGAAGGATTCGCTGCGCTCGCAAGTCCATTTGACCGGCCGGCCGACCCGGCGCGCTGCCCAAGCGAGCAGCGCATATTCGGGGTAGAACAGGTTGCGGGTGCCGAAATTGCCTCCCATGTCGCCGCACAGCACCCGCACCTGCTCGGCCGGCACGCCGAGCACCTGGGCGAGGTCGAGCCTGACCTTGGCGACGCCGCGGCCGCTGCCGGTGTAAAGGGTGTATCGGCCGACCGCCGGATCGTATTCGGCGATATTGGTGCGCGGCTCCATCGGCACCCCGGTGACCCGCTGCGCCCGGGTTTCGAGCCGCACGACATGGGTAGCGCGGGCAAAGGCGGCGTCGGCGGCGGCTTGATTGCCGAGTTCCACATCGACGCAGAGATTGTCCGGCGCCATCTCCCACAGGCGGGGTGCATCCGGCTTCAGCGCATCGGCGGCATGCACGACCGCCGGCAGCGGCTCGTAGGCAATGTCGAGCAATTCGGCTGCGTCCCTGGCGAGGGCGATGGTCCGGGCGACGACAATCGCGACCGGCTCGCCGACAAAGCGGGCTGTTTCCGTCGGCAGCGGAAAATGCACCGTCGCGATCGGCTCGAGCCCCAAGACGCGCGCCTGCACGTCGGGCGGCGCCGACAGGCCGGGGTTGTGCGGGATCGGGCCGAGCCCGGCGGCGGCATAGTCGGCCCCGGTCAGCACCGCGAGGACGCCGGGCGCGGCGCATGCCGCCGCCGTGTCGATCGAGACGATGCGCGCATGGGCGTGCGGCGAGCGGACGAATACCGCATGCACCAGTCCGGCCGGCGCCATATCGTCGGTGTAGCATCCGCGCCCGGTCAGCAGGCGGAAATCCTCTTTGCGCCGCACCGGTTGGCCGATACCGTTGACGATCTTGCTCGACGCGCTCATCTGCATGCTCCCCGGCCGAACGAAACCGCTACAGCCGCTCCGGATAATGTTGAGCCGTCAACCCCGCGAAAGCGACGCCTGCGCGGTGCTGACGATACCTTGGTTGCCATTTCTCGTTGAATTGGGCCGTGCCGGCCGCGGCGTGGCGCGCGCGGCACGATGGCGCTATCTTCCTGCCCGATGAGCGAGCGAGAGACAAGCGGCGCCGCTGCGCGCGACTACCGCCATGTGCCGCCGGGCGAGAAGGCTCCGCTGGTGCGCGGCATCTTCGACAGCGTGGCGCACCGCTACGACCTGATGAACGATCTGATGAGCGGCGGCATCCACCGGCGGTGGAAGGCGGCGATGGTGGCGTGGATCAAGCCGCGCCCGGGGCAGCGCCTGATCGACGTGGCCGGCGGCACCGGCGACATCGCGATGCGCGCCTGGCCGCGCCTGGCACCCGAAATTGTGGACGCTGCGGGCGGGGCCGTCGGGGTCGGCGGCGGCGCCGTCGTCTGCGACGCCAACCTGCGCATGCTCGAGATCGGCCGCGCCCGAGCGCTCGACCGGGGCATCCTCGACGGCATCGAATGGCTGGGCGCCGAGGCCGAGCGGCTGCCCTTTGCCGCGCGCTCCTTCGACCTCTACACGGTCGCCTTTGGGTTGCGCAACGTGACCCATATCGGGGCGGCGCTGGCCGAGGCGCGGCGGGTGCTGAGGCCGGGCGGCCGCTTCATGTGTCTCGAGTTCACGCCGGAGGTGGCGCCGCTGCTGCAGCCGCTTTACGATCTTTACAGCTTTCAAATCGTGCCGCTGCTCGGGCAGATCGTCGCCGGCGACCGCGAGGCCTACACTTATTTGGTCGAAAGCATTCGCGGGTTTCCACGCCAGGGGGAGCTCGCCGAGATGATCATTGCGGCCGGCTTTGGGCAGGTCAGATACCGGAATCTGACGGGGGGCATCGCTGCGCTTCACTCGGCCTGGCGGCTCTGAGGCTTTGCGGCCCGGGCTCGGGCTGCTGCGCAGCCTGCGCAACCTCGCCCGCCTGGCCGCAATCGGACTGATCCTGGCACGCCACGACGCGCTGTTTGCGTTCGCCGGCGTCCCGGTCGTCGCCGTTTACCTGCGTATCGCCCGCCGCTTTACCCGGCGCCGCGCTTTGGTAGCGGCGCGCCCCGGCCAGCGGCTCGCCGCGGCGCTCGACGAGATGGGGCCGAGCTTTGTCAAGCTCGGTCAGCTGATGTCGACCCGGGCCGATCTGCTGGGCGACGAGCTCTGCGCCGATCTGGCGAGCCTGCAGGACCGCCTGCCGCCATTTCCGGGAGCCCAGGCGCGGGCGGCGATCGAGGCCGAGTTCGGCCGGCGGCTCGAAACCTTGTTCGTATCGTTCGACGAAACCGCGATCGCCGCCGCCTCGATCGCCCAGGTGCATTTCGCGCGCACCGCCGAGGGGGAGGACGTTGCCGTCAAAGTGCTGCGGCCGGGGGTGGCGCAGGCCTTTGCCCGCGACCTCGACCTGTTTTTCTGGCTCGCCGGATGGATCGAGCGGCTGTATCCGCCGTCCCGCCGACTGAAGCCGGTCGAAATCGTCGAGACCTTGGCCGAGGTGGTCCGTTTCGAGATGGATCTGCGGTTCGAGGCTGCGGCAGGATCGGAGCTCGCCGAAAACTTCGCCGGGGATCCGGGCTTTCGCGTGCCGCGGATCGACTGGCAGCGCACCGGGCATGGTGTGTTGACCCTCGAGCGGATCGCCGGCATCCGCATCGACGACCGGGCCGCGTTGCTGGCCGCCGGGCATCGCATCGAGCGGCTGCTGGCCGAAGCCGCCGGCGCGTTTTTCAACCAGGTGTTTCGCGACGGCTTTTTTCATGCGGATCTGCACCCGGGAAACATGTTCGTCGACGCCTCGGGGGCAATCGTCGTCGTCGATTTCGGGATCATGGGGCGGCTCGACCGCGCCACCCGCTATTACCTCGCCGACATGCTGCTCGGGTTTTTGTCGGGCGACTATCGCCGGGTGGCCGAAATTCATTTCGCCGCCGGCTATGTGCCGCCGGACCGCTCGGTAGACACCTTCACCCAGGCCTGCCGCGCGATCGGCGAGCCGATCCTCGGCCGCCCGCTGCAGGACATCTCGGTCGCCCGCCTGCTCTCCCAGCTGTTTCAGGTTACCGAGCAGTTTGGTATGGAGACGCAGCCGCAGCTGTTGCTGCTGCAAAAAACCATGGTGCTGATCGAGGGGATCGGCCGCCGGCTCGATCCGGAAATCAACGTCTGGGCCTTGGCCCGGCCGCCGATCGAAGCCTGGATGCGCGACAATCGCGGCCCCGAAGCGCAATTGCGCCAGCGGCTCGACACCTTCGCCGAGATGGCCGAGCGGCTGCCGCGGCTGATCCGCAGCCTCGACGCCTTGGTTGGCGACATGTCCCGTGACGGCATCGTCCTGCACGCCGAGTCGATCGCCTTGCATGCTGCCGAGCAAGCCAAGCGCGCCTGGCTCGCAGTGCTGCCGCTCTACATTGCGGCCGCGGCCTTGGTCGCGATCGCCTTCGTCCTCGTCTTCGCGCGATAGCATGCTAGTGTCGCCCACCGTGGCGGGCGAGCGCCCGCGGATCGGCCAACCCGAACCGGCGCGGAGCGGTGCGATGATGCTCGGGCATATCTCGTTCGGCGTCGATGACCTCGCGCGCTCGGCGGAATTCTACGAGCGGATATTCGCCCCGCTTGGATATGTCCGGGTGTGGTCAAAACCAGATGCCGTCGGCTTTGGCGAAAAGGGCGGCGGAGATAAGTTGGCTCTCTTCGCGAAAACCGGAACGGTGCGGGCCCCAGGCCCGGGCTTTCATCTTGCTTTCACTGCTCCGAGCCGCGGCGCAGTCGATGCGTTCCATCGGGAGGCGCTGCTGATAGGTGGTCGCGACTGCGGTGCGCCGGGGCCGCGTCCGCGATACGGCCCAACCTACTACGCCGCCTTCGTCCTCGATCCGGACGGTTATAAGCTCGAGGCGGTTCATCAGTAAAAAAGGGGAGGGTGGAGTGAAGGTCACACGAATTGAAACCGGCATCGTGGCGCTGCCTAATGACGAGCCGCTCGCCGGGTTTTCGGAGAACCCGAACGCGAAGAACCCGATCGTCTGGCTACGGCTCGGCACCGACGAGGGCGTCGAGGGGCTCGGCGTCACCTATTTCGGCGGCGCGTTGACCCGCACCCTCAGGCATGCCGTCGACGAGCTCGGCGCGCTCGCGGTCGGCGAGGACCCCCTGCGGGTCGAGGCGGTGGCGGCGAAGCTGCGCGCGGCGGCGGTCTCGGCCGGCCCCGCCGGGATCTTCACGATGGCGCTGTCGGCGATCGATGTCGCGCTATGGGACATCAAGGGGAAGGCGCTCGGCCTGCCATTGTGGAAATTGCTCGGCGGCGGACGCGACCATATCGCCACCTATGCGAGCGGGGCGCTGCGCCGCGGCTTGAAGTTGGAGGAGGCGGTGACCGCGGCCGGACGGTTGCGCGAGAAAGGCCACCGCCAGACCAAGATGCAGCTCGGTTTGCCCGGCCTCACCTCACCGGCTCGCGAGGTCGAGCAGGCCCGGCTGATCCGTCAGGCGGTCGGCCCCGACATGGATCTGATGTGCGACATCAACCAGCGCTGGCGGGTCGAGCAGGCGATCGACATCGGGCGCCGGGTCGAGGATGCCGGGGTCGGCCTCTATTGGCTCGAGGACGTGACCGCGCATGACGATTACCCCGGGCTGGCGCGGGTGGCGGCGGCGTTGTCGACCCCGATCGCCGGCGGCGAATATCTTTGGGGCATCGTGCCGTTCCGCCACATGATCGAAGCCTGCTCGGTCGATATCGTGATGATCGACCAGGTGCGCTCGGGCGGCATCACGCCGTGGCTCAAGATCGCCGGCATGGCCGAAGCCTTCAACCTGCCGGTCGTGAGCCACGGCGTCCCCGAGATCCATGTGCACCTGGTCGGCGCCATCCCGAACGGGCTGACCGTCGAATACATGCCGCGCCTGTTCCAGCTGTGGCAGGAGGTCCCGGTGCCGTATAACGGCCTCTTGGCGATGCCAACCGCCCCCGGCCTCGGGCTCGAATTCAACAAGGACGCGATCACCCGGTTCGGGGTGGGGTGAGCTCCCTTCGCGCCGATCGTGGACGTCAGATCTTCGCGGCTCCCGGCCACTCTGCCGCCCCGTTCGCGGTTACGACAGCGACCGTGCGGCGGCGAAACCTTCAGGATCGTCGGGAACGCGCCGCGCGAGGCGGGGTTTGCGCGACGTGCGCGCTCTGCGCCCAACCATCCGAAAGGAGGTACGGATGAGAACGCTATTTCTTGCGACCGCCTCGGCGATCGCGCTCGGGCTCGCCGGCGTTGCCCCAGGCTACGCTGCTCAAAATCCCGAGACCAACCCCGGGCCGGCGGTGACCCAGCCCGCCACCCCGGCCACCCCGAATGCGCAATCCGCGATGCCGCAGACCGGCGACACGGGATCGCAGCCGGCGACGTCGACGATGGGCAGCAGCGCCCAATCGAACGAGCCCGCCACCGCGAACCCCTCGACTTCCATGAACGCGGCGCAGGCGACGCCCAGCGAGGTCCGCCAGGCTCAGGAGAAGCTGCGCGGCGAAGGGATCTATCACGGTCGGATTGACGGCATGATGGGGCCGGAGACGCAGCAAGCGCTGCGGCAGTACCAGCAAAAGAACGGCCTGCAGGCGACAGCCACGCTCGATCAGAAGACGATGAACAGCCTGCTCGGCCCGGCCGCCGGCCAAGGGTCCAGCATGCCGGGCACAACGCCACCGTCGAGCGGTGCCGGAACCGCCGGCAGCGGCGCCACTAACTGGAACAACACCAACCCGACTAACAGCAACAAATAACGGCAAATAGCTGCCATCCGAAGCGAGCCCCCGCCGCCCGCGTCCCGATCGAAGCTTGGCTCCAACCGGTTTCGAAAGTCGGCCCAGCGGGCTTGAGTGAACTGACGGGAAGCACCCGTCGGCATGGCACCACCGGCGGGGGCCGTGCTCGACCCGGTTCGCCCGGCAGCGCGGAAATCCGGCCGGGCTGCTGGCGGCGGCCCCCGACCCGGCGCTATCCTCCGGTCGCGATGGCACGCGATTTGGGAGAGAAGGCATGGCCGCGGACGCCGGGACTGAACCGCTCGTTAGGTATGAGTGCAGCGACCAGATCGTCACCCTGACCCTCAACCGGCCAGAAAAGCTCAATGCATTCAGCGACGTGCTGGTGCGGGATCTGGCCGGCGCGCTGCGCCGCTTCGATCTCGATCCGGAGGCGCAGGTCGCAATCATCTGCGGCGCCGGCCGGGCTTTTTCCAGCGGCGCCGATGTGCACCAGCGCCAGCTGCGGCGGCGCGAAGAATTCCTCGAGCATGGCGGTCCGCAGGGCTGGGACGCCAATTCCGCCGATCTGCTGACCCGGTCGGTCAACTGGAAGCCGGTGATCGCGGCGCCGCATGGCTACGCCATGGGGCTGGCGCTCGGCATCGCGCTCGAATGCGACCTGATCGTCGCCGCGGCCGGAACCAAATTCCAGGTGACCGAAACGTCGCGCGGGCTCGGCGGCTCAAAATACTGGGCCTTGCTGAATTTCCGCGGCGGGGGCGCGCTCGCGACCGAGGTGGCGCTGACCGGCCGCTTCTTCACCGCCGAAGAGGCGCTCGCGGCCGGCATCGTCAGCCGGGTCGCGCCCGCCGGGCGTCATCTCGATGCGGCGCGCGAGCTCGCCCTCGAGATCGCGCGGAACCCGCCCTTATCGGTGCGCGCGACGGTGCGCACCCGGCGCTGGTACATGGACCGGCTCGAACGCGAGGTGGCGATGCAAACGGCGCCGCTAAAGCTCTATCTGTCCGAGGATTTTCACGAGGCGGCGCTGGCGTTTGCCGAAAAGCGCCGGCCCGGGCCGTTCAAGGGCCGCTGAAGCGGCGCGAATTGACTAAACGGGGATTGCCATGATCACCGCCGCCTATGTGCGCACGATGGCCGCCTATAACGCCGAGATGAACCGCCGCCTGTTCGACGCCGCGGCGCGACTGCCGGACGCCGAGCGGCGGGCCGAGCGCGGCGCGTTCTGGGGCTCGATCCACGGCACTCTGACCCACATCCTGTGGGGCGACCGGCAGTGGATGTCGCGGTTCGACGATTGGCCAAAGCCCGCGACCGCGATCAAGGAAAGCGCGGATATGATCAATGACTTTGCCAAGCTGTCGGCGGCGCGGCTGCAGGCGGACGCCGACATCAGCCGCTGGGCGGCCCGGGTCGACGAACCCTGGCTTGACCAGGATCTCGTCTGGTTCAGCGGCGCCGCCAATCGCGAGATCCGCGCGCCAAAGCGGCTCTTGGTGACGCATTTCTTCAATCACCAGACGCATCATCGCGGCCAGGCGCACGCGATGCTGACCGCCGCAGGGGAAGCCACCGGCGATACCGACTTATTCTTGCTGATCCGGCAAATCGTAGACTAACGCCCTGCCGGGTCGGATCCCGGCCCGGCGCCTGGATCAGAATGATCGCGAAATCGGCGGCCGCCCTCTCACCGGTGCAAGAGGCCGGCAGCCGCTGCCGTATGGGGATATAATCGGCGGCAGGTCCGTAGTACGATATCGACGGTTATAGCCCGCAGGGTCCATGTCGAGCCGATATGCCGGGTTGTTGGGGGCGGCGTGTCTGCTGCTGTTGCTGCTGCCGATGCGGGCGGGCGCTGCCGATTCGGACCGCCAGGTCATCCATGTGCTCAATCGGCTGGCGTTTGGCCCGACCCTCGACGATTTCAACTATGTGAAGCTGATCGGGGTCGAGCGCTACGTCGCCGAGCAGCTCGAGCCCGAAGCGATCGACGAGCCAATCGAGCTGCGGTTTCGCCTGGCTCAGCTCACGACCCTCGGCCTCGGAGCTGTCGAACTGAGGGGTCTCTACGGGCCGCTGCGCCCGGTTGCCGGCGTCAAGCCGAGCGTGGACGAGATCAGGGCGCAGCAGGCGCGAGCCCGGCTCGTCGTGCGCGAGGCCGCCGAGGCTCGCATCCTCAAGGCGGTGCTGAGCCGGCGCCAGCTCCAGCAGGTGATGGTCAATTTCTGGTTCAACCATTTCAACATCTTTTCCGGCAAGGGGCTGGATCGGGTGTGGATCGGCAATTACGAGGACCAGGCGATTCGGCCGCACGCGCTCGGCCGGTTCCGCGACCTGCTGCTCGCCGTCGCCCAGCATCCGGCGATGCTGGTCTATCTCGACAACACCGAGGACGCGGCGCCGGGAAGCCCCGGGGCGCGCGGGGCCGCGAGCGGGTTGAACGAGAATTTTGCCCGCGAGGTGATGGAGCTGCACACGCTCGGCGTCAATGGCGGCTACACCCAGGGCGATGTTGTCACCCTGGCGCGGGTGCTGACCGGCTGGCGAGTCAATCCGCCCGGCTCGGAAAAGTTTCCCGAGGTCGCGGCGATCTTCGATGGGACGCGACACGACTACAGCCCCAAGGTGTTTCTCGGGCGCAAGCTCGACGCGCGAGGCCGGGCGGAGGGCGAAGAGGCGCTCGATATTTTGGCCAGCAGCCCGGCCACCGCCCATCACATCGCCTACGAGCTCGCGCAGTATTTTGTCGCCGACGCGCCGCCGCCTGCTCTCGTCGACCGGCTCGCCGCCCGTTTCCTGGCGACCGGCGGCGACATCCGGCAGGTTCTGCAGACGCTGTTCGCCAGCCCCGAATTCTGGGACAGCGCCGGGCAGAAATACAAGACGCCTTATGAATACGTGATCTCCGCGGTGCGCGCGGCCGGGGTCCCGGTCAACAATCTGCGGCCGCTGATCGGCTGGATGAGCCGTTTCGGCATGCCGCTCTACGGGTGCCAAACGCCAGACGGCTATGCCAACACGCAACAGGCGTGGCTCAGCCCGAACGCCGCGATCCAACGGGTCAGCTTTGCCATTGCCTTGGCCGGCGGCGGCCTGCCGATCGGCGCGCTGCCGGTAGGCGGCGAAGACGGCGCGGCGCTTCTGCCGCATCGCCCCGACCCGATCGATCCCGCGCCTCTCGAGGAGATCTTTGGCGCGAGCCTGTCGCGCTCGACACGCGCGGCGGTCGAGGCCGCGCCGGGCGGGCTGCGCGCCGCGCTGATCTTCGGCAGCCCCGACTTCATGCGCAGATAGGAGGCGGCGATGGCCCGCAGGCGCTCGATACCGCGGCGTTTCCTGCTCAAGGCCGTTTCCGGCGCGGCCCTGCTGCCGTTTGGGCACATGGCTTGGGCGGCGAGCGCCGACGGCGATCCGCCGCGGCTGATCGTGCTGCTGCTGCGCGGCGCCGTCGATGGCCTCAACGTCGTCGTGCCCTATGGCGAGGCGGCCTATTATTCGGCCCGGCCGACGATCGCGATTGCCCGCCCGGGAGAGCCCGAGGGCGCGCTGGCGCTCGACGGCCGCTTTGGCTTGCACCCGGCGCTGGCGAGCCTGTTGCCGCTGTGGCGGGCCGAAACCCTCGCCTTTATCCATGCCGCCGGCTCGCCCGACCCGAACCGCTCGCATTTCGAGGCCCAGCGCTATATCGAGAACGGCACGCCGGGCGACAGCGCCACCCCGGACGGGTGGATGAACCGGCTGCTGCAAGTGCTGCCGGGCCGCCGCGATCCGACCGAGGCGCTCAGCGTTGGCCCGATCCTGCCGCGCATCCTCGACGGCGCCGCGCCGTCAACCAATCTGCCGCTCGGGCCCAACGCCGCTCGGGCATTGCCGATCGACCGGCCGCAGATCGCCGCCGCCTTCGACCGGCTTTATGCTGGGGACGACGCGCTCGACCGGGCCTATCGCGAGGGGCGCCAGGCGCGGACGGAGCTGCTCGGCGACCTTGCTCGCGAGCAGGCGATTGCCGCGGGCGGCGCGCCGCCGCCGTCGAGCTTTGCCGCGCGGGCGGGTCAGCTCGGGCGTCTGCTCGACGGCGATCCGCGCATCCGGCTCGCCTTTATCGCCCTCGGCGGCTGGGATACTCATGTCGATCAGGGCAGCCATGCGGGGCAGCTCGCCAACCGGCTGCGACCGCTCGGCGAGGGCCTTGCCGCCTTGACGCAGGGGCTCGGCCGCACCTGGCGCGACACAGTGATCGTCGTGTTGTCCGAATTCGGCCGCACGGTTCATGAGAATGGCGACCGCGGCACCGACCACGGTCACGGAAATGTCATATGGGTCGCCGGCGGCGCGGTCAGGGGCGGTCGGATTTATGGGGACTGGCCGGGGCTGGCCGCGGCCCAGCTCTATCAACGCCGCGACCTGGCGGTCACGACCGACTTTCGCACCGCGCTTGCGGCGATCCTCGGACCGCATCTACACCTTTCCGATCGCCAGCTCGACCGGGTGTTCCCCGGCGCGCCGCCGGGCGTTTCGGGATTGGGGCAGCTGGCGGGGGCGTGACCGAGGCGGCCGAGGCGGCGCGAAAACCGCCGAGGCCGCGCTCAGCTTCATTATTTTTTCACAAATCTGATCGACCATTCGACTGCGGGCCGGCACCAGGCTGCGCCGGCGAGATCGATCAGGATGCGGCGAATGCGACAAAACGACTGGCGGGCAGTTTCGGTCGATTGCCGAGCGGAGCTGGCGGGCGGTGCCAGGCCCTGTTGCCGCGCCAGGCGAGGCCGCGAACCAGAGCCGAGCTTGCGGCGGCTCAACGCGGGCCGCCGCAAAAAAGGTTTGGTCCGGCGCGTTGTCTTTGCTGTTGTTGTCGCCTAAAGGCGAGCCGGGAACGACAGCTTTATTGCGCCTCGGCCGGCTTGGTGCTATAGCCGGGGAGCGAGGGAAGTATCTTGCCGCGATGCGCGGAGAGAGGGGAGTGCGGCATTCGGAGACGCGGGTTTCTCCGGGCGCCGTTACCTGTCCCGGGTTGGGAACTCTGTGGAGGAGCGCACGGGTGCATCGCACATTGCTTCGCGCGGCAGGTACAATTGTTGTGTTGGCCGTTGCCGGATGTCACGGCGCGCCGCCGCTGCCCCCGACGCCGCCCGCCTCCTCGTTGCCGTCGAGCGAATACATCATCGGCCCCGGCGATCGCCTCAACATCTTCGTGTGGCGCAACCCGGAGCTGTCGGTGACTGTCGACGTCCGCCCGGATGGGCGGTTGTCGATCCCGCTGGTCAATGACGTGGTCGCGATCGGCAAGACCCCGACCCAGCTCGGCAATGAACTCGAGCAGCAGTTGGCGAAATATATCAAGGAGCCGGTGGTTACGGTGATCGCCGAAGGGTTTGTCGGCCCGTTCAACGAGCAGGTACGCGTCATCGGCGAGGCGGCGCAACCGCGGGCGCTGCCGTATCGCACCGGCATGACCGCGCTCGACGCGATGATCGAGGTCGGCGGCCTGACACGCTACGCGGCGGGAAACGATGCGGTGATCGTGCGAACCATCGACGGCAGGCAGGCCACTTATACGGTGCATCTCGACGATCTGATCAGGGATGGCGACGTGTCGAGCAATGTCGCGCTTCAGCCTGGTGACATTCTGATCATCCCGCAACGCCTGTTCTGATCATGCGCCGGCGTCTCATAAGGGGTGGCCATCACGAGCCCGCTCGATCGCATCAGCTCAAATTACCGGGGATCGCCCGTCCCGATCGATCCGTGTGGAGCCGCAGATGAATTCGATCCAGGCGCAGGCCTTACCGATCCTGCAAGCGATGTGGCGACAGCGCTGGCTTGGCGTCGGCCTGGCCTGGCTGGTGTGCACGGTTGGATGGATCGCGATCGCGTTCATGCCGACCCAGTACGAATCCTCGGCCCGCGTCTATCTCAACGTCGACCCGGTGCTGACCCCGTTGTTGCAAGGGCTTGCGGCGAACACCGACCCGGCCCGCCACCTCGACTTCATGGAGCGCACCCTGCTGAGCCGACCCAATTTGGAGCAGCTGGTGCAGTTGGCCGATCTCGCGCCCGCAACCGCCACGACGGCGCAAAAGGAAGGGCTGTACGCCCAGCTGGCGCAGAATGTCGAGGTCAGGCCGATCACCGACAATCTGATGACGATTTCGTACCGCAACCACGACCCACAGGTGGCGAAAAACGTCGTGCAGGCGCTGCTGACGATCTTCGCCGAAAAAACCTCGGGCAGCAGCCGCGCCGAGATGGACAGCGCCCAGCGCTTTCTGGATGAGGAGATCGCCTCCTATCGCGATCAGCTGCGCCGAGCGGAACAGCGGCGAGGCGAATTGGCGCGGCAGTATCCGGACATTGTTTCGGACAGCCTGCCGGATTCCGGCATGCAGGGGGTGAACGGCGGCAGCCGGCTCGACCAGGCTCGTGGTGCGATCATCGCTGCGAAGGACGACCTCTCTGACGCCATCGCCAAACGGGACTCGCTGCAGAAGGCGCTCGCCTCGGTTCCGCCGATGCTGAGCGTCGACCGCGCGCCGCAGGTGATCATTGCCGGCGGTGGATCGGTGGACCCGGAACAGGCGCGGCTCGATGAGCTGCGCCGCAACCTCGACACGTTGCGGCTCAAATATACCGACCAGTATCCCGACGTGATCGCGACGAAAAAAGAGATTGCACAGGTCCAGGCCGAGATCAAACGATCGGGGCCGGGCGGCGCGCTCGCCGACAACAAGACACAGATCGCGAACGCGGTCTACGATCGGCTCAAAGTCGAGCTGGTCGATGCCGACGGGGAGGTCGCCACCGCGCAGCGGCGGCTGAACGAGGCCGAGGCCGAGCAAGCTCGCATCGAGCGCATCGTCCAATCGGCGCCCGGCATTTTGGAAAAGGTGCGCGACATGGACCGCGACTATGGCGTGCTGAGGACCAATTATCAGGAGCTGGTGGCGCGCCGCCAAGCCGCCGATATCGCCGACGCCGCCGATACCAGGACCGAAAAGATCCAGTTCCGCATCGTCGATCCGCCGCGGGTGCCCTCCGCGCCGGTTGCGCCGCGTCGGCCGTTTCTGATTTCGGCAGTGCTGCTGCTCGGGATCGGCGCCGGCTTTGCCGCGCCATTGGCGATGACCCAGCTCGACCGCTCCTTTGCCACGATCACCCAATTGCGCACGATCGGCGTTCCGATCTTGGGAAGCGTGAGCCGGCTTTCGCTTGGCATCGACCGGCGCCGGGCGATGGCCCAGCTGGCCGGAGTGTGCGCCAGCGCCTTCGTCCTGGTGGCGGTGTATGGAACCTTGCTGGCGCTCAGCTTCGGCCTCCACTCGGTAAGCGTGTCCTGATGGCGGAATCGATCGGTCTGATCGAACGGGCGGCGGCGCTGCTGCGCCAGCGCGAGGCAGCCGATCTAGGTTCGCCGCCAGCGCCCAAGCCCTCGACGCCGACGCCCGCCGCCACTTCTGCGCCGCCTGCCCCGCAGCCCGCTGGTCGGTCAGACACGGCGGCGGCAGGCTCCGGCCTGGATTTGAATGGGGCGGAAACCGCAGCTGGCTCGGGCCCGCTGCTGATCCTCGACCGCGGGCGGCTCGCCGATCATGGAGTGACGGTTCCGTCATCGGAGCGTTCGCGAACCGTCGAGGAGTTCCGGCTGGTCAAACGCAACTTGATGGCCGCCTGGTCGGCGAGCACCGGGGAGGACCAGCGGGAGAGTCGGCTGATTATGGTCACGAGCGCCCGCCCCGGAGAAGGAAAGACCTTTGTTTCGCTAAACTTGGCGCTGGCATTCGCTTCCGAGCGCGATGTCAAGGCGCTGCTCGTCGATGTCGATACCCATCACTCGACCTTGCGCACGATTCTGGGAATCCCGGGAGAGGCAGGGATTGTCGATGTGGTCGCGGGCGATCTCGATCTCGCCCGGGTGCTGGTTCGCACCAGCTATCCGAACCTCTTGGTGCTCCCGGCGGGTCGCGGCGGCCCGCACGTGCCGGAGCTGTTTTCGAGCAATCGCATGGGTGCGCTGCTGACCGAATTGACGCGGCGCTTTCCCGATCGTTTCATCATCCTCGATACCCCGCCCTGCATGGCCAGCAGCGACGCCGCCACCTTGGCCCCGCTGGTTGGTCAGATCGTGTTTGTGGTCGAGGCGCATCGCACCCAGCAGGACGAGATCGAAGCCGGCCTCGGGATGCTCGGCTCCTGCCCACGGATCAGCTTGCTCCTGAACAAGGGCGAGTCTGCCAGCGCGCATTTCGGCTCCTACGGCTACGGCTACCATTATCCCGATGGCGAGGGCGATGAGCTGCGCTCGGATGCACCGGCGCCGGCCTAGACGCGCGGCGGGTTGGCGGTTGCGCAAACGGCATCATGGCGCTCTGACCCTCTTGCTGCTCGCCGCCGCCGGATCCGTGCGCACCGCCCCTGCCGCGGCGCAGCCGATCACCGGTCCGGCCCCAAGCGGTCCCGCCTCCGGCGGTCCGGCGCCGAGCGGCGCCACGCCACCGAGTGCCTCGGGGAGCGCCGCGCTGCCCAGCCAGACGCCGAGCGGCGCGGTCCCGGTCATCAACCCGCCGGATATTCTTCCGCCGGCGCCGACGGGTTCTTTCGGCCTGCCAAATCCGTTGGCGCCACCAAACGCGCTGCCGAACGGCATCACCTCGGCGGCGCCGACCCAGCCGCCGTATTCGCTGGGGCTGCGATCCCCGGGCGCCGGGATCACCACGCTGCAGCAATACGACCCGAACGCGCCGGCGATCCTGATTCAGCCCACACTCTCGCTGGGCGAAACACTCACCGACAATGTTTTTTATTCCGCTTCCGATCGGACCGCGGCGGCCGAAACAAGGCTGATCCCGGGGGTGTCGGTTTCAGCCGATACGCCGCGGCTGCAGGGGGTCATGACCGCCCAGGTAGAGGGTGACGCCTATGTCCCTACCAGCAGCCTCGACCAGCTCTTCGCCAATCTCTATGCAAATGGCACCGGCACGATTGTGCCGGGGTACTTGTTTGTCGACGTGCAGAGCAGCATCGCCCAAGGATCGACCTTGCCCGGCCTCGGGTTTATCAACGCGAGCCAGCTGCCGCGCGGCCAACAGACCCAGATATATACCAACTTGATCTCGCCTTATTTGCGAGAGTCGTATGACGGTTTGGTCGATACCGAATTGCGCTATCGCTTCGGCTCGACCAATTTCGGCGGCAACACGGTCACCACCGCGTCGACGCTGACGCCATCTCAGACCAATCTTGCCAACGGGATTTTGAACGAGGGCACATTCACCGCCACGACCGGGCGCGATTTCACCCGCGCGGCGTCGCGACTGACCATCGACGCGGCGAGCTTCAACTCCAACTCGACCAGCCGCAACACCCAGTTCAGCTCGTATGACGATCTGCAATACCAGATCACGCCGGCGATCGCGGCCCTGGGCCGGATCGGTTACCAGAACATTCAATACCCGTTCGCGCCGTCGGCGAGCTTCGCCGGCCCGACCTGGCTGGTCGGCGGGCGGCTCACGTTCGGCCCCAATTATGGGTATGTCAGCCTGGAATACGGCGTGGAGCAGGGGGTTTACGGCTTTACCGGGTCCGCTCTCGTCCAGCTGACTCCGACCATCACGGCAACCGCCAGCTTGGTGCAGGGGATCAGCTCTCCGGCCCAGTATCTGCAGACTTCGCTGGCGAGCTCTACCTTGAGCCCCTATGGCGGGATCGTCGATCAGCTCTCCGGTCTGCCGACGTCCCTGTACTTGACCGGCTCGGGACTGACCAATGGGGTCTATCGGCAGCACCTGTTCAATGCTCAAATTACGGACACGATCGGGCCCAACAGCTACACGCTTTACGGTTATTACAGCAATCAGACCTCGCTGACGCCGCCAATCACCACCCCGACCACGAGCCTCGGCGCGAACCTCTCGTGGAACCGCGACATCAGGCCCGACCTCAACGGCATCGCCGCGCTGGGCTATTCCAACACGGCCAACGTCTTTACCCCGACAACGCTGACCGTCGTCAGTGGCGTCAACACGTTTAACGCCTCTCTCGGGGTCAACTACATATTTGCCAGAAGCTTGACCGGATCGGTGCTGTACACGTTCTCCTATCAGCCCAACGGCGGCGCGGTGCTGTCCGGGCGCAGCGGCGACATCGTGGTCAACTCGCTACAGCTGCTGCTGACCAAGGCGTTTTGACCGATGTACGCCGAATTCTATGGGCTCGCGAGCCGGCCGTTTCAGCTGACGCCAGATGCGCGCTTTTTCTTTGAGAGCACCGTGCACCGGCAGGCGATGGCCTATATGGTCTATGGCCTGCACCACGCCGAAGGGTTCATCATCATTACCGGCGAGGTCGGTGCGGGAAAGACGATCCTGGTCGACAACCTGCTGGCAACGATCAACGACAACAGCTTTGTCATCGCGAAAATCGTCACCAGCCAGCTGTGCGGGGATGACTTGCTGCATATGGTTGC
Organism: Allostellaceae bacterium; assembly: GCA_036500965.1. GTDB lineage: Bacteria > Pseudomonadota > Alphaproteobacteria > ATCC43930 > CGMCC-115725 > AP-15. Next base: position 34,776 of record DASYBC010000051.1, on the reverse strand, counting down.
CGCCGGTTTTGGCATTGCCAAGGAGGGGCTGGCCAAAGGCCCGTTGCTGCAGCGGATCAGCGATTTCGTGCTGGCCCAGCACCGCTCCGGCAAGCGCCTGCTGCTGATTGTCGATGAGGCGCAGAACCTGTCCTTCGAGGCGCTCGAAGAGCTTCGTATGCTGTCCAACATCGTCGTCGACAACACGATGGCGCTGCAAAGCTTTCTGCTCGGGCAGCCGCAGTTCCGGGCGATCCTTGGCAGCCCAGGGCTCGAGCAGCTGCGCCAGCGGGTGACGGCGGCCTATCATCTCGGCCCGCTCAGCGAAGCCGAAACGCGATCCTATATCGAGCATCGCCTGCGCTGCGCCGAATGGAAGGGCGACCCGCACTTCACCGAGCCGTCGTTTTCGGCGATTTACCAACATACCGAGGGGGTTCCGCGACGGATCAACACGCTGTGCTCGCGGCTGCTGCTCTACGGGTTTCTCGAGCAGCTCCATACGCTCTCGGCGGATTCGGTCGAGAAAGTCGCCAACGATTTGCGCGCAGAGATGTCGGTCGTCACCGCTCAGCCTGCCGCCAATATCGGAGGCAACGGCAAGATGCGGGTGGGCGAGGCTTCCCACGGGTTCGCCGAGCGCGTTGCGGTGCTCGAGCGCAACGTCGATAAGCACGAGCGCCTGATCCGTCGCGCGATCGAGATTGCGGCGCACTATTTCCAAGGGGAACGGCAATGAGCAGCGCGGCCCGCCCGCTCCAATCCTCGGCCGCGGAGCGCGCCGCCACAGCAACGGATTTCGCCGGGGCGGCGATGGTTCGCCGCGGCGGCGCCGGCGCCATGACGATCGACGTCGAAGATTATTTTATGGTCGAGGCCTTTGCCTCGACGATCGATCGCGAGGATTGGGGCCGGCTGCCGTCGCGGGTCGAGCGCAACACCCACCGGCTGCTCGACATCCTTGCTGCGGGCGAGGCGCAAGCGACCTTTTTTACCCTCGGATGCATCGCGCGACGGCATCCCAAGCTGGTCCGGCGCATCGTCGCCGAGGGGCACGAGCTGGCGAGCCATGGGACCGATCATGGCCGGGTCGATCGCCAGTCGCCCGCCGCGTTCCGCAACGATGCACGAGAAAGCAGAAAAATTCTCGAGGATGCCGGCGGCGTTGCGGTCCGCGGCTATCGCGCCCCGACCTTTTCGATCGGCCGCGCCACCCTTTGGGCACATGCAATTCTGGCCGAGGAGGGCTATTGCTACAGCTCCAGCGTCTATCCGGTTCGGCACGATCTCTATGGCAGCCCCGAGGCGCCGCGCTCGGCGTTTGCACCGTGCCCGGGAATTATCGAAATCCCGCTCACTGCCGTGCAGCTGTTCGGGATCGACGTCCCGGCCTCGGGCGGCGGCTATTTCCGCCTCTATCCCTATCCGTTCACGCGCTGGCTGCTGACCCGCGCCGGCCGTACGCAAGGGCGCCCGGCGATCTTCTATCTTCACCCGTGGGAGATCGACCCCGAGCAGCCGCGCCAGCAACAGGCGCCATTGCGCTCGCGCTTTCGGCACTACCTCAATCTCGGCCGCACCGAGGCGCGGCTCGGGCGATTGCTGCGGAATTTTGCCTGGACCCGCATGGACCGGCTGTTTCTGGGCGAAGGCGCCGGACCCTTTCCGCTGGTTACCGAATGGACGGATCGCCGGCCCCGGTCACGGTAAGGCCGTTCCGCGCCGATGATGCCGGGCGGTGGGACGATTTCGTCCGCGCCTGCCCCAGCGGGACCTTTTTTCACCTGTCGGCGTGGCGGCGGGTCATCGAACGTGCCTTTGGCCATCGCACGCATTATCTCTTGAGCGAGCGCGCCGGTGCAGTGACCGGCGTGCTGCCGCTCACACATGTCAAATCGGCGCTGTTCGGGTCATCCCTGATCTCGAACGCTTTCGCGGTTTATGGCGGCCCGGTCGCCGCGGACGAGGCCAGCCTGTGCGCGCTGGAAAGCGCCGCCGAGCAGCTGATGACCACGATCGCGGTGCCGGTGCTCGAATTGCGCGGCTTTTCGGAAAGCCGTGCCGACTGGCCGCGCAAATCAGGCCTTTACGCAACCTTCCGCAAGCCGATCGATCCCGCGATCGAGGCCAATCTGAAAGCGGTCCCGCGCAAGCAGCGGGCGATGATCCGCAAGGGCATCGGCAATGGGCTGCAATCGCAGATCGATGATGGTGTCGGCCGGCTCCATCGCGTTTATGCTGAAAGTGTTCGCAATCTCGGCACTCCGGTATTTGCCAAATCCTATTTTCGCATTCTGACCGAGGAATTTGCTGGCTGCTGCGACATCGTGACCGTCACCACTCCGAATGGGGCTGCGGTGGCCTCGGTGCTCAACTTCTATTTTCGCGATCAGGTCTTGCCCTTTTATGGGGGCGGCGTTGCCGCGGCGCGAAGCCTCGCCGCCAACGACTTCATGTATTGGGAGGTAATGCGCAGGGCGTGCGAGCGGGGCTGCCGCGTGTTTGATTTCGGCCGCAGCAAGCTCGACACCGGGGCATATGCGTTCAAACGCAACTGGGGGTTCGCGCCGACGCCGCTCGCCTACCAGTTCCGGCTGGCGGCCGGGCATCGCGTCCCGGATTTGAACCCGCTCAATCCCAAGCTGCGACTACTGGTTGCGGCGTGGAAGAAATTGCCGCTGCCCGTGGCCAACCGGCTCGGGCCGGCGATCGTCAAAGGGATCGGGTGATATGGCCGCAGGGCCGAGATCGGGCTCTTTGCCGCGTCGAGTAAAGCCGCCCGCGGCGTTGGCCGCCGCTGCCGACAGTCACCCTGTCGGTATCGCCCCGCCAATTTACCGGTGCCCGCCAATTTACCGGTGGTGGACGGCCGCTGGACTGATCGGGCTGGCGAGCCTCGTCCTGGCCCTCGTTTTTGCCCATGATGTGGGCGCCGCGGTGCATGTCTGGATTGCTTCCACCGCCTATAATCATTGTTTTTTAATCTTGCCGCTGGTCGGGTTTCTGCTGTGGGAGCGCCGAGCGGCAATCGCGTCGGCATCGCCCGCCCCGGCGTTCTGGCCGTTGGCGCTGATGCCGCTGATCTCGGCGGTGTGGCTCATCGCCGCGATCCTCGATGTCAACGAGGGCCGACAGCTGGCGCTGGTCGCGATGTTCGAAATCGTGCTGCTGGCGACGCTCGGCCCGCGGGTGTTCCGGCTGCTGCTGGCGCCGCTGCTGTTTCTGTTCTTTCTGGTGCCGACCGGCGCCTTTCTGGTGCCCTCGTTGCAGACGATTACCGCCAAGATCGTCGTCGCCGGGCTGCACGCGGTACATATCCCGGTGTTTTCCGACGGCTATATGATCGAAATTCCCGAGGGCAATTTCGAAATCGCCGAGGCTTGCGCCGGTCTGCGGTTTCTGATCGCGTCGACCGTGTTCGGCTGCTTTTTTGCCGTGGTTATGTACCGCAGCTGGCTGCGGCGCGCCGCGTTCATCTTGTTGTCGCTCACTGTGCCGATCGGCGCCAACGGGCTGCGTGCCTTGGGGATCCTTGTTCTGGCGCATCTCGAGGGCAGCGCCACCGCGGTCGAGGCCGACCATATTCTCTATGGCTGGCTATTCTTTTCCCTGGTCATTCTGCTGCTGATCGCCATCGGCATGTCCTTTGTCGACAAGTCCGAGAGCCGCGACCCGCCACCGGCGCGATCCGCGACCGGCTCGTCTTCGTGGCGCTTTGCCGTGGTGGTCCCGGCGGCGGTGCTGCTCGCCGTCGCCGGGCCGGCTTACGCCAATCGGCTGGACAGCCGGTCAGCCGCCGCGCCGCTGCCGCCGGCCAGCAGCCCCGCTGTCAATTCGCCGTGGCGCGCGGTCGCCGATTCGAGGGTCAGCTGGCGGCCGGTCGTGCATGGCGCCAACCGCCAGTTCCTACAAAGCTTTGTCGCACCGGGTTCAGGCACCATCATCCGCTATGTCGCGCTCTATCGCCTGCGCGCCGTGGGCAACGCGCTGACCAATAGCGACAATCGCATCGCCGACGACCATGCCTGGCGGGTGGCGGAACGAGAGCCGGTCGAAATCTCGGTAGATGGGCAGAGGGCCGGGGCGACCGCCACCCAGATCGTCAGCGGGCCCCATCGCCGGCTGGTTTGGTCGTTCTATCTAGTCGATGGCACGATCACCGCCGGGCAGCTCCGCACCAAGCTCTTGCAGGCGCGCGCCGTGCTGCTGCAACACGCGCCGCTGGCGGCCTTCGTCGCCATCTCTGCGAGCATGCACGAGCCGGGCGACCGCGCCCAGGATCAGCTCGAGCGCTTTCTCGGAGCCAGTCAACCCTTGTCCGAATATCTTGATCGCCTGGAGCATGGCTCCGCGGGCCACGCAGCCGTGCAGAACCGTCGGCAACCGGGCCGCGCGCCGGGGTGAGTGGCGGAGGGGATGAGATTCGAACTCACGATAGGGGTTTAACCCTATAACGGTTTAGCAAACCGCCGCCTTCAGCCACTCGGCCACCCCTCCACCGATGCGCGGGGTATCACGGCGTATGCCCGACATGTTCTAGCCAGCGCCCCGCGCCAAGTCAATTCGGCCGCTATCTCCGTTGCGTGAAGCGGTGGGGCACCTCATCGGCGCGACGTCCCTCCGGCCGCCCGGCCGAGCACCATCCCCGGCTCAGTCAAGCCGGCGATGGAGACCCGTCGCCACCTCGAGATATTCCGGGTCGTCAGGGCACAGGACGCCGTGGCGGACGGCGAAATCGAGGATGACCAAGTTGACGTTGAACTTGAAATCGAAGCTCGCGCGGATCCGTTCGAGCACGTCGCCGAGCGGCATCAGCTCAAACCCGACGAACTCGCCGTCGCGATTGCGCGGCGCAAAATCGGCAGGCATCTCAAGGTCATAGACAAACAGCACGTCATCGCGGATGCCGAGCGTGGTTTCCATGCGGTACGAAACGGCGCCGGCCGGGCACGCCCGGGCGATCAAATCGGGCGGGATCATGGCCTCTTCATCGGCTTCCTTGACCAGGGTTTCCACCAGCCCGTAGCCGTTGCCGATGCCGCCGGCGACGAGATTGTCGAGCTTGCTCGGCGCTACCTGCTTGTCGGGGGCGCGGCGACCGACCCACAGCGCCAGCTCGCCCGCGTCCCGGCGATACCCGTTCAAATGCACCCCATAGGCCCGCGTCCCGAAGAACGGGACAGCTCCTCGGTCGAGGCGAAATATCGGCGCGTCCCGCCAGCGCCGCGCAACATCGAAGGTTTCGCCGCGCGTCTTGGGGATCCGCCGTTCGGCGACCAGCGCATCGACAACCACCTGCACCGCCCGGCTGACCGCGGCGGCATCGCCGAGCGCGACCAGCAATACCTTGTCCTCGAGCACCGCGAACACGTCGGGAAACCGGCGCAGCGCCTCGGCGTTGTCGCGCCGGACCAGCCCGACCTGCTGATCCGCGGCGAACAGCGGGATGCAGCGGGCCGGGTCGAAATTGTTGCAGCGCGCAATATGGTCACGGAACGCCATCGGCAGCCAACGCTCCCTCTGCTCCGGCGCGCCGGGCCGGGCGACAAGTCGACACGATTTCGACGGAGGCGATCTGCCGCAGGCAGGCGGCAATGTAGTCCGCGGCTTCGCAGCCAAGCCCGCGCATTTCGATCTCGATCGCCAATTGGGCCTGGTCGGCCCCGGAACGCGCGCTGCGCCATCCCGACGGCACCAGGCCGCGTTTGGCGAACAGCTCGAGCACCCGCGGCATCACCCCAGGCTCGGCCGTGGCGTGAACGGAAAAGTAAGCAGTCTCGGATAGGGTGGTCTCAACGACGCGTGCAGCAACTGACGACATGGTCATGGTCCTCGGCGAAACCAGGGCGGAGCAAACGAACCCGAGCCCCCACCGGGCTCGGGATCGTAATTCGCCGCTGACGCCGGCCATTTGTCTGCGCGGTCACGGTGGAGCATGTAAGCCTGGCGGCGGCGGCCGTCAACTCGCTGCGGCGTGCCCCCATTGAACTTCCCAGCCTCTTGGCCTTCCGGCGCGTTAACTCCCCGGCCCCTAAGTCGTTCAGATCCAGGCGCCCGGGCAGATCCAGGCGCCCGGGCAGATCCAGGCGCCCGGGGTGCTGCTCCCGCCGTTGCGGATCGAAGCGTTGGTCCTTCCGCCGTCCCGAAGCGTTTACGTGGCAGGACTGGCAGCGACGGCCAAACGCATCGTCGTCTGAAACCCGGACGCCCGGGGCGCCAGAAAGAGGATGTGCGGTCCGCGGCGTCCTGCGGATCCGTGTAGCGGTCGTTGTAGTGCGGTTTGCGATTTCCTATGTAACCTTTTGTTGAACGGAGGGGTTGATGATCCGGTTGCGCCTCGGTCTTGTCGTGGCGTTGACGCTGGCCACCGCGGCCGGCTGCAGCGTCGGTGCGCCGGAGCGCGCCAGCGACATCCAAAATTTAAACGGCATCTCCGACGACATCTCGGCGGTCAGGATGACCCAATCCGACTCGCTGAAGATTCCCGATCCGAACTTGCCGACGACGTATCCGCATAGCTATCAATTGCCGCCGGATTAGCCGGTACTGCTTTTCGAGATCGGTCGGATCGGCGGCGGATACGTCAGCAGCGGGTGATGCCAGCGACGGGCGGCTTGCGGGAGGGCGAGCCCCCGTTGTGAAACGGGTAGCCACAGAGCCGCGAGGCCGCAGTCGAGCCGGCACCGCCTAATCGCTCGCCTTGGCCGCCTAACGGGGTCATATTCGTCCGATGACGACGTTTGTGACGATCCTGCTGGTCCTCGCTCTGATCGGCGTCTTGATCGTGCTCGGCCTCGGCATCGCCCAGCTGTTTCGCGGCGGCAATCCGCGCCGCTCGAACCAACTGATGCAGGCACGCGTGCTGATGCAGGGATTGGCGCTGTTGCTGCTCGCCATCCTGATGCTGCTGGGCCGCCGTTAGCCTTGCGATATAGAGCATGGTGCGGCTGACCCGGATTTATACGCGCGGCGGCGATGCCGGCGAAACCTCGCTCGGCGACGGCTCGCGCGTGCCCAAGCACGCCCTCAGGGTCGCCGCCTACGGCACGATCGACGAGGCAAATGCGGCGGTCGGCCTCGCCCGCATGCACATCGATGCCGGGGCCGATGCCGAGGCCGCCATGATGCTCGCCCGCATCCAGAACGACCTGTTCGATCTCGGCGCCGATCTGTGCACCCCCGAGGATGGCCGCCGCGGCGGGGACAAGGGAAAAGGTGTCGCGCTGCGCATCGTGCCCGCCCAAATCAAGCGTCTCGAGCGCGAGATCGATGCGATCAATGCAACCCTGCATCCGCTCGATTCGTTCATCCTGCCGGGTGGCAGCCCCGCTGCTTCCTATCTCCATCTCGCGCGCACCATCACCCGCCGCGCCGAGCGCTTGGTCAGCGAATTAGCCGCGAGCGAGCGGGTGAGCGCCGAGGCGCTCAAATACTTGAACCGCCTCTCCGATCATCTCTTTATCCTCGGCCGCCGGCTTAACGACAACGGCGCCCGCGACGTGCTCTGGCGCCCCGGCGCCAACCGCTGACGGGGTCCGTTCTCGCGTCGGTCACGGCGACCCGCCGCCGGTCACGCCGCCATAGAAACCGCTGTTCTTGTCGTTTCCCGGCCCATCGGCGCGACCAGCGCAACCGGCGATCAGCAGCACGCCGAGCAGGGCGATCAAGGACCCGATCTTCGTCGTTAGCTGCATTTTCATCGGAACGCGCTCTTGTATTGCAGGGCCGGCTCGCAGTTCCGCTCGGGTAAGCTCGCGGTCGGCATCGGCGAGAGGACGGGCCGTTCGTGTGTGCCCCTCGTTGCTGCGTCAAGCGGCCGGTTCTTGCCAAGTGAGCAGACAGCAGAGCGGAGAAAGCAGATGCGACGGGGTCGGGCAAGCGGGGTGTTCGCCGCGGCGCTGATTTCGGCTGCCGCGCCGCCGTCCACAGCGGCGATGGCGGCGGATGCGGCACCGCAGAGCGGGCGCTGGCAGTGGCTGGCCCGTACTTACTGGTACGTGCCAGCGGAATATCTTCTGGCGATTGCGTCGAGCCCGGCGCTGAAAGCTCCAGTCCCGGTTTCGGATCAGACCGTCTATTACATCTCGCACTTTGCGGGCGGGTATTTCTGGGGAACCACCGCGGTGTCGTACACCCGAACCAGCGGCGCGCCGGCATCCGATGCGGTTTCATGCTTGCAGCTCGTCGGGTCGGTCACGCCCGAGGGAGCGGTGCATCTGACCTTTACCCCGCTAGGTTCGAAGTCCGCGCCGTCCGGCTCGACCAGCCAGTCCACGGTCGGGGTCGGCACGATGACGCGCCAGCGGTACCAGTGGACGATGGAAAACCAGATGTCCACCGTCGCTGTCGGCAGCCTTCTGCTGAGCCATTGGGCGTATATGTATCAGTGCAAGCCGAGCGAGCCCTGTTTTGCCGAACTGCCGGGCGTCGGGGTGTCCGTTCCTGATTTTCTAGCGCCCTGCGCTCAGGCGCCTGGCGGCGGATGATCAGCGCGCCGGTTATCCTCGGAGACGATTTGGAAAGCGGTGTCAGCCACAGCTGCCGCCTTGCTTGATCCCGCACAGCTCGGCATTGATCTAGCACATCCGCGGCGAGACAAGAGCGGGAGGTCCTCGATGGCTGTTGAAATGCGTTCCTACCGGCCGCTTGCCATCGGGCGGCGGGGTGCGGTCGCGGCGAACCATCCGCTGGCGGCGCAAGCGGGGCTGCTGGCGCTGCGGGCGGGCGGCAATGCGATTGATGCGGCGGTGGCGACTGCCGCGGCGCTCGCCGTTGTCGAGCCGATGATGTCGGGGCTCGGTGGCGACGGCTTTTATCACGTCTATCAGCAATCGAGCGGGAGCGCGGTCGTGTTCAACGGCACCGGGCCGGCGCCGCAAGCAGCGACCCCCGAGCGCTATGCCGGCGGCATCCCGCGTGTCGGGCCATTGTCGGCCTCGGTTCCCGGCACCCTCGCCGGGCTTGGCATGATGCACCGCGAGTTTGGCCGGCTGCCGTGGCGCCATCTGTTCGCCGAAGCGATCGGCTTTGCCCGCGACGGGTTTGGCGCCACCCCCGCCTACTGCCACTTCGCCGAGGAATTCCGCCCAACCCTGCTGATCGACCCGCGCGCAACCGCGACCTTTCTCGCGGGCGGGCGAGCACCGGCGCTCGGCGCCCCGATCGTCCAGCCCGACCTCGCCCGTACCCTTGAAGAGATCGCCCAGGACGGGGCCGAGAGCTTTTACCACGGCCGGCTGGCGCGGCGGCTGGCGGATGGTCTGGAAGAGGCTGGGGCCCTGTTGCGCGCGAGCGATCTTGCCGCGTTCACGGCCGAGGCCCAGGCGCCGATCGCGATCGACTATCGCGGCTTGACCGTGCTCGAGGCGCCGCCCAATTCGACCGGCTGCGTGCTGCTCGAAGAACTGAAGATCGTCGAGCACTTCGATCTCGCCAGGATGGGCCTCTTATCGGCCGATGCGATCCACGCGATGGTCGAAGCAAAAAAGCTCGCCTTTGCCGACCGCGAGCGGTGGGTGGCTGACCCGCGCTCGCTCAAAGCTCCGCTCTCCCGGCTGCTGTCCGAAGACTACACCGCCGGGCTTGCCGCGAAGATCGACATGCGCCGAGCCGCGCCGACCCGGATCGCCCAGCAAGCGACGGCCGGCGACACCACCTATTTCTGCACCGCCGACGACGAGGGCAACGCAGTCTCGGGGGTCCAGAGCATCAACAGCGGTTTTGGCGCAGGCGTCATCGCCGGCGACACCGGCATTTTGCTAAACAACCGCATGGCGTATTGGCATCTCGAACCCGGCCATCCGAACCGGCTCGTGCCGGGGCGGCGGGTGCGCCATACGATGAACCCGCCCATTGTTCTTAAGGACGGAGCGCTGTGGTCCGTCTTTGGCACCCCCGGCGCCGACAATCAGGTGCAGATCAACCTTCAGGTCTTGACCGCGATGGTCGATTTCGGACTCGACCCGCAGCAGGCAGCCGAGATGCCGCGCTGGACCTCGAACGTGCCGGGCCAATACGCCAACTGGCCGCATGACGGCGCAGACGCGCTGACCGTCGAGCGCCGGTTTCCCGAGGCGGTGCGCAGCGACCTCGCCGGCCGCGGCCACCCGGTGCACGAGGTCGGCGATCTCGACGGCCCGTGCAGCGTCGAGATTATCCGCCGCGATGCCGCCACCGGCATGCTGCTCGCCGGCTCCGACCCGCGCCGTGACGGCTGGGCGCTGGCTTGGTGATCCACCTTGCGCTGTGCGTGATAAGGGCACCGTTTTCTTTGTGGTGTCGATAATCGGATCAAGTCACGCCACACCGCCAGTGCAATCCTGAAACAGGCTCGCCTGCCAAAGCAGTTCTGGGCCAATGGCAAAGGAGCTGGGAAATGAAGATCTGCGGCATCGAGGTGTTCCAGGTCGCGTGGCAGCCCGAGGACCAGCCGGGGCAGCGCAGCGCCTGGGTCAGGGTCCGGTGCGATGATGGCCGCTTTGGCCTGGGCGAGGCCTCGCCGATGCAGGGCGGGCTGGCCTCGCTCGGCATCATCGCGCGCGATCTGGCGCCGGCGCTGATCGGCGAGGACCCACTCGACCATGCGGTGCTGCACGACCGCCTGCTGCACCGCTTTGTCAAGCTCGGGCCGGAGGGTGCGCTGACCGGCGCGCTGGCCGCGCTCGACATCGCGCTGTGGGACCTGAAAGGCAAGCTGTTCGGTCAGCCGATCTACAAGCTGTTGGGCGGCGCGTGGCGGACCAGCTTGCCGTTCTACGCATCGATCGGCGGCAATGGCGAGCGCCATGTCGATCAGGTCTTGCGCGTGGTCGAGACGCGGCTCAAGGATCAGCCCGCGGCGGTCAAGATCCGCTTCGACGCCGACCGCACCCGGCCCGATCACGACATTCCCGGCGACATCGAGAAGGCGCGCGCGGTGCGCCGGCTGGTCGGCGACGCCTTGCCGTTGGCCTTCGACGCCAACAACGGCTACACGGTCGGCGGCGCCATCCGCGTCGGGCGGGCGCTCGAGGAGCTTGGCTATTGGTGGTTCGAGGAGCCGGTGCAGCATCATGTCAAGGCGATGGGCGAGGTGGCGCGTCGGCTCGACATCACCGTGTCGGCCGGGGAACAGACCTACACCCTTGCGGGGCTCGCCGACCTGATCGACGCCGGGGTGCGCATGGTGCAGCCGGACATTGTCAAGATGGGCGGCCTCACCGGAATGCTGCGCTGCGCGGCGCTGGCGCAGGCCCATGGCGTCGAGCTGGTGCCGCACCAGACCCAGCCGATGATCGGCCATATGGCCAGCCTGCATCTGGCGGCGAGCCAATTGCATGCGGCGAAGCCCTGCGAGCTGAACGATCCCTCGCCGCGCCAGCACGCGGTGTTCGACAATCCGCCACAGCCGGTCGATGGCCTGTTCCATTTGCCGACAGGGCCCGGCCTTGGGCTGCGTGTCAACGAAGCCGAGCTGGCAAAACGGCGCGTGCCGATCGGGTGACCGGCGGCTTACGCTCAGCGCATTCAGAAAGACGAGGCGACCCTGTGCCGCGCGTTCTGACCGCCCGCTTTATGCACGAGACCAACACGTTCAGCCGCGTGAAGACCGACATGGCGTTGATCCGCCGCCGCGACTTCCATCTCGAAAACGAGATCCTATCGGCGTTTCGCGGCACCCGCTCGGCGCTCGGCGCCACCTTCGATGCCGCCGACCAATTCGGCTGGAGCCTCATTCATCCGGTCTCCGCCAACCCCAACCCGTCCGGGATCGTCGCCGACGATGCGTTCGAGACGATCGCCGAGATGATCCTCGGCACATGCGAGCAAAAGGGGCCGATCGACGGCGTCTTGCTGCATCTGCACGGGGCGATGGTTAGCGCCAGCCATGAGGATGCCGAGGGCGAGCTGTTGTCCCGGCTGCGCGGCAAGCTCGGGCCGCTGGTGCCGATTGTCGCCACCCTCGACCTGCACGCCAATGTGACGCGGAGAATGGCCGACTGCGCCAATGCGTTGATTGCGTTCCGGACCTATCCGCATATCGACATGCACGAGCGCGCCTGGCAGGCGGCCACGCTGCTCGATCGGGCGATGCGGAACGGGATCCCGCCGCGGACGGTGATCGCGCGCCGGCCGATGCTGCATGGCCTCGACTGGGGCCGCACCCAGGAGGGGCCAATGGTCGAGCTGATCCGTCGCGGCGAGGCGCTCGAAGCCTCGGGTGCAGCGCTGGCGGTCAGCATTTGTGCCGGCTTCGCGCTGGCCAACATCCACGATGTCGGCCCATCGGTTACGGTGACGGTCGATACCGGCGACGATGGTGACGTTCAGCGCGCTCAAGCGATCGCCGAGGAATTTATGGATCATGCCTGGGCAACGCGCGATTTCACCACGGTGCACATGCTGAGCGTTGCCGAAGCGGTCGCCCGCGCCCGCCAGGGCCGGCCAGGCGACAAGCCGCTCGTCATTGCCGATTTCACCGACAACCCGGGCGGCGGCGGGTATGGTGATGCAACCGCATTGCTGAAAGGGCTGGTCGGGGGCGGCATCGAGCGCGTCGCTTTTCATGCGATCTGCGACCCGGATGCGGTAGAGGCAGGCGTGCGCGCCGGGGTCGGCGCTCGCACCCGATTGGCCATCGGCGGCAAGACCGACCCGATGATGGGCGGCGGCCCGCTGGCGCTCGACGGCGAGGTGGTTTGCCTGACCAACGGCAAGTTCGTCGCCTACGGCCCGATGGGCGGCGGTGTCGAGCGCAATTACGGGCCGTCGATGGTGTTCCGCGTCGGCGGCGCCGGGGGCATCGACATCATCGTGATCACCAACAACGGTCAGGCGACCGATCTCGCCCAGCTGACCTCGCTCGGCGTCGACCCGACGCGCTACACGACGGTTGCGGTCAAGTCGATGCAGCATTTTCGCGCCGCTTTCGAGCCGATCGCGCGCGACATCGTGCTGGTCGACACCGGCTCCTTATGTCAGGTCCATTACAGCGCCGAGCTCTTTACCAAGGTGCGCCGCCCGATCTGGCCGCTCGACCCGATTGCCGAGCCGCGCGCTTCGACGCCACGCTGACGGAACCGGGCCGCTGCCGCCGCGGTTTCCCTTGTGACCGGCTCCGCGCGATCGCTGTTCTCGGCCAGCGCGGCGGCATCGCCTGTGCCGCAAGGATGCGACCATGGACGATCAATTGGCGCCCATCGCGAGCGAGGCACGATCACCAATTCGCAGCCGGGGATGGAAAGACATTCTGCTGCGGCTTTATCACGGGATTTCCGATGACCGGCTGATGTTGATCGCCGCCGGCGTCACCTATTACGCGATCCTCGCCCTGTTTCCGGCGATTGGGGTGATCGTCTCGGTCTACGGCCTATTCGCCGATCCGAGCAGCATCGCTGACCATCTCAACACATTGTCGGGCTTTGCCCCGGGGGGAGCGGTCGATATTTTGCGGCAGGAGCTGACCCGGCTTGCCCATCAGGGAAAGGCGGCGCTCGGCCTCGGCTTCGTCGTCAGCCTGGCGATCGCGGTGTGGAGCGCCAATTCCGGCGTCTCGGCGGTGTTCGATGCGCTCAACGCGGTCCACGAGGAAAAAGAAACCCGCGGCTTTGTTAAATATTATTCCACGACATTGGCGTTTACCGGCGGGGCGGTCGTCCTCGTGCTGCTGTCGATCGTGGTGCTGGTGGCGCTGCCGCTGGTGCTCAACCATTTCCCCAACCCCGGCGTCATCGCGATGCTGACCAAGATCGTCAGATGGCCGATCCTGCTGGTGGTGGTGGCGCTGGCGCTGGCGGTCGTCTACCGCTATGGGCCCTGCCGCGCCAAACCGCAATGGCGGTGGATCACCTGGGGCAGCGCCTTTGCCGCGGTCGCTTGGCTCGCCGTCTCGGCTCTGTTCTCTTGGTACGTTGCAAGTTTCGGCAGCTACAACAAGACCTATGGCTCGCTTGGCGCGATCATCGGCTTTATGACCTGGATGTGGGTATCAATTCTCGTCGTGCTGATCGGCGCCAAGCTCGATGCCGAGCTGAGCGCTGCCCCCGAGCGAGAGGCCGAGCCGCCCGGGGAGTCCGGCACGACGATCGCCGGCACGGCCGGGCAGGCTTAGGCCTGAACCCGGTCCGAACAGTCGCTTTCGCGATCCTCAGGGCGGGTCGAGCGGACGCGAAACCAGCGCTCGGCCGGCAAGGATGGGCTTCGCGGTCGCTCAACCCAACCTGCGGGCTTCGCGCCAACCTGCGAGCTTCGCGCCCAAAATGCCTATCGCTTAAGCTCGAACACCGTGCCCGAGTTGTTGTGCGCACCCCCATTAACCGTCATCCCGTAGAGATCTCCCGCTGCATCCATGACCAGGTCGAAGGCAGCCTCGGTGCCATCGGTGCAGCTGTTTCCGCCCGTCGAGCAAAAATTGTACAGAACTGTCTGCACCCATTTGGTCTTCGCCGCGTTGGGGATCAGCTCAAACACAACGCCACCTTCCGTGCTCGCCGAATAATGAGTGCCGCCGAGCTCAGTTACGCCAAAAAGGTCTCCCGACTTGTCGCGGACCAGGCCAGCAGCTGGGAGCGCGCCGTCGACACAGCCCCGTGAGCAAAAGTTGTACAGGATCGTCTCCGTCCATTTGGTCTTTGCGGCATTGGGCGTCAACGCGAACACCGCTCCCGAGTTGTGAGCACCTCCCTGGTACGTCGTGCCGTAAAACTTTCCTGACGCGTCGGTGATCAGGCCGGCGTAGGAGATGGCGCCGTCGGTGCACGCCGCCCCGCCCTGCGTGCAGAAGCTGTGCAGGACTGCATAGGTCCATTTTGTCTTGGCGGCGTTGGGCGTCAGCTGGAAGACTACGCCCGCTTTGTGAGCGCCTCCCGCGGCGGTCGTGCCGTAGAGCTTGCCCGACGCGCCGGCGACAGCGGCGTAAGAGTGGGCTCCGTCGGTGCAGCCGGTCCCGCCCTGTGAGCAGAAGCTGTACAGGACGCTCTGCGTCCATTTCGTTTTGGCCGCATTGGGCGCCAGCTGGAACACCGTCCCCGAGTTGTGGGCGCCACCCGCTAACGTCGTGCCGTAGAGCCTTCCCGACGCGTCCCTGATCAGGCTGGCAATAGGACCTGAACCGTCGGTGCAGGCCCCGGCGCCTCGCGCGCAAAAGCTGTACAGCACCGTCTCTGTCCATTTTGTCTTGGCTGCGTTGGGTGTCAGCTCAAACACGGTTCCCTGTTTATTGGCGCCGCCGAGGTATGTCGTGCCGTAGAGCTTCGCCGAGGCGTCCATCACCAGGCCGGCGAAAGGCGAGGCGCCATCGGTGCAGTTCTTCCCACCCTGCGAGCAGAAATTGTAAAGGATGGTCTCTGTCCATTTGGTCTTGGCTGCGTTCGGGGTCAGCACGAAGACATTGCCGCCGGCATGGGCGCCCCCGGCCGATGTCGTGCCGTAGAGCTTGCCCGCGGCATCGCGGATCACGCCGTCTTGGGGTTGAGCGCCATCGGTGCAGCTCTTCGCGCCCTTTGCGCAAAAGCTGTAGAGCGTCGCGAATGGCGTCGCCGCGGCACTGCTTTGCGGGGCATACCCAGCAACCATCAGGATCGCTGCGACCAACGTCGACGCCCGCCCGACATGCACCTTCTGTACGCGATCGCGGCACCGCATCACATCCACCTTGTTCAGACGTTTCCATTACATGATAGCAGATGACCTGCTGGTTGAGCCAGCCTTTTGCGGTGTGATCATGAAAGCCACGTGTCAGCTTGGGGGCCGCATGATGCGCGCGCCTGATTTTAGCGCGACAACCTTGACGCTTTACACCCTGTGATTGATCATGGGCGGCGATCACAACGGGGATCGTAACGCGAAGATCACACGGAAAATGGGAGGAGACGGACCATGTGGACGTGCTTGCGACGACGGCTGTCCGGGCTCGGGATCATGTTTTTGCTGCTGACGGCAACCGCCTCCGCCGGTGAGAACGTCGGCGCGTTGGGGCCCGTTTACGACATCACCCATTTCGATGTGCTGCCGATCAGCTCGCCCGATTCAGAGCAGATCGCCTATGCGGCGCTGTTCAAATACCGCGATGCGAGCAAATCGAATCGCGGCGCCGAAAGCTTCCGCATCATCAATTGGCTCGAGGCGACCAACCACTCGTTCATTGTCGATGTGTGGAAAAGCCGCGCGTCCTTCGAGCAGCATTTGGCGCAGCCGCACAGCGTCGCGTTCCGGTTCGCCGTGCAGAATGTCCCACCGCCCGACGGCATTTGCTGCATCGGCAGCCCGATCGACGACCGCCAGTACAGCCTGGTCGAGTCGTTTGGGACGCCATGGATCAGCAACAAGCTGCCCACGACCGTCGGTGCCGCCGGCGCCCTCTTTGTCGTGGTCTATGTCGACCTGTTGCAGGACGGCAACCCGGGCAACGGCCGGAACCAGCTGGTGCGGTACGGCGCAATGTCGATCTCCAGCAATGCTAACCGCGGCCATTTGCTGAATTTCAGCCTGCTGCAGCAGCTCGACCGGCCCAATCGTTACGCCATTCTCGAAGCTTGGGACACCGAGGCGAGCTACAATGCCTGGCAGGGCAGCGCGTTGACCGCGAGCTTTGTCGATCAGATCACTCCGCTGCTCGGCTCGCCGCTCGACCATCGGCTGAACAGCCTGTGCGGCGAGACTTATATCGACGGCACCGGCTGCGTCCCTCCCTGAACCAGTGCGCGGTCGCCGCCCAGCGAACGAACTGCTAGCCCTCGGTGTCGAGACCGAGATCGAGGATCGGGGCGCTGTGGGTGATCCAGCCGGAGGAGATCAGATCGACGCCGGTCGCGGCGACGGCGGCGGCGGTTTCGGGGCTGATCCGGCCCGAGGCTTCGGTCACGACGCGGCCGTCGACCATGGCTACGGCGCGGCGCAGGGTGTCCGGACCCATATTGTCGAGCAGCACCGCGTCGATCCCGACCTCAAGCGCCTCGGCCAGCTGGTCGAGAGTGTCGACCTCGAGCTCGATCTTGACCAGGTGGCCGGCGTGCTGCCGCGCCCGCTCCAGGGCCGGGCGAATGCCGCCGGCCAAGGCGATGTGGTTGTCCTTGATAAGCATCGCGTCGTCGAGCCCAAAGCGATGATTGGCGCCGCCGCCAAGGCGCACCGCCTCTTTCTCGAGCGTGCGCAGGCCGGGCGTCGTCTTGCGCGTGCACACGATCTTTGCTTTTGAGCCGGCGATCGCGTCGGCCAACACCCGCGTCGCGGTGGCCACCCCTGACATCCGGCAGAGAATATTCAGCGCGGTCCGTTCGGCGGCCAGCACCGGGCGCGCCCGTCCGGCGATGCGCGCGACCCTGTCGCCGCGGGCGACGCGGGCGCCGTCGGCGCGCAGCCGCTGGATGCGCAATCTGGGATCGAGCAATTCGAAGGCAAGCAGCGCCGCGTCGAGTCCGGCGACGACCCCCGGCCCGCGGGCCGCGATCGCCGCCTCGATTTCGGCATTCTCGGGCACGATCGCATCGGTGGTGATGTCGCCGGCGCGACCCAAATCCTCGATCAGCGCCGCCCGCACGATCGGCTCGACGATCAGCCGCAGTGCCATCCCTCGCCTCCGTCAGGGACATCAAGAGGGCCATTCCGGGATGGCCCGGAGGGACAGGTCCGGAACGCATGATCACGGACCCCTCCCGAGCGGTCGTCGGCCGGTGTCCATAGGTTCCGGGCTCGCGAGACGCGCTCGCGCCCCGGAACAACCCCTCTTCCAAGCATTGAGCGTCTCAGCCGAAGGCGAGCATCCGCTCGACCGCCTGCCGTGCCGGCCCGGCGATGGCCGGATCGACCGTTACCTCGTGGGTCATGGTTTCGAGCGCGCGGCGGATCTTCGGCAAGGTGATGCGCTTCATGTGCGGGCACAAATTGCACGGCCGCACGAAGTCGAGATCGGGGTATTGCAAGGCCACATTGTCGCTCATCGAGCATTCGGTTAAGAGCACGACCCGCGCCGGCCGCTCCCGCCCGACATAGTCGGCCATCGCCGCGGTCGAGCCGGTGAAATCGCATTCGGCGACGACCTCGGGCGGGCATTCCGGATGGGCCAGCACGATGATCCCGGGGTGGCTCTCGCGCACGCTCCTCACGTCATCGGCGGTAAACCGCTCATGCACTTCGCAATGGCCCTTCCAGGCGATGATCTCGACCGTGGTTTGGGCCGCGGTGTTGCGCGCCAGATACTCGTCCGGCAGCATGATCACCTTTGGCGAGCCCAGCCCCTCGACAATCTTCTTGGCGTTGCCAGAGGTGCAGCAGATGTCCGACTCGGCCTTGACCGCGGCCGAGGTGTTGACATAGGTCACGATCGGCACCCCCGGGTGGCGCTCGCGCATCAGCCGGATGTCGGCCGCGGTAATCGAGGCGGCGAGCGAGCAGCCGGCTCTGAGGTCGGGGATCAGCACGGTCTTGTCGGGGTTTAAGAGCTTGGCGGTCTCGGCCATGAAATGAACGCCGGCCAGCACGATCACCTGCGCATCGGTGCGCGCCGCCTCGCGCGCCAAGGCGAGGCTGTCGCCGACGATATCGGCGACCGTGTGAAAGATTTCGGGCGTCTGGTAGTTATGCGCCAGCACGACCGCGTTGCGCTCGCGCTTCAGCTGCAGGATCGCGGCGACATCGTCGGCGAAGATCGGCCATTCGAGCGGCGGGATGTGCCGCTCCACGCGCCGGTAGAGCTCGGGCAGCGGCATCGTCGCGGGAGCAATCGGGGAGGCGGTCTCCAGCATCGCGGTCTCCTTATGCTCATAATGAGCATTTAACGGGTCTGGAAAAGCCGGGCAACCCGCCCGGCCTCCAGTTATGCTAGCTACGAGTATAAGCCCGGTCATCAAAGTGTCAAGGGCCGTCGTGGACCTCTCGGCCAAGCCGACCCGACGCCAAGTGGCCTCTTGAAAACTTCCGTCGGCGGGGTAATTGCTTTTGGCGATGCCGACCGCGCTCGACAAGCTCGCCTATGACGCCGCGCAGACGGCACGCATCGGCTGGTTTTTTAGCCAGAAGCTCTTGGCGGCGCGGCTCAGCCGCCCGGTGCCGCTGCCGGAATCGCTGCGCGGCCGGCCGATGCCGGACCGGCGCCGCATCCTCGGCGATCTGCGGGCGCTGATCGAGCAGGATTGGCGCAACATCGCGGCCGGATATTACGCGCCCCCGGCCGACGGGCTCGGCAGCCCGATCGCCGTGCTGCGCCGCGCGCTCGATTTTTTTGGCGACCTCGGCGCCGTCGAGGAACGCCGGCACGGCTCGCCCGACGACCGCTTGCTGCGGGAGGCATCGCCCGGCAGCTACCCGCGCTACTATCTGCAGAAATTTCACTTTCAGAGCGATGGCTATTTGAGCGACGCGTCGGCAGCGCGCTACGACCATCAGGTTGAGGTGCTGTTCGGCGGCGGCGCCGCGGCGATGCGCCGCCAGGCGCTGGTCCCGCTGCACCGCGCGCTGGCCGAATTGCCGGCAGCTGGGCGCGATCGTGCGCGTCTTTTGGATGTCGCCTGCGGGACCGGAAGCTTCCTGCGCGAAATCAAATCGAACTGGCCGCGGCTGCACGTTACCGGCCTCGAGCTGTCGCCGCATTATCTTAATGCCGCCAAGCGCGAGCTGGCGCCGTGGTCGCGCACCCGTCTCGTCGAGGGTCTGGCCGAGGCGATGCCATTTCCCGAAGCCGAGTTCGACGTTCTTACCTGCGTTTATCTGTTTCACGAGCTGCCGCCGCGCATTCGCCGGGCCGTCGTTGATGAAATCCGCCGGGTGCTGAAGCCGGGCGGAACCCTGATCCTCGTCGATTCACTGCAGACCGGCGACGAGCCCGATTACGACGCGATGCTCGAGTCATTCCCCGCGGGGTTCCACGAACCCTATTACGCGAGCTATTTGCGCGAGGATCTTGAACGGCTGGTGAGCCCCGGCTTTGCCGCGGCCGAGCGCTTCCCCGCCTATTTTTCGAAGGTGCTGAGCTGGCGGCGCGAAGCCGCTCCCGGATAGTGCCGAGGCTGGCCCGCCGTCCAGTCGGACACCGGAAATCGATGGCCGGCGCACGATACCGCCTCTAAACTTTTTCGATCGGCGACGGCTCTCCCCGAGCCGGCAATTCGCGAGAGGCAACCGGGCATGAGCGAGCTCGTCTTCGACGGCCTGAAGGTGATCGACTGCGCCAGCTTTATCGCCGGCCCGGCGGCGGCGACGGTAATGTCGGATTTTGGCGCCTCGGTGATCAAGATCGAGCCGCCGGGCGCGGGCGACCCCTATCGCCGGCGGGCAACGCCGCCGGTCGGGCCGGGGCTCGCCGGCAATCCCGGGTTTGTGCTCGACGGCCGCAACAAGCGAAGCCTGGCGCTCGATCTGCGCCGACCGGCCGGTCAGGAGGTGCTGCGCCGGCTGGTTGCCGAGACCGACGTGTTCATCACCAACTATCCGCCGCCGGTGCGCCGCCGCCTGGGGATTTCCCATGAAGAGCTGGCGCCGCTCAACCGGCGGCTGATCTACGCTTCGTTCACCGGCTATGGCGAGACCGGCCCCGAAGCCGACAAGCCAGGCTTCGATGCGACCGCATGGTGGGCGCGCTCCGGCTTGATGCATCTGGTGCGCGCCGGCGAGGAGGCCGCACCCGCCCGGTCTTTGCCCGGCATGGGCGACCATCCCTCGGCGATGGGCACTTATGGGGCGATCGTCACCGCGCTGTATCACCGCGAGCGTACCGGAGAGGGCGCCTATGTCGGCTCGTCCTTGCTAGCGAATGGGCTGTGGGCCAATGGCTGCTCGGTGCAGGCGGCGCTGTGCGGCGAGAAAGTGGTGCCGCAGCCGCCGCGCGAGCGCGGGATCAACGCGCTGCGCATCCATTACCGCTGCCGCGACAACCGCTGGCTGCTGCTGTCGATCGCCGCCGACGAGTGGCGCTGGGATAAGTTCAAGGCGTGCCTGGGCTCGGACGCGCTCGACGACTCGCGCTATGCGACAGCGGCCTCGCGCGAGGCGCATGCAGGCGAGCTGATCCCGATCCTCGACGCGATCTTTGCCGCCAAGGACCAGGCCGAATGGCGCCGTATCCTCGACGAAGCCGGGCTGATCTTCGGCATCGTTGCCGACATGGACGAGATTCACGAGGACGCCCAGATCCTCGCGTCCGAGGCGCTGGTGCCGTTTACCGACGGCAGCTCGCTGACCGTCAACAGCCCGTTATGGATCGCCGGCCAGCAAAAGCCGAGGCCGCGCCCGGCCCCGACGGTCGGCCAGCACAGCGAAGAAATCCTTGGCGACGCCGGCTATCCGGAAGCCGAGATCCGTGCGCTGCGCGAAACCGGCATCATCGGCTAAAAAAGCCGGTCTCGCGAACGAGACCGGCGCCAAGGGTTGATCGGTGCGGTGTGACCCGAGGGCCGACGCATTTATGACTTGAAGTTGAAGAGATCCATCAGATCGCCGACCGCCGGCCCGTTGATCGGCTTGTAGGGGTCCGCCCCGGTGACCGGGTTCGGCAGGTTGTCGCGGCTGCGCTTGGTAATCGGCGGAACCTTCCAGTTCGCCTCGATAAATTTCAGTACCGAGACGTGATCGGTATAAGTGTGCGAGATGTTGCCGCCCTTGCTGTAATTTGACACCACAATCATCGGAATGCGCGTTCCATCGCCGAAGAAATCTAGCGTCTGGACATAACCAGAATCATAGTATCCTCCGCCTTCGTCCATCGTTATAAATATCGCTGTGTTAGCCCAGAGTGTCTTGTTCGCCTTTGTCATGTCGACGATCTTTTTGACAAAGCCCTCAAGCAGATCGATTTTGGACGATCCCGGGTGACCATCGAGATAGCCGCTCGGCTTGACAAACGAAACCGCCGGCAGGCGACAGCTCTTCGCCGTGCAGCTCGTCAGATCGTTGTAAAGATCGAGCGTGTCTTCCAGCGCCATTTTCCGCACCGGCGGATTTGTCATGATCGAAGTCGAATACTGGAAGAAGTTACAGATGTTACAGTACTGGTTGTCGGCGATGACGTAGTTATTGTACGGATTGGCGAGGTAGGCGTTGAACTGGTCGCCGAAATAGGCGAACGTGATGTTCTGCTTCAGCAACGCGTCGCCGATGTTGGGCACGCTCGACGGCGGCACTGTGAACACGGTGTTGTAGGGGTTTTTGATATCGGCATAAGCGCTGGTGCCGTCGCCGTAATAGCCCCGATTGTAGTTGTTCAGCAGGTAATAGTGTCCGGCCTGGCAATTCGGCTTGACCTTCTCCGCATTCAGGTATGCGGTGATCGCCGCCACACCCGGCTGCGAGGTGTTGGCGCACTCGGTGTAGCTGCCGCCGCCGTAGGACGCCGAGCCAGAAGAGCCGCCACCATAGCCATCCTCGGTGTACCAGTTGTTCGTGCCCTTGAGCGGGTCCGGGTTTTCAACCTCGTCGACCACCCCGGCGTTCGGACTGCCGGCGGCCACCTTCATGTTGTGCGGCGGGGTCAAGGGATTGCCGTGGCCGTCGCTAAACCAGATCGCGTCGCCGGTGCCGAGCATGATGTGATTGGCGCCGGTGCCTCCGTTCACCGCCTGATGGTAATTGTCGCTCATCGAATAGGTGTTGGCGAGTTTCTTGAAATACGGCGCGTCGCCTTGCTGGACGTTGTAGAAGCCCATCGAGGTGGCGCCCTCTTGGTAGGTAAAGTTCGCCGGCGGCGGCTTGCCGTTGCTGCCCGCGCCAACCGTGGCTTCGACCCAGGGAAATAGAGTGTTCTGACAGCCCGCGGCGGCCGAGCAGTTGCGCTGTTGCCACATTTGGTAGAAGCGATGTACCGGGCTTTCGGCGTAGTCGTCGTAGCCGACGCCCGGTGTCAGCTGGTATGGACCAGGCGGAAGCATATTGACGTCCTTGCCGTCGTAGACGATCCGGATGTCGGGCTTGCCGAGGATCGACGACGGAACCGCGCCGGTCGTCAGAAACTTGTAATAGCCTGGCGGCAGCCCGTTCTCGTAGGTCTCGGCCGCGGCAATCGTCGAAAATAGCGGCGCGCCGTTGGTGTACCCACCGCCGGCCAATGGCGGCGGCAGGGTCGTGTACGGCGTCTGCCCGAGCGGGCTCAACTGATAAACCGTCCGGTCCTGCGCGCTGGCCTGAGCGACCTTCGAGTAGTTGGGCCCCGGCGTGCCGTCGGCGTTGACGATGCCCTCTGACAGCAGGTTCAGCACGGTCTCGCCCTTGTTGACCGGCTGATAGGTCGCAAACAGATGGTCGAAGGTCCGGTTTTCGCCGATGATGACGATGACGTGCTTGATCGGCGTCGACGTGTTGCCGTCGTTGGCACCGGTGTCGGCGGCCGCAGCAGCAGCGGCGACGACTGGCGCCAAGCTATTGATCAACATCGCGCAAAGCGCAGCACTGCACAACAGCCGATGGCGGCGCATCGAGCCGCCGCGCTGCAAAACCCCACTTCCCATGCTCGGTCCCTTTCGGTGAAATTTCGGACGCGGCCGGGACACTAGGCGTCGAAATTTGCCGTCGGGTGACGATTGGGTGACGTTCCGATGAAGCCGGGGGCCGGCGGCGATGTTGGCATCGCAACCGCCCGCTGCCTTCTTCGCGCTGCTCAGCTGAACATTTGGATCGAGCCGTCGAGCGCCATCAGACCGGTCTCGACGGTGAGCTGGGGCTGGTGTTTGGCAACCGCAGCGCGGAACTCGGCCAGCACTTCGCGGTGGGTCCTTGTTTCGACTTCCGGATTGGCGATGCTGTCATCGCCATAAGCAACTTTTGCCGCACCGCAGTCGCGGTGATCGATCGCGATGATCTTGTTGATGCGGTGCAGTTGCAGGGTGGTCGCGGTGTTGTCCCAAAACGCCGGCCGCCACGCGGCGAATTTGGGAGCGACGACGGCGATCGCCGCGCCGGCGATGACGAACTGGCTGTATTTGCCGGCGAGGCCGCGTTTTTGCATGTAATCGTAGACCGGCGTCACCATGCGCGGATCGATGCAGGAGAGCAGCATCGCGTCGTAATCGCCCTCCGCCGCCCACGCCCTAAAAGGCAGGGCCGCTGCGGCCAGCCCCGCCATTCCCGCAGCTTTCAACAAGCCGCGGCGATCGAAGCGCCCCGGCAGCCAGTCGCCGCAGCAGGCGCAGGAAGTCGGATTAGGCATCGGGAGTCTCCTTGGCCACGCCGAGCCCGCGCTGGCGCAACAGCGCCGCAATCTCGGGGTCGCGACCGCGGAAGGCGCGATAGAGCTCCATCGGGTCGCGGGTGTCGCCGGCGCTGTAGATGTCTTTCAGCTGCGCCGCCAGCGCCGGATCGAACGCGTCGCCCGCCTCGGTGAAAGCGGCGAAACCGTCGGCGTCCAGCACCTCGGCCCACAGATAGGCATAATAGCCTGCCGCATAGCCGCCGCCGGCGAACAGGTGCTGGAAATGCGCCGGGCGGTGGCGCAGCCCGATCTCGCGCGGAACCTCGTACCGCGCCAGGAATTCGCGCTCGAACCGGTCGGGATCGAGGCGTTCGGGGTGCGGTTCGCGATGAAGCTCCAGATCAATCAACGCCGAGGCAGTGTATTCGACCGTGGCAAAACCCTCGTTGAAGGTGCGGGCGGCCAACAGCCGCTGCAGCAGCGGTTCGGGGATCGGCTCGCCGGTCTCATAATGGCGCGCATATTTGCGCAAATTTTCCGGCACCGACATCCAATGCTCGAAGATCTGCGACGGGAACTCGACGAAATCGCGGCGCACCGCGGTGCCCGATTGCGATGGATAGCGCACCCGGCTTAACAAAGCGTGCAGGCCATGGCCAAACTCATGAAACAGGGTCTCGGCGTCGTCGAAGCTGAGCAGGGTCGGCTCGCCCGCAGCAGAATTCGATCTCGCAAAGTTGTTGTTGTTAACGACGATCGGCGTCACCCAGCCATCGAGGTTCTGCTGATCGCGATAGCGGCTCGACCACGCGCCCGAACGCTTGCCGGGGCGGGCGAAATTGTCGTGCAGGAAAATTCCGACATGGTTGCCGTCCCGGTCGCGCGCCTCCCACGCGCGCACGTCCGGATGGTAGACAGGCAGATCCGGGCGCGGCGCGAAGGTCAGGCCGAACAGGCGCCCGGCGGTGTCGAACGCCGCCGCGACCATGTTGTCGAGGACGAAATAGGGCTTCACCTCGGCCTCGTCGATGGCGTAGCGGGACCGACGCACCTGCTCGGCGTAATAGCGCCAATCCCACGGCTCGATCGTCTCGTTGAGCCCCTCGGCATGGGCCATCGCTTCGAGCGCCGCACGTTCTTCGCGCGCCTTCTCCTTGGCCGGACCCCAGACCTGCCGCAACAGCCCCTCGACCGCATCGGCGGATTTGGCCATCGAATCGTCGAGCCGGTAGGCGGCGAAATCGTCGTAGCCGAGCAGCCGCGCCTGCTCGGCGCGCAAGGCGATGACCTCGCCAATGATCGGCGTGTTGTCGGCGGCGCCCGGATGGGTCCCGCGCGCGGTCCAGGCCTCGTGTGCGGCGCGGCGCAGATCGCGGCGCGACGAAAACGTCAAAAACGGCTCGATCGACGAGCGGGCTAGGGTCACGACATACCGTCCCGGCAGCCCTCGCTCCACCGCCGCCTGCGCCGCCGCGGCACGGGCGAAATCGGGCAGGCCGGCGAGATCGGCCGCGTCGAGCACCAGCCGCCACTCGCGCTCGTCATGCAATACGTTCTGCCCGAACGATGTGTGCAATGTCGCCAGCCGTTCGGTTATTTCGGCCATGCGCGCCTTCTCTCCGGGGCCGAGCAGCGCCCCTGCCCGCACCAGGCGCAGATGATGGCGTTCGAGCAGGCGCAGCTGGTCGGGCATCAGACCGAGCCCGCCGCGGCGCGCGTAAAGCTCGGCGATACGCGCAAACAGCCGCGGATCGAGCGCGATGCGCGTGTAATGCTGGGCGAGCCGCGGGGCGTAGTCGCGGGCGACTTGTTCGAGCGCCGGGCTGGTGTCGCTGGCGTCGAGATTGTGGAACACCCGGCTCACCCGATCGAGCAACTTGCCGCTGCGCTCGAGCGCCTCGATCGTGTCGCCAAATCCCGGCGGTGCGGGTCCGGCGACGATCGCGGCGATCTCCGTCAGCTGCTCCTCCATGCCCCGGTCGAACGCCGGCGGAAAATGCTCCGGCCGAATCCGCTCGAACGGCGGCATTCCAAACGGCGTGTTCCAGGCCTCGAAAAACGGGTTGTCTGTCATTTCGATATTCTCGCAGGGGCGCCGCGGCAATCATAGCTCACAACATGACCTTAAGGCGTTTCCTTCCCGGTGGCCGGCTCGACCACAATCTGATCTTTGGGCGCCGAAGACATGGCGATCCACGGGCTGGCCTATGGACGAAACCGTTCAGCCCTCGCGCGGGGCAGCGGCGCGGCGGAGCCGGTCGTTGATTGCCCGGCCGAGACCGTGCTCGGGGATCGGCATCACCGCGATGCCGGCAAAATCGGGCTGGTCGAGCCGGCGCAGCAGCGCGAACAGATTGGCAGCAGCTTCGGCGAGGTCTGCGGAGCGGCTGAGCCACAGGGTCCGGGCAAAGCCGGGCGGCGCGTCGGGGCCGAAGGCGAGCAGCGCCTCGCCCGGGCGGGCCTCGCGTGCGTCGAGCCGCAGCGGCAACGCCGGCGCGTAATGGCTCGCCAGCATGCCGGGCGAGCGTGCCGGGCCGGCGGCTCCTGTCGAAATCGGGCCGAGGAACGGGATCAGCTGCTCGAGGGTGACGCCGCCGGGGCGCAACAGAGCCGAGGTCTCGCCCGACAGGTCGAGCACCGTTGATTCGAGGCCCACCGGGCTGCGCCCGCCGTCGAGGATCATCGCCACGCGATTTCCGAGCTCGGCGGCGACATGCGCCGCCTCGGTCGGGCTGACCCGTCCCGAGCGGTTGGCCGATGGTGCGGCAATCGGCCGCCCGGCCGCGCGCAACAGGTCCTGCGCCACCTGGTGGGCCGGGGCGCGGATCGCCACTGTGTCGAGCCCGGCGCTGGCCAGCAGCGATAATCCGCCGCCACCGCGGCGCGGCAAGACGAGGCTCAGCGGGCCCGGCCAGAAATGCGCGGCGATACTGCGAGCTCGCGGGTCAAAGACAGCGAGCGCCTCGGCTTCGGCGAGGCCAGCGACATGAACGATCAGCGGGTTAAAGCGCGGCCGGCCCTTAGCCTCAAAGATTCCGGCAACCGCAAGGTCGTCGGTCGCATCGGCGCCGAGCCCGTAAACGGTCTCGGTCGGAAAGGCGACCAGAGAGCCGTCGCGCAGCAGCCGGGCGGCGCGTTCGATCGCGTCGGGGATAGCCGGGAGAATGGCAGCTGACATGGTGGCGGGGGTGCTCAAACCACGGCCAGCCCGCGGTATTGACAAGCCCTCAGACGATCCCAGATTACACTCGTTCTAAATCGCAGCTGGCGAGACTTTCGGACGAAACAATCGATTATAGGCCCCGAAGCGCCGTCGTCGGAACGTCGTCGTGAGTGCAAGCTGAGGACGTAGGAAACATGTCAGGTGAAAACAAGTGCCCGATGTCGGGCGGGCATCACGGACACATGGCGGCCGGGGCCAAGTCGAACCGGGACTGGTGGCCGAACCAGTTGAACCTCAAAATTCTGCAACAGAACTCGCCCTTGGCCAATCCGATGGGCAAGGACTTTAACTATGCCGAGGAGTTCAAGAAGCTCGACTTCCAAGCCCTGAAGAACGACCTCTTCGCGCTGATGACCGACTCGCAAGACTGGTGGCCGGCCGACTTCGGACATTACGGTCCGCTCTTCATCCGGATGGCGTGGCACAGTGCCGGCACCTACCGTATCGGTGACGGCCGGGGTGGTGCTGGCTCGGGCACGCAACGCTTTGCGCCGCTCAATAGCTGGCCGGACAACGTGCTGCTCGACAGGGCGCGCAGGTTGCTGTGGCCGATCAAGCAAAAGTACGGCAAGCAGATCTCCTGGGCCGACCTGATCATCCTTGCCGGCAACTGCGCGCTGGAGTCGATGGGCTTCAAAACCTTCGGCTTTGGCGGCGGGCGCGAGGATGTCTGGGAGCCCCCGGAGGACATCTATTGGGGCCGCGAAGGCAAGTGGCTGGCGGACGAGCGCTACACCGGCGACCGTGATCTCGAGAATCCCCTCGCCGCCGTGCAGATGGGTTTGATCTACGTGAACCCGGAAGGGCCGGACGGCAAGCCGGACCCGCTCGCCGCGGCGCGCGATATCCGCGAGACGTTCAAGCGCATGGCCATGAACGACGAGGAGACCGTGGCGCTGATCGCCGGCGGACACACCTTCGGCAAGACCCATGGCGCCGCCGATCCGAGCAAATATGTCGGCCCCGAGCCCGAAGGCGCCTCCATCGCGGAACAAGGGCTCGGCTGGAAGAACACCTATGGCAGCGGCAAAGGCGATGACGCGATCGGCAGCGGTCTGGAAGTCGTCTGGACCCAGACGCCAACGAAGTGGAGCAACAACTTCTTCTCGAACCTGTTCGGCTACGAATGGGAACTGACCAAGAGCCCGGCCGGTGCGTATCAGTGGAAGCCGAAGGGCGACGCGGGCGCCGGTAGCGTGCCGGATCCGCACGACGCGTCGAAGCGTCGCGGGCCCTCCATGCTGACCACCGACATCGCCTTGCGTGTCGACCCTGTTTACGAAAAGATTTCAAGGCGGTTCTACGAGAATCCGGATCAGCTCGCAGACGCGTTCGCCCGGGCTTGGTTCAAGCTCGTGCATCGCGACATGGGGCCGCGCTCGCGCTATCTCGGCCCGGAAATCCCTGCGGAGGAGTTGCTGTGGCAAGACCCCGTCCCCGACGTCACCCATGAACTGACTGACGAGCAGGACATCCGCGCACTCAAGAGCAAAATCCTCGCATCGGGTCTTTCCATCTCCCAATTGGTCTCGACCGCTTGGGCGTCGGCGGTAACTTTCCGTGGTTCTGACAAGCGTGGTGGGGCGAACGGGGCGCGCATCCGCCTCGCGCCGCAGAAGGATTGGGAGGTCAACCAGCCGGCCCAGCTGGCGAACGTGCTTGAAACCCTCGAGAATATCCAAAAGGAGTTCAACGCCGCGCAGACCGGTGGGAAGAAAGTCTCGCTCGCCGATCTGATCATCCTCGGTGGCTGCGCGGCCGTCGAGCAGGCTGCGAAGAAGGCCGGGCGTGATGTACAGGTTCCCTTTACGCCGGGCCGTACGGACGCCTCGCAGGATCAGACCGACATCGAGGCCTTCGCGGTGCTCGAACCGGCCGCGGACGGGTTCCGCAACTACCTCAAGGCCGCATACACCTCGCCGGAGGAGATGCTGGTCGATCGGGCGCAACTCCTGACGTTGACCGCCCCTGAGATGACGGTTCTCGCCGGCGGTATGCGTGTGCTGAATGCGAACTTCGGACAGTCGCAGCACGGCGTCTTCACAAAGCGCCCAGAGACGCTCACCAATGACTTCTTCGTGAACCTGGTCGACATGCGCACCGAGTGGAAGGCGACCTCGGAAGCCAAAGATGTGTTCGAGGGCCGTGATCGCGCGACCGGCAAACTGAAATGGACTGGCACCCGTGTCGACCTCGTCTTCGGTTCGAACTCGCAGCTCCGGGCGCTCGCGGAAGTCTATGCATGTGGCGACTCAAAGGAGAAGTTTGTGAAAGACTTTGTAGCTGCATGGACAAAGGTGATGAATCTTGATCGCTACGACCTTGCCTGATGAAGAACTTCTCGGACCTGACCGGGCAGGAGCTGTTGGCGCTTGCCATCGCACTGGAGGAGGAGGACAGCCGCACCTATAGCGACCTCGCAGATGCGATGCGCGAGGACTATCCCGGAACGGCGCGGATGTTCGCCGCGATGGCGGAGGAGGAGGACGGCCACCGTCACCGCCTCCTCGATCTCTACCGCGAGAAGTTCGGCGACCACATCCCGCTGATCCGCCGGCAGGATGTGAAGGGCTTCATCGAGCGCAAGTCGCTGTGGCTCTTACGGCCACTCGGCCTCGAAAAAGTGCGTGCCCAGGCAGAGCTGATGGAGGCGGAGAGCAAGCGCTTCTACCAGAAGGGGGCGCGGCAGTCGACCGACGCCGCCATCCGTCAACTCCTTGGCGATCTCGCGGCGGAAGAGCGCCGCCACGAGGCCCGGGCGGAGGAGCTCGAGGCGCAATACGTGCCGGCCGAGGTCGAGAAGGAGGAGGGTGAATCCGAGCGGCGGCTCTTCCTTTTGCAAATCGTGCAACCCGGTCTTGCCGGGCTGATGGACGGTTCGGTCTCGACCCTGGCGCCGCTCTTCGCCGCCGCCTTCGCGACGCGGCAGACTTGGCCGACTTTTCTCGTTGGCCTTGCGGCCGCGATCGGCGCCGGGATCTCGATGGGGTTCGCCGAAGCCTTGTCCGACAACGGCTCATTGACCGGGCGCGGCAGCCCTTGGGCCCGCGGCCTCGTCTGCGGCGCGATGACCGCGCTCGGCGGGCTCGGGCACACCTTGCCGTTCCTGGTGCCGTCCTTCACGGTCGCGATGACGATCGCAGCCGCGGTCGTGGTCATCGAACTCGCGACGATTTCGTGGGTCCGCAACCGCTACATGGACACGCCGCTGCTGTCGGCGGCGTTTCAGGTGATGGTCGGCGGCTTGCTCGTCTTCGCGACCGGCGTCGCGATTGGCAACGGATAAGGGGGCATCATGGATTACGAGGCCTTTTTCCAACGGCAGCTCGGTGAATTGCGGCGCGAGGGACGCTATCGCGTCTTTGCCGAGCTCGAGCGCCGAGCCGGGCATTTCCCGCGGGCGACGCATTACGCCGGCCGCGACCGCGGCGAGGTGACGGTGTGGTGCTCCAACGACTATCTCGGCATGGGCCAGCACCCGGCGGTGCTGGCGGCGATGCACGCCGCGATCGACCGCTGCGGCGCGGGCGCCGGCGGCACTCGCAACATCTCCGGCACCAACCATTACCACGTCATGCTGGAGCGCGAGCTGGCCGATCTGCACGGCACCGAAGCCGCATTGCTGTTCAACTCCGGCTACATGTCGAACTGGGCGACATTGAGCACGCTGGCTGCGCGGCTGCCGGGCTGCGTTGTGCTGTCCGACGAATTGAACCACGCCTCGATGATCGAGGGCATCCGCCACAGCCGAGCGGCAAAGCAGACCTTCGCGCATAACGACCCGGCCGACCTCGACCGCAAGCTCGCCGCGCTCGATCCTGCCGCGCCGAAGCTGGTCGCATTCGAATCGGTCTACTCGATGGACGGCGACATCGCGCCCATCGTCGAATTCTGCGACGTCGCCGAGGCGCACGGGGCGATGACGTATTGCGACGAGGTGCACGCGGTCGGGCTCTACGGGCGGCGCGGCGGCGGCATTGCCGAGCGCGAGGGCGTCAGCCACCGGCTGACGGTCATCGAGGGCACCTTGGCGAAAGCCTTTGGCGTCATCGGCGGCTATATCGCCGGCTCGGCGGCGCTGTGCGATTTTGTGCGCAGCTTCGCCTCCGGTTTTATCTTCACGACCGCGCTGCCGCCGGCGGTGGCGGCAGCGGCGCTCGCCAGCATCCGCCTCCTGAAGAACAGCTTCGCCGAACGCCGCCGGTTGCGAGAGCATGTCAGGCTGCTGCGCCGCCGGCTCGATGCCGCCCGAATCCCGCACCTCGACAATCCGAGCCATATCGTGCCGGTCATGGTCGGCGACCCGGTATTGTGCCGGCACATCACCGATCGGCTGCTCGACGAGTTCCAAATCTATGTGCAGCCGATCAACTACCCGACCGTGCCGCGCGGCACCGAGCGGCTGCGCCTGACCCCCTCGCCCTTGCACAGCGAGGCCGACATCGACCATCTGGTCCAGGCACTCGCGACCATCTGGTCGGAACGCGATCTGCGCTGCGCCGCGTAATTTAAAATACGAGAACCGCGCGAGGCGTGCGACGGCGCGCAACCGGGCGCCCTCGGCCGCCCGCAACGACGCCAGGTCGATCCAGAGACGCTCCGCTGTATCGCGGGCCGCAAGCGCCGCGGCAATAGTTGCGCCGCGACCGGCCGCAACAGATGAGGCTTGCGGGACTGCGTCAGTTGAGCCGCGTCGACATAGGCACGCACGCGGGCAGGCCAACCGACTGACCGACCCTGATCAAGTGGCGTAAGTCTACTGCGCGAGCGACATCGGCTCGATTCGACTGGCGGGCAGAGCGCAAATCCGCCAAAATGGGTAGGCGCCGAGCTTGGTGACCGGTGGGGGTGCAGGCCACGATTTGCTGGCTCGCTTCGGGTCTGAACCCGCTTGACGATATCGGCGTCGCCCGTGGCGGCGATCGGCGTTGGTCGCAGCGATAAGGCGGCTGCCGAGAGAAGGGTCCTAGGATGGGTCTCTCAAGCTACGTTTTCGACGCCCTCCATGAGGATGCTGGGTTGGCCCTTTGTCGGGGCCGCGACCGAACGCGCGCGGGCCCGCGCTTATGTCTCATACGTCTCGACCGGAGGGGTTGCCGTTACATATCACATCGGTTGAAAGCCGCGTCGCGCTCGCTTCCCGCGGAGTAATCGGAGCAGAAGTGTCATGACGATCCATCTTGCGGAAGGGCCCACAGGTGTGGCGATGAGGCGAAGCTTGGCGCGCTGGAACCTGGAAGTGCACGGGGGCCGCGCGCCGATCCGCTATGGTCTTTCAGTCGTCTGCGTTGCAGTTGCGCTCGGGGTAGCGCTGGCATCGCAGTACTATGGTGTTCGCGACGTCGAATTGCCGCTTTTCGAGCTGGCCATCGTCGTCACCACCTGGTACGCGGGAGTTGGGCCTTCCGTGCTGGCGGTGGTGCTATCCGCGGCCTGCTACAATTACTTCTTCAGCGAGCCCCTTTACTCCTTCGAAATTTCCAACGAGGATCTCCCTAGCTTTGTTCTTTTCACGGCCTCGGCGGCGATCGTCGCCTGGTTCGTAGCTGTTCGACGCCGCATCGAGAGCGATCTTCGCCACGCTCGCGACAACCTTCAGGTCGAGGTGGAACAGCGCAAGCGCCGGGAAGACGAAATACGCAAACTCAATAATGAGCTCGCCAAGCGGGCCAGGGATCTTGAAACGAGCAACAACGAATTAGAATCTTTTGCCTATTCCGTCTCCCACGACCTTCGCGCGCCGCTTCGCCATGTGGTCGGATATTCGGAACTGCTACAGAAACAGGCCTCTTCCTCGCTCGACGAGAAGAGTCGCCGGTTCATGCAGACGATTCTCGAATCAGCAAAAAGAATGGGTAACCTGATCGACGATCTACTGGCGTTTTCCAGGATCGGGCGGGCCGAGACAAAAAATACGCTGGTGAGCCTGGACCAGCTCGTCAAAGACATCGTCGCGGAGATCGGGCAGGACACGAAGGGGCGCGACATCGTGTGGAAGATCGATCCCCTTCCGGTCTGTTACGGCGACCGTTCCATGCTGAGGCTGGTAATCTTCAATCTTCTCTCCAATGCGGTCAAATTCACCCGCATGCGAGCCCAGGCCGAAATCGAGATTGGCTGTGTCGATGGGGAAGATGAAGTCGAGGTGTTCGTGAGGGATAATGGCGCCGGCTTCGACATGCAGTATGTAGATAAACTGTTCGGTGTGTTTCAACGCCTGCATCTCCCGGAAGAGTTTGAAGGCACTGGAATTGGGCTGGCGACCGTTCGGCGGATCATCCACCGCCATGGAGGCAATGTCCGAGCCGAGGGCGGTGTCGATCGAGGCGCGATATTCTATTTCTCACTCCCTAAAGCACACGATGCGGCGGAGAGGACCGTGGACATGCTATGAGCGAACTGGCACGCATTCTGCTCGTCGAGGACGACCCGAGAGACGTCGAACTTACTATGACGGCGCTGGGCGAATATAATTTGGCAAACGAGGTTGTCGTTGCCCGCGACGGAGAAAAAGCTCTGGATTACCTCTATTGTCGGGGCGAGTTCAGCGATCGCTCCGGCGACAACCCCGCGGTCATGCTGCTCGACCTAAAACTGCCGAAGGTCGATGGCTTGCAAGTCTTACAGCAAATCAGGTCGGACGAGCGCCTGAAGCTGGTGCCGGTGGTGGTGCTGACGTCGTCCCGCGAGGAAAAAGATATGGTCAGAAGCTACAAACTCGGCGTGAACGCCTATGTTGTGAAGCCGGTCGATTTTCACGAATTCGTCAATGCCATCAAGGAACTGGGCGTTTTCTGGGCGATCATCAACGAGCCGCCGCCGGGCAGCGTGAAGAAGGCGCCGTGACGTCTCCGCTCCGCATTCTGCTGCTAGAAGATAGCATTGAGGACGCGGAGCTCATTCAAGAGCTCCTCGAAGCGAATGATTTCGTCTTCGAAGTCACCCGCGTCCAAACCCGCGCCGAGTTCTTGGCCGCTCTTGAAAACGGTGGAATTGACCTGGTTCTCGCCGATTACGCACTTCCTTCGTTCGACGGCCTTTCCGCATTGAAGCTCACGCTGAATGCCCGCCCCGATCTGCCTTTCGTCTTTGTCTCCGGCTTCGGCGAAGAGATAGCGATCGACGCGCTGACGAGCGGCGCCGCGGATTACGTTTTGAAGACGCGGTTGTCGCGGCTCGTGCCGTCGGTGCAGCGCGCGCTGCGTGAAGCCCGCGAACGAGCCGAACGCAAGAAGGCCGAGGAGGCGCTGCTCCGCATTCTGTTGCTGGAGGATAGCATTGAGGACGCGGAGCTCATTCAAGACCTCCTCGAAGCGGATCATTTCGTCTGCGAAGTAACCCGCGTCCAAACCCGCGCCGAGTTCGTGGCCGCTCTTGAAGGCGGTGGATTTGACCTGATTCTCGCCGATTACAAGCTTCCTTCGTTCGACGGGCTTTCCGCCTTGAAGCTTGCGCTCGGCGCCCGCCCTGATCTGCCTTTCATTTT
>DASYBC010000050.1:0-9184 GCA_036500965.1 Allostellaceae bacterium | reverse complement strand
GCAGCACTATCTCGCCGATGTGCTCGTCCGCATCGCCGATCACCCGGCACGGCAGATCGCCGACCTCCTGCCTTGGCATTGGATGCCCGCAGACCTTCAGCGTGCCGCCGCCTGACCCGGCGCCCTCACCGAGCGCTTACTTCGTGTTAGCGCACAAAATCAGAGAAGCGATGGCCTCCGAGGTCCGCAAGAGTGCCGTCGGCGGCGAGGGCAAGCGGGCCGAAATCGACGGCGGCTATTTCGGCGGCTACGTCAAGCCGGCCAACCATCGTGCTAACCGCCGCGATCGTCGCCTTCGGCAGAATCAGTCCGGAAAGCGCAAGGTCGTGGTCGTGATCCGCGAGCGCGGCGGCAACACCCTGCCGGGCGTCTTCGAGTCGGAAGTCGCGGCGCTCAACTTCATCCGCCGCCAAGTGCCGCGCGAAACGACCTTATACGCCGATGAGGGCAGCGCCTGGAATGAGCTGCACGCCCGCTACACCTTGCACCGGATCAACCATCAAGAGTCCTATAGTCTCCCCGGCGCGGTCTACACGAACAACGCGGAATCGTTCTTCTCGCGGATGCGCCGGGGTGAAATCGGCCATCATCATCATGTCGCCGGCCCCTACCTGATCCGCTTTGCGCAGGAAGCCGCCTGGCGCGAGGACCACCGCAAGGAACCGAACGGCTTTCAAGTCGAACGTCTCGTTACCCTTGTAATGGCCGCGCGACCCAGCGTCGATTTCTGCGGATATTGGCAGCGCGCCATTCCAACAGCCAATCGAGCATCTTGAATACACCAAGGAAGAAGGACGTACTTACGGCACTCCCCGCCGCTGTTGCTCCGACAATCAAAATGACATCACCAGCGCTCAACATCTGTAACTCACACATATTTGTCACGCAAAATCCCATCGTCCGGCGAATCGCGCCGGTTCGAGGGGAAGCCGCTTGACAAAAGGTCAGCGATCGTGCAAAAGTGCACGTGTTGATTCGATGCCTTTCGGACCCATGCGGACATTTCCCGCTATCGGGTCTAGTTTGCAGATCGGGCCGCGGTGCCACTCGCGGCCCTTTCTACATGGACGCCACGCTATCACGGTCATGTCCGCTTCGCAACATCGTGTTCCGATTCCGATCGGCGGCCACAAAATCAAGGCTCCTACGTCCGATTAGTTTAAGTGTTCAAAGCCTGCTCTCGTACTGCGAGCTTCCATTTTACGCCGCGACCGCTCCCGACCTTGGCGACCCTGCCATCGCGGGCCATAGCGTTGAGCTGCATCGTGATCCGCCGCACGAAATCGGCTCGGGTCTTCGCATCGTTCGCGCCGTCGAGTCCCTTGTCCGCCATCGCGAGGCTAGCGATATCGGCCGCAGCGACGATCACCCCGCTGCGCATCGCGTCATAGGCTCGGCGGGTGATCTCCCCATGGGCAAAGTAGTCGGATCGCGCATGGCGGCGCTTGCGGGCCGGTATGTCGGCGGGATCAAGATCGGGACGGAATAGCCGCAGCACCGCATCTATGTGCACCAGCTCGGCCCGGAGCTGATCCTGGCGGCGCTCCATCTCGGAAAGCTGTAGGGCCACCTCGGCCCGCTTGTCGCACAAGGCCCGGACAGCAACGATATGATCTTCCGGCTTCGATAGCTCGCCCATCGATAAGCTCTTGCAAGATACGGCTTTGGCCTATATCTTGGGGCTTCTTCCGGCCCGGAGCTATGTTCTTGTGGTGGCGCTTACTACACAATACCGGAGCAATGCCCAGATCGAAACTAGTCTCGGCACCGGCACCACCGACACGTTTACCCCACCATCGAGCACCCCGACGCAAACTTGCACACTGCCGACTGCGCAGATCCAGGTCTATAAAAACTCGGGTGCCGATCCACTGCCGAGCAACGAAGTGCTCAGCCAATCTGCGGCGGACACCTCCGGCAATTTCCGGGTTGTTGACTGCAAATACATGTATAACCTGGATGTGTCGTCGCTACCGGGGGCGGGCACTTATACGGTTAATGCCCTGATCAACGGCTACCCAGCCATGAATCCGGCGCAATTCATGCTTAGATGAGGGAGCTTCGCGTTGAGGTCGTGAGCTGGCATTCCGGAAGCGGCTTCGACTGCGATCTCGCCGGACAGGGGGAAGTATCGGAAGCTTCCTCCTGGTCTGTTTCGACCACCCGTGCGGCCGACATCGCCCCAGGCGGGGTCAACAAAATCCTGGGGCGAACCGCGGCATCAGATTTACTGAGCCCACTCAAGCCTCGGCTTTCGGAGAGGCTGCGTTTCGGCCTGGTGGCGGAGGACGGAGAGGGTGGTGCGGGTGGTGATCAGCTCGGGGGTCGATTTTGAGCTCGATGCCGACGGGAATGGCGCAGACCCGGGGTTAGAGTCTCCATTGGGTGGCGGGTGTATGTGACACTCCGTCCCGGCAGCGGCGACCGAACTCCACTCAGTGGCGGCCAAGGACGGCGCCGAGGGCTCCTCGCGCCACGGGTAGATCGTCTTGCGGGGGCGCCTCGATCACCAGCGTGCGCGTTGGGAACGCAAAATCGATCCCCAATTGTTTTGCGAGGTCCATGAGTTGCAACAGGATCTCCTCGCGCGCCGCCAGCTCTGCGGAATAGTCCGTGGTTTCGATATGAAAATAAACCAATATATTCAGACTGCTTTCCCCAAAATCATTGAAACGGACGTTGAAATTAGTGTTGTTCGTCAGCGGATGATCGGCGATAATCTGCTTGATTCCGGCAATCAGCTGTTCTAGCATTTCGCGGGGAGTGTCGTAGGTGACTTGGACCAGAAAGCGCTGACGGCGCATCTTGCGAAGGCTGAGGTTTTCGACTGTTGCATTGACCACGGAGTTGTTCGGAATTGATATCAACGAGTTATCCGCTGTCCGGAGGCGCGTGCTGCGGAAGCCGACATTTTCGACCGTACCTTCGCCACCGGACACTTTCACGTAGTGACCGACGCGAAACGGCTTTTCGATCATGATCAACATCGAGCCGAGGAGGTTGGCGAGGCTGTCCCGAGCCGCCAGGGCCACGGCCAAACCGCCGACGCCCAGCCCAGCCAGGACCGAATAGGTCGGGAAGCCCAGTTCGTAGGACCCTTGGATCAAGACGCCGACGGCGATCCCGAGGCCGACGAAGCGCATGCCGAGCCTGATCAGCTGGCTGTCCAGGCTGCCGCGTCGCAGACGTTCCGACGCGACGATGGCTTCAGCGAGAAGGCTCGCGGCGATCACGGATAACCAAGCGGCGCTGAGATACAGCGCGCCGGTCTGCATAAAGGTGATGGCGATGCGCGCAGTCCCGCCGATCCGGAAGATCGCGTAGAGCAACGGCACCGGGAAGGCTGTCACGAGAATGATCGCCAGCGGCGTCAGGAGGGCGTTCCAGCCGGGGCCCGACTCCTCTGCCCTGCGGCTCGCGAGATGAGGGTTCAGGCGATATATGCCGTAGACAAATCCTAGGCAGACGGCGAGCCCGACCGCGAGCCCGAGCCACTGCCACGCACCGACCCCGGCGATCGGGGATTTGGCCCAGGCCGGCAAGCGCAACAGCCAACGGATCGGGACGATGCGCTCCAATCCGACTGGAGATATCAGATAGGCCTCATAAATTGTTGCGGTATCTCCCCCACTCAATTGATGATAGACATCGCTCAATTCGGCTGCAGGCCCGGGCTTGTAAGGCAGTTTCTTGACCCGTTCGTAAAATTCGGGGAGGCGATCTACGGTTCCGGCAGAGAAGAGATATTCTCCGGAGCGCGGTCCGCTCTCGACAAGCGCAATGTCGATCTCGGTTCCCGGCAGCCGCCACCGCTTGAACGGCAGACCCGCCGCCGCGTTCCGGTCCGGGACACTCTCGAAAGAAGGCAGCTCGATCCGGTCGAGTATCTCCTTTAATTGGATCGCCCGCTCGGCGGCGACCGTCTGTTGGAGCACAGGGGGAATATCGGAAAGGTCCAGAACCCTGATCGCTTTTGCTGCGGCGGAGAGAACCTCGACCTGTCTGCGTCGTTCGTCGGAAGTGAGGTACAGTCTTCCCGACGCCGCGTATTCCTGCAGAATACCCGTCAAGCCGCGGTAGATCCCGTCCATCGTCACGACGAAATCCTGCAGTGTCTCTCTGGGGCTGGCGGTATCGACCGGGCGCAGCGGATTGACCTCTGCAGTCTTCGCTACGTTCGAGAAAGCTAACGCCGACCCGATTAGCAGAACTGTGCTCAGCCGTTTGGCGCAGTCGAAGAGGATCACCGCAAATCTCCTCAATCTGCTCGACTTGCTTCACTTGCCGGCGACAGTCGCGGTCCTGCTCACCGGCATGCCGCGAAACCAATTATCGCAACAGTTTCGGCAGATGTTCAACTCTAATCCAGCCCCTATCGTCGAGCAGATCGGCACATTCGGCGCGGCCTCGGGGGCGCTTACGCACCCTATTGAACGAGCATGCCGTCGGTACCGAGTGTCAGGGTCGCCTTGGTGTCTTGCCTTCGACCGCAAGATATACGCCCTTCGAGTTTCTGCAGCCACATCTCCCCTGACCATGTTGCCCGATTGCCCATCCGATACCTCAAGGCCAATCCTAAGGCTTGGTCCGTTTTTGCCCCTGCACGCTCGAGGTCCGCTGTCGGATCAGGTAGCGGACGCCCCGAGCCCGCACGGCAAATCTCGCAGCTGAGTCGAATCTCGCGGTTCCATCGCGGTACCGCGAACGGCCAGAATCGGCGCAGAGCCGACCGCGAAAAAGGAGATGGGAAAGGTCCGCGTCCGCCGCGGCGGACGACCGTGCATACGGGTCGGGACTGGAGTTCGTCACCCGGTGGGGATCACCTTCTCACGCCTCGGCTTTCGCGCAGGGTTGCGTTTCGGCCTGGTGGCGGAGGGCGGAGAGGGTAGTGCGGGTGGTGATGATGTCGGGGTCTATCGCGAGCTCGATGACGGCGGCGCGGGTGCCGGCGGCGGCTTCTTCGAAGGCGGGGGCGAAGTCGTCGGTGCGCTCGACGGTGGCGGCGAAGGCGCCGTAGGCGCGGGCGAGGGCGGCGAAATCGGGGTTGGCGAGGGCGGTGCCGACGACGCGGCCCGGAAAGCGGCGCTCCTGGTGCATGCGGATCGTGCCGTACATCGCATTGTTGAAGAGGAGGATGACCGGGCCGACGCCGTGGGCGAGCGAGGTCGCCAATTCCTGCCCGGTCATCAGAAAGCCGCCATCGCCGCAGAAGCCGACCACCAGCCGCTCCGGATGGACGAGCTTGGCGGCGACCGCGGCCGGGACGCCATAGCCCATCGCGCCGCTGGTCGGGCCGAGCTGGCGCCCGGGCCGACGGTATTGCAGGAAGCGGTTGGGCCAGCCGCTGAAATTGCCGGCGTCGCTGGCGACGATCGCGTCGTCCGGCAGGCGCTGGCGCAGCCAGCCCATGATTTGGCCGAGATCGAGCGTGCCGCCGCTGACGGTCGGGGAGGGGAGGAGCCCCGCCTCGTACTCGGCGCGTATCGCGGCGCGCCAGGGGGACCAGCGAGCGGCTGACACCGGGTCCAGCGCCATCGCGGCGGCGGCGAATTCGGGCATGCCCGACTGGATCGCCAGGGTCGGGCGGAAGACGCGGCCCAGTTCCTCGGCCGAGGGGTGGATGTGGATCAGGGTCTTGCCGGGGTCGGGGATGCCCATCAGCGAATAGGATTGCGAGGTGATCTCGCCGATGCGGGCACCGACCGCCAGCAAGAGGTCGGCTTCTTTGACCCGCGACACCAATGCCGGGGCGGCGCCGGTGCCGAGGTCGCCGACATAGGAGCGCGAGCGGTTGTCGACGATGTCCTGGCGGCGGAACGAGCAGCAGACCGGCAGGTCGTTGGCCTCGGCGAATTTGGCGATGTCGCGGCAGGCGGCGTCGCTCCAGCCGCCGCCGCCGACCAGCATCATCGGCCGTTCGGACGCGGCGAGCAGCCGGCGCAGCTCGGCCAGGTCGGCGGCACCCGGATGGGCGTGCACCGGCCGGTAGGGGCCGGCCACCGGGGCTGCGGCACGGTCGCGCAGCATGTCCTCGGGGACGGCCAGCACGACCGGGCCGGGCCGCCCCGAGGTCGCGACCTGGAACGCCTGGTTGATCAGCTCGGGGACGCGCTCGGCGAGGTCGATCTGCGCCACCCATTTGGCCAGCGGCGCGAACATCCGACGGAAATCGACCTCCTGAAAGGCCTCGCGGTCGAGCTGGTGGCGCGCCACCTGGCCGACCAGCACGACCATCGGCGTCGAGTCCTGAAACGCCGTGTGGATGCCGATCGCGGCGTTGCAGGCGCCGGGGCCGCGGGTCACCAGCAGCACGCCCGGCTTGCCGGTCAATTTGCCATAGGCCTCGGCCATGAAGGCTGCACCACCCTCCTGGCGGCAGGTGACGAGGCGGATCTGGGGCGCGTCATAAAGCGCGTCGAGGATTTCGAGATAGCTTTCGCCGGCGACGCTGAAGGCCATCTCGACCCGATGCGCGGCGAGGGCGGCGGCGACCAGCTGGCCGCCGCTCAAAGGAGCAAGGTTGGTTGCCATCATCCGACCCCGGCGGCAATTGGACAGGCCGGCATATGAGGCGATGCGCGGGCGCGACGGAAGGGGCTTTGTCGCGGCCGGGATGCGGCAGCAAGGGCCGGCCTATAATCGGCTGCCCGGCGCCGTCGCAAACCTCGGCAGGCGACGCGCGGGTCAGGGATTGCTAAGCTCGCGGCAGAGAGTTTCCAGGGGTCCGGCAGACGATCATGGACGACCAGCGCAGCGAAACTCTTGCCCCGCAGGGGCGGGCGGAGGAAGGGCGGGCGCCAGAGGGGCGGGCGCCAGAGGGGCGGGCGAAAGACGACGGCCCGGTTCACCGCGACGCCGGGCACCTTGTCGCCGAGCCGCGGCACGCCGGCCCGACACCCTCGCGGCGCCGCTCGAAGCTGCGGCTGATCCTGTGGCTGCTGGTGGCGGCGGCGGTGGTCATCGCGGCGGTGGTGGTCGTGCCGAGGCTGCACCGCCAGCCGAGCCGGGGCGGCCGGGCGGTTTCGGGCGGGCCGGTTCCGGTCGGCACCACCACGGTGCAGCAAGGCGACATGCCGGTCACCTTGACCGGGCTGGGCACGGTCACCCCGCTGGCCACGGTCACGGTCAAGACGCAGATCAACGGCTATCTGATGTCGGTCGCCTTTCAGGAGGGCCAGCGGGTCAAAAAGGGCGATTTTCTCGCCCAGATCGACCCGCGGCCGTACCAGGTGGCGCTCGAGCAGGCCGAGGGCCAGCTCGGCAAGGACCAGGCGCTGTTAAACAACGCCCGGGTCGATCTGCAGCGCTACAACACATTGGTCGCGCAGAACTCGATCGCGCGGCAGACCCGCGACACCCAGGTCTCTCTGGTCGCGCAAGACCAAGCGGCGATCGTCTCGGACAAGGCGCAACTCGACGCGCAAAAGCTCAACCTGACCTATTGCCACATCATCTCGCCGGTGACCGGGCGGGTCGGGCTGCGCCAGGTCGACGCCGGCAACTATGTGCAGACCAGCGACCCGAACGGGATCGTCGTCGTTACCCAGCTGCAGCCAATCTCGGCCATCTTTACATTGCCCGAGGACAACCTGCCGCAGGTGCTGCAGCAGTGGCATGCCGGGGCGAGCTTGCAGGCGGTCGCCTACGACCGTTCGAACACGATCAAGCTCGATACCGGCAAGCTCGACACCATCGACAACGAGATCGACACGGCAACCGGCACGGTCAAGCTGCGGGCAATCTTCAACAACCCCAACGAAATCCTGTTTCCGAACCAGTTCGTCAATGTCCAGCTGCTGGTCGAGACCCTGAAAGGCGTCGATCTGGTGCCGAGCGCCGCGATCCAGCGCGGCGCCCCCGGCACCTTTGTCTACCTGGTCAAGCCCAACCGCACGGTGGCGGTGCAAAAGGTCAAGCTCGGCCCGACCGACGGAGAGCGCGTCGTGGTCATGTCCGGCCTGCAGCCAGGCCAAATGGTGGTCGATGACGGCGCCGACCGGCTGAAGGACGGCGCCAAGGTCACGATCGCCGCGCCGGCGGCCGGACCGGCTGGGCCATCCGCGGCGGCGGGTGCGGCTGGCGGCGCCGCCCGGACGGGTACGAGCCCGCCGGGGCTGACGGGGCTCACCACGCCCGCCGGCGTGCATCGCGCCCGGCAACGGCTGCACCAGCCCGCCGCCGGGCAATGAGCCCGTCGCGCCTTTTTATCCTGCGCCCGGTCGCGACCACCCTGTTGATGGCCGCGATCATGCTGGTGGGCCTTTTTGCCTACCGCTTTCTGCCGCTATCGGCGCTGCCTGAGGTCGATTACCCGACGATCCAGGTGCAGACCTTTTATCCGGGCGCCAGCCCCGATGTGATGACGTCCTCGGTCACTGCCCCGCTCGAGGTGCAGCTCGGCCAGATGCCCGGGCTTAACCAGATGTCCTCGACGAGCTCGGCCGGCGCCTCGGTCATCACCTTGCAGTTCAGCCTCGACCTCAGCCTCGACGTGGCCGAGCAGGAGGTCCAGGCAGCAATCAACGCGGCCGGGAATTTGTTGCCGTCGGACCTGCCGGCGCCGCCGATCTACGCCAAGGTCAACCCGGCCGACGCGCCGATCCTGACCCTCGCGCTGACCTCGAAGACGCTGCCGCTGACCGATATCGAGGACCTTGCCGACACGCGGCTTGCGCAGAAGGTCTCGCAGCTGAGCGGCGTCGGCCTCGTCAGCATCAGCGGCGGCAACCGCCCGGCGGTGCGAATCCAGGCCAATTTGCGCCAACTCGCCGCCTACGGCCTCAACATCGATGACCTGCGCACCACGATCAACAGCGCCAACGTCAACACGCCCACGGGCAATTTCGACGGGCCGGCCCGCCAGTACACGATCAATGCCAACGACCAGCTAAAGAACGCGTCCGACTACCTCGATCTGGTCGTCGCCTACCGCAACGGCGCGCCGGTCCGCATGTCCGATGTCGCGACCGCCATCAACGGCGCCGAGAACACCAAGCTCGCCGCCTGGATGGACCGGACCCCCGCGGTCATCGTCAACATTCAGCGCCAGCCGGGCGCCAACGTCATCGAGGTCGCCGACCGCATCAAGGCGCTCCTGCCGCAGCTGCACGCCGCATTGCCGGCGGCGGTCGACGTGACGGTGCTGACCGACCGCACGACGACGATCCGCGCTTCGGTCGCCGAC
>DASYBC010000049.1:0-5122 GCA_036500965.1 Allostellaceae bacterium | reverse complement strand
CGTCGCAAAGCCGATCGCGGTCATGAACACCGAGCCGATCGCGCGCCCGGCATTGTAGCAGAACCCCTGGCCGGTGCCGCGGATGTCGGTCGGGTAGAGCTCGGTCATGAACGGGCCCATCGGCGCGAACTTCATCAGGATCGCGGTGTTGAGCGGGATCCCGAGGAAGAGCAGACCCGTGTTGCCGACCGGCAAGTAGAG
Source organism: Allostellaceae bacterium (assembly GCA_036500965.1). GTDB lineage: Bacteria > Pseudomonadota > Alphaproteobacteria > ATCC43930 > CGMCC-115725 > AP-15. The sequence goes on along the minus strand of DASYBC010000049.1, from coordinate 4,921 downwards.
GTAGATCAGAACCATCGCGATCGATGCTACAGCCGAAATCATGAACGTCGCTTTGCGGCCGATCGCGTCGGCGAGATAGGCGCCGCAGAGAAAGCCGATCAGCGATCCCACCGCCAGCACCGCGACATAAAGCCCGGTGTGGGAGTTGGTCAGGTGGCGCACGGTGCGCAGGTAGGTCGGCATCCAGAACCCGACCGCCCACACCCCGCCCTGCGCACCCATGACCATCAGCGACACTTTTATCGTCAGCCACAGATACGGCCCTTGAAACGCCGAGAGCAGGTGGGCGATCCCAGGTTGCGAGCCGGTGTCGCGCCGGCCCCGGAACGCCTCTGATTCGGGAACGCTGCGGCGGATCCACAGCACGAAAAGACCGGGCAGGATGCCGACCCAGAACAGCGCCCGCCACGCGATCGCGGCGGGCAGAACAGCAAAGAGGCCGGCATAGACGAGTGCCGCGAGCCCCGGCCCGAAGGCCGCGCCGGTCTGCACAAAACCGACGCCGCGACCGCGATATTTGTCGCGGATGACCTCGCCCATCAATACCGCACCAGTGGCCCACTCGCCGCCGAAGCCGAGACCGTGCAGGCCGCGCAGGATGAACAGCTGCTCGAAGTTCTGCGCGAAGCCGCAGAGGAAGGTAAAGACCGAATACCACAGGATCGCGAATTGCAGCATGCGCACCCGGCCAAAGCGGTCGGCGAGCGCGCCGGCAAACCAGCCGCCGAACGACGAGGTCACGACGGTGACGGTGCCGATCGTGCCGGCCGCACCGGTCGATATGCCCCAGACGGCGATAACCGTCGGCACGACATAGCTGTAAAGGCCCTGATCGAAGCCATCCAAGGTCCAGCCGCCCCAGCAGGCGCCCATCGTCCGGCGTTCCCGCGAGCTCAGATCGCGCAGCCAGGCCAACATCGCGTTTCCCCTATCGCCAGTCTGTTGTCTTATTCTCGCTCCGATCCTAGCCGGCCTGGCATGTCGCTGCATCCCTGATGCGCGGCCGCACCAGATGCTCGCTGCCGACGCCGAGCGAGCGCTGGTGCGCTGAACGGGCGGGGGCGAACACGGTAGCCGCATGGCAGCCGCGAGGGGATCAGAGGCGGCTGGCAAATCTGCGGGCGGACTTGTAACCTCTGCGTCATGTTCACCGGCATCGTCACCGATCTCGGGCGGGTGCGGCGGATCAGGCACGGTGCAATCACCGAGCTGACCATCGCCACCGGGCTCGACCTCGCCTCGATCGCGATCGGGGCGTCGATTGCCTGCTCGGGCGCGTGCCTGACGGTGGTTGCGCTTGAGGACGGCGCGTTCACCGCGCAGGCCTCGGCCGAGACCCTGTCGCGCACCACGCTCGGCCAATGGAAAGAGGGGACCGCGGTCAACCTCGAACGGTCCCTGCGGCTCGGCGACGAGCTGGGCGGTCATCTGGTCTCGGGTCATGTCGATGGGCTGGCGCGGATCGTTTCGCGTCAACCGGAGTCAGCGTCGGTCCGCCTTGTGATCGAGGCGCCGGAGGCGCTGATGCCGTTCATCGCACCGAAAGGCTCGGTGGCGCTCGACGGCGTCAGCCTGACCGTCAACGAGGTGTCGGGGACCCGGTTTGGCCTCAACATCATCCCGCACACGCTCGCCTGCACAACGTTCGAAGCGGCGCAGCCTGGGCAACAGATGAACCTCGAAATCGACATGGTCGCCCGCTATGTCGCGCGCCTGCTCGGGGCTGCAGCGCCGGTTGCCAGCGGGAGCCCGACGCGATGACCCGGCCGCCGCATATCCTCTTGGTCGAGGCGCCTTATTACGCTCACATCGCCGCGGCGTTGCGGCGTGGGGCTGAGCGCGCGCTCGCCGCCGCCGGCGCCAGCCACGAAACCATCACCGTTCCGGGAGCATTCGAAATCCCCGCCGCGATCGGGCTCGCCGCGCGCGCCAGCAGCCGGTTTGACGGGTTTGTGGCGCTTGGTTGCGTGATCCGCGGCCAGACCACGCATTACGATCATATCTGCGCCGAGAGCGCACGCGGCTTGCAAGAGCTGGCGGTGCGCGATGGGCTCGCGATCGGCTACGGCATCCTGACCGTCGAGAACGAGGCGCAGGCGCTGGAGCGCGCCCCACCCGAAGGCCACGACCACGGCGGCGCCGCGGTGCGCGCTTGCCTGTCAATCGTCGAGCTTAAACAGCGCTTTTCGCAGGCCGGCGGATGAGTGCCGCCGATGATCATACCACCCGCGATGGCCGCCAGCGGGTCGGCGGACGTCGGCGTACGGTGGCGCGGCTGGCCGCGGTCCAGGCGCTCTACCAGCTCGAGCTGAACCCGGCGCTCGATGCGCAGGCCGTGGTGCGCGAATTCGCGCGCTACCGCTTCGACCAGGACATCGACGGCGACCAATTGGCCGAAGCCGACCCGGCGTTTTTCGCCGACATCGTTCACGGGGTGACGGCCGAGCAGGAGCGCCTCGACGCGGATATCTCGGCCGCTTTGGTCGAGGAATGGCCCTTGGCGCGGCTCGATGCGGTGCTGCGCGCGATCCTGCGCGCCGGCGCCTGGGAATTGACGCAGCGGCCCGATGTGCCGCCGCGGGTCGCGATCAGCGAATACATCGCGATCGCCCATGCCTTTTTCACCGGCAAGGAGCCGGGGCTTGCCAACGGCGTGCTCGACCGACTCGCCCGCACGCTGCGCGCCGCGGATATGTAAGAATATCCCGAAACCATCAAAATCGTCCAGCAACTTCCTTGGCTGGGATAACGCAGTGCGGAGCGACTGCCCATCGCCCTACGCAGTCTGCAAGAATGGAGATATCAACTCAGGCAATATATACATTTGGACCTATCTGGGCGTCTTCAAGTGCAATGTGCCGGTAGTCGTGCTGGTAAACTCGCCCCTTCCTGCAAAGTACCAAAGCGGCGACGGCGACATTATTGACCTGGTCGCAGATTCCTATAATGCGCTGCCGCAGTCGGGTCCGCCGCAGCGCTGCCCACCGGGGTCACTGCTCAGCGACTAATTGCCGCCGGCTGCCTATTATGCGGTCCAGGGCGGAATTTTTCCGCACCTCCCTTGGAGAGGGGCCGTCGTCGAGAGAGCTCCTCTTTGGTTCGGCGGCACCTGCCATTGGCCGTGATCGCGCACCAGCTGGCCGATCTCGGATCAAAGTCGTTTAGCCTGTCGGTGAATGCGGGGGTAAGCCATGACCGAGGACAAGCCCGGCGAATTCGAGCGCATCCGGCGCTTTTTCGCGCCGCTTGCTGGTCCGGGCGGGCTCGGGCTCCTCGATGACGCGGCATTGGTCGATTGCCGCACCGGCCGCCGTCTGGTCGTGACCGCGGACGCGATCGTCGAGGGAGTGCATTATCTGCCTAACGATCCGCCGGACCTCGTCGCGAAAAAGCTGTTGCGGGTCAATCTGTCGGATCTGGCGGCGATGGGCGCCCGGCCGCTGCATTATCTCTTGACGACGGCGCTGCCGGCCGAGCGCGGGCCGGAATGGATCGCCGCCTTTGCCAGCGGGCTCGAAGACGATCAGCGGCGGTTCGGCGTTGCCCTCCTCGGCGGCGATTCGGTCGCGACCTTGGGGCCGGCGGTGCTGTCGCTGACTGCGATCGGCGAGGTCGCGGCGGGAGCCGAGATCCGGCGCAGCGGCGCCCGCATCGGCGATGCCCTCTGGGTTTCGGGCACGATCGGCGACGCGGTGCTCGGGCTCGGCGTATTGCGTGGCGCCTACCCGCGGCTAGCGGCCGAGCACCGCGACGCGCTGATCGGCCGGTTCCGGCTCCCTGAGCCGCGGGTGGAGCTCGGCCCCGCGCTGTGCGGCATCGCGCACGCGATGATCGACGTGTCCGATGGGCTCCTCGCCGATCTCGGCCACATCTGCGAGACCTCGCTGGTCGGCGCCATCGTCGAGCAGCAAGCGCTTCCGTTGTCCGCGGCGGCGCGGGCGGCGGGGATCGGCGCGCCAGAGATGGCGGCTCGGCTCGCGGCCGGCGGCGATGACTACGAGCTGCTATTCGCCGCGCCTGCCGAAGCGGCGGCGGAGATCCGCGCGCTCTCCACACGGCAAGGTCTGCCGCTCACCGAGATCGGCCGGATCGAGCCCGGCTGCGGCGTCCGCCTGATCGATGCCGCAGGACAGCCGATTGCGATCGAGAGTGCCGGCTATCGCCACTTCTGAATGTCTGACGTGAAAGCATGACCGGCGTATGTAGGCTTCCGTACGAGCCCGATCGAGGCGTTTCAACCCGGAATTCGGTAGTGACTCGGTTTGAAATTGGCGGGGTTGATCGGTGCGCCCCTCCCTGCCATCGTTCCGATATGCTTACCGTAAAGCAGCCTGAAAGCACGAAACGGAGGGAGTACGCCGAAGAGAGCGCGAGGGGCAAGCGAGCAGCCGATTTGATGAGCGAGCACGAACCGAACAGAGGGTTCAATTGCTTCGGGTAGCGACGGCCCACGATGCGGCATTCATCAGCCGAACGGTCATCAGCTCGTGGCAAGATGCATACCGCGATTTCCTTCCTTGGTCCTTCCTGGCGTCGCTCGATCAGAATGCCCATCACGATCGTCAGACATGGGAGTCGAGGATTAGCGAGCCTGGCTCCGTGACCTGGATTATTTCCGATACGCGCAATGACGTGGGCGTGCTGAGAATAGTTGCTGATGCGTCTTCTATTCCTAGGACCGATAGTCAACTGAGTACTCTCTATTTGCTACGACAGTCGCATGGACGCGGGCTTGGCTCTGAGGCTCTGGCCTTCGCGCGGGCCGAAGCAGCGCGCCGAGCTAGCCCGGATTTCTCACACAGGATAGGTGCATCGGGGCCGCGAATCTGAGAAAGTTGTTTTACCAGAACGACTTGGCCAGCTTCAGCGGGGATCCCCGATGCCGACAGAGTGTAACCCGGATTTGTTTGGTTTTGCACGT
>DASYBC010000048.1:0-60645 GCA_036500965.1 Allostellaceae bacterium | reverse complement strand
CACTGCCGACGCTTCGGCCTATCGGAGCTTCGCTTAGTGTCCACCACGCCGGTAGTGGACACTTCCGTTACTGTCGCCGCCATCCCCAATCATCGCCCCAGGCGACGATCAGCGGCAGGCGTCCCTCACCGAGCGCTTACGAACGACGGGTCGACGCGATCGAGCTTGCGCAGCAGCGCTGGCCACGCAAGCGCGCCGCCCGCCGCTTTGTCACCATTGCCGCCTGTTGCTCCGCCGTAGCGATAACGCCTGGATCGATGGGGATGAGCTCGCCGCCGCCAGCCTGCGCGCGCAGCTGGATCAGGCAGGCGGTTTGGAATGTGTACAGGAACAGGAAGGCGTCGGGCAGGTTGTCGGCGACGGTGATCAAGCCGTGGTTGCGCAGCATCAAAAAATTCTTGTCGCCGAGGGCTCGCACCAGCCGCGGCTTCTCGTCTTCGCGCAGCGCCAGGCCCTCATAATCGTGGTATGCCAGCGATGACAGCACGAAAATGGATTGCTGAGAGATCGGCAGCAGACCCTTTTTCTGCGCCGACACTGCGGTGCCGTTCGCGCTGTGCACATGGAGCACGCAGTTCGCGTCCGGCCGCGCGGCATGAATCGCGCTGTGAATTGTAAAGCCGGCCGGATTCACCTGGTGCGGCGAATTCATGACCTTGTTGCCGCCGAAATCCACCTTGACCAGGTTGGAGGCGGTGATCTCATCGAAGGTCATTCCATAAGGGTTGATCAGGAAATGATGATTTTTGCCCGGCACACGGGCCGACAGATGCGTGAAAATGAGATCGTCCCAGTGGAAATGCGCGACCAGTCTATAGATTGGCCGCCAGCGACACGCGCTGCTCCCATTCTTCCGGCGTGACCCGGTCGCGAACGCTGATCGACGATTGTTGCTGCATTGTTGCTCTCTCCTCGGCATGGTTTGTCGCCTTTCCGGCATCAACTCCCCGGATGTTGACAACGACAACATCCTAAACGACGATGTGGACGACGTCAACATCCCCATGCCCGCCACCATGCCAAAAATCCGCTCCGCCGGTTCGCCGCCCTATCACCACGGCGATCTCCGGCGCGCGCTGATCGACGCGGCGCTGGCGCTGGTCACCAACGAGCAGAATTGGGCCTTTTCATTGCGCGAGCTGGCGCGTCGGGCGGGGGTCAGCCACAATGCGCCCTACAACCATTTCTCGGAGAAAAAGGAACTTTTGGGCGCCGTGGCTGCGGTGGGGTTCGAGCGGCTGCGCGACGGCATGCTCGCCGCGATCGCCGCGATTGACACCCCTGAGGTGGCGCTCATCACCTGCGCCCGGACCTATGTGCGCCTCGGTCTCGAAAACCCGGCCCTCTATCGGCTGATGTTCGGTCCGGCCTTGTCGGACACCGAGTACGAGGACCGTCCGACAATTGCTCGCTCGGCCGGCGCCGAAGCCCGGGGGGTGCTTGAACAAATTATTTGGCGCGGGGCGCGCGCGGGCGTCTTTTCAGTGTCGCCCGACAATTCAGAAGATTTAGCCCTGGCCGCACTCTCGGTCTGGTCCGCCGCCCACGGCTTGACGATGTTGATTATCGACCACCTGACGAGACCTGACGTGTCGATGGAGGACATGATCGAGCGGGTGCTGCGGACGGCCACTCAGGGTTTGCGATAGCGTGCCGACAAGATTGCGAGTGCGCCGTTACCGCATGCAGCGACGTCGCGCTTTGGATATCGCGGTCGGCTCGACTGTCGGTAACGGATCATTCGAAGACCGCCCAGATGGCTATTTCGAGAGGATCGGCACAGACGCGCAACGCTTGCATGAGACTCGGCTCCCGCCGCGCAACAGAGCAGGCGCGCCTATGCCGAAACCTCCGGCTCGGCCTCGGATCAGGCTCCGGCCGATGGGCGCCGCGCCGATCAGATTTCGTTTGCCTTAGGCTGGCCGGCCGCGCCAGATTGGGCAGACATATCGGCGCCGTCGCGGCGTTGCTCGACGCCGCACGCGCCCGACAAGATGGCTGGAGGCGCCTCATGGCGAATGCACAAGCGGCCCCGCGTTGCGCCGCTCTGATCGGCCCGTATCTATCGGGCAAGACCACCCTGCTCGAAGCCCTCCTCTTTGCCAGCGCCACCACCGGCCGGCGCGGCAGCGTGCGCGACGGCAATTCGGTCGGCGACCATTCTCCCGAAGCGCGCGCCCGGCAGATGTCGACCGAGCTCAACCTCGCCAATGTCACGTTTCTCGGCGACCCCTGGACGATCATCGACTGCCCCGGCTCGGTCGAGCTGCTCTATGAGGCGCAGGGTGCCCTGCTGACAAGCGATGTCGCCGTCGTCGTCGTCGAGCCCGAGGTCGAGCGGGCGCTGACGATTAGCGCGCTGTTACGCTTCCTCGACCAGCACAAAATTCCGCACATGGTGTTCATCAACAAGATGGACAACGCGAACGCGCGCGTGCGCGACGTGCTGGCGGCCCTGCAGTCGGTGTCGAGCCGGCCATTGGCGCTGCGCCAGGTGCCGTTGCGCGGCGGCGATGGCGAGATCACCGGCTACGTCGATCTGGTCAGCGAGCGCGCCTATCGCTATCGCCCGGGCCAAGCGTCCGATCTGATCCCATTGCCCGACGGATTTTGGGACCAGGAGCGCGTAACCCGCACTGGCCTTCTCGAAAAGCTCGCCGATTTTGACGATACGCTGCTCGAGCAGCTGCTTGAGGAGGTCGAGCCGCCAAAGGAGGAGATCTACCGGCATTTGACCCAGACCCTGAAGGGCGGGCAGATCGTGCCGGTGTTTCTCGGCTCGGGCCTCGCCGATTACGGGGTGCGCCGGTTGTGGAAGGCGCTGCGCCATGAAACCCCCTCGCCGCAGGAAACCGCGGCGCGGCTCGGCATCGCCGCCGAGGGCGAGCCGCTGGCCCAGGTCATCAAGACCTTTCATCTGCCGCACACCGGCAAGCTGTCCCTGGCGCGGGTGTGGCGGGGAACGATCAGCGAAGGCATGGTGCTGAACGGCACCCGTGTCGCCGGGCTGTTGCGGGTGACCGGCGGCCAGCACGAAAAGCTCGCCTCGGCGCAGGCCGGCGAGGTGGTCGGGCTGACCCGGATGGAGGACATCGCCACCGGGGCGGTGCTGACCCCGTCGGGCAAGGCCGACCCGCTGCCGCGTCCGGAACGGCCGCAGCCGGTCTTCGGCTTGGCGATCGCCTCGGAAAAGCGCGCCGACGACGTCAAGCTGACCGGCGCCATCGGCAAGCTCGTCGAGGAAGACCCGACCCTTGAGCTCGACCAGAATGCCGATACGCAAGAAATGGTGCTGTGGGGGCAAGGCGACATCCATCTGCAGATCGCGATGGACCGCCTGCGCAACCGCCACAACCTCGCGGTCAACGGCCGGCCGGCCGCGGTCCCCTACAAGGAGACGATCCGGCACGGAATCCAGCAGCATTCGCGCTTCAAGCGGCAGAGCGGCGGGCACGGGCAGTTTGCCGACGTGACGATCGAGGTCAAGCAGCTGCCGCGCGGATCGGGCTTTACCTTTACCGACAGCGTGGTCGGCGGCGCCATCCCGCGCAACTACATCCCGGCGGTCGAGGAAGGAGTGGTCGAGGCATTGCACCGCGGCCCGCTCGGCTTTCCGGTGGTCGATGTCGCCGTCAACCTGATCACCGGCCAGTTTCACGCCGTCGACAGCTCGGACCAGGCGTTCCACACCGCCGGGCGGCAGGGGGTTCAGGAGGCGCTGCCGAAATGCGAGCCGATCCTGTTGGAGCCGATCGATGCGGTCGAGATCTCGGTCCCGAATGCGTTCACCGCGCGGGTGCAGCGGCTGGTCTCCGGTCGCCGCGGCCAGATCCTCGGCTATGACGCCAAGCCCGATTGGCCCGGCTGGGACGTGGTCAGCGCCCATATGCCGCAGAGCGAATTGCACGATCTGATCGTCGAGCTGCGCTCCTTGACTTTGGGGGTCGGCAGCTTTGCCCACCGCTTCGATCACATGCAGGAGCTGACCGGCCGGCCGGCGGAGAAGGTGCTGGCCCAGCGCACCGCCGACGCGGCACAGTAAACTCAGCCCCCCGCGGCTTACCGCCGTGCTCGCGAAACCGTGACTTGGCGCCGAGCGTGGCCGCTCCAGATTATGGGAGTGCGATGATCCAAGGGTGCAGCGATGCTGATCCGGCGCAACAAGGGATGGCAGCTTCCCGAGAGCGCGGCAATGCCAGAGGCGGTGTATCTGGGGCGCAGGACGCTGCTGAAGGCCATCAGCGCCGGCTCGATGCTGGCCCCCGGCCTCGCGGCAATCGGCGCGCGTTCGGCCTGGGGCGCGGAGGAGGTCCCTTCGGCCGGGCTCTACCCGTTCAAGCGCAATCCGCGCTATAAGCTCGACCGGCCGATCACCCCGGCGAAATATTCCGAGAACTACAACAACTTCTACGAATACGGCTCGGAAAAAAACATCGCGGCCGATGCCCAGCAGCTGAAGATCCGGCCGTGGACGATCAAGGTCGACGGCATGGTCGAAAAGCCCTTTGAGATCGGCATCGACGACCTCCTGAAAAAGATGCCGCTCGAGGAGCGGCTCTACCGCCACCGCTGCGTCGAGGCATGGTCGATGGCAGTGCCGTGGAGCGGCTTTGCGATGGCCGCCTTTGTCGATTTCGCCAAACCGCTCGGCTCGGCCAAATACGTGCAGACGCAAACCTTTCTCGATCCGGCCGAGGCGCCCGGCCAAAAGCAGTTCTGGTATCCCTGGCCCTACATCGAGGGCGTCACCATCGCCGAGGCGAGAAACGAGCTCGCCTTTTTCGTGACCGGCATGTACGGCAAGCCGGTGCCCAAGCAGGATGGGGCGCCGCTGCGCCTGGTGTTCCCGTGGAAATACGGGTTCAAATCGGCAAAATCGATCGTCCGCGTCTCGTTCACCGACCAGCAGCCGATATCGTTCTGGCAGAAGGTCCAGGGCACCGAATACGGGTTTTGGGCGAACGTCAACCCCGCGGTGCCGCATCCCCGCTGGAGCCAGGCGACCGAGCGGGTGCTCGGCAGCGACGAGCGGGTGCCGACCCTGATCTGGAACGGCTATGGCGAATACGTCGCCCACCTCTATGACGGGATGCGGGGCCAGAAGATTTTCTTCTGAAACCGATCCTCAGGGAGCGAGGCCCAGCTCGCCGAGCGTCGCCGGCAGGTCGGCGAAATGGTCGAGCAGCGCGTCGGCGCCGAGCGTCTCGGGGTCGATCCGCGCGTAGCCATAGCGCATCAGCACCAGCGGGATGCCGGCGCCGTGCGCTGCCGCTGCGTCGTTCTCATTGTCGCCGATCATCGCCGCCGCCTCGACCCGGGCGCCGAGCGCGCCGATCAACTCCAGCAGGTGCCCCGGATCGGGCTTTTTGACCGCAAACCGGTCGCCGCCGGCGACGCCGTCGAACAGCGGCAGAAGGTCGAGACCTTCGAGCACCGTCAGGGTCGCGCGCTGCGGCTTGTTGGTGCAGATCGCGGTCCTGTAGCCGCGCCGTCGCAGCGCCGCCAACGTCTCGGGCACCGCCGGGTATGGCCGGGTCTGTCGCACCGCATCGGCCTCGTAGAGCTCGAGAAAGCGCGGCAACGCGCTCGCCGCCTCGGCCGGCCCGGCGCCGCTCGCGGCCAGCGCGCGGGCAACCAGCGCCGGCACGCCGTCGCCGATCATCCGCCGCACCTGCGGCAGCGACAGCGGCTTGTCGCCGCGTTCGCGCAGCATCTCGTTCAGCGCCGCGCGCAGATCGGGCGCGCTGTCGACCAGCGTGCCGTCGAGGTCGAAGATCAAGAGAAAGCGTGACATCGCGCCGGACTCTGCGGGTTTGAGCGATGCCGCGCAACCCCGCGCGGTCGCCAGGGCTCGCCGATGCTCAAGACCCGGGCGCCGCCGTCGTCAGCCTGATGAACTCATCCATCGCCGCCGGATCGGTCCAGCGCAGCACCGCGACGATGTCGTTCTCGGGGTCGATCCAGGTCAGGTTGCCGCCGGCGCCGCGGGCATAGTAGCTGCGCTCCGAGCCGCTTGGGTAGAGGCCGCGCCCAGTGTTGAGCCACCACAGATAGCCGTATTGCGGATAGAGCGGGCAGGGTTCGAGCATCCGCTCGATCCATGCTTCGGAAAGGATGCGGCGGCCGCGCCACTTGCCCCGGTTCAGCAGCAACAGGCCGATCCGGGCCTGGTCGCGCGCGCCGATAAAGACGCCGCCGCCCCAATGGCCGCCGCCGGAGACCGACTGTATTTGGCGCCCTTCGATCTCGACCCAGGAATTGCGGTAGCCGTGCCATTCCCAATCGGGCGAAGCGCCGATCGGCTCCATGACCAGTTCGCGGAACACTTCGGGCAATGGCCGCCGCCACAGCCGCAGCAAAGCGAGCGCGAGCCGGTTGACCCGGACGTCGTTGTATTCCCAGAAGCCACCCGGCGGATGGAGATCGCGGTGGGTGCCTTTCGGAGCGGCGCTCGGCCGGCCGCCGGCGGTGCGGTTGCGGTCGACGAGATCGGGCTTGCCCCACAGCTCGCCCTCCCATTCCGAGGTCTGCTGCAGCAGGTGGTGCCAGGTGATCGCGTCATTGTGCGGCGGGGCGAAGCCGCCGTCGTCGACGGTGCGCGAGACCTTCTCGTGCGGGTCGCCGATCAGCCCGCGGTCCCAGGCGAGGCCAAAGAGGATCGAGAGATAGCTTTTGGCGACGCTGAAGGTCATGTCGGCGCGCGCAGTGTCGCCCCACTCTGCGACGATAAGCCCGCCCTGCAGCACGAGGCCGCTCGGCCCGCCGCGCGGACGCACCGGCCCCAAGGTCTCGTTCCAGGGCGGGCGCTCGGCGAAATCGCTCGTGACCATCAGCGCGAGATTGCGCTGCCACGGCGTCTCGTGCTCGGCCGCGTGGCGGGCGGCGGCGGCGATGCCGCGATTGGCGGGCGGGCGGCTCGGCCAGCCGGCCGGGTGGGGTGGCGGGAACGCGCTCATCGTCGGATGCTCCATCGCTACGATCGGGCGTTACGATCGGGCCTGCCGCGGCGGCAGGCTTGATTTTCGAGACATGCGCACAAGCTGGTGAGGCATCGCGCGGCGCTCAGCCCCAAGCTTGCAAAAAGAGGGGCAGGGACGCTAGAATCCGGTTCTGTCAGCGGTCTGGGGTCATGGATATTATGGGTTCGTTCAGCCTGATGCACTGGATAGTGGTGCTGGCCATTATCCTCATTCTGTTCGGTGCCGGAAAGCTGCCGCGTGTGATGGGCGACTTTGCCAAGGGCATCAAGGCGTTCAAGGCGGGAATGGCGGAGGATGACGCAGCCCCGCCGCCGGCGCAGGCGCAGGTTCCGCCGCCGGTTGTCGCGACGACCACGACCACCGCCGCACCTGTCGCCGCCGCTGCCGATCGACCCCACGAGCACGCCTGAAGGCGGTCCGCGGCGGGGCCGTTAGGCGCGGGCACAGTCTGGACGCCTCGCTAATTGTCGAAATCCGAAGCGTGGATAACCGCGGCCGCGGCATTTTCGCGCGCGACGCGATTGCAGCCGGAACCATGATCGAGGCGGCGCCGGTCGTCATTGTGTCCGCAGCTGAATGCGCGTTGCTCGATCGTACGATTCTCCATGACTACTATTTTCACTGGGATGGCGACCCGGATGGCGAGGGGCGGGGCGCGCTGGGTCTTGGCCTCGTCAGCCTGTGCAATCATTCGAGCCGCCCGTGCGCCCGGGTCATCCGCAATTTTGCCGAGCGGACGCTCGATCTGGTCGCGCTTACTGATGTCCTGGCGGGTGCCGAAATCACTATCGACTACGGCTGCGAATTGTGGTTCGAGCCGCGCGATTAGCCTGGTCTATCGCGACGCGGCGAGGTCGATCAGGGCGAGGCCGAGCTCGGGGCGCTTTTTGCGCCGCAGATGGGCCGGCGTTTCAGTGAGGGTCACCTCGAGCGTCGGCTGCACGACGGCGTTGAGCAAATGGCCGCCGCGGGTCGACCCGTCGCTGAGCCCGAGCACGACATGCATGTGCAGGCTGGGGCGGCCGTCGTCGCCGACGGCAATGTCGCCGATCGCGCTCAACACCTCGCATTGGTGCTCGACCGGGATCTCGCGGTAGGCCTTACGTTCGCGATCGAACCAGCCGACCGTTGCCCGCGAAAAGGCGCCGAGCGCGGTCAGCGAAGCGGCGCTCAACCATTCGCTCGCGGCAAAGCCGGCGATCGCCGAAAAGGCTTCGTCCTCCGAATCGAGGACCAGCACAAAGATGCGCTCACCGGCGCTGTGCGCAACCAGCTTCGACTTCATCGGCGGCTCCCGACATTTCCCCCTCCGAACGGCGTCGCGCGCTTCCCGTTCCGTCGGAAACATGGCGATGACGATCCGCCTGCCCGAGCGAACGAGGACGCGTCATGGCCTACCAGCTGTATGTGGTGCTATATCCGTCGATGCCGCCCAGAGGCCAGAAGGCCTCGACCGCCCGCTACAAAAAGGGGAACCGCAATGATCGTCGATGTGCATGCGCACTATACGCCAAAGAATTTCAGCGAGTTCATGGGGGACCGGTTCGCCTCGCCGGTTCATCTGCCGGTCAAGCGCGGAATGGCGCTGCACCCGTTCTCGGATTCGCTGGAGGACATCAGTGGGCGGCTCGAGCTGATGGACGCCGCCGGGGTCGAAAAGCAGGTGCTGTCGCCAAATCACCCGCCCTATCTGCCGGACGAGAAAGAAGGCGTCAAAGCGGTGCAGATGCTGAATGACGGCTACGCCGATTTGGCGCATCGCTATCCGCAGCGCATCGCCTCTTACGTGATGCTGCCATTGCCGCATATCGACGCCGCGCTGCGCGAGATGGAGCGGGGCTTCGACCAATTGGGCTGCGTCGGCGTCAACATGAACATCATCTGCCTGAACCGGTCGGTCGCCGAAACCGAGTTCGAGCCGGTGTACGAGGAGATGAACCGGCGGGGCGCCATCCTGTTTGTCCACCCGGCGGGCACCGGCATCTGCTCGCCCTTCATCACCGGCTACCGCTATACCGGCTCGGTCGGGACCTCGCTGGAGGACGCGACCTTCGTGCTGCACATGATCGCCAGGCAGATCCCGCACCGCTATCCGAACATCAAATTCATTGTGCCGCATCTCGGCGGGCCGATCCCGATGCTGTTGAACCGCCTCGACAAGCAAGGCCAAAGCCCGAACGGCCATCCCAATCTCGCCGAGGCGCCGAGCGTCACCGCCAAGAAATTCTGGTACGACACGGTGTGCTACGGCTCGAAAGCGGCATTCACCTGCGCGCTCGAAGCCTTTGGCCCCGACCATCTGGTGACCGGCAGCGACTATCCGGTGCTGCAGGATTACGAGGAATACAAGGAGACCTTCGCCTATATCGGCCGGCTCGGCCTGCCGCAGGCGATGCTCGACAAGATCCTGCACCACAATGCCCAGCAGCTATTCGGCTTTCCCCATTAGCAACGGATCGGCCGCTGCGCACGAGAGGGGCGGCGTCCGATCGCGTCGGGCGCGGACGCCGCCAGTCGGTGGTCTTGAAGGCTGAGCAGACAAGGTTGCGAGCGTCTGATCGCTGAAGGCACGTCGTTCGACATGATGATGGTGTCGGAGGCGGCGAACACCGCCCACACCGCGCCAGACCAGGATAGTGGCGCCGGGGGCGGAACTTCGGCGCGAGGCGGGGATTCCGAGGCGTATTGCAGTCAGGCTTGGTGCGCGCCGACGACCGATCCGAACAGGTCTGCAAGATAGTGCTGCAGACGGGCCGGCATATCTCCGGCCAGGCAACGGAAGCCGATATAGCCGTCCGGGCGGATCAGATAGGCGGCGGGCGCCGAACCGTAATGCGCGGCGATCTCACTGTTGCAATCGATCAGCTCACCGCCCTGGATGCCCGAAGGGGAGACGCGGTACACCGCCAGAGGGTATCCGGGAAATTCGGGCGGGGCAGGGGGCAGCTCGACCGAGTCGTCGGTGATCAGCAGCAGCACATGGCGATGCTCGGCCACCAGCTGGCCGAGCCGCAGCGACGCCCCGCCCCGGACCGTGCTGACCACCGCATCGGGCGCGCGATCGCCGGCGTGCGGGCCCGTCCCGCCGATCGGGTGGTCCTCGACAATCGGGCTCTGCCGGTAATTGACCGCGGTCCCGGAGACCGCCTCGCCGATCCGCTCCTCGACCGAAGGGAGCCGGGTCAACAGCGACATCAGGTGATCGCGCATGAAGCGGGTGACCGATCCGTGCAATGACACGAGCCGGGTCGCCCGGTCGGTTTGCCGGATGACCGCCTCGTCGACCGGCTTGCGCTCGGCCTCGTAGCTGTCGAGGAGCTTCGGGCTATGTGCGCCCGACAAGGCGAGACTGAGCTTCCAGGCGAGGTTGACCGCGTCGCAAATGCCGGCATTCATGCCCTGACCGCCGACCGGACTATGGATATGCGCGGCATCCCCGGCCAGAAAGATGCGACCGCGGCGAAACTGCGCCGCCTCCCGGCGATGGATTCGGAAAACCGAGGTCCAGCGCGGGTCGGAGAGCCGGATGCCGCCCGGGGCGCGCTCGTCCACTAGCGCCTGGCACTGCCCGAGGCTCGGCTCCTGCTGCCAATCGGCGGGCGAGTTGGTGACGATCAGCCGCCAGCGATCCTCGGGCAGCGGAAAGAAGGCGAGGGCGCCGTCCGGATGCAGGTAGACCCGCGCCTCGGCGTGGTCGAAATCGGCCTCGATCTTTACGTCGGCCAGCACAAACAGCTCAGGATACGTGCTTCCGGCAAACGGAATGGCAAGCTCTTCCCGCACCGTGCTGTGCGGCCCGTCGCAACCGATCAGCCAATCGGCCTCGACCTCCCCGACGCGATCCTCGATCCGCAATTGCGCCCGCACGCCCGAATCATGCGGCGTGAGCCAGACGAGCTCGGTGTTGCGCTCGACCCGGATGCCGTGCCGCGCCATATGCTCTTCGAGGATGCGCTCGGTCTCGTCTTGCGGCACGCCGAGGACGTAGGGATAGCGCGTGTCGAGCGCGCCAAAACCGATATGGGCGATCGGCCCGTGCTCGCCGTGAATGCCGACGCCGGCGATGCGCTGGCCGGCGGCCAGGAAATCATCGACGATTTGCATCAGCTCGAAGGTTTCGAGGGTTCGCGAATGGATCGCGATCGCCTTCGAATGGGTTGAGCGCTGCGCCCTCTTGTCGATCACGCGGCAGTTGACCCCGCCGCGCGCCAGCTCGTGCGCCATCACCAACCCGGTCGGACCCGCCCCGACGATCAGCACCGATGGCCTCTGGCTCATCGCGCCCTCCTTAAATTGACTGTCCGTTCAGCCAATGTGATCGACCACGCCTCGCGGTAAAGAGCCGGATCGGCGAAAGGCCGAATGGTCCCGGTGCCGCTCGAGGCAAAATGCCACGCTCTCGAAAAGGTTCCGATGATCGACCCGATCCCGGACAACCCCTCCGCCCGACCGGCACGCTCGCGGCGCCGGTGCGACCGCGGCCTCCGTGAGGGCGAGATCCTCCGGGCGGCATTCGGAGGAATTCGCCGCGCATGGCTACACGGCAACGCGGCTCGAAGACGTGGCGCGGCGGGCGGGCATCGCCAAAGGGCTGCCGCACTTCTACTTCAGCAGCAAGGAAGAGCTGTTCAAGGCGGTGCTGCGCCGGCTGGTGTTGCCGGATTGGAGCATCCTCGAAGCTGAGCTCGAGCGGTCGGGCGCGCCGACCTCCGAGCTGCTGCGCGGGTTGATGACGGTCGCCTACGAGCGGCTGGTAAAGAATGCCCGCGCGCATCAGCTGCTGCGCCTCCTGATCGCCGAAGGCCCGAAATTTCCGAATTGGCCGAATTCTACCACGCCGAGCTGATCGAGCGCGCCCTGGCGCTGCTCGGCAAGCTCTTGGCCCGCGGCGTCGAGCGCGGCGACATCCGGCCCGGCCCATTCCTCGAATTCCCGCAGACGATCGTCGGCCCGGCCGTGCTGGCGGTCCTCTGGCAATTGCTGTTCGCCGAGCGCCACCCGCTCGACCTCGCCCATTTCTTCGACGCCCATCTCGACCTGGTGCTGAACGGCTTAACCCCCCGCTGACCCGGCTTGCAGCCGCCCGCCCGCGGCGATCACGCCGATGGCTTGCTTCGACTTCTGTTGCCCCGAGGCACTGGTATGTCCGCCCGCTTTTTTTGCTGTTTCTGCAGCAAATCTGCAGCGACCAAATCTCGCCATACGGCCAGCCCCAGGGCGTCCAAATCAAAGCGGCGAAAATTACGATACGGCGCGATTACGGCGATTTTAGCGGTGCGCAGGGCTGCTCGACCTGGCCCAGCGAGACCGGTGGGCGCCTCGGCATTGCGCGGCGCGCCGACGCCCGAGCGGGCCGCGCTGATAATGAGGCGCGTTAAGGGCGGCGTTTTGGGTTGTACGGGCTTGCCGGGTTGACGTCGAGATCGACGATCTCGACGCAGCCTTGCGGTTGGCTGTGCCGGTCGCCGGCATGCCAAGCTCCGTCGCGGAGCCGAATGTTACTAACCTTGGAGAGCCAGAGGCAACGCCATTCTCCTCCAGGCGGCAACCCCTTCTCGCTCTGGCCGCCAAACTGAAAGGTCAGCGCCTTCTCCTGCCCTTGCGAGTAGCCGAGAATGATCGGGCACAGCTCGCGACGGCGTCCATTGTAGTTGCACAGGATTTGTTTTCGGGTGGTCATTGCTTCTTCGAACAACTGGTAAGCGGAGCTTGGCACCTGCGTTCTCGTCGTTGTCGCAGACGACCGGTCGTCCGCGTGAGCGTTCATATAATATAACACCACGTGCAACGGAAAAGCCGTTGTCCGTACGGGCGGCACCAAACGAAGGATGGTTCGCTCGGCCTGCCAAAACCATCTAGCTGCATTTGCGAAACAACCTGTCGTTGTGCAGAACTGTAACCTTGAGAGGCCGTTGACGGATAGTTCCATCGCGTCCTGCGCAGAGAAGAATCTGCGGTAAATCCGGGGGTGGCCATAACGTATCTCATTTACTTCAAGATCAATAACCCCCTGGAGTATTCGCCGATCAGTGTAAGCCAGTGTTCTCGGTGGCGGCGCGAAAAGACGCCCGCGAGGGCAGCGGCAGGAGGCGGCATGCGCCTACGCTTTTCTGCCCTACGCTTGCGAGCCTACGCTTGCGAGCCTACGCTTGCGAGCAAGTAAAGTGCGACGCGACAACAGAGCTGGTTTCGCCGCTATCGCGTCGGTACGGGAGTGTGCTGGATCGTCCAGCAATAATGAAACCCCTCGCCGACGATACAACAAAAGTCCGGGTAGCAAAATGTCTCGATAGATCTCAGGGCGGGGTATATTCGTCCGTCGCGCCATTCGCTCCAATCGGCCGACACCGAAAATATTTTAGAATTTCGATAGATCGATGCTTCGCCTGAGAAGCCGGGGTATCTCGGCGTGTTCATTCGGGCCTCCTCATCTTACTGTTACCACGAAGCAGCTTGCACGAGAATTAAGGTGTGCAGATGCCGGGACAGCCGTTCCCAGGTGGCGGACCTGGCGCAACGACTAAACCGCCGATATACGTTCCTCCAATCACCGAGTTCCTCCGGCGGATGCTCCATCGGGTCACAACCAACTACCCGCCAGGGGCTATGTGCGCATGCTCGCGGTTGACCAGCACCAAAAAGTACAATGATCGAGCCAGCAAAGCTCGCAGCAGCAATAGCTTGGGCCACAGCCACACGACCCCGAGAATGGCCAGCTAGCGCGCATTTGAGGAATAACGCCCTCCTTCCCACTCCCGTGACCGGCACAGGCCGCGTGAGGCCTACCGGGTACATCCAAATTGTATACGGGCTACATCAACCTAATTTGTTGGGCTCCAAATATCGTCCAGATTGAGCAGGCGATACAGGCACCGCAGCATTCCGGAACGACCGGCGATGGCAGACGACAGCAGATGCACGCCGCGACGCACAGGTCTCCTGCGGTGTCACCGAGGCCGCCACGGAATATCTGCGGAACAAACCCCTGTTCCACACTGCTGTGACTTTGGGCGCCGACAAACCGATAGTGGCCATCCGTCTTGTAGAGCGATGCTTCCGCGGTAAATCCCGGCATATTTGTGGCGCTCATTGGGCATCTCCTTCTTAGCTAGATAAGTCCAGCACTCATAATGGGCGACAATTTCATCACCGGAAACGAGAAATAGACACCTGAGCCTCTCCGATTTGCCGGCAGATCATCGCTCCACTGGATACGGCCGAGGCCCCAGTTTCCACCGCTGCTTCCAATGCCACAGCACCTTCAAATAATCAGTCACACGGCAAGATAATCAACGCCAGCCGGTCTCGGTCAGCGTTGGGCCGCAGAAGCCAGCGCGCCCACAAAAAACATAGCATTCAAGACGATTAGCAAAAAAGGAGCAATACCAGTGGCATAACTCACAGAGGTAATTTCCGCTAATCGATAACTGGGCAATAACTCCTTGTTCCTTGTCGACGTAGAGATAATTTGGTGCAGGGTAATATAGCGTGGACATGGTATAAAGCGATTTATCCGCAGTAAATCCTGGCATGTTCGAGGCGGTCATCGGAAGCCCTCCTTCTGGCGGGTGGAGCTCAACGGTCATAGTAGGGCGACATTTTCGTTACCAGGAATGGGAATTCTTCGGTCACATCGACCCGCACGAAAGACTTCTCAGTGAAATCGGTGTTGCGGTTGGTATAGGCGAAAATGACATCCATAATTTTGCGCGTGCCGCTCAACGGCGAGGGCCGCACGTCGACCCCGGTCAGCGAAAAGTCTCGCGCAAACCCGTCCGCCGCCTTCGCGTAGATGGCTGGATAACGCATCGCGAGATAGTTCAAGGCGCGATGTTCGTCCGTCGCCCCGGCGTTGTCCGTCAGTTGCATGATCCGGCTGAACAGCTCTTCGGCTGCCGGGCCGAACTGCGCCGCAGTAGTCTCCTCCGGTCTTGGAATGGCCCTAATGAGCGCGTCGCGTTCGAACGAGTAAATCTGGTCGAAGATGACGATCGGCACCATCAGGCCATTGCACATCGTCGGCGGCGCGATGGGACCGCGCATGCCGATGACGACATCGATGTCGTTGGCGGTTGGGTGCGGACGGATGGCTTCCACCAATAGCTCAATGTCCGCCGGATCGCGAGGCAGCAGCAGATAGGTTTCCAATCCCTGAATTGTCAGCACCCAGCACAATTGGCGCGTCAGGTAACGGTTCACGCGCTTGGACAGAACCGCATGGAAGGTCTGTTGGTCGGTTTTCCCGGCAGTATCCGTTCGCCCGCCAGCCTGGGCGAATTCCTTTTCCGCGGCAAGGTTCGGAAAACGCGCCTCCACCCGACCGATGGCATAGACAAAGGAAACTGCCGGCCCGCCGTTGGGACCAGAATCTGGCGTCGATCCGCAGCCGCAGCTTCCGTCTGCCGATTGTGGAGCGATCGCATTGTCCGCGCGAAGTTCGGGCTGCCGGACGCCCCCCGGCATGCCATTGGCTTCGTTCGAGGCCGACGGCTGTGGATTCAGCGTTTGAGTTTGCTCGTTCATGCTGGTGTTCTCCTGCCGCCGCCAATTTCGGGCGGAGCGCTTAGACGACCGACTTCATGCAATTTCTCATCTGCGGCGCCCATTGCCGAACGTCATCCAGTGATTGAGTGCCACCCGGCGCCGTTCGCACCCGCCGCAAGATTGCGCGCCGAAATACGTAGCGGCGCGCTTTATCGCATCGCCGAGGCCGATCTCCTCGTCGGCCACAAACCCGGGCAGGCGCAGGCGACGTGGCTGGCGTTCAGCGGTGCGGGAAGGGCTCTTGTCTTCGATCTGCTTTGTCATGCGATGCGCCTCCGCGCGCTTTCGATCGACAAGGCTCGATCGGCCGCCGCGGCGTCCAGGAGGGGTGGAACGACCGAGGCTCGTCGCGGCATCGATGCCTGAGTGACGGCGAGTTTGATTTGCCCGGCGCTCGCCCCGGGATATTCCGACCACAACAGCGCGACCGCGCCGGTCACAAAAGGCGCTGCGACGCTCGTTCCGCCAAAGGTGAGAGGCTGGCCTTCCGCGCCGAGGCTCGTTACCCCGTCGCCGGGCGCGCTCAAACCTCGCCTGCCGATCGAACCGCCCAGATTCGAGTCATTCATCGGCCTGCCTAGACTGTTACAAGCAACGACCGGGATGACCCAGGGGTGTCGGGTAATGGCGGAACTGCCGAGGGTGCCTTGATTGCCAGCCGCCGCAACTACGATCACGCCGCGCCTGACCGCCTGATCGAGCGCCTCTTCGAGCGCGCGTTCGCCGTTGATGGAAGGCTGCGCCAGAGCGAGGCTCAGATTGATCACGCGCGCACCCGCTTTGATACAGTCAAGGATCGCCGCGGCGAGTTCTTGGGCCGTCGCGCTCGGCATTGCTTCGCGGCCCGAGGTCGTTTCGGTGAAAATGGGGCGTAACAGGAGGGTACAATCAGGGCAGATGGCGGGGGCTGGAGAACTCCGCCGCGCTGCCAAGATTCCCGCCACAAACGTCCCGTGAAGGCAAGCCACGCTATTGGCCTGCGTGCATGCGGCACCGCTACTTCCGGGAAGTTCGTGGAGACTTCCACTGGTCATATCGGAATGCCGGGCAACAACCGGTCCATCGATGAGCCCAATTTTCACATCCGGGCTACCGCTCGTGCGTTCCATCAACGGAATCAGTTTGATCAAACCCAAAGGGTTCATTGCTCAAACTCGCCCCCAACCGATTTCTTCCACCATTGGATCTCCTCCGGGTTTGAGCTAGAGCCTGACTGCCGAGAGGGGGACGAGAACGCCACCGCGGCTCGATACGGCGCCGATCTCGTGTTGGGCCCGAAATTACAGGTGAACCCCGACGCCGGGACGGTGGTCTTTGGAGGGTGTCCGCAGCTCCCTCCCTGTCAGCCTATTGTCAGGCGAATTGCATAAAGACGCAAGCCTCGCGATGCGCTACCAATCACTTGGCAAGGTTAAGCGGGCTCGTTCGACATGATGATCGTGCCGGAGGCGGCGAACATGCCGCCGACACCATGGCAGACCGAGATCTTGGCGCCGGGGATTTGGGCGGGGGCGGTGCCGCGCATCTGGCGCACGCTTTCCTGCAAGGCGTACATGCCGTACATGCCGGAATGCATGTAGGAAAGGCCGCCGCCGTTGGTGTTGAGCGGCAATCACTGCCGCGCCGGTGTCGCAGGCTCGCGCGAAAGCTGGCTGTGCATAGCGTCCGGCGCCAAGTCCGGGCCGTTCGGCCAGCAGACCGCGCCGAACTCATCCACCGTCACCTGACGAAATATCGACTCGTCGCGCAGACGTCGAAACACCTCCCCGTCGAGCTCGTCGGAAAGGTCGATCGTCCCTGAGACCCCGTCGTCGAACTCGACATGGAGCCGGTATTGCGGAAGCGGGGCGACTTTTACTACACGGGCAGCATCCGATTTACTCCAGCGGCTCGATGTTGCTGATCGGCTGACGCTGTTGCGCCAGGGTCCAGTTGGCGCGAAGCTCGTTCCGGTGCAGCTGCGCCCAGTGGTCCCATCGAAACGTTTGGTTCCCAAGCGTTTTGTGAATCGGCCCACCAGATTAATGCGTTAGTGGTGCGATTCAGCCAACGGACGGGAATCATCCGTTGGCATCGCACCACCAGTCGAGTGCAAGGCCGAGCGCGCGACGCGGCAAATGACCGGCCATCAGCTGTAATTTTTCGATGTCGATCTTCGCTTCGTTGCCTTGATAGAACACGTGGAAGTGCGCCGGCTCGTGGTCACGATGATACATACGAATGATGATGCCATAAAACGCACTGATGGTCGGCATGCTTGGGCAGTTCGGCACTCGCCTTGATTAAGGCGCCTCGTTTCCCATGATGATCGTGCCGGAGGCGGCGAACATGCCGCCGACGCCGTGGCAGACCGAGACCTTGGCGCCGGGGATTTGGGCGGGGGCGGTGCCGCGCATCTGGCGGACGCTCTCCTGCAGGGCGTACATGCCGTACATGCCGGAATGCATGTAGGAGAGGCCGCCGCCATTGGTGTTCAAAGGCAGTTTGCCGCCGGGGGCGGTGTTGCGTTCGGCGATGAAGGCACCGCCCTCGCCGCGCCCGACAAAGCCCAGATCTTCGAGGCCGTAGATCGGCAGGTGGGCAAAGGCGTCGTAGATCATCAGGTGGTCGACATCGGCGTGGGTGATGCCGGCCTCGGCAAAGGCCTTGGCGCCCGACACGCGGAACGCGCGGGACGAGGTGAAATCCGCCATCTGGCTGACCATCGGGGTCTCGACCGATTCGCCGGTGCCGAGGATGTAGACGGGCCTGGTCGGGAAGTCCCGGGCGCGCTCTGCCGCGGTTAGGATCAGAGCGCCGCCGCCGTCGGTGACCAGGCAGCATTGCAATAGGCGGAACGGGTAGGCGATCATCCGCGAGTTCAGCACATCCGCGACGGTGATCGGGTCCTTGAAGGTGGCGCGCGGGTTCTTCGCCGCCCATTCGCGCTGCACGACCGAGACCATCGCCAAGGTCTCGTCAGTCAACCCGTAGGTCTTCATGTAGCGCAGCACCGGGACGGTGAACAAAGTCGGCGGCCCCATCGGCCCATAGGGCTGCTCGAACTGGCCGGCGAGGCTGGTCGGCGCGACCACGTTGCGGGTGCGGCCGACGCCGGAGCGGCCGCTCTCGCCATGAGTGATCAAGACCGTGCCGCACAGCCCCGAGGCGATCGCCGCCGCGGCGTGGCGGGTGTGGATCATGAACGAGCAGCCGCCGACCGCGGTGCCGTCGACCCATTTCGGCGTCAGCCCGAGATAATGCGCCACCGTGGTCGGCGTTTCGCCGGCGGTGGCGATGCCGTCGATGTCGGCGGGCTTGAGCCCGGCATCGGCCATCGCGTTGAGCGCCGCGTCGGCGTGCAATTGGATTTGCGACACGTCGGGGATGACGCCGAGCTTGGTGGTCTCGGCGGCGCCGACGATAGCGATCGATTTCGGCTGCATCGCGGGCTACCTCGCGGCCGGGCGGAACAGCGGCAGGGTGATGTCGTCGTCGAGCTTTTCGAACGCGACCTCGAGCGGCATGTCGAGCTGCAACGCCTCGGGGGTCTGCGGGCATTGGGTGATGTTGGTCATCATCCGCGGCCCCTCGTCGAGCTCGACGACCGCGATCGCATAGGGCGGGGTGAAGCCCGGCACCGGGCGGTGGTGGATTACGTAGCTGAAGAGCCGCCCCTTGCCCGAGGCGCGGAACACCGCGACATCGCGGGCCGCACAGGCGGGGCAGAACGGGCGCGGCGGGAAATACGGCTTGCCGCAGGCGTTGCAGCGCTGCAGCCGCAATTCGCCCGCCCGTGTGCCGTCCCAGAAATGCTGCGTCTCAGGCGTCGGCACCGGCCGCGCGCGTCGTCCCTCGGACATCGCCACCTCCCTGCATCCTTCACCAACTCTGACGCGTGGCCCGATTTCGCGCAAATGGAATGGACAAGGCCGACCTCAGCCCTGGTGATTCCACGGGTTGATCACAACGAGACCGGCGGCCTGGAACGGTCGCTCATCGCGGGTGGCGACGCTCAAATCGTGAGCCGTTGCGATCGCGGCGATCTGTCCGTCCGGGACCGAGATTGGGTATCCTTGACCCCGGGCACGAATTACGACTTTTGCAAACGCCGTAGCGGCGGCAACGTCAAACAGGATTATGCGGTCGCCGAACAGGCCGACAATCTGCTCTCCGAGCGCCGTCGCAAGCGCCCGCCGGCGCCGTCCAGCGGGCAAGCTCTCGATCCCCAACAGCAATTCGGCGAGGCTGATCGTCGAAAGAAAAAGAGTTTCGATCGCTTGCTCGTCAAGCCAGTCCATTACCCGGCGATCGGGCATCCGCCGCATCGGCTCCGAGACGACGTTCGTGTCGAGCAGGATCATTCAAAATCGGCCGGCTCTGCCGGGGCTGGGTCTCTCGAAATGTCGAGATCGACCCCTCCAAACGGACGCGCCAGCGCCGCCAGCGCCGCGCCCAACTTTATTCGCTCCTTTGGTCGGACTGCGGTGTCGAGGATCATCCGCGCCTCGGCTTCCGTGCTCCGGCCGTGCTGGGCAGCGCGAGCTTGCAATGCCCGATGGGTTTCGGGCGAGATGTTGCGAATGACGATAGCGGCCATGTCGTTTCCAATCGTGGATAAGCACGATATCATAACTTCTCAACTGATATCAAGCGCCACCGGCTTGGCACTGCTCGAACTTTGACGGCTGTCATGATTTCGGGCAAACAAAGGCGGCAATTGGCGGAGGTCGAGATGGCGGCAGCAGCGGGCAGGATCACGTCGGCGCAATTGCGCGGCCGGCTGCACGATGGCGGCGAGATCGCGATCGTCGATGCGCGCGGGGAGGGCAGTTTTTATGAGCGGCATCTGTTGATGGCGTCGTGCCTGCCGCTGTCGCGGCTCGAGCTGACGGCGTCAGACCTGCTGCCGCGCCGCGCCGCGCCGGTCGTCGTCTGCGACGATGATGGCGCCGATGGCGGGGTCGCCGAACGCGCGGCGGCGCGGCTCCTCGAAGGCGGCTGGAGCGATGTTTCGGTGTTGGCCGGCGGGGTGGCGGCTTGGGCGGCGGCCGGGTTTCCGGTCTATAGCGGCGTCCATGTGCCGAGCAAGGCCTTCGCCGAGGTCGTCGAGCACGAGTGCGGCACGCCGTGGATCAGCGCCGAAGAATTGGCGCAGCGCCAGAAAGCGGGCGAGCGCCTGGCGATCTTCGACAGCCGCTCCTACGAGGAATACCATTCGAACAGCATCCCCGGCGCCGTCAGCGTGCCCGGCGCCGAGCTGGTCTACCGCTTTCATGAGCTGGCGCCGTCGCCCGACACCTTTGTCGTCGTTAATTGCGGCGGGCGCACGCGCAGCATCATCGGCGCCCAGTCGCTGATCGACGCCGGCGTGCCGAATCGCGTTGTCTCGCTGAAGGACGGCACGATGGCCTGGCATCTCGCCGGTCTCGAGGTGGTCAACGGTGCCACCGGGCGGGCGCCAGAGGTCTCGCCGAAGGGCGTCGCCGCGGCGCAACGGCGGGCCGAGGCGGTGGCCCGGCGCTATGGAGTGCCGGCCATCGATCGGGCCGAGCTCACCCGCTGGCAGGAGGAGGCCCACCGGCGCACGCTCTATGTGCTCGATGTCCGCGACCCGGCCGAATACCGCGACGGGCACCTGCCGGGGTCGCTGATGGCGCCGGGCGGGCAATTGGTGCAGGAGACCGACAGCTGGCTCGGCGTCTGGGGCGCGCGCGTCGTGCTGGTCGACGACACCGGGGTGCGGGCGCGGATGTCCGCGTCGTGGCTGCGGCGCATGGGTTGGGACGCGGTGGTGCTCGACCGCGGTCTCGAGGGTGCGGCGCTCGAAACCGGCATGCCGGTGAGCGACACCAGCAGGTTTCCGCTCTCCGGCCCCGAGCCGGCTGCGGTCGCGCCGGCGGAGCTGCGCGCAAAGCCGGCGGTTGTCGTCGACCTGGCCCTGAGCCGCCGCTATCGCGAAGGCCACATCCCGGGAGCGTGGTTTGCGATCCGCGCCCGCCTCGCCGCGGCGCTGGCCGAATTGCCGGGGGATGGCGAGCTGGTGCTGACCAGCGAGGACGGCGCCGTCGCCCGCTATGCCGCGGCCGAGGTGGCACCACGAGCCGGACGGCCGGTGCGGGTGCTGGCCGGCGGCACCACCGGTTGGACAGCGGCCGGGCTGCCGCTCGAAAGCGGCATGGAAAGGCTCGCCGACGAGCCCGACGACGTGGCGCTGTCGGCCCGCGACCGGCCAGCCGAGCGCGAGCGCTACATGCGCGAATATCTCGCTTGGGAGATCGACTTGGTCAACCAGATCGGCCATGACCCCGACTGCCGCTTCCGGCTCGCCGCACAGGCCGGATGAGCCGGCGCATTGCGCCCGGCAAATCCCGCGGGCATCCTTGACGGCCGAGCGGGTAGATGGGGCGGGCGCGGGCCGTCGGTCGGTGCGCCAACGAACGGAGCTTGAAACATGCGCCGATCAACTTTGACGATTGGTCTTGTGGCGCTCGCGATCGCCGCGTCGGGCGCTACTCGGGCGCAGCCGGCCGCCTCGGGCCTGGTCTACGCCATCACCTATTTCGAGGTTTCGCCATCGGCGATCGCCCATACCGCCGTGAGCGCTGGGCAATACGCCGAGGCCAGCGGCAAGGAGCCGGGCAGTGCCGGTTTTGAGGCGTTCGAGGAAATCGGGCGGCCGAGCCGGTTCGCCACCGTGGAAGCGTGGCGCGATACGGCGGCCGCTTCGGCGCATGCCGCAGCTGCGTCGACGCACAGGTTCGCCGATCAGCTTCGGCCGGCGCTGGTCGGCCCGTTCGAGATCCGCAGGTTCGACGGCCTCTCGGTCGTCGCGCCAAAAGCCCAGGGCGAGCGGCATGCCGTCTGGGTCTTGACCCATGTCGATGTCTTTCCGGCCGGCAAGGACCAAGCGGTGGGCCTGGTCAAGGCGCTGGCCGAAGCCGGGCGCCAAGCCGATGGAAACCTGCGGTTCGACGTGCTCCAGCAGCAGGGCCACGCGAACCATTTTGCCCTGGTCGAGGCGTGGGCCAATGCCAGCGCCTTCGAGGCGAGCCTAATGTCGGCGCCAACCCGGAATTTTCGGCAAAAGCTGACGCCGCTCGAAGGCGCGCTCTACGACGAGCGGCTCTATCGGGCGCTGCGCTAGCTCGTGGATTTGCTCGCCTTGCTGTGATGCTTCAGTTGGTGAAGACCGCGCAGATCGGTCAGTTGGTGAAGACCGCGCAGATCGAAGGATCCACCAAGGCGGATATGTTGGTAAAGCTATTGCCCGTCAGCTGCGCCGGGACGCAGTACGGGTCATAGATCGCGGTCGCCGGATTGGCGCCGATATTGACAAAGCCGTTATCGGATACGAGCAGGCTGTTGGTGTTGTACAATAGCCCTTCTTCTCCGTAATCGACGATGCCGTCGTTCTGCGACGCAACCCCTTGGGTGATCGCATTTCCAGCGATCGTGGCGACGCCGCCATTGGGCAGATCGATCGCCAGGCTGCTCGATCCGGCGCGGCAGCCGATAGCGGGATCGGCCTGCCCGTCATAAAGCTGGTTGTCGGAGATCGTCGTCACCATTGCGCGGCTTTTAATGTCGTGCCCAATCAGCTGGCCGCAAAATGTGCTGCTGGCGACGCTGAGGCTGCCGGCATAATTTACGTAGAGCGCGTGCTGAAAATAGCTCTGGTTCGGATTGCCGTTGTTCTTAAACGTGGTGTTGATGATCGAGATCGATTGTGCCGAGTTATAGCCGGTCAGAATGCCCTCCTGATTGTTGACGAACGTGCTGTTCTCAATGATCAGCGTTGCCGGGGTGTTGAGATTCTGATCGCGGATGCCGGCGCCGTTGCCGCCGAGATCGTTGGAGATTTCTGCGCCTTCAAAGGTCAATCCATTGACCGTCAGATCGGCGGTTGAGAGGATGATGCCCTTTTCGTTTGGCAACGCCACCGTGGCGTTGAGGATGACCGCTCGGCCGCTTTGGCTGGGGTTGACCTCGATCGTCATCGGCCGCGTGACGGCGGGAAAATCGTTGGTATAGGTGCCCGGCGCGACCTCGATCACGTAATAATCGGCCAGATTGGTGTCGCCATCCGCGACCGCGGCCGCGGCGCTGATCGTGTGATAGGGCGCGGCCAAGCCAACCTTAAGCGTCACGTTGCCCGCGACCGCGGCATTGATCGAAAAGACGCTGAATGCTGCCCCTGAGAGCAGAAAGCAATAGTGCCTGGGCATTCGAATGCTCCTCTCATAATAAGTGGTGAGCGCGCGACAACGCCGGTGGCATGCAGAATCACGCCCACCAAAAGGTTTCGGTTTCGTGTCGATGCCGGGGCGAGCTGTCTATCCCCGCGATGCTCGCCGCTGCAGCTGGATTGACGCGTGGCACCGCTCCGGCGGATGCGGCCGAACTAGATAACGCAGCAACCCTTTGGCTGCCGCGATGGCAATGGCAAGCCTCCCCTTTTTGGTTTTTGCCGTTTAAGAGAACGTATAGCGAGAAACGTAACCAGCGGTCGAAGAGCAGTCAACCACGCAAAAGGGGTTAGCCAAAAGGGTCGGGAGGCCATCAGCGCGCTTGGCCCGGCGAACATCGCGAAGCTGCCGCGAGCCGGCCGACTGGGCGGGTGCTCGGCATCGGCGCGGGGCGGGGAAATGGCGCGGATCGGGGTCCGCCGCTGACGCGCTCGGCCGGTCGGGATCGGCAACTATATTTCCGTTTGTCAGCCAAATTTGGTTGCGGAGCGCATCACTGGGCAGGAGCCGGAGCGGGCTCACAGGCTCCAATAACGCAGATGCGCGGGAACCTCGCTGCGGGGGATAGCCGATTTGACGTCGATAAGCACGGCGTTTGGCGCCAGTGCTGCAAACAGCTTGCCCCATCCGGCCTGTTGCAGCACCCGGTGCGGCACCGCCAGGATCAGCCCGTCGAGGGCGGTGAAACGATCGAGCCCAATGAGCTCGATCCCGTATTCGCGCCGCGCCTCCTCGGGGTCGGCGAGCGGGTCGGCGACCTGTGCGGCGATGCCGAACTCGCGCAATTCGGCGATGATGTCGGGCACCCGGCTATTGCGCAGGTCGGGCACGTCCTCCTTAAAGGTGATGCCGACGATGCCGATGCGGGCGCCCTTAACCGGACGCTCGGCGGCGATCAGCAGCTTGACCAGGCGCTGGGCGACAAACCCGCCCATGCCGTCGTTGATGCGTCGCCCAGACAGGATGACCTGCGGGTAATAGCCGGCTGCCTCTGCCCGCGCGGTCAGGTAATAGGGGTCGACGCCGATGCAGTGGCCACCGACCAGCCCCGGCGTGAACGGCAGAAAATTCCACTTGGTGGCGGCCGCCGCCAGCACCTCGCGGGTCGGGATGCCGAGCCGGTCGAAAATGATCGCCAGCTCGTTCATCAGCGCGATATTGAGGTCGCGCTGGGTGTTTTCGATGACTTTCGCCGCTTCGGCGACCTCGATCGAGGAAGCGCGATGCAGCCCCGCCTCGACGATCTGCCCATAAACCGCGGCGACCCGCTCCAGGGTCTCCTCGTCCTCGCCGGCGACGATCTTGACGATTGTTTCGAGCCGGTGCCGCCGGTCGCCAGGATTGATTCGCTCCGGCGAATAGCCGAGCTTGAAATCGACACCTTGCGCCAGGCCGGAGGCCCGGGCCAGGAGCGGGCCGCAAATCTCGCGGGTCAGACCGGGATAGACCGTCGATTCGAAGACGACGACCGAGCCCGGCCGCAGCCGCGGCCCGATCAGCGCGCAGGCGTTGGAGAGCGGCCCGAGGTCGGGGCGGCGCTCGGGATCGATCGGGGTCGGCACGGTGACGATCAGAACGCTCGCCTCGGAGAGCGCCTCGGGGTCATCGGTCAGCCGCAGCCGGCTCTGGCGCAACGCCGCCTCCGGAACCTCGCCGGTGGCATCGCGCGCCTCGCGCAACGCGGCGATCCGGCGGCTCGATATGTCGAAACCGATCACCGGCGTAAATTTCTTGGCCAGCGCCAAAGCCACCGGCAGCCCGACATAGCCGAGGCCGACAACAGCAAAGCCGCGCTCCATCTGAGCCTCCGTCACAAATCAGAAACCCTCGCCTCGCGCACGGAAACTGCAGGTCGCGGCGCCCGAACCGTCGCCTTATACTTGAATTGAAGAGGCTCCGCACGGCGGCGAAGCCTTAATGCGGCGATATTGCCGGGGCGAAGGCTACGCTGGCATGGCCTGGAGTGGCCCTGCCACCCGGTCGCTGCCGAGAGGCCCCGGCGGGTTATCACAGATCCTGGCAAAGCCGGCCCAGATCATTAATTGTAGGGCTGTTTGCCCGCTGCCTTGCGGTGTTGCGGAGGTGCTTTTTGATCGACAGCGCGCGTCTCGGCCTCCCCGAATTCGCGCCCGGCCAGGTGTGGCTGGTTGGCGCGGGGCCTGGCGATCCCGGGCTGCTCTCGGTCCTCGCGCTGCACGCCCTCGGCCACGCCGACCATGTGGTTTATGATGCGCTCGTCGACCCGCGCATCCTGCGGCTGGCGCAGCCGGGCGCGGCCCTTGACTACGCCGGCAAGCGCGGCGGCCGGCCGTCGCCGAGCCAGCCCGATATTTCGGCCCGGCTGATCCGATTGGCCGAGGCGGGGAGCCGCGTGCTGCGCCTGAAGGGGGGCGACCCCTGCGTCTTCGGGCGCGGCGCCGAGGAGGCGCTGGCGCTGGCCGCCGCCGGCATCCCGTTCCGGATCGTTCCCGGGATCACCGCCGGGATCGGCGGGCTCGCCTATGCCGGCATCCCGGTCACCTACCGCGAGATCAACTCGGCCGTCACCTTTGTCACCGGCCACGGCAGCAGTGGTGCTGTGCCCGACGGCCTCGATTGGGACGCGATCGCCCGCGGCTCCCCGGTTCTCGTTTTCTACATGGCGTTGAAGCATCTGCCGGCGATCGTCGCCCGGCTGTTGGCTGCGGGCCGCCCGCCCGGTGAGCCGGCCGCCGTGATCGGCAAGGCTACCACGCCGGCGCAGCAGGTGGTGGTGTCGAGCCTGGGCGAGATCGCCGCCGCCGCGGGGGCCATCGAAACGCCGGCGATCATTGTTGTCGGCGAAGTCGTGCGGCTGCGCGCCGGGCTGGACTGGCTGGGCGCGCTCGACGGCGCAAGCCTCGCTCCCGACCCGCTCGGGCGCAGGGAGCGGCGCTAGACCATGATCGTCTCGGATCGAAGCGCATGGCGCTCCGATTCGATACGTGAATCATGGTCTCATCCTTGGAATCGAGAGCAGGATTCACGCGATCCTGCTCTAGCCGGCGGTGCCCCGCCCAACGGCAGCTCCGACCGGCGGCTGGCCCGCCAGCTGCACCCGCGTGCCCGGCCTCGCCGCCGGCATGCGACGGTTGACCGCGATGGGAAAGGCTTGAAGTGCGCGCTGTTTGCGAACCAGGATTTTTGTTTCGACCGGCCGACCGAGGGGCGATCACCGCGTTGCGCATCGCGAGAATTTATTCGAGCCCCGGCACCCGGTTGGGAGCGGCACCGCGGAGCTGGCCGACCCGCCCCGGCGCCGATTTGCGCGCTCCGTCAAGCCGTGGCTGACACCTTCGGGTTTCTGCGGCGACCGCCGACCGCGCAGGCGCTGATCGCCCGCGCGCGGCAGCGGATGGGATTGGCCGATTTCGGCGATTTCCCGTTCGAGCGCCCGCTGCAAATGCTGCTGGAGGCGTGTCGCGAGGAGGCCGATCTCAGCCTCTTCGGCGGCGCCGCGATCCGGTGGGACACGATACGGTTCCTGTCCAACCTCTTGCGATTGCACGACGAGGAGAGGCGGGCGCCGGAAATTCTCGAGGAACGGGTGGAGCAGCCGCTGATCATCGCTGGGCTGCCGCGGTCGGGCACCACCTTTTTGCACGGGCTCCTGGTCGAGGACCGAGCCAATTTCGTGCCGCGCGTGTGGCAGCTCATCCACCCCTATCCGCCGGCGCCAAAAAGCGCCCGCCGCGACCGCCGGCGCCAGCAGGTCACCCGGCAGCTGCGGATGTTCCGGCTGCTGGCGCCGCAGTTCCGCCATCTTCACCCGATCGAGGCGGATTCCCCGCAGGAATGCTCGGAGATTACCGCTCACCTGTTTGCCAGCCTGCGTTTCGACACGACTTACCGGATCCCGAGCTACCGGCGCTGGCTCGACAATACCGGGCATCTCGACGCCTATCGCTTTCACAAGCGGTTCTTGCAGCATCTGCAGCATCAGGCCGGCCGGCCTGGGCGGTGGGCGCTGAAATGCCCCGACCACATCTTTGCGCTCCCCGCGATCCGCGCGGTCTATCCCGACGCAAATCTGGTGTTTGTGCATCGCGACCCAGTGGCGGTGCTGGCCTCGGTGGCGCGGCTGACCGAGGTCTTGCGGCGACCCTTCACCCGCCATATCGATCGCGTCGCGATCGGCCGGGAAGACAGCGAGCGCTGGCTGGCGGCGGCCGGGTTGATGATTGCCGCGGCCGACGATCAGCGCTTTGCTCCGCCGATCTTTCACATCCATTATTCGCAGCTGGTCGCCGACCCGACCGGCACCGTCGCCGCCCTTTATCGGCACTTCGGCCGCAGCCTCGGCAGCGATGCGGCGGGGCGCATCGGCCGGCGGGTGGCGGCCAGCCCGAATGGCGGATACGGCCGGCGCCGGGCCCAGCTCGAGGATTACGGGCTCGACCCCGCCGGCGAGCATCAACGCTATGCCGCCTATATGGCGCGCTTCGGGATCTCGTCCGAGGGAAGGATGTCTCGGCCGGCTCGCTCTGCGCGATCCTGATGTGGCGTCACTCGCGTTGCTGCTGCCTGGCGCCCGGCTCGCCCGACCCGGCGGGGGGCCGCCGGCTGGCGCAGTGGATGCGAACTGCGGAAACGGGGGCAGCGGCCAGCAGCGCCGGGATGAAGACGAGGCTCGCAACCAAGGTGCAGCCGAGGCTGATCAGCAGCAGCCGGCCCATGCTCGCCGTCCCCGGATGATGCGACAGCGCCAGCGACCCAAAAGCGGTCCCGGTGGTCAGCGCCGAGAACAGGATCGCCCGCGCGGTCGCCGAGCCCAGCACCGCGCTCCGCCCGGCCCGCCAGTTCATGACGAAGTAGATGTTGAAGGAGACGCCGACACCGAGCAGCAATGGCAGCGCGATGATGTTCGCGTAATTGAGCGGCAGCGGCGCCGCGACCATGACGATCACGGTCAGCAGCGACGATAGCAGCAGCGGCGCCAGCACCAGCGACACGTCGAGCGGACGGCGCAGCGCGACGAACAGGATCACGGCGATCGCGAACAGCGCGCCGACCGCCGCCAAACGGAACGAGCCGACAATGGTGGCGCTGGTCGCCTCGATCGTGACCGCGGGGCCGCCGGCGGACGGCGCCACCTTGGTCACCTCGGCGACGAATTGGGCCAGCCCCCGGCTGTCGCGCGCTTTCGGGCCCGGCAGCACCTGAACCCGTGCCCGGCCGTCGGGCAGCACCCAGTCGCGGGCCAATGACGGCGGAATGTCGTGCAGGCTCACCGGCCGCGCCGAGAGCGCGGTGCGCAGCTGGTCGAGCTGCATCGGCAGAAACCGCGTCAGCGCCTGGTGAGCGGCGAGCACCAGGGCGTCGGGGGCGGTCGCCAGCCGGCGCAAATCCCCGACGATCGCTGCCAGTTGGGAATCGGCCGGCGGCTTGCCCGGCGATGGCGCGAGTGCGTGCGCCGCCCGCTCGGCGGCGACGCGGATTTCCGCGGCGGTGGGCGGCGCGGCCGGGCGATAGGGCGCCAAGGTCGGGCCGAGGAGCAGGGCGGTATCCTCGATCTGTGCGAGCTTCGCCGTTTGGCTGGCCGGGACCAGAGAGTTGATCGACAGCACTCCAGAGACCGTCGGCAGCCGCTTCAAACGCTCGGCCAACGCCGCCGCCGCGGCCGGGTTGCGGGTCAGGATGTCGATCGTAAACGGGTCGGTCACCGGCGAATCCATCAGATCGTAGAGGGTTCGCATCGCCTCGGTGTTCGGGTTCTTGGTGTGCAGCGGGTCAGAGTCGAAGCTCAAGCGCGGGATCAGGACGATCCCGAGCACTGCCAAAATTGCGAAGGCCGCCAGCACGGGTCGGCGGCGGCGGCGCAATATCTCGTCGAACGGCGCCGCCCAGCGAAAGCCAATTTCGGCGGTCTCGCCGCGCGGGCGGAAAATGGTGATCGCCGCCGGCAGAAACGTCATCGTGGTCAGAAACGCGATCAGCATCCCGACCCCGGCGATCAGCCCGAGCTCGGCAACGCCGCGAAACTCGGTCGGCACGAATGCGAGAAACCCGGCCGCGGTCGCCGCCGCTGCGACCAGGATCTGGCCGCCGACCCGCCGGCCGGCCTCGGCCATGGCCGAGGCCGGCTCGGGAATTTCCCAGCGGATCGCCCGATAGCGCACGCAGAACTGGATGGCGAAATCGACCGCGATGCCGACAAACAGAATGCCGAAGCCGACCGAGACCAGGTTCAACGTCCCGACCGCCGCCGCCGCGAACAGCAGAGTCAGCATCAGCCCGAGCGCGAGGGTCATCAGGATCGGGACGATCAGCCGCCAGCTTCGCACCGCCAAGAACAGCCACAGCGAGATCAACAGGATGCTGCCGATCAGCCCGGCCACCGCACCCTGCGCGACACTGGCGAACTCTTCGTCGGAGAGCGCCACGTTGCCGGTGATGCGGACCCGGGCCGCGCCCGATCCGACGAATTCGAGCCGGCTCGCCGCGGCGCGCAGCGCCGCCGTCGCCGCACCGCCGGGCTCGATCGTGGCATGGTTGAGCACGGGCTGCGCCAGCACGAACTTATAGCGGCCGCCGAGATCGGCCAGGCCGCCGCCGATCAGCCGCGTCCAAGACAATGGCCGCGCATGCCCGGCGAGCGCGTCGGCCATCGCCCGGTGGAACCCGGCCAAGGCGGTGCGGTAGGGCGCGAGATCGACCTGGCCCTGCTGCAGCCCCTTGCCCAGCAACCCCAGCGCGGCGAACAGCCCGCGGGCGCTCGGGTCCTGGGCCAGCTGGCCGAGAAAGGGCTGGGCGTCGATCGTGCGCTCGAGCAGCGCCGCGAGCTGCTTCTCGTCGAGGAACAGCAGACCCTCTCGGTTCAGAAAGGCCGACGAGTCGGGGCGCGTGACCGAGCGGAAATGCACATGATCCTTGGCTAGCGCCTTGGCCAGACCGGCGGCGGTGGCCTCGGCCTCCTCCGGCTCTCGGGCGTCGATCACCGCTACCAACAGATCATTGAACTGCGGAAAATCGGCGCTGAACGCCAGCTGCCGCTGACGCCAGGGCAAGCTCGCGGCAAACATCTTGTCGGTGTCGGTGGTGATGCCGAGATGGTGTGCCGCGTAGAAGCCGGCAAAACCGGCAACCGCGAGGGCGCAAACAAAGACGACCACCGCATGGCGCCGGCAAAAATCGACGAGGCCGACGAGCAAGCGCTGAAATACCATCCGCTATCGAAGCTCGTATCTGTGTCCGCGGCGACTGCGTGGCTGCCGCCATCAACGCGCCTGACGGGAAATCGGCCCCAGAGCGACCGTCTCGGGGAGCCGCGGCGCCCAGGTGATAGTCGCTCGGCTTCGGCAAGGCTACCGCAAAATGTCAAATGCCGTTCGCGGTCCGAGGCTGCGCTGGCGCACCTGCAAGCCGCAAACCCTAGGGCGCCCGCGAAGCCGGATGGGGCCTTCTCAGACGGATGCGCTCAGACGGATGCGGCGAAATCGGGCGGTGCTGTTGCGGCTGCCCGGTCCTGGTTGCCGATGCAAATCCTGCGACCATTCGGTGCGTCAGAGCTGGACGAAATGACCCTTTCGGGGTACGATAGGGATCTATTGACGCGATTGAGTGGGTGCACGATTGGAATAACCCGATCTGCGGCGGTATCGTATGTACACGCCTGGTGACACTTAGCATCATCGAACGAGGTGCAATGTGCGCTTAGGCGGTCACCGAGCCGAGCGATCGCAAGCGAGAAGCGCGACGATGACCCAAAAGTGCCTTACTCTGGCCGATCCGATCCTCCCGGCGCCGGATGTCAAACGATGGTCTCCCGGTCGCAAGGCGGCGATCGTCGCGGCGCTCCGCACCGGCGCGATCAGCCGCGATGAGGCGTGCGCGCGCTACCTGATCTGCGATGAGGAGCTCGCGTCTTGGGAGAGGGCGTTCGATCAGAATGGCGTGCCCGGGCTGAGGACAACGCGCCAGCAGAGCTACCGCTACGCGCAGCTGCTGCAGCCGGCTGGGCGCGTGCGCTATCGATAGCGGGGCCGTATAGATGGCGGGGCGGTCGGTCATAGATAATGGGGCGGTCGGCGCGGGGGCATTTTTGCCGCGACGCAAGCTCCTCCGGAGCGGCATTGGTGAACCTATTCTTATTTCCTGACGATGCCCATTGGAGCGAGACCGGGAACGCGGTCGAATTCGGCATCGCGATCGGCGAATATTTCGGCGTTGTGCGCGTGCGTCGGCAGGTGTTCCAGAGCCTGCTCGAAGAGCGGCCGACGCCGGAGCGTTGCCTCGAGGCCTATCACTTGTGCCGCAGCGAGCTCGAGCGCGCGGCCGAGGCGAAGCTGCGCGCCCGCGCGCTGAGCGACGACGGCAACATCGATCTAAGCTTGCGCGATTTGCGGCCCAGCCCGACGCGGCGAAAGCCCGGTTAGGCTGCCGGCCATCAGTGGCGCCTGGAGTGGCCGGGTGGGCTGGCCGGGCCGAGGCTCACGCCGGAATGCCGGCCATTTGGCAGATCACGGCCCATTCCTGATCGGTGACCGGGCAGACCGACAGCCGCGACTGGCGCAACAGCGCCATGCCGGCGAGCTTGGGATTGGCCTTCATCTGGGCGAGAGTGACCGGCTGCTGGGTGGGCATCACCGGCGCGATGTCCACCATGCCAAGCTTGCCGGCCTTATCGGCCGGGTCCGGATAGAACGCCGCGACCACCTCGGCGACGCCGACGATGTCCTTGCCTTCATTCGAATGATAAAAAAAGGCGCGTTCGCCCGGCTTCATCGCCCGCAGATTGTTGAGGGCCTGGGCATTGCGCACTCCGTCCCAGCGCGTCCGGCCGTCGGCGACGAGCTGCGCCCAGGAATAGCTCGACGGTTCCGATTTCACCAGCCAATGAGCCATTTGCATCTCCTCCCGGCCCGGTCAGCGCCCGAGCGGATAATCGGCCTGATCTTCATAGACCGAGCCCGCCTTGGTCGGAAAGCTCGCGATCAGGCTGAACGCCTCGACTTCGAGCGGCTCGGCGCGGAAGCCGGCATGCGCGGCCAGATACTGGCCGAGCTCGCCGGGTGCGGCGTTCCGCAGCCGGGCCAGGGTGACGTGCGGGGCGAATTTGCGCGGTTCTGGCGGCAGTCCGGTGCGGATCAGCGCCTGCTCGATCTTGTCGCGCAAGGCGACGAGCTCGGCGCTGCGCTCGACCCCGACCCACAAATTGCGCGGCCGCTCGCCGCTGCCGAAGACCCCGGTCCCGGCGAGCTGCAACAGAAATCGGCGCGCCCGCAGCCGGCTCAGCGCCTCGTCGACATCGGCCGCCAGGCTTTCGTCGATTTCGCCGATAAAGCGCAGGGTCAGGTGTAGATTGCCGGGATCGACCCACCGCGCCCCGTGAACGCCCGAGCAGATCAGCGACAACCGCAGCTTCAGCTCCGGCGGGAACGGGATGCCGACAAAGAGGCGCAGCATCGGCTCATGTGAATAGGGTCAAGACGCCGGTGTGGCCATAGAGCCGGTCGCGCGAGATCTCGCCGTTGGCGAAAAAGCCGATCAGCGGGAAATCGCCGAGGCCCTCGCGAATGAGCGCGGTCTCGATCGCCGGCTCGGCAAACAGGTTGGCGCCGCGGGCGACGCAGCTGACATAGATGCCGGCCTTGGGCGGACCGTTGAGGCGTCCCGCCAGCTGGCGCACCATGCGAGCCATGTCGTGCCGTGCGCTCTCCGGGTCGCGGCGGCAGAACAGGATCGGGTCGCCGGCGGCGATCTCGGCGCCGAGCACGACCCAGCCGCGGCCGGGGTCGATCGCCATGATGTTGCGCACCAGATAGTCGCCGGTATCCGAGCCGGCGACCGGCA
Organism: Allostellaceae bacterium; assembly: GCA_036500965.1. Lineage (GTDB taxonomy): Bacteria > Pseudomonadota > Alphaproteobacteria > ATCC43930 > CGMCC-115725 > AP-15. Next base: position 27,083 of record DASYBC010000048.1, on the reverse strand, counting down.
GACCGGCGAAGATCACGCCGCCGAGGCGCCGCAGATCCTGCGCCAGCTCCGGCCCCAGATCCTCGCACAACATGCTGAGCGCCGGCCGTCCGTCGATCACCATGACGATGTTGTCGCGCGCCTCGTCGATCCGGTGCGCCGGGCCGATCGGCATGCAGCCCTGGGTCAACGAGGTCGCGACCGCGACTTCCGGGGCGAGCAGCAGGCCGGCGATGCCGTTGCCGCCGAGACCTTCCGTACCGGCAATCCGCGCCACCAGCGGGCTTTCGCAGCGGTGCGATACGAGGCCGCCGACCAGAAACGCGCCGCTCGCCGCCGCGACATCGACCGCCGCCTTGGTCAGATCGGGACAGCGCGGGTCGGCGTGGACCAGCGCCAAGGCCGGCCCCGATTTCTCGATCCAGGCGGCGTGCCGGCGCGGCAGGTCCGATCCCGGGTTGTCGGTCGCGGCGAAAATGCGAAAGCCTTCGGGCGGCAGTGCCGCGATCATCGCCACCGCGGCCGGCTCGTCGAAGACCTCGTTCGCCGCCGAGCAGACGCCGAGCCCGACCCCGCCGACCCAGGACTCTACCCCGGTGCGCTCGGAAAGCTCGCGCAGCAGCTCGGGCAGAACCGATGCCGCCGGCTCGGTCGTGTAGACGATGCCGAGATTGGCGCCCTCGACCGGCGCCAGGCCGGCGCCGCAGCGCGCCACCAGGCTGGCCGGATCCCCAGCCGCCGCGGCGGCGGCGAATTGGGCGCTCATCCGGCACCGCCGGCGCGCCCGGTGACGAGGCCGGCGACCACCGGCCCGATATGATCGACCAGCACGGCGACACCGCGTGCGTTCGGGTGGAGACCATCCGGCTGATTGAGATCTGGCTTCATCGCAACACCCTCGAGAAAGAACGGATAGAGCGCGACGTGGTGGGCGCGCGCCAGGTCGGGAAAGATCCGGTCAAACGCGCGGTCATAGGCTTCTCCCCAGTTCGGCGGCGCCAGCATGCCGAGCAGCAGCATCTTGGCATGCGCCGCCGTGATCTTGCCGATCATCTTGTCGAGATTGGCGCGCACCGTCGCCGGATCGATGCCGCGCAGCGCGTCGTTGGCGCCCAAGGCCAGGATCACCAGGTCGGGCTTGTCGGCGAGCGCCCAATCGAGCCGGGCGAGGCCGTCGGTGGTGGTGTCCCCGGACACCCCGGCATTGACGACGCGCGCGGCGACCCCGTGTCGGCGCAGCCAGGCTTCGAGGCGCGCCGGAAAGGCCTGTTCAGGCATCAGCCCATAGCCCGCGGTCAGGCTGTCGCCGAAATCGACGATCACCGGCGCGTGCGCTGCGGCGGGTGCGCTGACCGGGGCGAACAACAGTGTAGCTGCGGCGACGATCCCGGCAACGGCCGCGACTGCGCGCTGCCCCTCACCCCAGCCCTCTCCCCGCACGCGGGGCGAGGGAGCGGGCCGACGGAATATTCGGGCGCCAAGGAAGGCGGCGACCGCCCGGAGCGCGTTGAAACGCCGGCGCGCCGTGCCATATCGTCCGGGACTTCGCCGCCGCTCGCCGGAGATTGCGCCATGCGGGCCGGCCTGCCGCGCCGCCATCCCCGGCTCGGCGATCCCTGGCTCGGACAGCACATGACCAGCTCGCTTCATCCTGGCGGCCCGCTCGTGGTGGTCGAGGACGTCCACCTGACTTTGGGCAGCGCCGCCGGGCCCGTCAACATCCTGCGCGGCATCTCGCTCGAGATCGCCGGCGGCGAGACGGTCGCGCTGGTCGGCCCATCGGGCTCGGGCAAATCGAGCCTGATGATGCTGCTCGGCGGGCTTGAGCGGCCGAGCGCCGGAACCGTGCGCATCGACGGCAAGGATCTGGGCGGCCTCGACGAGGATGCGTTGGCGCGGCTGCGCCGGGTCGAGATCGGCATCGTGTTCCAATCGTTTCACCTGATCCCGACGATGACCGCGCTGGAAAACGTGGCGTTGCCGCTCGAGCTCGGCGGCGACCGCAACGCCTTTGCCGCTGCAGCACGGGGTCTCGCCGCGGTCGGGCTCGGCCATCGTCTCGGCCACTATCCGGCGCAGCTGTCGGGCGGCGAGCAGCAGCGCACCGCGATCGCCCGCGCCTTTATCGCCGACCCCCGATTGCTGCTCGCCGACGAGCCGACCGGCAATCTCGACGGCGCCACCGGCGGCCTCGTCATCGATTGCCTGTTCGAGCACCAGGCGCTGCACCGCACGACCTTGCTGCTGATCACCCACGATGCGAGCCTCGCCGCGCGCTGCGAGCGCCAGCTCAAGCTCGCCGACGGCCGGCTCGTCGAGGACCGGCGCATGGCGGCACCACGGCGCGACGCCGCGCACCAGGCATGGTGAGCGGGTCGCCGTTGGGCCTGGCCTGCCGGCTCGCCCGGCGCGAGCTGCGCGGCGGCATTGGCGGGCTGCGGGTGTTCGTCGCGGCGCTGGTGCTGGGCGTCGCGGCGATCGCCGGGATCGGCTCGCTGGCGGCCTCGCTCAGCGCCGGGATCAGCGGCAACGCAAAGGCCCTGCTCGGCGGCGATGTTGAGGCGGTGCTCGCCTATCGCCCGGCCGGCGCGGCGGAGCGGGTATTTTTCGTGCACAGCGGGACGGTGTCGCAGGTCACGACCTTGCGGGCGATGGCGCGCACCGCAGAGGGCGGCCGGCCGAGCCTGATCGAGCTGAAGGCTGTCGATGGCATCTACCCGCTCTACGGCGCCGTCGCGCTGTCGCCGGCCCAGCCGCTCGGCGCGGCGCTCGCCCGCCGCAACGGCCGGTTCGGGGCGGTGGCCGATCCGGCGATCCTCGACCGGCTCGGCTTAAAGATCGGCGATACGATCAAGATCGGCGAGGCGGCGCTCCAATTGCGCGGCACCATCGCCGGCGAGCCCGATGCGGCGGCGAGCGAGCTCGTCCTCGCCCCGCGGGTCATGATCTCGTCGTCGGCGCTCGCCGAGACCAAGCTGATCCAGCCGGGGGCGCTCGTTACCTATCGGTACCGATTGCGGCTTCGCCCCGGAGCCGAGGCTGGCGCGTGGGTCGCGGCGGCGCGCGCTGCTCTCCCGCAGGCGGGCTGGCAGCTGCGCAGCTCGGCGCAGGCCTCGCCGGGGCTGCAGCGGCTGATCGAGCGGGTGGCGTTGTTTCTGTCGCTGGTCGGGCTGACCGTGCTCCTGGTCGGCGGCGTCGGCATCGGCAACGCGGTGCGCTTTCATCTTGCCGGCAAGACCGCGACGATCGCCACCCTCAAATGCCTCGGCGGCTCGACCCGGCTGGTTTTCGCCGTCTATCTGATCGAGATCATGGCGCTGGCGCTGTTCGCGATCGCCGTCGGGCTGGCGCTCGGCGCGCTCCTTCCGGTCGCGGCGGCGCCGGCTCTGAGGGGGGTGCTGCCGGTTGCCGCCCGGCTCGGGATTTATCCTCGGCCGCTGGGTGTGGCCGCGCTGTTCGGCCTCTTAACGGCTTTGGTGTTCTCGTTGTGGCCGCTCGCCGCGAGCGGCCGGGTGCCGGCCGGCGCCTTGTTCCGCGACATGGTCGAGCGGACGCGGCGCCGGGTTCCGTTGACGGCGCTGGGGGCGACGGCGGCTCTCGCTGCGTGCCTCGCCGGGCTTGCCGTCGTCAGCGCACCCGACCGCGCGGTAGCACTGTGGTTCGTCGCCGCGGCGATTGCCGCCTTCGCGCTGTTCCGAGCGGCCGCGGCAGCGATCGCCATCGGCGCGAAGGCGCTCGGCCGGCGGCGCTCGCCAATGCTGCGCCTGGCGCTCGCCAATTTGGCCCGGCCGGGTGCGGCAACCGCACCCGTCGTGCTGTCGCTCGGCGTCGGGCTGACCGTGCTCGTCGCCGTGGCGCTGGTCGAGGGCAATCTCGCGCGCGAAGTCGAGACTCGCCTCCCGCAAGCAGCGCCGGCCTACTTTTTTATCGATATCCAGCCGGGCCAGCTCGCCGGGTTCGCGGCGATCGTGCGCGGCACCCCCGGTGCCAGCCTCGACGCGGTGCCGATGATGCGCGGCCGCATCACCCGGCTGAACGGGGTTCCGGTCGAGCACGCGGCGGTGGCCCCCGATGCGCGCTGGGCGCTGCGCAGCGACCGCGGCCTGACCTATTCCGCGCACCTGCCTGAGGGGTCGCGGCTCGTTGCCGGCAAATGGTGGCCGGCCGACTATCGCGGCCCGCCGCTCGTTTCGTTTGACGCGGAGCTGGCCCGCGGCATGGGGCTGAAACTCGGCGACACCCTGACCGTCAACCTGCTCGGCCGCGAGATCACCGCACGCATCGCCAATCTGCGGCGGATCGACTGGCAGCGGCTCGGCATCAATTTCGCGATCGTCTTTGCCCCGGGCACGCTCGAGCACGCGCCGCAGACCGATCTCGCGGCCGTCTATCTGCCGCCGGCCGAGGAGAATGGCCTGGTGCGCGCGGTGACGGAGCGCTTCCCCAATGTCTCAGCGATCCCGGTTCGCGAGGCGCTGGCCGCGGTCGACCGGGTGGTCGGCACGATCGGCAAGGCGATCGGCTTGACCGCGCTCGTCACCGTTGCCGCCGGTGCGCTGGTGCTCGGCGGCGCCGTCGCGGCCGGCCATCATCGCCGCGTCTATGACGCGGTGGTGCTGAAGGTGCTGGGGGCGACGCGCGGCATGATGCTCGCCGGCTTTCTGCTCGAATACGGGCTGCTCGGCCTCGTCACGGCGCTGCTTGCCGGCGGGCTCGGCAGCCTCGCCGCCGCTTTTGTGGTGATCCGGCTGATGCGGCTCGATTGGGTCTTCCTGCCGGCGCCGCTGCTGTGGACCTTGGGGCTGGCGTTGCTGCTGACCCTGTCATTAGGGTTTGCCGGAACCTGGCGGGCGCTCGGCGTCAAGCCGGCACCCTATCTGCGCCACGAATAAAGCGGGTGTGGCCGAAGCCGGCGGGCGGCGCCCTCGGGCGATGGTCATTGAAAAGATCGGGTTTTGTGCCAATATCCGATCCGAGGAATCTTCCTCGGTGTGCTTCTCTCTCTTGGAGGGGGTCTATGGCTCTGGGTTCGCAGCCCCGCTGGACGGTGCGATCGGCGGATGCGCAGGTCGGCATCGATGTCGGTCTGCGGGACTATATGCTTCGCGTCTACAACTACATGGCGTCGGGGCTGGCACTGACCGGGATTGTCGCCTATGTCGCGGCCTATTCCGGCTTTTACGCCCGGATCATGCACACGCCGCTGCTCTGGCTGGTCATTCTGGCGCCGCTCGGCCTCGTCATGGTGATGAGCTTTGGTGCGCAGCGAATGCAGGCCAGCACCCTGCAGATGATCTTTTGGATCTATTCGGGGCTGATGGGGCTGTCGTTGGCGATGATCTTCCTGGTTTTCACCGGGGCCAGCATCGCACGGGTGTTCTTCATTACCGCCGGCACCTTTGCCGCGATGAGCCTCTACGGCTACACGACCCGGCGCGATCTGTCGCAGTTCGGCTCGTTCCTGTTCATGGGGCTGATCGGCATCATCATCGCCTCGCTGGTCAATATGTTCATCGCTTCGAGCGCGCTGCAATTCGCGATCTCGGTGATCGGCGTCATCGTCTTCACCGGCCTGACCGCGTGGGACACGCAGCAGATCAAAGAGATGTACTACGAGGGCGACGGCGCCGAGATCGCCAGCAAAAAGGCGGTCATGGGCGCGCTGCGGCTCTATCTCGACTTCATCAACCTGTTCATGATGCTGATGCAGCTGATGGGCACCCGCCGCGACTGACGCGCCGTGCGGAGTCCCCGCGCAAACTATGCCTTGATCGGCCGGGCTACGTGCTCGGCCGATCTGACGTCGGGCAAATCAAGAGGCTAAACGCGCTCCTCGTCTTGACGGCGATAAATCCACCGCCATGCTTTCTCGGGTAGCCAGCCGTTCGAATTGCTCAAGTTCACTTCTACAACTAAAAAGCTGCCCTCTCTCATGCTTTGTGGTAGCGCGTCTGCTATCTCTCTGGCTGAGAGGTCTGATTTGATAAGATAGCAGCTCTTTATGTAATGCCACCAGTTATGCACTGTTTCATTGTTCGAAATGAAATTATGCAGCGCCTCGGTGTCAACCTCATCACGATCGTAAACTATCGCATAGGTTTTCGCTCTATTACTCATCGGGCGGCTGCCTCGGGCCGGTTGGTGGTTTGATTCGTTGCGGCGGGTTCAGCAGCACCTGGGCCACTTCCAATTGGTTGGACTCATCGCCGAGACGTTCGGCAAGCTGACTACGTAGGTGGTGATCTTCCGATCGGAGATACCTCGGCTCAGTCCACAAGAACCTTTGTATCGTGATCAACGCGTTGATGACGGGCATCGCTCCGATCCCGAACAGACCCCACCGGAACACAGGCTCATCCGCGAAATAGCTAAGAATAAAGCATAGGAGAGAAACGACGCAAAGCCACAGCGACGGATTCGCGGCGCTGTTGACTGTTATCCGCCCGAAGAGAGTGCGGAACCGATCAAGGACCGACAGAAGAGGCGGTTCCGTTCAAAGGATCGATTGGCCGAACGTTTAATGCGCCTGGTCCCAGCTCCGCGCGAAGCCGGTTTCGACCACCAGCGGCACGGTAAGCTCGCAATGCGGGGCGCAGGCGCCTTCCATGACCGACTTGACCAGGCGAGCGGTTGCTTCGACCTCGGCGTCGGGCACCTCGAACAGCAGCTCGTCGTGCACTTGCAGGAGCATCCGCGCCCGCAGGCGCTCGCCGGCGAGCGCCGCCGGGATACGGGCCATTGCCCGCTTGATGATGTCGGCGGCGGAGCCCTGCAGCGGCGCGTTGATCGCCTGGCGCTCGGCCCCGGCCCGGCGCGCCCCGTTCGCGTCGCGAATGCCGGTGATCCAGCATTTGCGGCCAAAGATCGTCTCGACATAGCCGGTGCGGCGGCAATCGACCTTGATCCGCTCCATATAGGCGCGGATCGCCGGGAAGCGCTCGAAATAGGCGCGGATATAGGCCGCCGCCTCGGCCTGCGGCACGCCGATCTGCGCACCCAGCCCGAACGCGCTGATGCCGTAGATGATGCCGAAATTGATCGCCTTCGCGCGCCGTCGGGTCATCGCGTCCATGTCGGCGAGCGGCACGCCGAACACCTGGCTCGCGGTCAGCGCGTGAATGTCGATGCCGTGGCGAAACGCCTCTTTCAATTCCGGGATGTCGGCGACATGCGCCGCGAGCCGCAGCTCGATTTGGCTGTAATCGGCCGACAGCAGCACATGACCCGGCTCGGCGATAAACGCCCGGCGGATGCGGCGGCCCTCCTCGGTGCGGATCGGGATGTTCTGCAAATTCGGGTTGTTCGACGAGAACCGGCCGGTCGCCGCCACCGCCAGCGCGTAGGAGGTGTGCACCCGCCCGGTCTCGCGATCGATCTCCTCGCCGAGCGCGTCGGCATAGGTCGATTTGAGCTTGGTCAGCTGGCGCCACTCGAGGACCTGCGCCGGCACCGGGTGCAGCGGCGCCAGCTCTTCGAGGATCGAGGCGTCGGTGCCGTAGGCCCCGGTCTTGCCCTTCTTGCCGCCGGGCAGCCCGAGCTTTCCGAACAGCACGTCGCCCAATTGCTTGGTCGAGCCGATATTGAATTCGTTGCCGACCGCCGCGTAGATGGTGCGCTCGAGCTCGGCGATGCGCAGGGCGAAATCGCGCGACAGCTCGGCGAGTGCTGCGCGGTCAACCTTGATCCCATCCCGCTCCATCGCCGCTACGACCGCGGGGAGCGGCCGCTCGACCGTTTCGTAGAACGCGGTCATCTTATCGCGCACCAGCAGCGCCTTCAGCAGCAGATGCAGCCGCAATGCCGCATCGGCGCGCTCGGCGGCAAAGTCGCGCGCCCTGTCGGGCGGCACCTCGGCAAAGGCGATCAGGCCCCTGCCGGTGCCGATCAGCTCCTTCGGCGGGGTCAGCTCATGCCCGAATGTGCGCCGCACCACGCTCTCGATCGCGTGGTCGAACTGCCCGCCCTCGAGCACATAGGACATCAGCATCGTGCAGTCGGCGGGCGCCAACGCGATGCCGAAGCGTCCGAGCAGATGGGCCGCGGCCTTGACGTCGTGCCCGATTTTGAGAACCCCTGGGTCCTCAAAGAGCGGCCGCAAGCGGTCGATCGCCACGCCAGGCGGCAGCTTGTCGGCTTCGCCCCCACCCCAACCCTCCCCTGTAGACACGGGAGAGGGAGGGACCGGCGCTAGCGGGAGGGTGGGGGCCGGCGACGAGCCGCCAGCATTCTCGGCAGGCCCCGCCATGCGATGGCCGAGCGGGATGTAGGCGGCAAGGCCCGGCGCCAGCGCCAGCGCGATCCCGGCCAGCGCCGGACGCGTCCCCGCGACAGCGCTCGCCGCCGGCCAGACGGCGAGCACTCCGGCCTGGTGAGCTGCCTCGATCCAGTGCTCGAGACCCTCGACAGTGTCGATCAGCGCGTAGCTGCGCGGTGCCTCAAATCGCGGCACCTCGGGGATCACCGGCTCGGGGCGCTCGGGCGACGGCGCCGGTGCCGTCCCGGCAAGGCGCTGCGTGATCCGGGTCTTGAGCGCCCGCAGCTCCATCTCTTCGAGGAACGGATAGAGCTTGTCGGGGTCATAGGGTTTGGCCACCAGGGCAGAAAGCGGGCAGGGCAGGGGTGCCTCGTCATCGAGCTTGACCAGCACCTTCGACAGCCGCGCCTTGTCGGCGTTGTCGATAAGCGCCTGGCGTCGCTTGGGCTGCTTGATCTCGGCCGCGCGCGCCAGCAGGGTCTCGATGTCGCCATAAAGGTTGATCAGCTCGGCCGCGGTCTTGACCCCGATCCCCGGCACACCGGGAACATTGTCGACGCTGTCGCCGCACAGCGCCTGCACGTCGATGACCTTGTCCGGCCCGACCCCGAATTTCTCCCGCACCTCCGCCTCGCCGATCTGCCGCTCGGTGATCGGATCGAGCATCGTGATCTTGCCGTTCACCAGCTGCATCATGTCCTTGTCGGAGGACACGATGGTGACCGCGGCCCCGGCCTCGACAGCATGGCGGGCGTAGGTCGCGATCAAATCGTCCGCCTCGAAATTGTCCATCTCGATCTGGCAGATGCTGAACGCGTCGGCGGCCTGACGGACATGCGCGAACTGCGGGACGAGATCGTCGGGCGGCGGCGGCCGATGCGCCTTGTAGTCATCGAACAGCTGGTTGCGGAAGCTTCTGCCCGAAGCGTCGAAGACGACCGCAATGTGGTCGGCGTCGGTCTCGCGCCGCAGCTTGTCGAGCATGTTGCAAAACAAGGTGACCACTTCGGTCGGCATGCCGTCCGATTTGCGGCGCAGCGGCGGCGCGCCATGCCGGGCGTGGTAGGCGCGGAAGATGAACCCCGAGCCATCGATCAGAAACACATGGCGCGGCGCGGCCGCGACAATGGGAAGGGTCGTCGCCACCCTCGGCTCGCCGGCTTCGGCCGTGTCGAGCGCGCGGATCAGATCATCCATCGTTCCCTGCCCTTCAAACGCTACGCCGCGGCTGCTGCTGGGCATGCGGCAGATCGCTGCCGGCCTGATCGGCGCCGGGAGCTGCCGCCCGGTTCACAAACAGCCGCGAGCAATAGGGGCATTCGGCCCGGCCAGCCGGAGCAAGGTTGAGATAGACCCGGGGATGGCCGAGCGGGCCGCCGCCGCCGTTGCAGGCCGCGACCATCTCGTCGATGTAAATGGTTTCCGAAGGTCCCATCGCCTAGCCCGTAGTTTCCAGTTCGGCGCGACCGCTCGCCGGAAGCGATGATACGTGTTGCCGGGACACGCGCAACGACGGGCGCCGCCGGTGCGGCCGACGACCCGGAGTGACGGATCGGCCCCCGGGCCTCGCCTATAACGGCCTCACCCCTTCAGCTGCCTGTCGAAAAACGCGACCACGTCGCGCCACAGCTCGGTCGCCGGACCTTCGCGATAGCTCGGCCGGTAATCGGCGAGAAAGGCGTGGCCGGCGTTTTTGTAGACCTTGACCGTGACCTCCTTGCCGGCGGCCTGCGCGCGTTTCTGCAGCTCTTCGGACTGAGCCACAGACGGGTTCTGGTCCTCCTCGCCAAACACCGCGAACAGCGGGCAATGCAGCTGCCCAACCAGGTCGAGGATCGCTTTCGGCCGCGCCGCGGTGGTTTCGGCATCAGGGGTGGCGCGATGGATGAACCCGCCCCAGCAATCGACCGCGGCATCAACCTTGCTGCTGCTGCACGCGAACAACAGGGTCTGGCGCCCGCCCGAGCAGAAGCCGATCGCGCCGACCTTGGCGGTGGCGCCGGACAGCCCGCGCAGATGAGCCGCCGCCGCTTCGAGGTCCTGGACCGCCTCGGCGTCCGACTTGCCGAACATGACCGGCATCACCGAGGCCATGTTGTTCGGGTCCGCCGGCCCGCCGGCGCGGGCATAAAGGTCAGGCGCCAGCGCATTGTAGCCGATATTGGCGAAGCGCCGGGCGATATCGCGGATGTGCTCGACCAGGCCAAAGGCTTCGTGGATCACGACGATGCCGGGGTTGTGGCCGGGCTGGCTTGGCCGCGCCAGGTAGCCGGCGATCGTGTCGCCGCCGCTCTTCAGCTCGATGTTTTCGCCGCGCACGCGGCTGGGGTCGGTTACCGCACCGGGTATGTTTGCCATGCCCATCCTCCTCAACGACCAGCCGGCAAGATAGCACCCAACGGCGAAGTGCTGCTATGCTGACCAAGATCCGATCGGCGGGAGGAAAACGATGGCAGGTGCAGCGACGACACTGGAGAAACCGACGGCCCAGGCCGCGCCAAAAATGAAGGTGGCGGTCACGAGCGCGAAGGCGCCGGACTATGTCGAGGGCCGGCGCAGCTTTTTCAAATATCGCGACCTCGGCGTCACCGGGGCAAGCGATGGGTGGATGCGGGCCCAGGTGATGTCGGCGGTGACCGGCATGACCCAGCCGACCGGCTGGCACTACCATGTCTGCGAAGGGCAGCTGGTTTACGCCCTCAAGGGCTTTGTCGAGCTCGAATTCGAGGACGGCACGCAGTGCCGGCTCGAGGCCGGTGATTCCTGCTTCATCCCGGGCGGTTTGCGGCACAACGAGATCCGCACCTCGGACGATGTGGAGATCCTCGAAGTCTGCCTGCCGGCGAATATGGGGACGATGCCGTGCGAAGCGCCGACCGGCCAGCCGAACCGCCGCTGAGCCCGAGCGCCGCCCGAAGCTGTTGGAAGCGCACGGCCGATTGTCTATGATCGCCGCGTCGCGGGTGTAGCTCAATGGCAGAGCAGAAGCTTCCCAAGCTTACGACGAGGGTTCGATTCCCTTCACCCGCTCCAGCAACATCATAGCGTAGCGCATACCGGCCCTTGGCGCCGAGCCGAGGCTGGCGAAGCGAACCCGGACGAAGAAGCAGCGATCCCTGGCGATTGGCGTGGCCTCGCTCCGGCGTTGCCCCGCTGCCGTGACGAGTGGTGGCGCTGTACGCGTCTCCGCTCAATCTCTAGTGATCCGATCGAAACGCTTGATTCCCAAGCGTTTCGTGAATCGGCTCACCAGATTGATACGTTGGTGGTGCGATTCAGCCAACGGACGGGAATCATCTGTCGGCATCGCACCACTAGACCATGATCGTATCGGATCGAAGCGCATGGCGCTCCGATCCGAGACGTGAATCATGGTCTCATCCTTGGAAGCGAGAGCAGGATCGCATGAAATGGAAGCTCTGTTTCCATTTCATGCGATCCTGCTCTAGTCTCCAAGCAGCGCAGCGAGCAATGCCCGGGCAGCCGCGGCCGGGGGTTGCCTGCCGGCCATCACTGCGTCTTCGGCGCGGGCGAGGGAAAGAGCGATTGCGGGCGCGGCGCGAAAGCGCTCGAGCAGGCCGGCGTCGATCTCGGACCACAAGGCCGCGCGCGCCTGCTCGCGGCGTCGCTGCGACCAGATGCCCGAGGCTTCGAGAGCCGAGCGGAAATGCTCGACGTCGTCCCAGATTTCGGCGATGCCGGCGCCTTCGAGCGCCGAGACCGCGCGCACCGGAACCGACCATTCCGGCAATGGCGGGCGGATCAGCCGAAGCGCGCTGGCGTAATCGGCGGCCGCGCGCTGCGCCGCCTCGGCGAATTCACCGTCGGCCTTGTTGACGAGGAGGAGGTCGGCGAGCTCGACAACGCCGCGCTTTAACCCCTGCAGTTCGTCGCCGGCCGCCGGCGGCAGGATCAGCACGAACATGTCGGTCGTCGCCGCGACTGCGGTCTCGGCCTGGCCGACCCCAACGGTTTCGACGATGACCGTGTCGAACCCGCCAGCTTCGCATAGGAGGATCGCCTCGCGGGTGTGCCGTGCAACGCCGCCGCGGGCGGCGCCGGCGGAGGAGGGCCGGATAAAGGCCTGGGGCGCCCGGCTCAATTCCGCCATGCGGGTTTTGTCGGCGAGAATGGCGCCGCCGCCGCGCTGCGATGCCGGATCGACCGCAAGCACCGCGATGCGCCGGCCGCGGGCGATGCCGTCGAGGCCGAAGCGCTCGATAAAGGTCGATTTGCCGGCCCCCGGCGGGCCCGAGATGCCGATGCGGGTGCTATTGCCGGTTTGCGGGAGGATCGCGGCCAGCAGCTCCTCGGCTTGCGCGCGATGATCGGGCCGGGTCGATTCGGCGAGGGTGATCGCGCGGGCCAGCGCGCGCCGGTTGCCGCGCTGCAGGTCTGGCAGCAGCGATGATGCCGGCGTCACCCGCCTCGCGCGGCAAAGGAGGTGCCGTCGCGGCGCTTGCGGCGCACGCATTCCATCGACGCGATCGTCAGGATCTGGTCGACCGTGGTCATCAAATCGCGCATCCTGAACGGCTTTAAGAGATAGTGCCGCCCGCTCTCTTCCAGCCGCTCGGAATGGCGGTGGTCGCCGGTGGTCAGGATCACGCCGCACCCCTGCGCGTGGGCGATGTCGGCGAGCACCAGGCCGTCGCGGTCGCCCGGCTGGGTCAGGTCGATGATGACGATGTCGTAATCGTCCCGGTCGAGCGCCTCCTCCATCGCCGAGCCGTCCCCGACAGCGTCGAACAGAAAGCCCTCATCGTCGAACGCCTCGCCCAACAGCTCACGGACATAGTCGTCGTTTTCGACGATCAACACCTTGCAAACCCGCGCCATTTCCCTTCCCGTCGGTTTCGTCCCAAGACCGCCCGCCGGCGAATCATTCGGCAGCGAGCGCCGCTTCCCGCCGTTCCGCCTCCTGCTGGCGCGCCCACATCAACGCATAGACGCCGCGGCGCCGCAACAGCGCCTCGTGGTCGCCGCGCTCGACGATCCGGCCGCGGTCGAGCACCAGGATCTCGTCGGCGTCGATGACGGTCGATAGCCGATGGGCGATCACCAGGGTGGTGCGGTCGGCCGACAGCTCGGCGAGGTTCGCCTGGATCTCGCGCTCGGTCCTGGTGTCGAGCGCCGAGGTCGCCTCGTCGAACACCAGGATCTTCGGCGCCTTCAAAATCACCCGGGCGATCGCCACCCGCTGCTTTTCGCCACCCGACAGCTTGAGCCCGCGCTCGCCGACCATCGTCTCGTAGCCATCGGGCAGCGACGCGACGAAATCGTGGATATGCGCCAGCCGCGCCGCCTCTTCGACTGCTGCCGGCGATGCCCCCGGCCGCCCATAGGCGATGTTGTAATAGATCGTGTCGTTAAACAGCACGGTGTCCTGCGGCACGACGCCGACCGCCCGCCGCAGGCTGTCCTGGGTCACTGCGCGGATGTCCTGGCCGTCGATCTCGATCGCGCCGGCATCGACATCCCAAAAACGGAACAACAGCCGGGCGATCGTCGATTTGCCGGCGCCGCTCGGGCCGACGATCGCCACCGTGGCGCCCGGAGACACGCGGAAGTCGATTTCTCTGAGGATCGCACGGCGCGCATCATAGCGGAAATCGACGTGGCGAAAGGCGACCTCGCCGGCTCCGGCCATCAGCGCGGGGGTGCCCGGCCGGTCCTCGATCTCGGGCTGGACCGCCATCAGCGCCGTCATCTGCTCGAGGTCGGTCATCGACTGCTTGACGTTGCGATAGACCGCGCCGAGAAAGTTGAGCGGCGTGTAGAGCTGGATCAGATAGGCGTTGACCAGCACGAAATCGCCGATTGTCATGCCGCGCGCGGCCACCCCCTCGCCGGCCAGCAACATGACCCCGACAAGTCCGCCGGCGATGATCGCCCCCTGGCCGAGATTGAGCAGCGCCAACGTCGTCTCGCTGGCGACCGCGGCGCGCTCATAGGCCGCGAGCGCCCGGTCGTAGCGCGCTGCCTCGTGCGCCTCGTTGGCGAAGTATTTGACCGTCTCGAAATTCAAGAGGCTGTCGATTGCCTTGGTGTTGGCCTCGCTGTTGCGGTCGTTCATTTCGCGGCGAAACCGCACCCGCCAGTCGGTGACGAGAAAGGTGAAGGCGATGTAGAGCAGGATCGTCGCGAGGGTGACGACGGCGAACTTCCAGTCGTAGAGCCGCCACAGGATGCCGCACACCAGCAGCATCTCGAAGAGCGTCGGCAGCACATTGAACAGCATGAACGACAAGAGGAAATCGATGCCGGCGGTGCCGCGCTCGATCGCCCGTGCCAAACCGCCGGTGCGCCGTTCGAGATGGAAGCGAAGGGCCAGCGAGTGGACATGACGGAACGCCGCCAGTGACAGCCGGCGCACCGCGCGCTGGGTCACCGGGGCAAACACCGCGCTGCGCAACTGGTTGAAGCCTTGCGCCATCAGCCGGGCGAAGCCGTAGCCGACGATCAGCAAGACCGGCACGGCGATGACCGCCTTGCCCGGGGTCAGCGCATCGACGGCATGCTTGTAAAGGAACGGGACCGCGATGCTGACGACCCTGCCGGCGACCATCAGAGCCACCGCAAGCAGCACCCGAGCCCGCAGCCCCGCGGCACCGCTAGGCCACAGATAGGGGGCGAGCCAGCGCAGCGCGCGCAACTCGTCCTTGAACCGCCCCTTTTGCCGCGGCGGGCCGGTGGTGACCGGCCGCCCGCGCCGGCTCATCCGGCCGGCCCCAGCGGCGATCCAGGCTCGGTCACGCCGGCCGGGCCAAGCCCGCGAACCAGAATGAACGCCACGAGAAAGGCGACAGCGATCAGCCCCGCACCCCACCAAAACGGGCTGGCCCGGCCCAGATCGCCAAACAGCACTCCGGCGAGTGCCGGTCCCACGACCCGCGACAGGCTGCCGACCGATTGGGTGACGCCCAAGACCGAGCCCTGCTCGGCGCGCCCGGCGCGGCGCGAGATCAGGCTGTTCAGCGACGGCTGGGTCAGCCCCATGCCGAGCGCCAGCCCGCTGACGGCGACGCCGAGAACCAGGAGATCGCGGGCAAACGGCAGCACCAGCAGCCCGAGGCAGAGCAGCACCAGCCCGCCGAGCAAGAGCCGCTCCTCGCCAAAACGCTGGGCCAGGCGGCCGATCAGGCCGCCCTGCAGAATCGCCGACAGCACGCCGACATAGGCAAAAACGTAACCGACCTGCTCCGGCCCCCAGCGGAATTGCGCCATCGCCCACAAGGCGAAGGTGCTTTCCATCGCGGCGAAGGCGAGGATCACCAGGAAGAAAACGAGGATCAGCCGCGACAGCACCGGGCGGCGCAATGCGCCGAGGATGGCCTCGACGCGGCCCGGGCGCGGCGTCTCTTTGCGCTCCTCCGCCGAGCGGCTCTCGCGCAGTAGGAACAGCACACCGCAGAGGGCGACGAACGATAGCCCGGCAGCGACCCAGGCCGGGGTTTGGAGGTTGGCGGCCGCCGGGTTATTGCCGGCGAGATACCCGCCGAGCGCCGGCCCGAAGATAAAGCCGAGGCCAAAGGCGGCGCCAATCATGCCCATGCCCTTCGCCCGGTTCTCGGGGGTCGTGACGTCGGCGATATAGGCTTGAGCGGCGGCAATGTTGCCGGCACAGGCGCCGGCGAGCGCCCTCGCGGCAAACAGCATCCACAGCGCGTCGGCGGCGCCAAGCCACAGATAGGCAACGACCGAGGCCGCCATGCTGGTCATCAGCACCGGCCGCCGCCCGATCCGGTCGCTGAGCCGCCCCCACAATGGTGCGGTAAAGAGCTGCATCAAGGAATAGACCGCGAGCAGCAAGGTCACCTCTTGCGGCGAGGCGCCGAACCGCACCGCATAGAACGGCAAGAGCGGAATGACGAGACCAAAGCCGACGAGGTCGACGAATACGATCAGGAACAGGGTGGGCATGACCCTCGCCTGATATCGCTCCCTCGCCCCTCGGGGCAAGGGGCTCATCGTCGCGCCCCGGCGCCATCGGGGGCCTGGCTCATCGGGCAAGGCCGGTGATCGCGACCTCAGGTCGAGAGATCCAGGCAATGCGCCGGTCCGGGATCACCAGGGGCGGTGCGACCCGAACGGGTGACGAAGCGGGGCAGGCGGCGTGTCCGCGGCGTTAGGATCGGCCGGGTCGTCGCCGTAACCGATGGGCGCGCCGGCGCATGCGCTCGGTTGTTCGCGGCGGGTCGAACCGATAGGCTGCGCGCCGCATTTCCGACCCGAACCGGCCCATGCCTCTCGATAATCATCCTGCTCCCGGCGATCCTGCTCCCGGCCTTCCTGCTACCGGCCTCGAAGCGCGGCTGCGCGGCGAAATCCGCGGCGAAATCCTGTTCGACCGGTTCAGCCGCGGGCGCTATTCGACCGACGCCTCGATCTATCAGATCGAGCCCTTGGGCGTCGTCGTGCCGCGCGACCGGGAAGACGCCGCGGCGGCGATCGCGATCGCCCGCGAGGAGGGGGTGCCGGTGTTGCCGCGGGGTGCCGGCACCTCGCAATGCGGGCAGACCGTGGCGCGCGCGCTGGTGCTCGATTGCAGCCGGCATATGGACCGGATCGTCTCGGTCGATGTCGAGGCGCGCCGCGCGCGGGTCGAGCCGGGGGTGGTCCTCGACCGCCTCAACCGCGCACTGCGGCCGCACAAATTGTTCTTTCCGGTGGACCCGTCGACCGCCAGCCGCGCGACCCTCGGCGGCATGACCGCCAACAACAGCTGCGGCTCGCGCTCGCTGCGGTATGGCAACATGGTGCACAATGTGCGCGGCATCGACGCGCTGCTCGCCGACGGCACCGCCGCCTGGTTTGGCGAGGTCGCCGGTAACTTCCCGGCCGATGCGGACGCCGACGGCGCGATGCCCGAGCGCTATCGCGACCTGGTGCGCCGGATGGGCGCCTTGCACCGGCGCGAGGCCGACGAGATCGAGGCCCGTTTCCCAAAGGTTCTGCGCCGGGTCGGCGGCTACAACATCGACAGCATCAGCGACAGCGGCCACAACATGGCGCGCCTCTTGGTCGGCTCCGAGGGGACGCTCGCCTTTTTCAACGAGATCGAGCTCGAATTGCAGCCGATCCCGGCGCACCGGGTGCTCGGCGTCTGCCATTTTCCAACGTTCTACAGCGCGATGGCCGCGACCCGGCGGATCGTCGAGCTGGGGCCGAGCGCGGTCGAGCTCGTCGATCGCACGATGATCGAGCTGTCGCGCGATATCCCGATGTTCCGGGCCACCGTCGACCGTTTTGTGCAGGGCGAGCCGGCGGCGGTTCTGGTGACCGAGTTCGCCGGCGACGACCCGGCGGAAAACCTGCGGCGGCTGAGGGCGCTGGGCGAGCTGATGGGCGATCTCGGCTTTCCCGGCGGCGTCGTCGAGGCGATCGACCCGGCGTTTCAGGCAGCGATCATGGAGGTGCGCGCCCAGGGCCTCAACATCATGATGTCGATGAAGGGCGACGGCAAGCCGATCTCGTTTCTCGAAGATTGCGCGGTGCGGCTTGAAGATTTGGCCGACTACACCGACCGGCTGACCCAGATTTTTGAAAAGCACGGCACTTACGGCACCTGGTACGCTCACGCCTCGGTCGGCTGCCTGCATGTGCGCCCGGTGCTGAACGTCAAGCAGGAGCTCGAGGTCAGAAAGATGCGGGCGATCGCCGAGGAGGCGTTCGCCATGGTCCGCGAATACAAGGGCTCGCATTCGGGCGAGCACGGCGACGGGCTGGTGCGCTCCGAATTTCACGAGGCGATGTTTGGCTCGCGCATCGTCGGCGCCTTCGAGGAGGTCAAGGACGCCTTCGACCCGCAAGGGCTGTTCAATCCCGGCAAGATCGTCCGGCCGCCGAAGATGGACGACCGCAGCCTGTTTCGCTATCGGCCCGATTACCGGCCATTGCCGCTCGCCACCGCACTCGACTGGTCGGAATGGGGCGGGTTCGCCGGGGCCGTCGAGATGTGCAACAACAACGGCGCCTGCCGCGCCCGCGACGCCGCGGTCATGTGCCCGTCGTTCCGCGCGACCGGCGACGAGCAGCATTTGACGCGCGGCCGGGCCAACACCTTGCGGCTCGCGCTGTCGGGACAGCTCGGCGCCGACGCGCTCGTCTCCGACGGCATGCGCGGCACGATGGATCTCTGCATCTCGTGCAAGGGCTGCAAGCGCGAATGCCCGACCGGGGTCGACATGGCGCGGATGAAGATTGAATTCCTGCACCATTACCGGCAGCGCCATCGGCTCGGAGCACGCGACCGGCTGGTCGCGTATCTGCCGCGCTACGCGCCCTATGCCGCGCGGCTGGCACCGCTGCTCAATTTGCGCAACCGGGTGCGGTTTCTCGCGCAATTGGGCGAGCGGCTTCTCGGGCTCAGCGCCGCCCGCAAATTGCCGGAATGGTCGTCGCGGCCGTTTCGCGCGGCCGCCGCCAGCCCCCACCCTGGCCCTCCCCCGCAGGCCGGGGAGGGAAGGGCCGGCGCCAGCGGGAAGGTGGGGGCCGCCGAAGCGCGCGAGGTCGTCCTGCTGGTCGATACCTTCAGCCGCTGGTTCGAGCCAGAGAATGCGCGGGCCGCCGAGCGCGTGCTGGCGCGCGCCGGCTACCGCGTGGTCGGCCTCGACCCGCCGCGCGGGCGGCCATTGTGCTGCGGCCGGACCTTCCTCGCCGTCGGGCTGGTCGAGGAAGCACGCATCGAGGCGCGGCGAATGCTCGATGCGCTCGCCGTGCATGTCGCCGCCGGCACGCCGATCGTCGGGCTCGAGCCCTCTTGCCTCCTGACCCTGCGCGACGAATTTCCGGCGCTGCTGCCGGGTCCCGCGACCACGGCGCTCGCCGAGCAGGCGCAGCTCTTCGAGGAATTCGTCGCGACCGAGCGGATGGCCGGCAGGTTCCAGCTGAGCCTGGCGCCAATGCCGGGCCGCACCGCGTTGCTGCACGGGCATTGCCATCAGAAAGCCTTTGCTACGGTCGCCGCCGCGGTCGAGGCGTTGCGGCTGGTCCCGGATCTCACCGTCGAAACCTTCGATTCGACCTGCTGCGGCATGGCGGGCGGATTCGGCTATGAGGCTGAGCATTACGAGACATCGCTGGCGATTGGCGAGCTTGGCGTCTTGCCGCAGCTGCGCGCGGCACCCGCGGACACGATCCTCGCCGCCTGCGGCACCAGCTGCCGCCACCAGATCGCCGACGCGTTGGGCCGCGACGCCCGCCACCTGGTGCGGATCTTGGACGAGGCGTCGGCCGCGAACGGCTCGGCGCCGACCTTGATTGCCGACGACCCAAAGCCCGGCATGCGTGGGGCCGGTCGATGAGCCGGTGGCTGATCGGAATCGGCCTGGTGCTGGTCGTCATTGGCCTTTTTTGGCGGTTGCTGACCAGGCTCGGCCTCGGCCGACTGCCGGGCGACATCGTGATCCAGCGTGGCAGCTTCTCGTTCTATTTCCCGATCGTCACCTGCCTCGTCGTCAGTGTGATCGTCTCGCTGATCCTGTGGGTGCTCAAGCGATAGGCTGGCGCGTGCTTTGGCCTGCGCCGATCCCGCCGACCGTTCGCTTCCATCGGCCGCGGAACAAGCATCGTTCAACGGCGTTGAGAAAACGTCGCCGGCCCGGCGAGCGGCGCGGCGCGTTGCGAGGCGCATGGCATGGACCAGATCGAGGAGCTGCTCGAGGATAAGCCCGCGGCCGCAGCCGCGGTCGCACGGCCCGCCGACCGGAACGGTTGGGCGCCGGCGGCACCGCGGGGTGCTGCGGCGCTTGCGGTTTGCGGGATCGTCGCGGGCGCGCTCGTTCTGGCCAACCGGCGCAGTCCTGGGGCAAACGGCCGCGTTCGCCCGGCGCTCGCACCGGCGGACCGGACGCTCGCCTGGGCCTCCCCGGCGCTTCTCGGCGCCAGCCCGCAGCGGCGCTTTTACACCGGCGGCAACCTCGACCGGGCGGTCACGATCGAGGATCTGCGGGCGATGGCGCATCGCCGGCTGCCGCGTTTCGCGCTCGAATATCTCGAAGCCGGCGGTGAGGATGAGGCGGCGCTCGCGCGCAACATCGCCGCGTTGGCCGAATGGCGCTTTCTGCACCGCTCGCTGGTCGATGTCTCCCGGCGCGACGTCTCGACCGTGTTGTTCGGACGCAAGACGGCAATCCCGGTGGCGATCGCCCCGACCGGCCTCAACGAGCTGTTTTGGCCGCACGCCGATTTGCGCCTGGCCGAGGCCGCTGCCGAAGCCGGGGTGCCGTTCGCCCAGAGCACGATGTCGAATGACGCGATGGCGAGGGTCGGGCGCGTCCCCGGGCTGCGCTATTGGTGGCAGCTTTACGTGTTCGGGCCGGCCGAGGTGCGCGAGACCTTGATCGAGCGGGCGCGCAACGCCGGGTGCGAGGCGCTGATCGTCACCGTCGACGCGCAGATCTACGGCAACCGCGAGTGGCACAAGCGCACCCAGGTGGACCCGAAAACCCTGACCTGGAGCGCGAAGCTCGATGCGCTGTGCCATCCGCGCTGGCTCGCTGCCGGCGTCCTGACCCACGGCATGCCGCGGTTTGAGAATGTCATCGAATTCGTGCCCGAGGACCGACGCCGGTTTTTCGACAGCGCCATGTGGATCCGCTCGCAGCTGAACCGGGCGCTGTCGTGGGAAATCCTGGCGCGAATCCGCGAGCGGTGGCCGCGCAAGCTGATCATCAAGGGCCTGTTGAGCGTCGAGGATGTAATGCGTGCGGCCGATATCGGCGCCGATGCGGTGGCGATCTCGAACCATGGCGGCCGGCAGCTCGATTGGGCGGTGGCCCCGATCGACCTGTTGCCGGCAGCGCGCCAGGCGGTCGGCGACCGGATGGCGATCCTCGTCGATGGCGGCGTCCGCCGGGGCACCGACGTGCTGAAAATGCTGGCCCTCGGCGCCGACGCAGTGCTGGCCGGGCGCGCGCCGCTCTACGGCGTTGCCGCCGCGGGGAGAGCCGGCGCCAAGCGGGCGCTCGACATTCTGCGCGAGGAAATCGATCGCGACCTCGGTCTCCTGGGGGTGCCCTCGATCGCCGAGCTCAACCCTCGGCTGCTGGCCCGTGCCGGCGATTTGCGCCAGCCAGGGAGCGGCCTGCCTTAACCGCGTGAAAGGCCAATCGCCGAAACGGGGCGACGGCGCGGCAGAGATTGACAGCACCGCAAAAGCCGGGCGAGCTAGGCGGCGTTAGAGGCCAAAGCCAGCGGACTGAGCTGGCCAGCGCAACGGCAAGGTGATTGGTGGCCCTTCGGCATCCGCAGCATTTTCTGATCGTCGGCGCCGGCGCGGCCGGGCTGATGATCGCCCGCGATCTTGCATGCGCGGGCAAGCGGGTGACGATACTCGAGGCTCGAGACCGGTGCGGCGGACGCATCTACCCGCTGCCGGTCGAGGAGTTCGGCTACCCGGCGGAGGGCGGCGCCGAGTTTGTCCATGGCGCGGCGCCGGTGACGCGCGCGCTGATGCGCGAGGCGCGCTTGTCGCTGTCGCCGCACGCCGGCACGCGATGGAGCACTCGCGCCGGCCCGCTTGGGCCCGACCAATCTTCGGTGCCGGATGAAAGTCGATTTTATCAAGCTCTGCGGGAGCTGAAAGCCGACCTGCCGATCGCCGAGTTCCTCGAGACGCATTTTGCCGGTCGGCAATATGACGAGCTGCGGCGGTCGATCACCCGGACGGTCGAGGGCTACGACGCCGCCGACCCGAGCCGCGCCAGCACCTTTGCGATCCGCGACGAATGGATGGCTCGCGGAGAGGGTCGGCAGGGGCGAATCGCCGAGGGGTACGGGGCGCTCGTCGAATATCTCGCATCCGAATGCCGCAGGCACGGCGCAGCACTCCATCTCGGCGCTGCCGTGACCGCGATCGGCGAGGCCGGCAGCCGGATCGCCGCACGCTGCCGCGACGGCGGCGGCTTCGAGGCCGATGCCGCAATCCTCACCGTGCCGCCTCCGCTTCTCTCCGAAATCGCGCTGCCGGCGGCCGCGCGCGCGCGGGCATCGGCCGCCGGCGATATCGGGTTTGGCAACGTCGTCAAGATTCTGCTGCGCTTCAAAGGGCAATGGTGGGCGGATCAGGGCGGGCGCGCTCTCGCCGACCTGTCGTTCCTGTTGTCCGACGCGACGGTCCCGACCTGGTGGACCCAGCATCCGGCCGGATACCCGGTGCTGACGGGATGGTTCGCGGGACCCAAGGCCGACCGCGTGTCGTCGCTGAATGCGGCCGAGCTTGTCGAGATGGGGCTCTCCTCGCTCGCCGAGATTTTCGATCTGGCTGCAGGCCGCATCCGGCGGGATCTCGTCGCCGCGCGCGCGATCAACTGGGGCAACGACCCGTTTGCGCGCGGCGCCTATTCCTATGCCACGCCCAAAACCCGGGAGGCGCAGTCGGTGCTGAGCAGACCGGATGGCGGCGCCGTCTACTTTTCCGGCGAGGCGCTCTATGCCGGCCCGGTTATGGGCACGGTCGAGGCGGCGCTGGCGAGCGGCCGGGAGACCGCTGATGCGATCCTCGGCACCGGCCGATAGGGCGGGCGCGGGCTCGCATATCCCGAGCTGACCAACGGCGCCACCCGCCGGAAGGAGGTCGTCGCGGCCGATCTTCCGCCGATGGCGGCGCAGGGGCCGTGCCTCAAGGTCGGCGAATTTTTGCTGCCCTCCGGGCTGATCGCGATCGAGCGGGACGGGCGCATCGCCGGTCGCGACGTGTCGCCCGGCTTCACGGGACTGGCGCATGCCGGCTACAGCCAGGCGGATGCGGTCTACCGCTATGCCGAGGCGCTGTGCCGGGCCGCCGGGGCGAGGATGGCCAAGCTATTGCGCGCGCAATATTTCGTCGACGAAATCGCCGCGTTCGCGGGGATCACGACCGCCTGGGCGGCGCGCTACCAAAACCAGCCGCATCCGTTCCTCTGCGTGCAGACGCCGACCCCGATGCCGGCCCCGGGCTGCGCCCTGATCGCCGATTTCTGGATCGCGACCGCGGCCTAGAGCAGGATCGCATGAAATGGAAACAGAGCTTCCATTTCATGCGTGAATCCGGCTCTCGCTTCCAAGGATGAGACCATGATTCACGTCTCGGATCGGAGCGCCATGCGCTTCGATCCAATACGATCATGGTCTAGCCCGCGGGTGCTTTGCGTCGGCTCCGGCGGCGCGCCTCTGCGGCCGATTGTTTCCACAAGACGCCGCGCCAGCGCCGGCGGCGCTCGACATGCGCCGCATCCAAGGTGCGGGTGAAGCCTTCGACCATCTGCGACAGCGCCACCGCCTCGTCCGGGGTAATGAGGCCCTCGGCCGCCGCCGCGGCAATCGCGGCCATCGCCGCAGCGAGGTCGGCGACGCTGGCGATCGGCGGCAGGGTGACCTCGACTGGCCGGCCGCGGCGCACCCCGACGATGCGCTCGAGACAGAGCCGCAATGCGCTCGGGTCGCCGGCCATCGCCAATTCCACCGCTTTCCTGGTCAGCGCCTCGGCCTCGCCGTCGAGCAGCAGGACCGCCGCCCGCGTCGCCGAATTCTCGGAGCCGCGCGGCCGCCCCTTCGGGTTCCCCGACCGCCCCTTGCAAAACCGCCCGTCGCGCCCACGCCCCCCTCCTGTTCCACCTGTTTTTTGCAGGTCCATATCAGGTCTCATCCTCTCCCCCGCCCCGCCGCACCCACCGCGCGGGACACCTCGATCAGACATGATGGCATGCGATTATGGCAATTCTGCCGGTGCTACTCGCAATCGTCACTGCACTGAAGGCGCAAGATGGCTGGTCCTTACTAGACTCTGACGATCGACTGCTGCAACCATGCTGCGAGCGCATTGGTGTCGGGGGCTCGGACGCTCACAAATCGGACCGGGGCATAAGGTGCTGAACGTAACGCGCGATCACTTCTTACGAGCCGCTTGTGAGATAGGTCAGAGCGGCGAAAATGACACTTTGCCTTATGATATCGATGCCGCATTCGTTCGAGATAAGGCTGAGGACCTGTCGCAGATTTGCTTTGCACTCTTTCAGTTGATTGACGCGAAGTCCGTTAAGGTCGCAGCTGCGTTTATGAACGGGCTTACAATTGGCTCCGAGCGACTCTTGGTGCCTTCGGGGTCCGATGGCTTCCGGATCACGACCAAAATACATCCGTTCTGGAACCTGTATTTAAACGGACTCGGCCTCGCTATTGCCGAAGCCAACGAAACACATCGGAGCGCACGCGTCCATTCCTACCGCTTGGCGAATGCCGGTCCCTTCTTCTTTGACAGGTCGAAATCTTGGCGCGCATACAAGGACGCTACTCTTGAAGAGGACGCGATAAAAATCGGAAGCGGTGTGGTCATACAGACCGATGTTTCGAGCTTTTACGAACACATATACCATCACCGACTGGAAAACGTCATCAATGACCGCGCGGGCGACCGATCGACCGTCGCTACGCAGATTGACCGTATCCTGAATAAGCTATCTGCGGGCCGATCGTTTGGCTTGCCGGTTGGCGGGCAATGCGCGCGCATACTCGCGGAAGTTATGATGACGCCTATTGACCAGTCGCTGTCCGATGCCGGGCTCATTTGGCATCGCTATGTAGATGACTTCACATTGGTCTCTCTGTCTCAACAAGATGCCTATGCTGCGCTATCCACACTGTCATACGCCCTCGCCGACTACGGCCTGTCACTCAACCGTGGTAAAACTATTATTTTAAGCGCGAAGCACTACGCTGACTATATCGCGGTTCAACTCGGACATGGCGACGACGCGAGTGTCGCTCTACGGGAACTTGACTTGCATTTCGACCCGTATTCCGATACAGCGAGAGTTGAATACGAGCAGCTACAAAAGTCGTTCGAGGAGATCGATATTCAATTTTTACTCGATCTTGAAAAAGAGAAATCTCAACCCGACAATTTTATATTGGCTCAGATAGGGCGCGCGCTAAAATTTCAGGAACCAAAGGTCGCTGCTCAAATGTGTGCCACTCTGCTGGACCCAAGAAACCTAGATTCGTTTAGATCCTCGTGGTCAAAGATAATGCGCGGCATTTACTCGGTACGTGCCGCCGCTCAATTTCAAGCAGTCTATCAACCAATCGACGCACTGCTAGATAGGCTGCCCAGCGCCACCCCGCACCTTTTGACTCCAGAAGTAAACATCTTGCATTACCTGCGATCCATACGATTTGTTCGAACTGACGTTCGGGGACGTTTTGTGAGGCGAACCTACGACACAACCCGGTCACAGACGGTTAAACGCGCTTGCATTGACTGTTGGCGACATTGGGTCGACCGAGCGAGTTTTACCCGGTTGAGAAGCCAATGGCAAAATCTTAGTCCAGATGAGCAACGGATGCTTTGGCTCGCAGCCGGAAAATTCGGAGATGATGGGGAGTACGCAAGGAACCAGTTGCGGAGGTCGCTAAGCCAAGTCTGGCGACTCGGCTTTGAAACGAATGGCGGGATAACCTTTGGGTCCTGCTACGAGGATTGGGCGAAAAATGCCGCTTAGAAGGCTCCCGCTCCGCGATCCGAGAACCGTGGCGCGTGATATACCTGGCGTGCTTGATGTTCTATTTCCACGCCTGACCGGTGGGTTAGTGGCATCGTTGAATCGGAGAATGTCTTCGTTCTCTGGGATCGCGCCGGTGGCAGACGAGCTTATTGAAAGGAGTCATTTACAGAAGGCGATGTTGTTTGAGTTGGCTATGGCTCGAACCGAACTCATCCTCGACGGCAACGGAGAACCTGGTTGGGACGACTGCCTGAGAGTGGCCACCGATCGCCAAAGACAGCACTACGATGCGAAAATCCCGGTGCGACTGGAGCAGTGTGATCTCGATGTAGCATCTCACGCCGCGGACAATCTGATTGCGATGTTGACGAGTGTGCAGTGTCAATATCCAAAATATCCAGTTTTAAGGGGCCCTAGGATTCCGGGGCTCGGGTGGATTGCTTCTGGCGTTGGAGATTTCTCACTTGGCCCAATCCTAATAGAGGTTAAACATACCGATAGGAATTTTGTCGCCGGGGATTTCAGGCAAGTTCTCATGTACTGGTTGCTAAAATACGCGGCATCCGTCGGGACAAACGAACTTATTTGGACGGATTGTTTGTTGCTGAATCCGAGACGAAGTTTAGGGCTGCGTTTCAAGGTTGACTATTTGTTGCAATCTGCGTCGCCTAATTCTAATAGAGTCGAGCTATTCGAAATACTGCGATCTGTTGTGAGCTATGATTTGGACTTGCAGTAGAGAAATCGGCACGTCCGGGTACATCGGACGATGTGCTTCCGAGCAAGAAAATCGGCTTCGGGGCACTCGCCGTCGTTGGCAGCCGCAGCGAGCAGCAAGCGTAGGGCGGAAAGTCCGCCAACTCGCCATCGCCCTCCCCGGTCCCCTGAGCGTATCAGCAAGCGTAGGGCGGAACAGCGCAGCGCATTCCGCCATATCGCCCCGCTCTGCCCGGTCGACGGCGGATTACGTTCTGCTCATCCGCCCTACCCGTGCGCATTTGCGCCGCGTCTTTGCCGGTCAAATCTCGCCGGCGATGCGACCGAGGAGCTCGCCGGCGGAGACGATATGGGTCGGGCCATAGGCGGGTTGCGGAAAGTCGCGTCGGTTGCCGGTGACGATGAATTCGGCCTGGGCGGCGTGGGCGCAGCGCAGAAACTTGGTGTCCGCGGGGTCGGGGGACGCGGCGGGCGAGTCTGCGGCCCGCGAACAGCTCGCCGCTATGCCTTAGCCCGGATATCTCACCGGGCGGCTGCTGATGTTGGATTTTCTGACGTATCAGGCTGCTTGTCGGGGTTTTGGGGCCGCGAGCCTGGCGTTTTGAGCCTGTCGGGGCGCGGCTGAGCGGTCGCAGGGTGAGCGACGGCGT
>DASYBC010000047.1:0-52106 GCA_036500965.1 Allostellaceae bacterium | reverse complement strand
CGAGCCGTTTTTTTCGACCAAGGAGGCCGGCTCCGGCACCGGCCTCGGTTTGTCGACGGTCTATGGCATCGTCAAGCAGACGGGCGGGTTCGTCTTCGTCGACAGCGTTCCCGGCGGCGGCTCGACCTTTTCGATCTACCTGCCGCGCAACACCGTTGCCGCCGGCGCCGAGGCGGCTCGACCCGATGCGGCCGCGCCGGTCGTTCCGCGCGACTTGACCGGAACCGGCACGATCATGCTGGTCGAGGACGACGACGCGGTCCGCATGTTCGGCGCGCGCGCCTTGCGCAACAAGGGGTATCAGGTTGTCGAAGCCAGGAGCGGCGCGGCGGCGCTCGGGCTGATCGAAAACGGCGCCGGCCCCGTGGATCTGCTGATCACCGATGTCGTGATGCCCGAGATGGACGGGCCCGCCTTGATTCGCGAGGTGCGGGACATTGATCCCGCCATCAAGGTGATCTTTATTTCGGGCTACACCGAAGACTCGTTTCGCCAGCGGCTCGACAGCGACCGCGACATCGATTTCCTGGCCAAGCCCTTCAGCTTGCAGGAGCTCGCTCTTAAGGTTAAGGAAGTCATGCGAGGCGATTCCGCGAGGACGTCGTTTTCGCATTGCGTTACGGAACGAAACGGGTACGATGCCTCGGCCTCGCGTTGCGCACCCGCGCCGGCTATGAAATAACGGAGGGCCTCGTCATGCAAACGGCATTGCGCCTGTTGGACAAGGAAGCGATGGACAAGCAGCGGGCTTTGGATGCCGCCCTCGGCCAGATCGAGCGCGCCTTTGGCAAGGGCTCGATCATGAAGCTCGGCTCGCACGAGACCGCAGCCGACATTGAGGTGATCTCCACCGGCTCGCTCGGCCTCGACATCGCGCTTGGCATCGGCGGGCTGCCGCGCGGCCGGGTGGTCGAAATCTATGGGCCGGAAAGCTCCGGCAAGACCACCCTGGCTTTGCATGTGATCGCCGAGGCGCAGCGCGCCGGCGGGACCTGCGCGTTTATCGACGCCGAGCACGCGCTCGACCCCGCTTACGCGCGCAAGCTCGGGGTCAGCGTCGAGGATCTGTTGATCTCGCAGCCCGATGCCGGCGAGCAGGCGCTCGAGATAACCGACACCCTGGTCCGCTCGGGCGCGATCGACGTGCTGGTCATCGATTCGGTTGCCGCGCTCGTGCCGCGCGCCGAGCTCGAAGGCGAGATGGGCGACAGCCATATGGGTCTGCATGCCCGGCTGATGAGCCAGGCCTTGCGCAAGCTGACCGGCTCGATCTCGCGGTCGCGAGCGACGGTCGTCTTTATCAATCAGATCCGTCACAAGATCGGGGTCATGTTTGGCAATCCGGAAACCACGACCGGCGGCAATGCGCTCAAATTCTACGCCTCGGTGCGGCTCGACATCCGCCGCATCGGCGCGATCAAGGAACGCGAACAGGTGATCGGCAACCAGACCCGCGTCAAGGTTGTCAAGAACAAGATGGCGCCGCCGTTCAAGGTCGTCGATTTCGACATCATGTATGGCGAAGGCGTCTCAAAGCGCGGCGAGCTGATCGATCTCGGGGTGCAGGCCGGGGTGGTCGAGAAATCGGGCTCATGGTTCTCCTATGAGGGCCAGCGCGTCGGCCAAGGCCGCGAGAACGCCAAGGCTTATCTGCGCGACCACGCCGAAGTCGGGGAGGCGATCGAGCGGGCGATCCGCGCCAATGCCGGGCTCGTCGCCGAGGCGATGATGGCCGCGCCGGGCGAGGCGGCGGCCGAGGAATAGGCGTCGCCGGCCGTCATCGTTCCGGGAGAGGAGCGACATGCGCGCCGCGGTTTTGACCGAGATCAACAGGCCCTTGCAGATCCTCGACCTCGACCAGGAGCGGCCGAAGGCCGGCGAGGTGCGGGTTCGGGTCAAGGCCAAGGCCGCCGGCGCGTGCATGAGCGACTAGCACATCATCAACGGCGACTAGACCATGATCGTCTTGGATCGAAGCGCATGGCGCTCCGATCCAAGACGTGAATCATGGTCTCATCCTTGGAAGCGAGAGCAGGATTCACGCGTGGAATGGAAGCTCTGTTTCCATTTCATGCGATCCTGCTCTAGCCATTGCCGTTGATGATGGTGCTGGGCCACGAGGCCGCAGGCATCGTCGCCGAATGCGGGCCGGGCGTCGCCGCAATAGCCCCCGGCGACCACGTGATCTTTTGGTTCCGCCAGCATTGCGGGTGCTGCCGGCACCGCTCGACGGGGCAGACGGTGCTGTGCATCGGCCGCAATGATTCGCCACGCTGGCCGATGCATGACGGGACCGTGCGGGTCCAGCTCAACGGCGGGCCGGCCAACCAGATGGCGCGCATCGGCGCGTTCTCCGAAGAGGTCGTATGCCCGGCCGAGCAGGTGGTCAAAATCCGTTCCGACCTGCCCTTCACCCCTGCTGCGATCATCGGCTGCAGCGTCGCCACCGGCATCGGGGCGGTCATCCGTCAGCCCGGGTTCCGGCCGGGTCGAGCGTGCTAGTCATCGGCTGCAGCGTCGGGCTCAACATCGTGCAAGGCGCGCGGCTTGTCGGCGCCAATCCGATCATCGCCTGCGATCTGCACGACAAGAATCTCGACTACGCCCGCACCTTTGGCGCCACGCATTGGATCAACGGCAGCTCGGGCGGTGTCGTCAAGCAGATCCGGGAGTTGACCGGGGGGCTCGGGGTCGATGCTGCGTTCGACGCGATCGGCAGCGAAGCCACGGCGTTGCAAACGGTCGACGCCGCCGCCCCTGGCGGCCGGGCGGTGCTGGTCGGCATCCCGGCATTTTCGACCCGCGCCCCGATCAACCCCTCGCAACTCGTTTACGGCGAAAAAGTGATCAGCGGCACCTATTACGGCTCGGTTCGGCCCAATCTCGATTTCCCGATCCCCCGCCGATCTGGACATGGAAAAGAATCGACCTCGACCGGCTGATCAGCCGAACCTACCGGTTCGACGACATCGATGAGGGGTTCCGGCTGATGCGCGACGGGCGGTCGCCCGCGGCGTTGTCGTCTTCGACTGAGCGGCTGAGACTGAGCGGCTCAAGCCGGCGATCGGGTCATAGAGCGGCTGGACATGGCGAACCCATTTCTCCTATAAGCGCCGCGTGTCGGAGCGCCCAGGTAGCTCAGTTGGTAGAGCAACGGACTGAAAATCCGTGTGTCGGTGGTTCAATTCCGCCCCTGGGCACCACGCTCAAAAAAGCCTACTGATTTTTAACGCTTTTTGCCGCTGATTGTCCCACTGGACTCCGCCACCGGGAAAAGTGGGACATTCGCGTCCATTATCCGTTCTTCGGCCACAGGCAAAAGGAGCGGCGCCGCGGCGGCTTCGAGCCGCGCCCGGCTGGCGTTGCGGGTATAGAGCGCCGCCTGCTTGGGGCTCGCCCAGCCGAACAGCGCCATCAGCTGGTGCTCGGTTGCCCCGGCCTCGGCGCAGCGCCGCGCGCCCAGCTTTCTTAGGCCATGTGCCGAGAGACCCGGATCAAGCCCGGCCTCTCGGCAACGCCTGGCAAACCAGTTTCCGAACCCCTTGACCGTATGCGGCTTGCCAAACGCGGTGACCAGATAAGCAAGGTGGCCGGACGGCGTGGCGTCGATGCTGGCGCGCAGCGGGAGCAGGATCGGCAGCTCGTGCGTCTTGACGATCCGCGCCCGGCCCTTGGTCTCGGTAAAGATCAGCTTCCCGCCTCGCTCCATCTGCGGCCCGAGCTTGACGACATCGCTGCGGCGGACACCAGTATAACGTAGCAGATCGAGCGCGAGCCGGGCTTTGGTGCCGATAGGGTGGCGTGCCTCGTACTTCGACACGTCGGCCTCGGCCCAAGCCCGGAAGCCATTCGGGTTGTTGCTTTTAAGGTAAGCAACCTCACGCGCCGGGTTCTTGTCGGCGTAGCGATACTCGGGCGAGCTGGCCCACATGAACAACTGGCGCAGTGCCTTGACCCGTGCATTCGCGGCCCCAGGCAAGGTTGCCTTCTCATCGCGGAGCTTCGCGACGTGGTGCGGTTCCATGATTGCGTAGCGAAGCGTTCCGACAGCGACGCCGGTCTTGGTTTTCGATTGGCAAATGCCATCAAGAATGCCTCGGCGCACCTTGCGGGTGCTCTCGCCGAGCGCTTGGAATGCCGCCGAGCTGTAATACTGCTGGCAAAGCCAGCGCATCGTTCCCGGCAGCGCAGGGGCAGCGCCGGCGGCAGCGGCCGCGGCAGCCGATCGCGGCGTGGGGCGCGCCTCGCCTTCATAGGCGCGCATGTACTCTCGCTCGAACTCGGTACTCCCCGGCAGCGAGAGCAGGCGGATTTTTGGCTGTCCCTTGCGCCGAAAATAGACCCGCACGTTGCCGTGCCGATCAACGTCCTCGACCACGAATTTATAATCGCGCGTGCCGGTACGGTCGCGCAGCCTGATCCTCATAGGCTATCCCAGTCGTTCGGAGCGGGTGCGCCTTGGTCATCAAGGGCAGCGAACGCCGCGTCGAGCGCGATCCGATCCCAGACTGTTCGCCCATCGATCCGCTTCCGGCCCGGCATTCTGCCGTCGGCGACCATCTCGTCAAACTTTGTTGTGCCGACGCCGATATACTCCGCCGACTGCGCCCGCGACAGGCCGCGCGGCGGCAAGCTGGGCGGCAGTAGGCTGATCGGTCCCCGGGCGCCGACCATTTTTTAGCCCCTTAGCGGGTATTGGGGATATTTCTAACCCTGTAGTGCTGTTTCAGCTCGGGCGCCCACCCGCAGTCGCAGACGACGAGCGCGCCGCTCGGCGCTGCCCAGCCAGGCGCGAAAACCGCGCGTTCCGAGGCGGCGCGCTGGTCTA
The DNA here is from genome assembly GCA_036500965.1 of Allostellaceae bacterium. Classification (GTDB taxonomy): domain Bacteria; phylum Pseudomonadota; class Alphaproteobacteria; order ATCC43930; family CGMCC-115725; genus AP-15. Next base: position 47,278 of record DASYBC010000047.1, on the reverse strand, counting down.
ACTCGGTTGTGCACGATGACCTGTCCCGGCGGGATCGCGGCGGCGGATGCGGGGATGCGGAAGAGATATTCCACACCGACGGCGACGACCGCGTTCAAAGCGCCGGACAGCCTCTCACGCGCGAAAGGTTTATGGGCCATGGGTCAAGCCTTCTTCTCTGGGCGCGCCGCGCGCCGCCGGCGGGTCATGCGGCCTTCGTGAGCAATTGCCTCGCCGCCGGGCTTTTCCTGGGCATGCGGCGCCATAGCGGCATCCCAGCTCGCCGCGATTTCGCGGTCGACCGCTGGCGGCTCCCGCGGCTCGTCCTCGAGCTGGTCGCGCAGCCGATGATAAGCGGCACGGAGCAGCTCGCCGAGCTCGGGGCCGAGACGTTCCCGCCATCGGGCCGCTTCCGTCGCTCTGAGATCGTCGAGCTCGGCGTCGTCAAAGCCGAGATCGAAAATCAGCGAGCGCGCCAAGTTCTCAGGGTCGCTGCGCACGTCCGGCACGTCGATCAGGATTAGCGCGTGAATGATCGCCTTGCTGCCGGCGCCGGCGCGCACGAGATCGCGCAAAAAGGTCACCAGGCCGGGGCGAAATGCGTCGCGGCGCGTCTGCTCGTCTCGATAGGCTTGCTCGATCCGATCCTCGGCCTCGGCATTCATCGATAGGCCACGCCGGTCTGCCTCGCGCTCGATGGTCGCGCGCAGTGGCTCCTTGATCCTCAACTTTAACTGAACGGTCGCGGCCTCGTCGCGAGTTCGCATGGGTCCTTCTCCTCCTGACGCACTTCGTCCGCTTTGGCCTCACCATATACGGCGGCGATGATCGGACCGAAAGTGGTTCCTTGCACCGAAATCGGTTCACATTATATCAGACGAGGATAGGACCACATGTGGGGCAGTATAGATGACCAGGAGCACGGCGGCGCAGCCGAAGACCATGACCGTGCCGGAAGCCGGCAAGCTTTATTTCGGTTTGTCCAGGCAGGGCAGCTACGACGCCGCCGCGCGCGGCGATATCCCGACGATCAGGGTCGGCCGCTTGCTGCGGGTCCCGGTCGCGGTCATGGAGCGGAAGGTCGGGGCGGCGACGTGAGCGCTCTCGCCGCCGCGCGCGGCTCGGATTACCAGCCCGCTGCCGGCTGGGAACCGTGGTGTCTTATCGGATTACGGAGATACCGGCGCCCCACGCGCGCGCCATGGTCTGCGTTTTTCTCGTTTCAGTATCGTTTATTCGATCATCCTTTTCGCTTTTCCTGCCGCGGCCGGCCGGTTGGGCTGGTGTGCCACGTCTACGAGTGGCCGGAACATGAAAGGTGGGGGCGCACCCTCGCGCCGGCGCTGGGGCTCGTTATCGAGCAGCTCAATCCGTGCTGGAGCTCGTGGAACCGGCCGGCGACCACGCCGCTGCTGTGGACGGCTGGTGCGAGGATCGAGCCGCTTGCCAAGGCCGGCCGCGCATGATCGAGAACGAGAAGCCAAAACGAAAGCGCAAGGTCGAACTGCGCGTGGTCGAAGCAGGGCCGCCACCGCCGCCACCATCAGGCGGCGGTGTAGGAGGCGCCGGCGACGGCCTCGGCGGCCTGCCCGGCGATCGGCCGGTTGTGCAGATCGTCAACGGCAAGCGCAGCCAGGCGATCGACGCCGCTGAAACGCACCTGATCGCGCGCGACCTGGGCCTGTTCCGGCGGGATCTGATGGTGGTCCGTGTGGCACCGGAGGATATCGACATCGGCGAGGGGCGAACCGCCAAGGCGCTGCGCATCCACCAGGTGGCGGCGCAGCACATGCGGGAGCGGTTCACCCGCGCCGTCGATCTACAGCGCTTCGACAAGCGCGCCGATGCGTGGCTGTCCTGTGATTGCCCGGTCGATTTCGCCGAGGCTTATCTCGACCGGAGCGGCTTGTGGCGGTTGCGGCAATTGCGCGCCGTCATCACCGCGCCGACCCTGCGGCCCGACGGCACGATCATCGAGCGGCCCGGCTATGACCCGGCGACGGGCATCTTTTACGATGCGCGCGGGGTCGAATTTCCGCGCGTGCCCTCGGCGCCGACCCGCGCCGACGCCTTGGCGGCGCTCGACTATCTGAAATCCACATTGTTGCCGACCTTTGATTTCGTCGACGGCCCGAGCCGCTCGGTGGCCTTGTCCGGGATTTTTACCACGCTATTGCGCCGGACAATGAGCGCGGCGCCATTGCACGGCTTCTCCGCCCCCGTTGCCGGCAGCGGAAAATCCAAGCTGGTCAACCTCGCCGCAATAATAGCGACGGGGCACGTAGCGGCGGTGCTGGCATTGGGGGAAAAATTCGACGAAGGCGAAAAGCGATTGGGGGCGGCGCTGATCAGCGGTGATGCGGTGATCTCAATCGACAACGTTGATCGGCCATTGGGCGGCGAGTTTCTGTGCCAGTTGCTGACCGAGCCGCTCGTGGCGCCGCGAGTATTGGGTAAGCCGTTGAACATTAAGGTCGCTAACGTGTATTCCGTGTTCGCCACCAGCAACAATCTGAAGGTGTTTGGCGATATGATCCGGCGGTCGCTGATCGGGCGCCTTGACCCGCATTGTGAGCGCCCCGAGCTGCGCGAATTTACGACCCCCGACCCCTGCTTAATAGCACTGCGGGAGCGGCCTCGCCTAGTTCTCGCTGTACTGACGGTGATGCGGGCGTTTTTTCTCGCCGGCTGCCCGAACGATCATCCGCCACTGGGCTCGTTTGCCGAATGGTCGCGCTGGGTCCGCGACCCGCTGATCTGGCTCGGTGACGCCGATCCAATGGCGACGATCGCGCAGGCGCGCGCCATGGACCCGCGCCTCAGTGCATTGGGCGCGGTCTTGCAGCAGTGGTGCCAGGTCATCGGCGAGACGCCGATCTCGGCGCGTGAGCTGATCGAACGCGCGGACGCTGTGGGCCGGATCGATCCCAACACCAATGCTGTGGGCTTGCTTTATCCCGCCTTGCGCGAAGCGTTGCTCATGGTTGGCACCGACCGCACCGGAAAACTCAACTCCCGCAAACTCGGCAGCTGGCTCGGCTCGGTCGCCGACCGCACCGTCGGCGAGTTGAAGGTAACGTCCGGCGGGATACACGACGGCATCGCGCTCTGGAAGGTGTGCGCCGGGTAAACGCGCCTTTCAGTGGAACAGTGAATCACAGTGGGTCGCTTTCGCTCACCTATATAGAACTGTCACTGACACTTTCCACATGGGGTTAAGATATGATCCACAGTGATCCACTGTTCCACTGAAAGGCCTGGCGCAGGATAAAGGTTTCCAGGCCGGAAAAAGGCTGTAGGAAATCCTCTAAGGCGCTGAAACTGCTAAGGAGGGCCGGCCTTCCCGGCCACGTTTCGAGCCTCCCCCGGACGAGCGGGTCCTTCCCCAGCACCGATCGTATGCGGGGTTTTCGCGCTGCGGCCTTTGACGACAGTGAGAGGGTTTTTTCTTTTCAAATCCGACGGTTAGTCATTGGGCCGATCGCATGGATGGTGGTGTGGATTTTCCGCTAATCGACGGTTTTATGCGCGAAATCAAGAGGGTAGCGGACCAGCGCGCGCAAAATGCATGTGGCCGCGGAAACGCGCCACACGCTATCCAACTGATTTTCCATACAAAACCGTCGATTAGCGCCTAATCGACGGTTTTATGCGTAAAATCAAGAGGGTAGCGTGGGCATTTACATTCCGCACCTCGGCGGCGTCGTGCCGGCGCTCTTGCCGCGACCTCTCCACCGATGCGCACATATTGGGAGCGGTTCGCGGCCCCCGCGCTGGGAAAAGCGGGAATGGCGCGCTATATGTCACGCGATGAACGAGACGATCACCAAGGGCGAGTTTGCGCAGCGGGCGGGTCGATCGCCGAGCGCGGTATCGAAGTGGATCGCCTTCGGCAAAATCTGGGGCCCGGCGATGACTCCGGACGGCCGGATCGTTGTCGAGGAGGCCGAGCGCCAGCTCGCGCAGAGCCTCGCGCCGTGCGGGCGGCCGCCTGGCCTCACGCTTTCGGACGCCCAGCGGGGTCGTGATGCGCCGGAGGGAGCCAGGCGGCTGCTGCGCGAGATCGCCGACGTGCGCCTTCAGCGCGAGAAGCTGGCGCTGATCGAGGCCGAGCGGGCCGCGGCCGCTGCGCGCGCCGAGCTCGTACGCGCCGCCGAAAGCTGGCGCGCGTGGCGAGCGGAGATGGACGCGCTCGAGGTCGCGATCGGGGAGTTCGTGGTCGAGCTACCGGCGAAGCTCGGGCTGGGCAGCGCTGCCGCTGAGCTCGCCCGCCGCGAGTGGCACGTATTCCAGCGGCGTCGGGCCGAACAGGCGTAGATGCTTTCATCCGACGGGGCTTGACGGCCGCACTGGTGGGGAGCTTGACGCTCCGTCGCCTCTGTTGACTGGCCCCCTCGATAGGCGGTGTGATGTCGACCGCGCCGGCGGGAAAGAGGACCATCGAACATGCTGACGATCGAAATCGAACGCGAACAGGACGGCCGGTGGATCGGCGAAGTGCTGGAACTCCCCGGAGTGCTGGTCTATGGAGCTACCGAAGCGGAGGCGCGAACCAAGGCATCGGCGCTCGCGCTGCGGACGATCGCCGACCGGCTTGAGCATGGCGAGCCGGTGCCCCTCGATCCAAGGGATATTTTCATCGCCGCATGAGCGGCTGGCCGGCCACAAGAGCCTCCCGCGTCCTTCGGGCGCTCCAACGCGCCGGTTGGGCCGTCAAGCGGCAAACGGGCTCGCACCGCATCCTGTCGCGTTCGGGCTGGCCGGATCACGTGTTCGCGTTTCACGATGATGAGGAAATCGGGCCGCGCATGCTCGCCCGCATCGCCAGGCGCACCGGACTGAGCCCGCACGATCTGTAACCCCACCCCGCCCCGATCACCGATTGGGCTTGCGCGCCGGCGCCGGCGCGCCCACATTGGCGCTCAGCCCGTCGAAAGGCTGAAAGACAAGGCTGCGATCATGCTCAAATTTCAGGTCCGGCGTCTGCCGTTGCATGTCCAGGTCGCCGTGAGGCGACTAAAGGACGGCGGGGGCGTCAGCTTTGTCCGCCTTTCGACCCGCCGGACCTTCCCGTCGAAAGGAAAGATCAAGCATGACCGCAATTGTTGACGACTACGCCGCGATCCGTGGGGTCCTGCCCTCGGCCGAGCGCCCCAGTGCGGGCGATGACGCGATCCTGAGCCTGTTGTGTGGCCGGGCGCTCCGGATCGGCGCAATCGAAGAACCGCAAATCGAAATGCCGGACGCGCTTGCGAACGAATGGTTCGATCGCGCGAGCGAGATTGAGCACGAAGTCATCACCGCCGGCGCCAGCCCGGTCGAGAGGGCGGTCAAGCGCTACTTGCTCGGCGAGTTCGATCGGCTCGGCCTGCGCCGGGAGGGCCATGGCGCGCCGGTCGACCAACTCGAGCGCTCCCTGATGAGCGGCGCACACTGATGCCTGCGCTCGAGGAGGCCGGCATGCGCTGGCGACCGAGGGCCGAAGCTCCGGTGTTTGACGGGCTCCCGATCGAGACCGCGCCTATTGCGCTGGGCGCCGAATTCGGCCCCTGCCTGCTGTGGGCGGCGACCGATGATCTGCCGGAGCGCTGGCTGATCGGTTGGTGACGGCGAGGAATGGGCGGCCGAGGGCTGTGTGGTCCGGCCGCTTGAATGGTGTCCGCTGCCGCGCCCGCCGGCCGTCCTTTATCCGCCGACCCTTGGGCCGAAGATCGAGGCGTGGCTCGCCGCCCATCTAGGCAGCGCCGATCAGGTCAAGTTCCGGTGCCTGGCACATAAGCTGCGCGCCATCATGGCGCTCGCCGCCAGATAGCGATTCGTCGGGGTGGTCGGCGCAAAAGCGCCGGCCGCCTTGACGCTGCTGGGGCTCTTGCGCCCGCGTGCTACGATCAAGGCCGGGTGCGACGCGGTCGCTCCGTTTCGTCGAGCCTCCCACGCTCGGCATAGCCGCACCCTCCTCCTCCTGTGTGGGACGCGAGCGGCGCGTGGGAGGCGCCCTACATTGGTTCCCACCGAACTCGCGAGTGCTTTGGGCTTCGGCGCGGCGCCGGCCGAAGAGGATGACGCCACCGCCGATGCCCTCGGTTATTTCGAGGCGATGCGGCGCATCAGCATCGTCGGCCTGCGCGCTGGCATGAAACACGAACAACCTGCGGCGGATATCGCCTCGCTGTGGGGAGAGCTCGCCGCTGCATGGCTAGTGGGCGCTTATTGCGAAGAGCGGGATTTCTGGGGATGCTCGAAAGAGGTTCGGGACCGCATAGAAGCGTGGGTTTACCGAGAGCGTCGGCGCCTGCACGACGCCATGTTGCGCGGCGAGATCTGTTGCGTCGGCTACATTGAGGAGCCCGGGCGCCGACCGCCGGCCACCAAAGAGCGTGTTCCAGCCGGCTGGTGGCGCCCCGGCAACTTCCGTTGGGCGCGCGCATGCCGGCTGCGGTTCGGCAGTGAGGAGCCTCGGGTTGTGCTGACACACCCGGTGATCTTCCTTGAAACCGACAAAGTGCGCCGGGCTGCCGCCGCTGGCGACAAGCGGGAAAAGAGAAAGGCGATATCGCTGCGGCTCTTTGAAGAACAGCGGGCGGTGTTGCTGCCGTTGGGGGTGACGAAAGCGTCCCGAAGGGTCGCTGAGCAGATCGAGCCCGCCGCCGACCCGGAAACCATTCGCCGGCTCACCGGGTTGGTGCGCAAGCATCTGGCGGCAGAATTTCCGCGCTCATAAGGTGCGCCGGGAATTTTTTGGCAATTCCGGGAATTTTCCCGGCTTATTTCCGGCTTTGATCGCGCGTAGCTCTTGGTTCATCACAGGCGAGCCGAGAGCAAAGCGATGGTGCCAGCCGCAGTTGCCCCGACGGAAATACGCGTAGCGTCGCACGTCGCCGACCCCTGCCCGGACGGCCGCCCGATCCCGACGGACCCGGACGCGTTGCTGAGCACTGGCGAGGCCGCCTTTCTGTGCGCCATGTCGCCGCGAAGCCTCGAAAAATGGCGGGTGGTCGGCGGCGGCCCGCTGTTTGTCCGCCTCGGCCGCGCCACCCGGTATCGGCGTCGCGATCTGGTCGAGTGGAGCGAGCGGCGGCGGCGGAAATCGACCAGCGACCGCGGCGAGGCGGCCTGAGATGCCGCCGCTGCTGCGCCAGGTCATCGCCGCGGCCGGCCGCGGCGATGGGCGAGCCCGCGAATTGTTGCTGCCGGCGCTCGCCGATGGGCTTCGCTGTTTCGAGATGACGGGGGTCGCCGGCTTGCTCGCGGACCCGTCCGTGCTGGCGCTCGAGGAGCTTCAGCTCTTCTGGCCGGCGTCGCCGGTTTGGATCGAGCAGAGGGAATGGCCGGAGGTCGGCCACGCCGCATGCCTGGTGATGCCGCATATCTGTCCGCAGATCGACTTCACCGCGATCACGCGCCAGCTGCGGGCCGGCGCCACGATCAAGATCAACCTTGAAGACGAGGCGCCCCGCGGAGAGTTGCGCGAGCGCGCGGGCGCGCCGCCGTCGATTGGCGGCGGAGTCGTGACGATGCTGGCGCTGGTCGGCGCGCCGTCGATCCCGGGGCGCATGCACCGGCCGCCCCTCGGCCTTGCCCGCCGATTGCGGCGCGCCGGGCTATTGCCGGCCGGCGGCAAGCTCTCGCCATGGACCGAAATCCTGGCGCCGCCGGCGCCTCAAAGCGCCGCCTGATGATCACGCTGCGCACCACCAACGATTTCGCGCGGCTTGGCCGGGCGCTTGATGCGTTCGGGCGCCAGCAGCTGCCCTATGCGGCGGCACTGGCGTTGACCGCGACCGCGCGCGCCGCGCAGCAGGAAGTGACCCGAAACCTGCCGGCGATCTTCTCGGCGAAGGGGCCGCCGACGCCGTTCACCAAGCAGGCGATCGGCTTTTCCCCGGCCCGCAAGGCCAATTTGGCGGCCGCGGTCTTCGTCAAACGCCAGCACGCGAAGTACCTCTTGATCGAGGAAACCGGCGGCGTGCGGGTGCGCGCACCTGGTGCGCCGGTGCTGGTGCCGGTCGATGTCAAGCGCAACGACTACGGCAACATCCCCCGCAACCTTCTCCGCAAGCTGCTCGAGGAGCCAGAAACATACTTCATCGGTCGCGCCCGTGGCTTCTACGGCTTGTGGGAGCGCACCCGTCGGCCGGGGCAGAGTCACGTTCTTCGCACGGGCCGCGGGCTGCGGCTGCTCGTCGCCTTCCGCGAGGAGGCCAAATACAGGCCGCGCTTTGGCTTTGAGGAGCAGGTGCGGCGCTCGATCGATGCCAATTTGATGCCGGCCTTGCAGGCCGGTGTCGAGAAGGCGCTCGCCACCGCTTTCCGCCGCTGATTGGAACGCAACCATGGCGATGAGCGCCGAGGAAAAGCTAAAGATCACCGTCTCGCTGGTCAGCAATGTCGAGCCGGCCGAGCGCGCCATCATGGAGAGCGTTCGCAGGCTCGCGGCCGATACCGGCGCGGCCTTCACCCGGATCGGCGAGAGTGCGTCGTCAACCTTGCGCCGGATGGCGGAAGATGCCCGCGCGGTCAACCTGCCGTTCGCGCGGCTGCGCGGGCTCTCCGGCGAAATCGGGGGCGGCCTGCGCGAAATCGGCGAGGCGACCGGGTTGGCGCGGCTGCGCGAACAGCTCGGGGCGACCCATGAAAGCGCCCACCGTCTGCACGAGGGGCTGAGTGGGCTGGTACCGGCCGCTGCGGGCGTCGGCTTTTTTCTGTCGCTGCGCGAAGGCGCCGAAGCGATGCGGAAATCGGCGGAATACGCCGAACAACTGAGCATCACCAGCAAAGCAACCGGTCTCAGCGTGACTGAATTCGGCGGTTTTCAATACGCCGCCAAGATTGCCGGCATCGATCCCAATGTTGCGAACAGGGCAATCGAATATCTAAACCTTAATTTGGGCGAGTTGCAGGCCGGTCGCGCCAGTAAAGACGTGCGCCAGGTGTTCGGACAGCTCGGCGTGACGCCGGGAATGGATACCGGCGTCGTGCTGGCAAGGCTCGAAGACCAGTTGCACACACTCACGGCGGGCGGTCACTTCGCCGTTGCCAGCCGCGTCGCCGGCAGCATACTCGGCGTCGCCCTACTGCCCTTGCTTGGGCAGGGAAGTGCCGAGCTGAGCGCCCAGGCGGCCCGCGCGGCGCATTTCGGGCTCGCGCCGACTGACGCAATGGCTGAGACCGGCGAGAAGTTCAACCAATCGTTGAAAGACATGGACGCCGCCGTTGGCGGCCTGCAATTGACGATCAGCACGAAGTTATTCCCGGTCTTATCGTCCGTCATTGAAGCAACTAGCGAATGGATCGCGCGCAATCGGGAGTGGATCGCAACGAATATTGCTGACGAAGTCAAAGGTCTCGCCAACGCCGCCCGGTCGATCGACTGGTCTGCGATCGCGGCGGGGGCTCGCGGTCTCGGTGATGCGGCAATCTTTGCGACAGGCCACCTCAAGCTGATCGAAGTCGGGCTTGGCGCCATAGCCCTGATCAAGCTCGCCGGCGTCGCGAAGGACCTCTACGGCATCGGCTCGGCAGCCGTAACTGCTGCAGCTCGGTTGATGGCGCTCCCGGTGGCCGGTCTGATCAGCTCGTTTGCCACCTTGGTCCCGGCAATCGGTGGCGTGCGCGACGCCTTCGCTGCGATGAGCCTGGCGGCGAGCGCCAACCCGCTCGGCGCCGCGATCGTCGCCGCCGGCGCGCTCGCCGGCACCGCTTACGAGGTCTACGAGCATTGGGGCTCGATCAAGGCCTTTTTTGAGGGCGTGTGGGGCGACGTGGTGGCGTCGTTCCAATGGGGCGAGAGCGAGATCAAGGCGATCGTCGCCAAGATCGACGGCTATCTCCCGACCATGCCCGCCTGGTTGTCGCAAGCTGCCGGATGGGCTGAGCATCTGGGCGGCGTCGTGACGCACGAGATGGCGCTGCCCGGACCCGGCGGCACGCTCGCGGCCCATACTGCCGGCGGGGCGCTCGGGACACCGTTGCACCAGACGCCGGCCTCGGTGTTGTCGACACCGATCCGCCGCTCCGGCACGGCCGCCGGCACGCCGGCGGCGGCGAAGGTGCAGGTCACATCGAGGGTGATCATCGATCACCACAACCCGCCGCCCGGAACCACCACGACAGTAAGCCAGCCGGCGCCGGTCGACGTCAATCTCGGCAACGCCTGGGCTTGGTAAGGGAAAACCCATGGCCGTCACCTTGGAGATCAACAACCAAATCTATTCACGGTGGACTGAGGTTCGGGTCACCCGCTCTTTGAAGCGCGCCTGCGCCGCGTTCGAAATCGCCACGCCCGGCGAGATCGACCCGCCGATCCTGCCCTTCGCCAGCTGCACTCTCGCCGCCGATGGGGAGCCGGTGATCGCCGGCTATGTCGACGTTGTTCGCATCGAAGTCAGTGCGCGGGAAACCCGCACGCGCGTCGTTGGTCGGTCGAAAACCGCCGACCTGATCGATTGCATGCTGGTGCCGTTCCAAACCAACCAGTTCAGCGGTTCGGCGCTCGACGCGATTGCCCGCGCCGTCGCCGCGCCGTTCGGCGTTGTGGTCGTGGTCGGGCCGGGCGTCGTCGTCGGCGACCCCTTCGCCGACGCGACCTTCGAATGGTCGGAGCCCGCGTTCCGCTTTCTGAACCGGCTCGCCAAGCAGCGCGGCGTGCTGCTGACCGACGATGAGAACGGCAATCTGGTGCTGGCGACGCTCGGCACCGCTAATGCGCCGGCGGCATTGGCGACCGGGCCCGGCGGCAACGTATTTCAGGCCCATGGCGAGCTTGCCGGCCAGCAGCGCTATTCGCAATATGTGATCCGGTCTCAGCAAGGGCTGGTCCACACCAAAAACGGCCAGGTCGCAACCCAGATCGAGGGGCAGGCCGCCGATGGCGGCGTGCCGCGCTACCGGCCGTGGGGCGGCATCGCCGAGAGCGCGCTCGGCACCGAGGAGGCGCAGACCCGCGCCGGCTGGGAGCAGGCGCACCGCCTCGGCGGGTCGATCCGGGCAACGCTGTCGGTGCCGGAATGGCGCGCCGGCGCCGGCGCCAATGGCGGCCAGCTGTGGCGCATCAACCAGCTCGTCGAGTGCACGGTGCCGCGCCTCGGCCTCGCCGACACCCTGCTGATCGGCGCGGTCGATTTCCATGAGGACGGCGAGGGCGGGCGCCGCACCGAGCTGACCTGCGCGCCGCCCTCAGCCTTTACCCCCAAGCCGCAGCCGGGCAAGGCGGCCGGGACAACATGGGCTGGGATCCACCACCAGCATGGCGGCCATCGATGAGCGCGAACAACGCGGCCCTCACGCCCGAGGCGCTGCTCGCCGGGTGCGAACGGATGCACGCCGCGGGGGGCGGCCGCTTCGAATTGGAAATCATACGGGCCACGCACCTCCCGGCGCTGCTCGCCATGGCCGGCGACGGCGACACCAGGGCGCTCGGGACGCTCTTTGCCGTTAATGGTTTCATCGAGCGTTGTGGCTCCAGCGGGACGCTCTGCCTTCACTGCCCGCGCCCTCTGGCCGGGCGGCTCGGCGCTGTGGCCCTGATGCGCGGCATGAGCGGAGACGCGCGGGAGGCGCTGCTGCTCGGCTTCTGTCGCGGCTGCGCCGACGGCCGCACCGAGCGAGCCCTCGCTGCGTTGGTGATCGCGGCGCTGCGCCAGACTTCCCCGTTCGCGGACCTGCGCGAGCTCATCACGGCGCCTGTCGGGCATGCGTAATCCTAGGAATCAAGCAAAATGACCACTCTTCGTCAAATATTCGCCGGCGCGTTTCGCGATGCTGTGCTGCTCGCCGAAGAACAGGACCGCGCCCGGCGATGGGAGGGCGTGCACGCCGTCGCGCAGCGCGTCGCCAGCCGGGGCAATGGCGACTACGGCTGGGGCCGCGCCTTGCGCGCGGTCGTGGATCCAGCGGCGGCTGCTGAGCCCGCGCCGATCGTCGGTGCCCGGATCGCCCGGGGCTGGGATATCGCCCTCGCCGCGTTCGCGCCCGGCGCCGGCGAGCCCGCGACCGCCGCATACTTGAGGGGGTCGACCGCTGCCAGCTGGGATCGTGCGCTGAAGGATTTCACCCCGGCGCGCTGATCCGCAACCTTTCCATCAGAAGGAGACTTTAATTGTTGAGCGAAACCGTGTTGCGGGCGCTCCGCATCATCACACGCTGATCCTCTCGGGCGATGAAAACCCTGTCAGCTTACGGCGAGATCGACCTTGCCGACGATTGGAACCTCGGGCCGAACGGGCCGGTCGAGCCGACCCCGATGGGGATCGAGGCCGCCGCAGCGGCATGGAACCGGCCGCATGGCGGTGAGTTTGATGCCCTGATGCGCCGTTTTACGGAACGGGCAGGTCTTATTGCCGCCCCGCGCGCGCCCGAGCTGCCGCCGATCCCGCAGGATATGATCGGCCGGCTCGGCGATCTCCTCGTCCACGTCAACGTCGAGCTGAAGGTGATGGCGCGCCGGCCGGTCGGCGTTCAGGCCCTATGGGGGTGCCTATATGCGCGCAGCCGGGGCGCGGCCTCCTCCTCGATCATCCTCGAGGCGGTGCGGCGCTGACGAAATCAGGCGCCGCCAAGATCGCCGCCGATGAGTGGTTGCGGTTCCTGGCGGAAACGATCGGCGGGACGCGGCCGCCGCCGGCCCCGCCGGAACCGCCGCGGGCACCCTATGTGGCCGGCGTCGGTTGGGCGGTCGGTCATATCGGCCGCATGGGGAGATAGCGCAGCGATGAACGGCTTTCCGCACCTCGCGCAGCAAATTTTCAATCGGCCCTTGGCGATCGAGCCGGGCAAGGCGCAGATCATCCTCGGCGCGCTCGCCGGGCGCCTCGGCATCGCGCAGGTGCATCTGCCGGATGGCAGCTTGCGCGCCTTCGCCGATGCCCCGGTCATGACCGTCGCCGAGCTGCCCGAGGATGACGACGCCTGTGGCTATCAGGTGATCAGCGGCGTCGCGGTGATCGGGGTTCAGGGAAGCCTGGCGCAGCGCCAGCGGGGGTTGCAGCCGATCAGCGGAATGACCGGCTATAACGCGATCCGGCTGAATTTCGTGACGGCGCTCGAGGATCCCGAAGTGCGCGCCATCGCCTTCGATATCGATTCGCCGGGCGGCGATGTTGCCGGGCTGTTCGATTTGACCGATGAAATCTATGCGGCGCGCGGCCGCAAGCCGGTCTGGGCCTTGTTGAACGAAAGCGCCTGCTCGGCCGCCTACGCGCTCGCCGCCGCCACCGACAAGATCGTGATCCCGCGCACCGGCTATGCGGGCTCGATCGGCGTGCTGCTGCTGCACGCCGATTTGTCGCGGGTGCTGGAAGGTGCTGGCATCACGGTGTCGATCATTCAATTCGGCGCGCGCAAAGCCGACGGGCAGCCTTCAATCCCGCTGTCCGACCCGGCGCGCGCGGCATTGCAAGCCGATGTCGATGCGATCGGCGAGTTGTTCGTGCAGTCGGTCGCGCTTTACCGCGGGCTCTCGACGGCCCGCATCCGCGCGACCGAGGCGGCGGTGTTCCTCGGCGGCGCCGGCCGGGCGCCCGGCTTGGTGGATGTCGTATGTCGCCGGCCGAGGGCTTCGCGGCATTGGCGAAGCTTGCCGCCGGCGGCCGGCCGCCTCCGGGCCCGCAGCTGCCGACACGGCGCGAAATGTTTCCGGGCCCGCGCGCCGCCGTCAACCGATCAGCCAATTTCGCTCGCTTGCGCCGGCTTGGCATCTTCCCGCCGCCGATGGTGGACTGAGGGACCCCGCCATGGAAATCCCGAAATCGCTGAGCGATGCCAAAGCCGCCCTCGAGCGCGTGGCGCTGCGGCTGCGCGATGATGCGAGCGATGTTCAAGAGGCGCTCGCTCTGGTCAATCGAGCGCGCGCCGAGCGCGCGGCCATCGGCCGCCCGTTAGCGCCGGTCGCGGCACCACCGGCGACGCCGTATCGGCCGCAGGGAGGCATGGTTCAGCAGCAGCCTTACCAGCCGCCCGCGGCGCTGCGCGATCGGGCGGGAAAGGCATAGGATGCTGGCGCTCCCGAAAATCCCGCGCATTCAGCCGTGGAAGACCACGGCGAAGGGTCTCATCGGCTGCTGGCCGCTGTTCGAGGGCGCCGGGCCGGTGCTGCACGATGTGTCGGGCTATGGCTGGGACGGCGCGTTTCAGGCGACGGCGGCATCGGCCAACGCGTTGCCGGGCGCGGTCGGCATGCCCGGCCAGAACGTCATCAGCCTCGACGGCCGCGCTGGATATGTCGACTTGTCGGCCGCGCTGTCTTCTTACATCTTCAACGACAATCCGGGGTTCTCGATTACCTGCTGGTTTTACCCGACGGTCATCGACGGCAATTGGCATACCGTCCTTATCAAGCAGGATGCGGCGACCACGAACCGGCAGTTCTTTCTTGGCCTCAATGGTGGATTTGGGCCGCCGACCAACGGGTTGTCGCTGTTTCTGTCAAACGCGACCGCCAGCACTGCAGCCGTCGGCACCATGGCGCTCTCAACGGGCCGGTGGTATTTTGCGGCGATCACGCATTACGGCACCGCGACCCCGGCAGCGCTCGGGCTGACGGTGATCCCGGCCGGCGGCGCGCCGCTGCCGCTCACGACATACCAGCCGGGAGATTTCTGCGGCGTCGATCCGGACGGCGGCGTGAACCCGGTGCTGCTCGGCGCCTATTATCCGGTCGCAGACGATTTGTTCTTCGCCGGCCTGATCGGCGAGACGCGCCTCTACAGCCGCGTGCTGGCCGCCTCGGAAATTTTGGACATCTACACCGGGACGGAATGAACGATGATTGAGATCCCGCAACCTTTGCTCGCGGCGCGTGCCGCCCTCGAGGCCGCGAAAGCACGTCAGACGGCAATCGCCGGCGCCGCCTCGGCGATCGGCGCGGAACGCGCGGCGGCCGTGGCGCGGCGCGCCGAGCTCGCCCGGCGTCGCGGCGCGATCCTCAAGGAAAAAGCGCTGCTTAAGGCCGTGATCGTCGGCGACGTGCGGATGACCGCGCGAGACATCGCCGCCGCCGAGCGCGAGCTCGCGGCACTCACCGCCGAGCATGACCAGCTGCAGCACAAAGCCGAGGAGGCCGAAGCCGGCCAGCTCGCCTTGGCCGAGGAGATCGCCGCGGCCGGTGCCGAGGTCCTCGACGCCGCGCGGGCGTTCGTGCAGGAGCACCGGCGGCTCGATACCGAGCTGGGGGCCGAGTTCGCCCGCGATGTTGGCCGCTTGGCGATGCCCGATCTGTTCCGCGAATGGGGGGCGGTCGGCGCCCACGGCATCGACCGACGGCTGGCTGGCCTCACGGTTGCGGCGTTCGGCGGCGTCGCCTGGGATGGCTGCTCCGATATGGGTGCGCCGGTGCTGCACCTGGGCGTCTACCGCGACCCGGAGCTGGGCGGCGCCGACTGGAAAAATTCATGGCGGTCGGACCCGGCGCTTGTCGCCCGACACGGCGCGTTCGCCGAGCTGCGGACCTTGCTGCAGCGCGCCGAGGCGATGATCGCCGCCGACAAGCAACAGCGGGCCATGGCGGCCGAGCGCGAAAGGCTGGCCGAGCAGAAGCGCCGCCAGGCAGCATACCACCCGGTGCCAGTCAACCGGATAGCCTATGCGCCGGCGATGACGCGGCAAGAGATGGAGCCGCGCACACCGCCGCCGCGGGTGATCGGCCCGGTGCTCGGCGAGGCGAGCTGATCGGCACCTCGAGCTGGCGGCGTGAGGCGCAGATGAGCGAACCGGTCGGCATCCGCGCGGCGGCTGAAACGCTCGGCGTCGACCGCGGCACGGTCTACCGCTACGTCCGCAAAGGGTGGCTCGCCAATCGCGGCACGCCGGCGCACCCGCTGGTGGTCCTCGAGGAAGCCCGCGCCGTCGGGGTCGGTCTGTGGGGCCGCGGCCGGCGCTCCCGGCTTGCCAGCGCCACGGCGGTCGATGCCGAGCCGGCGGATCAAGGCGCGGCAACCGCCAGCCCGACCGCAAATTATGCCGAAAATTATTCCGACCCCATGTGTGTGCAGGGTGGCGCTGCGGCGGAGTCGCCGTCCATGCCGGCCGGAGTCGAGCTCGTCGGTGTCAATGAGGCCGGGCGCCGGCTTGGCGTCGATGCGGGCCAGGTCAGCCGGCAGATCAAGGCCGGCATCATCCCCAACCGCGGAACCGCCGATCGGCCGCTGGTCAACGTCGACGAAGCTCGCCAGGCGCGCGCCATCGGGCTCGACCGCTCGAAACAGCGCGGTCCCGGCCTGGCTCAGTAGACGGAAATCAATTTTAAGGGCCGCCGGCGCACGAAAGCGCCGGCCTATATGGCCCCTAGCCGGGCCTGCCGTTCCCCGCCCGCCCTGCGCGCCGCCGCGCGGCTCTCCGCTATTTCGTCAGCAGCTGCGGTTGACGCCCGGGCCTCGCAGCGCCAAACAGCGCCGCGGCGGCGAGCAGCAGGGTGAGGCTCGACGGTTCCGGCACAGGGCTCGGGGCCGCGGTCAGCACGCCGGTATATTGCGCCGGATCGGCGGTCGCCTGCCAGTCGGCGCCAAAATCGATCGTGCCGGCAGGGCCCCTGGTGCTGAGATAGGCCGGGTTGCTCGATCCCGCCGGCGGCCCGTTGAACCCCCAATTGTCGGTGATGTTGAGGAAAGATAGCGCCAAACTCGCGGTGCCGTTTGTCGGGTCCGCGGTCAAATCGAGGGTCCATTTCGGGAATAGCGGGAAGGAAGATTCGATCGACGTTGGTGACACGAAATTCGCGAGTGTTACCGATACCCCCTGGGTGCTCAGGTCGAACGCGGTGAGAGCCGCCGGGAACGGGTAAGCGACCGAGGTCGATGGCGGGATGCCGCCGTTGTCAGCGAAATCGCTGGTGGCGTTGAACGAAACCGCTCCATCGACGGTAAAGCTCAAAGTCAGGGGCGGGGCCGCCGCAGCGCCGCCATTTGGATATGGCGCCACCGAGGAAGTGATATCGAAGGTGAAGGTTGTCGGCGCGGCGTGGGCCGTGCCGGCAACACCGGCGGCACAAAGCCCGGCGCAAAGCGTATAAGCAGCGCGGCGCATTTTGATGACGTTCCCTTCCGAGGTTTCGCGCCCCTTTCAGGACGGCGGCGCACGCCAAAAGGTTGCGTCCACGCAACGGTTGGTGCAAGCGGAAAATGCCAATTATACCGACCTGAATTAAGTGCTAACCCGTGCGAGCCAGGGATAGGAGCACAGCGATTACACCCAAAATGGCAGTGGGACACTCGCGCTGAAAGCGCGTGGGGCCGGGCGGGATTGATTTGTCCCACCACTCTGGTTATGCTTTTGATTTAGAGGGAGAAACTCAGTCCGCCCCTGGGCACCATCCATTTCCCGAGAGAAATCGGCGCGACGATTGATCGAACGGCCGGCCCAAGCGGCCTTTTCCAGGTCGCGTGTGTTGCGCGTTTTTGCCAGGATTTCTCCGTCGTCCGTGACGAACGATTGAACGGCAATTTTCCGAGGGGGTCGGAAGCCGATCGACGGGTCGAAGAGCGCCTCGAACAGGGCGCGCACAAACCCCTCAACCAGCGCCGGAGGAGGGCGAAGTTGGCGGCCTTGAGGTCATTGCGGCCCATGCATGTATGAGGACGACCTTGACGCTCGACGACGACCGCCGCCGTGATCGACCAGCGGCGCCGCACACGCGGCAGCAGCCTGAAGAACTTGGTCAACGAGGCGCTGCGCTGCGGCCCCGCGAGCTCTCGGCAACTAAGCCGCGCGAACCGTTCCACATCCGATCGGTCGATCTCGGCCGCGTGCTGACCGGCAGCATCGACGGGCGTTGGGGGATTCGGGCGATGACGACTCTTACTGTCACAGCGATCATCGCCCTTGTAAACAGCCCTGGGTGTAAACAGCCCTGGGTGTAAACAGTGAAGGAGACATCATCCTGTTTGGCAGCTGTGTGGGCCAGCAGTTCGCTCTAGATACCGTCTTCGTCGTGGAGATTTCCAATCCACTACGGCAGTCCGGATCACTTCCTGCTTGGGAGTCAGAACTACACAAACGGATTACGATGGACCTGTTCGACATTCCTCAATGTGGTCTGCGGCTCTATGGCGGCGCGACATGGTCCCCCAACAAGCCCTTTTCATTCGTGCCCTGCCATCAAGTGACGGGCGCGCCATGCAGTTTTCCGAGACCGGTAATTGAACCTTCCGGCATTCTTTCGGACATGATTAAACCAAGCCGAAAGCAGTGGCACAAGATTACGGCTGTCGCCAGTCAGGAGCATGCGACGGCCATATGGGATGCCGTGGTGAGGCAGGTATTGTCGCAAGGGTGTGTTCTCGGGACAACCGTCGACGAGCCGCCCGACACTCATTTCTTGTCGGCAAACCAGCTACATTCCGAGGCGATCATCGGGGCCGCCGACGGGAAACCCATGGCATTTCGGCCTGGTGAGCTATCGAGCATCTGAGACGTTGGGCGCGTTAATTCGCGCATGCGCCGAGCGGGCGGATCTGCGTAGATAGGGCGGGATTGCGCGGGGGGAGCGACGCCATGCCGAATGTCGAACCGCATCGTCTCGCCGCGACCGACATTGCGCGGCGGATCGAGGGTGGGGAGCTGACCGCGGAGGCCGTGGTGGCGAGCTGCCTCGAGCGGATCGCGGTGCGGGAGCCGGTGGTGCGGGCCTGGGCATATCTCGCCGGCGAGGCAGCGCTGGAAGAGGCGCGGGCGTTCGACCGCGCCGGTAAAAAGATGCCGCTCGGCGGCGTGCCGTTCGGGCTCAAGGATATTTTCGATGCGGCCGAGATGCCGGCGAGCTACGGTTCGCGCATCTATACCGGGTGGCGGCCGCCCGCTGATGCCAGCGCCGCGGCGCTGCCGAAAGCGGCGGGCGCGATCCTGCTCGGCAAGACGATCACCACCGAATTCGCCAACCGCCATCCCGGGCCGACATCGAACCCGCACGACCCGGCGCGCACGCCCGGCGGCTCGTCCAGCGGCTCCGCCGCGGCGGTCGCGGACTACATGGTGCCGCTCGCGATCGGGACGCAGACCGCCGGCTCGGTGCTCCGCCCCGCCGCCTATTGCGGGATCGTCGGGTTCAAGCCGAGCTTTGGCCTGTTCCCGCCGGCCGGTATGCGGATCAACACCGAGGCCTTCGACACGGTCGGCATCATGGCGCGCGGGGTCGCCGATATCGCGCTGTTCCGCCCCGCGATGATGGCGATCCCGTACGATCCGCCGGAAATGCCCGGAACGCCGCCGCGCCTCGGCCTGTGCCGCGGCCCGCATTGGAACGAGGCGGAGCCCGAAGGACGCGCCATGCTGGAGGCCGCAGCCGACCGGCTCGCCGCCGCCGGGGTCAAAGTCTCCGACGCCGCGCTGCCGCCGGAATGCGCCCAATGTGACGAACATCAGCGCGTGATCGGCGCCTTCGAGGGGCTGCGCAACCATATGCCCGAGCTCTATCGCCACGAGGCACTCTTAAGCCCGCAATTGCGCGAGACCAAGATCGCGCTCGGCCGCGAATTGACCCTCGACCAGTTCCGCAATGCCTGTCGCGGCGCCGAGAAGGCGCGGCGCGCCGCGCGCGAATGGGCCGCTGGGTTCGACGCGATCCTGACCTTGCCCGCCCCGGGCGAGGCGCCGCGCGGGCTTGGCGACACCGGCTCGGCGATGTTCAACGCGATCTGGACGCAGCTCCACATGCCATGCCTGACATTGCCGGCCGGGCACGGCCCGAACGGCTTGCCGGTCGGCGTCCAGCTGGTCGGCCATCGCCACGACGATGCGCGGCTGCTAGAGGTCGGCCTCTGGATCGAACGCCGGCTCGGACAGGGAGCCTCAAAATGAGCGGCGCTGAGCGCTTGACCGCGAGCGAAGCCGCCGGCCGCCTCGAAGCCGGCCGCCTCACCGCCGAGGCGTTGGTCCGCGATTGCCTCGACCGCGCCGCGGCGCGCGCCGCGGTCAAGGCCTGGGTGTGGCTCGACCCGGAGCACGCGCTGGCCCAGGCGCGGGCCGCCGATCGCGCCGGCCGCCCGGGCGTGCTGAAGGGCGTGCCCGTAGGGGTCAAGGACGTCATCGACACCTACGACATGCCGACCCAGCACGGCTCGCCGATCTACCGCGGCAACCGGCCGTTTGCCGACGCCGCCTGCGTGGCGCCGACCCGCGCCGCGGGCGGGGTGATCCTCGGCAAGACCGTGACGACCGAATTCGCCAACCGCCAGCCGCGCGAGACCGTACATCCGCACAATGCGGCGCACACCCCCGGCGGCTCGTCGAGCGGCTCGGCCGCCGCGGTCGCCGATTTCCAGGTGCCGGTCGGGTTCGGGACGCAGACCGGCGGCTCGACGATCCGTCCGGCCGCCTTTTGCGGCGTCATCGGCTACAAGCCGTCATTTGGCGAGTTCAGCCGGGTCGGCATCAAAATGCAGTGCCACAACCTCGACACCTTGGGCGTCATCTGCCGCGGCCTCGACGACATTTCGCTGATGCGCGCGGTGTTGCTGGTGCAGCCCCGCCGGCCGGTCGATGGCGCCGCAAACGCCCCGCGCATCGGCTTTTGCCGCACCCCGGAATGGGGCCACGCGAGCCCCGATACGCAAGCGTTGCTCGAACGGGCCGCGTCGCGGCTCGCCGCCGGCGGAGCGATAGTTAAAGACATAACCCTGAGCCCGGCCGACATTCTGAACTGCCAACGGCGCATCTTCGAGTTCGAGGCCGCGCGCAATTACGCCTATGAATATGAGGTGCATGGCGACCAGCTCAGTGCGGCGTTGCGCGACGGGTTGCTGAAACAGGGCCGGGCATTGCCGCTCGCGGCCTATGTCGAGGCGATCGAGACGGCCGAGCAATTCCGCGCCCGCCTCGATGATGTTTTCGACAAGTTCGACGTGCTGCTGACGCCGAGCGCCGTCGGCGAGGCGCCGGAAGGTTTGGGCTCGACCGGCGACGCGCGCTTCAACGCGATCTGGACCTTGGCGTGGACGCCGTGCGTGACCCTGCCCGCCGGCGCCGGCCGCGACGGGCTGCCGCTCGGCATCCAGCTGGTCGGCCGACGCTTTTCCGACGAAAAATTGCTCGACGCAGCCGCTTGGGTCGAGCCCCGACTCGGCTGAGACGGCCGGCGCTTGCCGCCGGCCGCGGGCCAACGCATGCTCAAGCGTTTACCCTCGGAGGAGACAGATGATCTACGAATTGCGCATCTATCATTGCGTGCCCGGGCGCCTTCCGGACCTGATCCAGCGCTTCGACACCTTGACCCTGCCCCTGTGGGAAAAGCACGGCATCCAGCAGGCCGGCTTTTGGACGGTGGCGATCGGCCCGTCGAACCAGGACCTCTACTACATGCTTAAATGGGAATCGCTCGACGATCGCGCCAAGAGGTTCGCCGGCTTCCAAGCCGATCCGGCCTGGGTGTCGGGGCGGGCCGAGACCGAGAAAAACGGCCAGATCGTCGCCTCGATCACCAACACGATCCTGCAGCCGACCAGCTTCTCATCGGTAAAGTAAGCGAGGACACGAGCATGCTCTACGAACTGCGCATCTATCACTGCCCGCCGGGCCGGCTCCCGGATCTGTTGAAGCGGTTCGACACGATCACCTTGGGCATCTGGAAACGGCACGGCATCGAGCAGGCCGGGTTCTGGACCACCTTGATCGGCGAGTCGAACCAGACGCTGCACTATCTGCTCAAATGGGAGTCGCTGGCCGACCGCGAAAAGAAATGGAATGCGTTCCAGGCCGATCCCGAATGGCACACCAAACGCGCCCAGACCGAAGCCAACGGGCCGATCGTCGCCCGGGTGGAAAACTATATCCTGCAGCCGACCAGCTTCTCGGCCGTAAAATAATCTAGTATCCTGAACCGTAAACGCGTAACGTAATTCCCAGATCATGTCATTGTGGGGAGGCCGCAGGCCGACGAAGCAATCTAGGCAAGTGCAGTGTACTGAAGGTCGAGATTGCT
This sequence comes from Allostellaceae bacterium, assembly GCA_036500965.1. Classification (GTDB taxonomy): domain Bacteria; phylum Pseudomonadota; class Alphaproteobacteria; order ATCC43930; family CGMCC-115725; genus AP-15. The sequence goes on along the minus strand of DASYBC010000047.1, from coordinate 25,395 downwards.
TCGCTGCGCTCGCAATGACAGCAAGGAATGCTGCTGCGAATTTCTGATCCAGTACACTACTGGTGCGAACCTGACGCTTGGTGCCCATTTCTTTTTTCGTCATGCCCGCGAAAGCGGGCACCCAGGGTATCCGGCACCGCGCCTGCAGCCCCCTGCTCGAGCCAGAGCCTGCCCCTGGCCCGAACAGGGGGGCGGGCCCTGGACCCCCGCTTTCGCGGGGGCGACGAGAGAGAAAACCAGGGTGCCATCTGTCTGGTTCGTACCACTAGGGGACGGGGCCCGCGGCCCAACCCTCTCCCCGCCGCGGGGAGAGGGAACGGCAATTGGCGCGACATAGGGAAACAGGTTCGCAGGCGAAGCAGCGGACTTCCGCGGCGGCATCGGGAGGGAGGGATGGCTCAATCGATCGTCGCCTATGTCGACGCGGCGCTCGACAACGCGCGTATCGGCCCGTTTCACAAGCGCGTGCTGGCGATCATCTGCACCGGATTGTTTTTCGACGTCATCGACTTCATCATTCTGGGATCCCTGGTTCCGGATATGATCCGCACGGGGTTTGCGACACCAGCCGGCGTCGGGACCGTCGGCACCGCCACTTTGGTCGGGTTGTTTATCGGCACCTTGGGACAGGGCGAGCTGACCGATCGGCTGGGCCGCAGGGCGATTTTTCAGTTCTCCGTCGCGCTTTACAGCCTCGCCACGATCGCCGCCTGCTTTTCGCCCACGGTCGCATGGCTCGCCTGCGGTCGCTTTGTCGCGGCACTCGGAATGGGGGCCGCGGCGCCGCTGTGCTTTTCCTATGCGGCCGAATATTCGCCAAAGAACATTCGCGGCCGGGTCACCGCCTTTATGCAATTCGTCGGCGGCGCCTGTGTGTGGCCGCTCGGGACCTTATTGGCGCTCGGGCTGCGCGGCACGATCGGCTGGCGCGGAGTGTGGCTGGTCATCGGCGGATGCGGCGCGGTGCTGTTCCTGTTCAGCTTCGCGCTGCCCGAATCGCCGCGCTGGCTGGTCACCCATGGGCGCGGGCGCCAGGCGCTCGATCAGCTCGAGGCGATGGGCCTCGGCCGTCCGCCGCCGGGGGAAGAGCTCGTCATCGACGCGCTCGCCGATATCCGCAGCGATCCGATGGCGGTCGTGTTTCGCCGCTACCGCGGCCGCATCATCGCCGCGATGGTCTGCTTTTTTGCGTTTTTCAGCGCCGCGGTCGGCCTCGGCGGGTGGCTGCCGAACATTCTCGCCCAGCGCGGCTTTACGATCACCAAGTCCTTGACCTTTATCTTTGCGATCCAGCTCGCCTTTCCAGCCAGCAGCTTACTGATGATGTACGCACTCGAGCGCTGGGGCCGCATCCGCACTGCCGTCACCGCCTTTGTTTGCGCGACTGTGCTGTCGATCCTGTTTTATTTCTCGCGGTCGGACGTGATGGTGCTGACCGTCGGCTTCTGCATGACGTTTTTCACGCAGCTCGCCGGCAATTCGATGCAGATCTTCACGTCCGAGGTGTTTCCGTCGAATGCCCGCGCTTCCGGGTTCGGTTTGGCCCAGGGCGGCGGACGGATCGGCGCGGCGGCTTCGTTCCCGGTGATCGGCATCGTCAGCGTCTACGGGCTCGGCTACGTCATGGGCGGCTTGGCGGTGCTGCTGGCGATCGCCGCCTTTGCGGTGACCCGGATCGGCGCCGAGACGCGCGGGCTGGCGCTCGACACGATCGCGCCGATCACCGAGTGAGCCCGCTCCGCAGGCGCCGCCCATAATATAGCTAAATAATTGTACGAGCAGCCAGATTGTCTCTAGGATAGGCGAGATCCGAGGGCGGCCGCGGGGGCGGCGTCACGGGCGAAGGGGAACCGCTGATGGCACGATCGATCGTATCCTGGGTCGACGAGCGGCTCGACAATGCGCGGATGGGCCCGATCCATCGCCGCGTCTTGGCGCTGATCACCGCCGGGTATTTCTTCGACGTCATCGACTACATCATTCTGGGCTCCTTGGTGCCGGACATGATCCGGACGCACTTTGCGACGCCGGCCGGGATTGGCACGGTCGGCAGCGCCACCCTGATCGGGTTGTTCCTCGGCGCGCTCGGGCAGGGCGAGTTTACCGACCGCTTCGGCCGCAAGGCTGTCTTTCAATTTGCCATTTTCGTCTATAGCGTCGCCACGATCGCGGCAGCGATGGCGCCCACCGTTGCCTGGCTGGCCGTCGGGCGCTTTATCGCCGGCATCGGGCTCGGCGCGGCTCAGCCCTTGTGCTTTTCCTATGCTGCCGAATACTCGCCGAAAAACATCCGCGGCCGGGTGACCGCCTTTATGCAATTCGTTGGCGGCGCCTGCGTGTGGCCGCTCGGCACCTTGTTCGCCCTCGGGCTGCGCGACCAGATCGGCTGGCGCGGCATCTGGGTCGTCCTCGGGCTGTGCGGGGTGGTGCTGTTTCTGTTCAGCTTCCTGCTGCCCGAATCGCCGCGCTGGCTGGTGACCCACGGACAAGGCCCGCGCGCGCTCGACGAGGTCGAACGCATGGGGCTGGGCCGCCCCGCCGCCGGCGAGGAGCTCGTCGCCGACCGGCTCGCCGACATCCGCAGCGACCCGCTCGGCGTCGTCTTCCGCCGCTACCGTGGCCGGATCATCGCCGCGATGATCTGCTTTATCGCGTTTTTTGGCGCGGCGGTCGGGATCGGCGGCTGGCTGCCAAACATCCTCGCCCAGCGCGGCTTCACCATCACCAAGTCGCTGACCTTCAACTTTGGCATCACCCTCGCCTTCCCCTGCGCCAGCCTCTTCATGATGTATTCGCTCGAACGCTTTGGCCGGATCAGGACCTCGGTCACCGCCTTCATCATCGCCACCGTTCTGGCAATTCTGTTTTATTTCTCGCAATCGGACGTGATGGTGCTGGTCGTCGGGTTCTGCATGACGTTCTTCATTCAGCTCGCCGGCAATTCGATGCAGATTTTCACCTCCGAGGTGTTCCCATCGAACGCCCGCGCCTCCGGCTTCGGCCTCGCGCAATCGGGTGGCCGGATCGGCTCGGCGATAGCGTTCCCGCTGATCGGGATCGTCAGCGTCTGGGGGCTCGGCTATGTGATGGGCGGCATCGCGGTGATGCTGGCGATCGCCGCCTTCGCCGTCACCCGGATCGGCGGCGAGACCCGGGGCCTCGCGCTCGACACGATCGCTCCGATCACCGAGTGATCACGGCTTCTCAAGCTCGACGAGCGCCGGGTACTTCCTATCCCGGCGCCGCCCCCTGCACGTTGACCAAGAGCCCGTAGAGCGACTCGGAAGCAGCCATGAACAGATAGTTGCGCTTTGGCCCGCCAAAGGCGAGGTTGGCGCAGATTTCGGGCAGGCGGATGCGGCCGATCAGCTTGCCCTCCTTGTTCCACACGGTGACACCGCAATAGCCGAGCGGCGCGTTCGACCCGACCCATAGATTGCCGGCGCGGTCGGCGCGCATGCCGTCCGGGCCGCAATGCACCCCGTCCACCATGCAGTCGGTGAACCGGCGCATGTTCGCCAGCTTCTGGCCCTGCACGTCGAAGGCATAGATCACCCCCTTGCCGCCGGTCGTCTCACCCGGCCCCGGCCCGGTGCTGATCAGGTAGAGCGTCTTGTAATCGGGCGAGAAGCAGATGCCGTTCGGGTCGGGGACCTCGCCGCCGCCGACCACCACATCGAGCCGGCCGCTCGGGTCCCACCGATAGGTGTTGGTCGGCAATTCGCCCTTGAGCCCGCCGACCAGCCCGACGCCGTGATCGCCCAAGTTCGGGTTGTAAAGACCGTTTGGGTTGGACCGGCCGCCCTTCACGTCGGGATGGCCCTCGGTCAACTGGCCGCCATAGGGCGGATCGGTAAACCAGATGCTGCCGTCCGGGTGCGGCACCAGATCGTTGGGCGAGTTCAGGTGCTTGCCCTGATAGGAATCGGCGATGACGGTCATCGAGCCGTCGGGCTCCCAGCGCACCACCCGGCGGAAGAAGTCCTGGGTCGACAGCTGGCGGCCCTGGAAATCGAACGAATTGCCGTTGCTGTTGAAGGACGGGCGGCGGTAGGGGCTGACCCGGCGTGTCTCCCAGAGATAGCGGTACTGGGTGTCGCCCTTGACGTCGCTGAACACCAGATAGTGTCCTTCGCCCGACCAGGCCGGGCCCTCGGCCCAGGCGAAGCCGGTCGCCAGGCGGTGCAGGCCGGCGAGCCCAACCAGGTATTGGCGGAACGATGGATCGACGACCAGGATATCCGGATCGGGGTAGATCTCAGGCGGGGCGCGCCGGCCCCATTGCCGCGGCGGCTGGCTGATCACCGTCGGCGGCGCGCCGAGCGCGGGCTTGGCCGGCTGCTGGCCGCGCGCGAGCGTCGGAACAAGCGCCGCGGCGCTTGCGAGAATGCTGCGGCGGGTCAGCTGCGCGTTGGGCGATAATGTCATGCCCTTCCTCCCTCCATCTTGCTTTGCTTGGCGGTCGGACAGCGCCAGTCCCGCATGTGCCAGGCGGCAGGTCAGGCGTTGCGCTCGCGCAGGATGCGGGCGCGGCTCCGCTGCCAGTCGCGTGCCTTCTCGGCCTGGCGCTTGTCGGCCTTGCGCTTGCCGCGGGCGAGGCCAAGCGCGATCTTGGCCCGGCCGCGCTCGTTGAAGTAAATCGACAGCGGCACCACCGTCACCCCCTCGCGGCGGATCGCGCCCAACAGGCGGTTGACCTCCTTGCGGTGCAGCAGCAGCTTTCGCGGCCGGCGCGGCTCGTGGTTGAAATGGGCCGAGGCGGCGTATTCCGGGATGTTGGCGTTGACCAGGAACAATTCGCCGCCGCTCTCGTCGGCATAGGCTTCGGCGATGCTGGCCTGGCCCTTGCGCAATACCTTGACCTCGGTGCCGTGCAAAACGAGGCCGGCTTCGAGCGTGTCCTCGATCACATAATCGTGGCGCGCCCGCCGGTTCTGCGCGACATAATGGTCGGAGGCCCGCACCGCGCTCGGCCCGACGTCAATGCGACCGCGTCAAATCGACAGCCTCAGTTCAGCAGGCCGGCGCCGCGCATTGCCCGCGCCACCCGTTCCTGGGTCTCGGGCATGGTCTGCCACAGCGGCTGACGCACCGTCGGCTCGCATTTGCCGAGCAAGGAGGCCGCGTATTTGACCGGCGCCGGGCTCGTCTCGGCGAATAGCGCGTCGTGCAATGGGATCAGCCGTTCGTTGATGCGGCGCACGGTCTCGACCTCGCCCTTCTGCCAGGCACTGTGCATCTCGGCGAGGAGCCGCGGGGCGACATTCGCAGTGACCGAGATGCAGCCGTCACCGCCCTGCGCCAGGTACGCGACCGCGGTTGCGTCCTCGCCCGACAGCATCGAGAACTCGCCGTCGATCTCGACGCGCAAGCGCAATGGCCGCGCGAGATCGTTGGTCGCGTCCTTGACCCCGACGATGTTGGGCAGCTTTGCCAGGCGCGCCATCGTCGCGTTGGTCATATCGACCGATGAGCGGCCGGGGATGTTGTAGATCACGATCGGAAGATCGACCGCGTCGTGCACCGCCTTGAAATGCTGGTAGAGCCCCTCTTGCGTCGGCTTGTTATAATAAGGGCAGACGATCAGCGCGGCGTCGGCGCCGGCGGCCTTGGCCTCTCGCGTCAGCGCGATCGTGTGTTCGGTCGAATTGGTGCCGGTTCCGGCGACGATCGGCACCTTGCGGTTTGCCGCCTCGGCGCACAGGGCGATCACTCGCCGATGCTCGTCATCGTGCAGCGCCGGCGATTCGCCGGTCGTGCCGCACGGCACCAACCCCTGCGTGCCTTGCCCGACCTGCCACGACACCAGCTCCTGGAACGCGCCCTCATCGACCTTTCCGTTGCGGAAGGGCGTGATCAGCGCGACGAACGATCCCTTCAACATCGTCTCCTCCCAGGTAGCTGGCCGTCATGGCCACGATAATCTGCGCGAGCGCTGCCGACAACAGTGCCGAAATCAGCAGCACCCGCTCTCCCGACCGCAAGCCTTGCCCTGTCGAGCAAATACCCGGTATGGTTTTGCCCTATTTTTGCCTCGGCAAGGGAGGGGGGCCAACCTTGCTCTCGTTTTATCGGACATTTTTGTCGCTGGTCCTGGTCGGCGCCGCAGCGGGTGCAGCACGCGCGCAGACCTTTTCCGATCCCGATCTGGGCGCCACCCGGGCGGCCTTCGCCGCAGCCCGGGCCGGCGATTGGAGCCGGGCCTATGCCGACGTGGCGCCGATCAAGGACCCGCTGCCGCTCAAGATGCTGCGCTGGATCGATTATGCCAGCCCCGGCGCCCCCGGCACCTTTGCCGAGATTGCCGATTTCATCGCCAAGAACCCGGCCTGGCCGCACCAGAAGGCGCTGCGCAAGCATGCCGAGGAAGCGCTCGCCGGAGAGACCGATGCGGTCGCCGCCGACTGGCTGAAGCGCTACCCGCCGCTCAGCGCCGCCGGGCAGGTCCGCGCCGCCGAGATCCTGCTGAATGCCGGAGATGTCGCCGGCGGCGTCGCGGCGCTGCGCGTCGCCTGGGTGGGCGGCGATTTCAATGCGCTCGACGAGAAGTGGTTTTTGGCCAAGCATGCCGACGCGATCCGCCCCGCGGACGATGAGCAGCGGCTCGACCGGCTGTTGTGGGCGGGCAAGATCGAGCCGGCGCGGCGTATGTTGCCGCTTGTGCCGCCGGACTGGCGGGAGCTGGCCGAGGGGCGTTTGGCTCTCGCGTTGCTGGCTCCGGCCGCCCCGCTGCTGGTTGCCCGCGTTCCGGTGCAGCTGCGCGCCGACCCGGGCCTCGTCTATGAACAGCTGCGCTGGCAGCGCGAAAAAGACCTGACCGACGCGGCGGTGGCGATGCTGCAAGCCAATGCGGGCGATCCGGTGCATCCCACGGCCTGGTGGCACGAGCGCCAGATTATCGCCCACCGGCTGCTCGCGGTCGGCAATGCCGATCTCGCCTATCGCATCGCCGCGGAGCACGGGACGCTGACCGGAGCCGACTATTCCAGCGCCGAATTTCTGCTCGGCTACATCGCGCTGCGTTTTATGAAGCAGCCGGCCCTTGCCTTCGACCACTTCTCGCACATCCTCGCCCGTGCCGACACGCCCTACGCCCAGGCGCGAGCCGGCTATTGGGGTGGGCGGGCCGCCGAAGCCGAGGCGAAATCCGCTCTGGCGCAAAAATGGTATGCTGCCGGGGCCGAGCATATGGCCACTTTCTACGGCCAGCTCGCCGCCCATCAGCTGGGCGACGATGCGCCGCCGCACCCGACGCCCGAGCCGGTCCCGAGCGCCGCTGAGCGCGCCGCATTCGACGGCAACGAAGTGGTCCGCGCCGCGCAATTCTTTTTTGCGCTCGGCGACCGCCAGCGCAGCAAGGTGTTTCTGCTTCACCTGGCTGACAGCGCCCGAACGCCGACCGAGTTTGCGATGCTGGCCGGCTTGGCCGAGCGGAATGGGCGCATCGATCTGGCGATCGCGGTCGCCAAGCGCGCGATCTCCGCCGGGACGCCGCTGATGATCCACGGCTACCCGGTCATCGCCCTGCCAGCCGGCGGCAACATCGAAGATGCGCTGATCTACGCGGTGATGCGCCAGGAAAGCGCGTTCGAGCCTAGCGCGGTCAGCCCGGCGGGGGCGCTCGGGCTGATGCAATTGATGCCGGCGACCGCAGCCTTCATGGCCGGCCAACTGCAGCTGCCGCCGTCGCTCGCGCGGCTGACCACGGATGGCGTCTATAATGTCACCCTCGGGCGCGGCTACCTGCAGCACCTGATCGGTGATTTCGGCGGCTCCTATGCGCTGGCGATCGCCGCGTACAACGCCGGGCCGGGCCGGGTGCGGCAATGGCTCGCCGAATATGGCGACCCGCGCGGCGGCAAGGTCGACATGGTGGACTGGATCGAAACCATCCCGATCGACGAAACGCGGCTCTATGTCCAGCGGGTGCTCGAAAACCTGCAGGTCTATCGCGGGCAGGAGAGCCGCAACGCGGCGTTTTCGCTGGTCAGCGACCTCGCCCGCTGAGTTGCGCCGGGATTTGAGGCGGGTGCCGGCGCAGATTGCGCCGATTGCCGCCAGCGGGCATGGTAGCAGCACAAGAGACGACGGCAGGAGGGGTTCGATGTCGCGTGGGGCGTTCAGCGCAATGCTGGCGGCGCTGCTCGCCGCGGTGCTTGTCGTGATGCCGATAGGGGCCTCGGCCCAGACCATCAAGATCGGGGTGATCAACAGCTTTACCGGCTTTGTCTCCGAACCCGCCGACCAGGGGCAAAAAGGCGCCGACCTTTACGTCAAGCTGCACCAGAAGGACCTGCCGCCAGGGGTCAAGATCGAGCTTTTAAAACGTGACGACACCTCCAATCCGGAAGTCGGCAAGCGGCTGGCCCAGGACTTGATCACCCGCGACCACGTGCAATTGCTGACCGGCATCGTGCTGTCCCCGGTCGCCGCCGCGGTGGCGCCGCTGACCGCCGAAGCGAAGGTGCCGCTCGTCATCAGCTACGCCGGGGCCGGGGTCGCGATCCCGCGGCTCTCGCCCTATGTCGTGCGCGTCACCTTCACCTTATGGCAGCAGGCCTACCCGATGGGCAAATGGGCGGCGCAGCAGGGCTGGAAGACCGCCTACACGGCGGTCACCGACTTTATCGCCGGCCATGATGCCGAGGCCGGGTTTACCAGGGCCTTCACCGATGCCGGCGGCAAGATCGTCGGCGCCGACCGGTTTCCGCCGGCCAATCCCGACTTCACCCCGTTTGTGCAGCGGATCAAGGACGCCAAGCCGCAGGTCGCCTATATTTTCGTGCCGGCCGGGACCCAGGCGACGGCGATGATGCGGGCGATCAGCGATCTCGGCCTGCGCCAGGCCGGGACCACGATCGCCTCAACCCAGGATCTGGTGCCGGACGAGGAATTGCCGAACATGGGCGACACGCCGCTCGGCCTGATCACCGCCGGGACCTATTCGGTCGCCGGCAACCGGCCGGCCAACAAGGCTTTTCTCGCCGAGTGGAAGCGCGCCTATGGCGACAAGTCGATCCCCGACTTTTTCTCGGTCGATGGCTGGGACGGCATGGCGATGATCTTCGACATGATCAAGGCGACCAGGGGCAACTTCACCGCCGACCAGGCAATGGCGTTCTTTAAGAATTGGAAAGACCCGAGCAGCCCGCGCGGCCCGATCATGATCGACCCCGAGACCCGCGACATCGTCCAGAACATCTATATTCGCAAGGTCGAAAAGGTCGACGGCAAGCTCGCCAATCTCGAGATCGCGACGATCCCGATGGTCAAGGACCCGTGGAAGACGCTGCACCCGGTCAGATAGCGGGCCCCCTGCCGCTCGCAGAGTGCTCGCTCCCGGGATCGATGGACAGCGCGCTCGCCACCGCCCTCTCGATCGGCTTTCACGGCCTCGCTTTTGCGATGGTGCTGTATCTGATCTCGGTAGGGCTGTCGGTGACGATGGGGATGATGGGGTTCATCAACCTCGCGCATGGCGTTTTCGCGATGGCCGGCGGCTACATATTGACCGGGCTGCTCGACCATCACCGCGTGCCGTTCCCGCTGGCCCTCGCCGCCGCCGCCGGCGCGGTGGCGCTGGCCAGCATCCCGATCGAGCGGCTGCTCTATCGCCGGCTCTACGGCGGCGACGAGCTCGACCAGGTGCTGCTGACGATCGGGCTCGTCTTCATGTCGGGGGCGGCGGCACAGTATTTCTTCGGGCCGGATCAGCAGCCGCTGCGGCTGCCGCCGGGGTTGAGCGGCGGCGTCAAGCTCGGGTTCGGCGAGTTTTCGCTTTATCAGTGCCTGCTGATCGCGGTCGGCGCCGCCCTGGCGACAGGGCTGTGGCTCGGGCTCGAGCGCAGCCGCTTTGGCGCGCAGATCCGCGCCGCGGTTGACAATCTGCGCATGGCGCAATCGCTCGGCATCGACACCTCGCGCCTGTTCTGCCTGACCTTTGCGCTGGGCAGCGGGCTCGCCGGCCTCGGCGGCGGGCTCGGTTCGGATTTGATCACCGTGGTTCCCAGCTACGCCCTCGACAATCTCGTCTATTTCCTGATCGTCGTCGCGATCGGCGGGCTCGGCAGCATTCGCGGGCCGTTTCTGGCAGCGGTGCTGGTCGGGCTCGTCGATAGCACCGGGAAATTCTTGCTGCCGCAGTTTGGCGCTTTTTTCATTTATGCGATGACCTTGGGTCTTCTGCTGTGGCGGCCGCGCGGTCTGTTCGGGCGTGGCTGACGCGCCGGGCGGCGCCGAGCGGGCGAGCTGCCGCGCTCGAGGCCTTTGCCGGGCGGCACCGTTATCGCCCGCTCGAGGCGCTGCCCTGGCTCGCGGCGCTGGCCGCTTATGTGGTCTTTCCCGGCTATCTGCCGCTCGGCGCGCAAATCCTGGCGACCATCCTGTTTGCGCTGTCGGCCGATCTGGTGCTTGGCTACGCCGGGATCATCACCTTGGGCCAAGCCGCGTTTTTTGGCACCGGCGCCTATACCGCCGGGCTTCTCGCCGCGCATGGCTGGGGCGAGCCGATCACCGGCCTCTTCGCTGCTGCCGCCGCCGCGGCGCTGGTCGGTACGCTGAGCGGTCTCATAATCCTGCGCAGCAGCGGGTTGACCCAGCTGATCCAGACCCTGGTCGTCGCCGCAATGCTGGCCGAGGCTGCCAACAAGGCGAGTGCAGTGACCGGTGGCGATGATGGGCTGCAAGGGATGCAGGTTTGGCCGCTGTTTGGTCATTTCGCATTCGGCCTCTACGGCCGCACCGCGTTCTTTTATTGCCTCGGCGTGCTGTTCTTATGCTGGCTCGCGGTGCGGCGCATCGTCCATTCGGCGTTTGGCCGCTCGCTGACCGGGATCCGCGAGAATAGCGGGCGGATGCACGCGCTGGGCGCGCCGGTCATCCGCCGCCAGCTCGTCGCCTACACGATTTCGGCGGCGCTCGCCGGCATCTCGGGCGCGCTGATCGCGCAGACCAGCGGGTTCGTCGGGCTCGACTCGCTCGGCCTCGACCGCTCCGGCACCGTGCTGATCATGCTGATCATCGGCGGCGTCGGTCGCCTCTACGGCGCCTTCATCGGCGTGCCGCTCTACATGATCGCCCAGGACCGGTTCTCGACCGTCGAGCCGGTCTACTGGTATTTCTGGATCGGCTTGCTGATGGTGCTGCTGGTGGTTTTTACCCGCGGCGGCGTCCTCGGCCTCTTCGATCGGCTATGGCGACGAGGGTAGCGGGTTCGAGCGTGAAAAGCGAACGTGGATGCCCTATTTTGGGATACACCGGAGCGCGACATTTTGGGACACACAAAGAAGCGGCGGCCGAGCCTGCCCGGCGAAATCCTGGTCGAGCTGTATTTGGCGCCGCACAATATTTCGATCGCTAAGTTTGCCGAGGCCGTCGGGGTGTCGCGCAAGCACATAAGCGCCATCGCGAATGGTCGCGCGGGGATAACTGCCGATACGGCGACGCGGATGGCTATGGTGCTCGGGACCACGGCGCAGTTCTGGCTGAATTTGCAGAATGCGGTCGATCTGTACGATGCGCAGCAGCGCTTGGCCGAGAGCGAGCCCGAAGTCCAAAGCATTGCAGCCGTGCCGGCGCTCGAAACCAGGGCGCTCGGCAAGAGCTTTGGTGCGCTCCGGGTCGCGAATGCGATCGATTTCCGTCTCGAACGCGGCGCCCGCCACGCGCTGATCGGGCCGAACGGCGCCGGCAAGACCAGCTTTGTCAATCTAGTGACCGGTGTGTTGGAGCCGAGCGCCGGGCAGATCCTGCTCGACGGCGCCGACATCACCAGCCTGGCGCAGGCCGCCCGGGTCAAGCGCGGCCTGGTTCGCACGTTTCAGATCACCCAGCTGTTCCGCGGGCTCAGTGTTCTCGAAAACGTGGCGCTCGCGGTGTGCGAGCGCTGCGGGGTCGGCGGCGCGCTGTGGCGGCCGGCCGGGCATCACCGCGCCGCGATCGAGGAGGCCTTTGCCCTGGTCGAGCGGATGGGGCTCGCCGACGAGGCGCTGCGCCCGGTCGGCACCCTCGCCTATGGCCGGCAGCGGCTACTCGAGATCGCCGTGGCGCTGGGGCTTTCGCCCAAGGTGCTGTTGCTCGACGAGCCGGCGGCCGGGGTCCCTGCCGGCGAGAACGGCCGGATCATCGAGGCGATCGAAAGCCTGCCGCCCGAGATCGCCATCCTGATAATCGAGCACGACATGGATCTGGTGTTTCGCCTGGCGCGCCGGATCACCGTCTTGGTGCAAGGGAGCGTGCTGGCCGAAGGGCCGCCGGCGCTGATCGCCGCCGACCCGCGGGTGCGCCAAGTCTATCTCGGCGAGCGCGGCCCATGATGACCTTGGCCCAGGGCCCCGCCCTTGGCCTCGCCCTCGACGGTGTGGCGGCCGGCTATGGCGACACCATCGTGCTCGAGGGGATTTCGCTCGAATTACCGCCGGGCGGCACGCTCGCCTTGCTCGGGCGCAACGGCGTCGGCAAGACGACCCTGCTCGCCACGATCATGGGCCACACCCGGCTGCGCGCCGGGACGATCCGCTTCGCCGGCAGCGAGATCGCCCGCTGGCCGCCGTTTCGCCGGGCGCGCCTCGGCCTCGGCTTGGTGCCGCAGGAGCGCGAGATCTTCCCCTCGCTGAGCGTCGAAGAAAACCTTGCCGTGGCGGCGCGGCCGGGTCGCTGGTCGCTGCCGCGGGTCTATGATTTTTTCCCGGCGCTGGCCGAGCGGCGTCACCACCGCGGCAACCAGCTTTCGGGCGGCGAGCAGCAGATGCTGGCGATCGGCCGCGCGCTGATCGGCAACCCGTCGCTCTTGCTGATGGACGAGCCGCTCGAAGGCTTGGCGCCGGTCATCGTCGATGCGCTGCTCGCCGGGCTCGACCGGCTGAAGCGCGAGGACGGGCTGGCGCTGCTGCTGGTCGAGCAGCACGCCCGCCTTGCGCTCGAGCTGACGCAGGATGCGATCATTCTCGACCGCGGCGCCATCGTCTTCGCCGGCGCCGGCCGCGAGCTGCTGGGCGCCCCGAACCGGCTCGCCGCACTGATGGGCGTCTCCGGGCGTGCCAGCTAGTGATCGACCCCAGGGTTGACCGGCCTGCATCGGAGACCTGCGCAGAATGGCTTAGGTGGGGTCTTGCACCGCGCCTAGAGTTATTTCTGCAACCCAACTTGACCGGAGGCGCGCGTTATGCAGTACCGGCGGATCTCGGCCGATTGCCACCTCGACATGATCTGGCTGCCGCCCGATCTGTTCACCTCGCAGGCGGCACGGGCGCTCAAAGACCAGATGCCCTACGTCAAGGAGCAGCCGGACGGCAGCAAGCGCTGGATCGACAACAACGGCGCCGATTACGGCAAGGCGGGCGGCGTCGGCGCGGTCGGCTCCGATTACGTCCCCGGCAAGCAGCTGCGCGTCGACAAGATGCACGAGGCCGGCCTGTACGACGATTTCAAAACGAAAGGCCACCGCCGCCCCGGCGATCCGCATCTGCGGGTCAAGGAGCTCGACCGCGACGGCGTCGACGCCGAGGTGATCTACGGCATCCTCGCCGCGTGCGCCAAGATGAAGGACCCGAAGGCGGCCAACGAGATGCTGCGGGTCTACAACGATTTCATGCACGCTTTCTGCAGCCATTATCCCGATCGCGAGATCGGTCTCGCCTGCCTGCCGTATAGCGACATCGAAGCGGCGGCGGCCGAGGTGCGGCGCGTCGCCAAGCTCGGCATGAAGGGCGTCGAGCTCAGCTGCTCGTGGCACATGACGCCGATGTGGCATCCGATGTGGGACACCTTGTGGGAGGCGGTCAACGAGACGCAGCTGCCGCTGCACTTCCACACCTTCCCGGCGACCGACCCCGAGCTGCGCAAAACGCTCGAGCCGACGATCGCCCGGCGGATGACCTATAGCGGGCTGTGCCGCTTCCAGATGACCCTGGCGACGATCCTGACCGACCTGATGGGTGCGGCGGTGTTCGAGCGCTTCCCGAACATCCGCATGGTTCTGGGCGAGAGCGGCATCGGCTGGATCCCCTACGTGCTCGACCGCATGGATTTCGAGTTCGAGGACCAGTATCAGGATCTCAAGCTGAAGCAAAAGCCGAGCGAATATTGGCGGCGCCAGTGCAAGGCGACGTTTCAATACGATCGCGTCGGCACCAAGCTGATCGACGAGATGGGCATCGAAACCTTGATGTGGGGCTCCGACTATCCGCATCCCGACGGGGTCTGGCCGGAATCGAAGAAATATATCGAGGACCAGTTCAGCCATCTCCCGGCCGAGACAACCTATAAGATGACGTGCGAGAACGCCGGGAAATTCTACGGCCTGATCAACTGACGGACACAAAGTCGTCCGTGACGAACGATTGAACGGCAATTTTCGGAGGGGTCAGAAGCCGATCGGCGGGTTGAAGAGCGCCTCGAATAGGGCGCGAAGAAACCGCCTCAACCAGCGCCGGAGGAGGGCGAAGTTGGCGCCGGGCGGCGGTGCGGCTGGGGTTGGCGCGGGCCGGCGCGGCCCTTGAGGTCATTGCCGTCCATGCGGTGCTCGACTTTGAGATGGCCGATGACCGGCGCGAGGCGGTGGGGCGCTTCATCCCGCGGCGGATTGGACCGGTCCCCCGCCGTACCGGGCCGGTGATCCAGACGCGGAATCTGGGCGCGGGGTTTGCGGCCGCGACAGCCTTCGTCGCCGTGGATGCGACGGGTCTCGACCCCGGTCAGCGGTTCGCGCTCGGCACCCGCTGGACCCAAGGTGTGGCCCAGGGTGTGGCGGTCGAACGGGTTGCCGTGCCGCGCTTTGGCCCGCAGCACAAACCGGCCGCCCCCCGCTTTCGCGAGGGCGGGCTCTCGGGCTTGGCCGCCGGGGTGGCGAGCGAGACGTTGCCGCCAAACCCGTGCCGCTGCCGTGCCGTGCCGTTCCCCCGGTGCCGTGCCGTTACCGATGCAGGCGGCTTCGGGGGCGTGCAGCGCATCGACCTTCGGCCCGCGCTGGCGATGGTCCTGAAACCGCACCCGCACCGCCCGCGCGACCCCGCAGGACTGACGAGATTGATCTGCGGCCCCATCAGCAGGGGGTGGCGGACTGGATGATCAGTCCCCCCGACGTGACACAGACATATTTCGCCGCGGCGCCGGCCGGCAGCGGGGTTGTCGAGTTGCCGATGATCGTGACGCCCCCGGTGGTTGAATTCGTGAAGGCGCCGTTTGCGGTCTCGCCGATCGCGGTCAGCACCAGCCAATCTCCAGCCAATGTAAGACTGCCGGCATAGTGATTGCCGACCAAGGTGAGCTCGTCGGTCCCGGGTTTGTTTGTGGTGAACGAGGCGGGCGGGAACATGTTGCCGATGAACTGATCGTACAAATAGCCTTGCCCGCGTGCCGGATTGGGCGACAACGTCAGATCGTTGAACAAAAATACGCTTCCGGTGATCGTGGTTTGGGTGAGCGCGGTGTTGCTGTTCAACGCAAACAGGTGCACCCCGGCATTGTCCTGCGAGAACTCGGAGTTGGCGATCTGCAGGCGGTGAATATAACGAACCGTGCGGTCCGAGCAAAAGGCGGCGCCGCCGGTGGCTAGGTTCTCCATGTGGACATTGCTGAGCTTATACTCGCTGACCGCCGGGAAGTGGATGAACCCGGCCCAACTCATAAAGCAGGCCGGGCCGTCGGCGAGCGTGCCGCTGTTGAATTGGTCGTCGGTGAGGTCGATCGTGTTTGGTCCGCAGCCGGCGCCGGTGCAAGCCGTGTTGGTCAGGCTGATGTAATCGGTCGCTGCGTAGTCGCCGGCGTTATTCAGGCCATAGCGGCTGTTCTCGAGGGTGAGCTCGGGCCGGCCGTCAACCAAGACGTAATGCCTCTGGCAGGCGCCGGCGTCGACGGCCTTGCCATGAAACGAAATGCCGTAAGCACGGATCGCGAGCCATTTGAGGCAGGTGTCGTGATTGACCGAAAATACATCGTCGGCGTTGATGTTGTAGCCGCCCTGCCACAAGACACCGATGTTGCCTGGCGAGGGGGTGCCGCTGCCGGCGATCACCAGGTTCTGCACCAAGGGCGCGGTGTTGGCGGTCGCAGCGCTGCCAACGGAGAGGCAGGCGCCGACCAATGTCCCTGGGCAGCGGATCGTCGATTGCCCGGCATAGGCGAACCCGTTCGCAGCGTCGTTATAGGGGGCAGAGTGGCGACCCCGGCAGGATTCGAACCTGCGGCCACTCGCTTAGAAGGCGAGTGCTCTATCCAGCTGAGCTACGGGGTCGCGATGTCGACGGCGCCGGCCGGCCGATCAGTTGCGGCCATCGAACAATTGCGGCTCCGGTCAGTTGCGGACCCGATCATAACGGAAATTGTCGGCATAGCTCTTTGGCTTTTCGCTGATCGCGTGCGGCTCGATGACCGTGTAGGCCAGCCCCTGCTTGTCGGCGAAGGCGCGGGCCTCCTCGATCGTGGCAAAGCGCAGCCGCACTTGGTTCAGCGTGTCGGCGGCGCTGGTCCAGCCCATCAGCGGGTCGGGCCGGCGACTGGTGGCCGGCGCATATTCGAGAATCCATTTACGGGTCTGGCGCCGCCCGGATTGCATCGCCGTCTTGGCCGGCCGGAAGATGCGTGCCTCGGCCATTGCCGAATTCTCTCCCAAATTCAACGCGCCCCATAACCCAAGCCATCCGGGCACTATGGTCGGGCCGGGCGCAATGGTCGGGGCGAGAGGATTCGAACCTCCGACATCCTGCTCCCAAAGCAGGCGCTCTACCAGGCTGAGCCACGCCCCGCACCCGCGAACGCGCGTTTTAGAGGGTTCGGGCGTGGCGCGCAACGATAGCGATGGGTTCGGCGCACACCCCTCCAGGCAGCGACATTCACTCCCCCGCGGCCCGCCGCGGCAGCTACGCCGCTGCACGCCGCGGCGCGACGATGCTTGGCCGCTGGTGCCTGCCCGCTGGCGAATCCTCCCTCATGTCCATCAGCTCGCGCAGCATCTCGCGGCCGCGCGACAGGCGCGACCGCACGGTGCCGATCGGGATGCCGAGGATTTTGGCGACCTCTTCGTAGCGCATCCCTTCAAGACCGACCAGCAGGATCACCTGGCGCTGCTCCTCGGGGAGGCGGGCGATCGCCCGCTCGAGGTCGCGCAATTGCAAGGACGCCCCGGCATTCGATGCCGAGGTCAGAACCGGCGCCATGTCCTCGACCGGGACGGTGACGCCTTCGCGCACCGAGCGGCGGATGTCGTTGACGTGCTGGTTATGCAAGATGGTAAAGAGCCAGGCGCGCAGATCGGTCCCCGGCTGCCACAGATGCTCCTTGGCGACGGCGCGCACCAGACAGCTCTGCACCAGATCGTCGGCGCGCGAGCCGTCACGGGTCAGGGCCCGCGCATAGCGGCGCAGGCGGGGGATTTCGGTTTCCAGAAGCCGCGCAAAATCGCTCATCAACGTCACCCTTGCAGTGGTTCGACCGCGAGCTCCCCCGGGGTCGTTGGCTGCGTGGATTTATAGGGTGGCGTTGTAACCCCTTGATGTACCGTCTTTGCACGATGGTAAAATGTTGTCTTCTTCGGTAACAGCAGAGATCCGGCCGGTAAGAAGCGGCCGGTCACGTAAATGGCCGCCCAACGCGGCGTGCGCGACTCGGCTGCGAATGCGCCTGGCTCGCGGTGCGATTGATCCCGGCGGGAACGCGATGCTACAATCCCTAACCCGCATGTGGCGGCTCATCAAAAAAGCGGGATGGAGGCTATCGATGCGCGCGATGGACGTGATGACGACCCCGGTGATCACCGTCGATCCCGAGACGACGGTGCAGGATTTGGCCAAACTCTTGTCCGAGCGCGGCATCAGCGGGGTCCCGGTGTGTGAGAATGGCGACCGGCTGGTCGGCATCGTCAGCGAGGGAGACCTGCTGCACCGGGTCGAAACCGGCACCGAGCGGCGTCTGCAGAAGCGGCGGTCATGGTGGCTCGACTCGCTCGCCGCCGAAACCGAAGCCGCCCGCGACTACGTCAAGGCGCATGGTCAGCGGGTCCGAGACATCATGAGCCGCGAGGTGATCAGCGTCGCCGACACGACCGACCTCGCCGAGGTGGCGATGCTGCTCGAAACCAAGCTAATCAAGCGGGTGCCGGTGGTCCGCGACGGCAAGCTCGTCGGCATCATCAGCCGGGCGAATTTGGTCCGCGCGTTGGCCACGACCAGCACCGCGCCGGCGATCGTCGCCGACGCCGACGACCGCACCATCCGCGAACGGCTGCTGCAAGCTCTCAGGGGCCAGCGCTGGGCCAATGTCTGGGCCGCGGACATCATGGTCCGCGATAAAGTCGTGCATATCTGGCTGTCCGACGACCAGCCGACGGTCGAACGCGACGCGTTGCGCGTCGCCGCCGAGAACATTCCCGGCGTGCGCCGGGTCGAGGAGCATGTCGTCCCGGCCCCGGTGGTCCCGGCGTTCTAGATCGCGCGGTTCAGGCATCAGGGGCAGCGTCGCCTGCGACATGCTTGACCCTGCGGGCGTCGCATAGTCTCGTCCGGCGTTGTCATCGTTGATCCAAAAAGGCCGCCCGATGCCAGGTCCGCTTCATGGGTATCGCATTGTCGATCTGACCTCGAACGTCTCGGGTCCTCTGGCGACCATGATCCTCGCCGATCAGGGCGCCGACGTGATCAAGGTCGAAGCTCCCGATGGCGGCGACGCCACCCGTGCCGGCGGCAACCGGCGCGCCGGGTTTACCGCATCGTTCCTGAACAACAACCGCAACAAGCGCTCGATCGTCCTCGATCTCAAACGGCCGGCCGCGGTCGAGGCGGTGCTGCGGCTCGCGGCGGGCGCCGATGTCTTTGTGCAAAATTACCGCCCGGGCGTCGCCGAACGGCTCGGCCTCGGCGAGGACGCGGTGCGCGCGGCAGCACCCAACATCGTCTATGTCTCGATCAGTGGTTTTGGCGAGGTCGGCCCCTACGCCAAAAAGCCGGCCTACGACCCGGTGATCCAGGGGTTTTCCGGGCTGGCGACGGTGCAGGCCGGGTCCGACGAAGCCCGGCCGCGGCTGTTGCGCACGATCCTGCCCGACAAGCTGACCGCGATCACCGCCTCGCAGGCGATCACCGCGGCATTGCTGGCGCGCGAGCGCACCGGTGCGGGGCAGCATGTGCGATTGTCGATGCTGGAGGCGGTGGTCGCGTTCCTGTGGAGCTCGGACATGGGCAGCCAGACCTTCATCGGCGACGAGCCGAGCCGGCAGGAGGCGGCAAGCGCCCTCGACCTGATCTACGAGACTGCGGACGGCTACATGACCGTGGCGGCTTTGACCGACCGGCAATGGGCAGGGCTGGCGCTTGCCGTCGAGCGCCCCGAATGGATCGAGGACGAGCGGTTCAAGACGCCGGCGTTGCGCCAGCAGAACATCGACGAGCGGCTGCGCCTGACCCAGGACGCGCTGCGCACCCGGCCGGCGGCCGAATGGCTCGAAAAGCTGACGGCGGCGCAGGTCCCTTGCGGCCCGGTGCTGACCCGCAATCAGGTCATCCGCCATCCGCAGGTGGAGGCTCTGGGGCTCGTCGTCGAGACCGAGCACAAGGCGGCGGGACCTCTGCGCCAGGCGCGGGCGGCGGCGCGGTTTTCGCGGACGCCAACGGAAATCCGCGGCGGCGCGCCGGCGCTCGGCGAGCACACTCGGGAGATCCTCGGCGAGCTCGGCTATTCGGCGGCGGAAATCGCGGCGCTGGACGCGGCGGGCATCGCGGCCGCCGCGGACGGAGATTAGCCGATGATTGATTTTTATTACTGGCCGACTCCGAATGGCTGGAAGGTCGCGATCATGCTCGAGGAATGCGGCCTCGACTATCGGGTGATCCCGGTCAATATCGGGCGCGGCGACCAGTTCAAGCCCGAGTTCCTGGCGATCAGTCCGAACAATCGGATGCCGGCGATCGTCGACCAGGACGATGCGGACGGCCCGATTGCGGTGTTCGAATCGGGCGCGATCCTGCTCCATCTTGCCGAAAAGACCGGCCGGTTCATGCCGCAGAGCCGCCGGGGCCGCAAAGAGACATTGGAATGGCTGTTCTGGCAGCTCGGCAATCTCGGCCCGATGGCCGGCCAGCTGAGCCATTTCGTCAATTATGCGCAGGGCGGGCACCCTTATTCGCACAAGCGCTATGCCGACGAGTACAATCGCTGCCTCGGCGTGCTCGAACGCCGGCTCGAAGGACGCGAATTCATCCTCGGCGAATATTCGGTTGCCGACATGGCGTCGTGGCCCTGGGTGCTGATCGCCAAGCCGCTCGGCCAGCCGCTCGACGAGTTTCCGAACGTCGCGCGCTGGCGCGAGACGATCAAGCGGCGTCCGGCGGTGCAGCGAGGAGTGGATCTGGGCAAGGAGCTGCGCCGGCGGGCGCCGCCGACCGAGGACGAACGCCGGATCCTGTTCAGCCAAACCGCGCGATGCCTGCCCGATTCCCGCCGTAGCACTAATGATTGAGTCAAATGCCGATGGGTCGATAAAATAGTAATTGGTGGCCTTGAAGGTGAGTACGTTAATTAACTAAAAGTTCTCATCCTCCTTGCAGGTGCGAGCTGGTTCCGTCCTGCGTAAAGCAAGGGTCGCCAGCTCTGTTGGCGAGCCCGGTCAGTGGCAAGGCCGGATAAGCCGGCAGTCGAACGAGCTTGGTTGGCGGGCAGACGCGTTTCATCAATAAACCGCACTGCTCAGTCCGGGTCGAACCGGTCGCGATAGTCGAGGCGCAGCGCGGGGTCCTGGTCCTCCTTGCGCAGAAAGCAGTCGCCGATGACGAGCACGTCGATCTCGCTGCCCATGAAGCAGCGGAATGCGTCCTGCGGCGTGCACACGATCGGCTCGCCACGCACGTTGAAGCTGGTGTTGACGAGGACCGGGCACCCGGTCAGCGCCTTGAACCGGGTCAGGAGCGCGTGATAGCGCGGGTTGGTTTCGCGGTGGACGGTCTGGATTCGGGCGGAATAGTCGACATGGGTGACTGCCGGAACGTCCGAGCGCGGCACGTTCAGCTGTTCGATGCCGAACAGGTTGCGCTCCGCTTCGCTCATTGTCCGGCGGCGGTGTTCGACGACATCGGCGACGATCAGCATATAGGGGCTGTCGGCGTCGAGCTCGAACCAGGCGCCCATATCCTCGCGCAGCACCGAGGGGGCGAACGGCCGGAAGCTCTCGCGGTACTTGACCTTTAGGTTGAGCGTGCGCTGCATCGAGGGGCTGCGCGCATCGGCCAGGATCGAGCGCGATCCGAGCGCCCGCGGGCCGAACTCCATGCGGCCCTGGAACCAGCCGACCGCCTTTTCGGCGGCGAGCGCCGCCGCGGTGCGGTCGATAATCTCGTTTTCGCTAAATTCCGCGAACACGCCGCCAGCGGCGGCCAGCCGTCGCCGGATCTCGTTCTGGGCAAAGGACGGCCCGAGATAGCTTCCCGACATGCCGTCGATTTCGTTGGATATGAGGCGCGGCCGGTCGCGCTCGAGATGATAGGCGGCGAGCGCCGCGCCAAGCGAGCCGCCGGCATCCCCGGCCGCCGGCTGCACCCAGACGTTATCGAAATGGCGGTCGCGCAGGATTTTCCCATTGGCGACGCAATTGAGCGCCACCCCGCCGGCGAGGCACAGATTGCGCGCGCCGGTCTCGGCCGCCAGAGAGCGGGTCAGGCGCAGGATCGCCTCTTCGGTGACCTGCTGGATCGAGGCGGCGAGGTCCATGTGCACCGGCTCGAGCCATTGCTCCGGCTGGCGCGCCGGCACTCCGAACAGCGCGGCAAAGCGCTCGTTGGTCATCCGCAGGCCGGTGCAGTAGTCGAAGTATTCCTGATTGAGGCGGAAGCTGCCGTCGTCCTTCAAATCAATCAAGTGGTCGAGGATGGTCTGGGCAAAGCGGGGCTCGCCATAAGGCGCCAGCCCCATGACCTTGTACTCCCCGGAATTGACCCGGAACCCGGTGAAATCGGTGAACGCCGAATAGAGCAGGCCGAGCGAATGCGGAAACTGGATCTCCTTCAGCATCGTGATTCGGTTGCCGCGGCCGAGCGCGGCCGAGGTCGTTGCCCATTCGCCGACCCCGTCCATTGTCAAGATCGCGGCGTCCTCGTACGGAGACGGGAAAAACGCTGAGGCGGCATGGCTCAGATGATGCTCGGAGAACAGCAGGCGGCTATCCCAATCGTATTCGGGCGCCACCGCGCGCAGCCGGCGGGTCAGCGCCCGCTTCTGGGACAGCTTGTCCTTCAGCCATACCGGCGCCGCTTCGCGAAACGAGCGAAAGCCACGCGGGGCGAAGGCCAGGTAGGTCGCGACCAGCCGGCCGAATTTCAGCAGCGGCTTGTCGTAAAAGGCGACGCGGTCAATCTCGCCGAGACTGATGCCGGCTTCGGAGAGGCAATAGCCGATCGCGTTCTCCGGATAGCTGCTGTCGTTTTTTTGGCGGGTGAAGCGTTCCTCTTGCGCTGCGGCCACGACCCGGCCGTCTTCGACCAGCGCCGCGGCGGCATCATGATAAAATGCCGAAATCCCAAGAACGCGCATCGGTCTGCCGCCGTTAGCAGCGATTGTGCCCGATCGGCGAGCGTCCACATCCAGGCGGTTCAAAGCGCCGCAGCTCTCGATGCATCGCAGCCTTCTTCAGTATTGCTTGGTCATCGAGGCGGGCGCGCGGTTCGGGCTGCGCCGCACCCAATAGCTCGGCCGGTCCGGGTCGAACCGCAACCGCAACGGGTCCCACCCGATCAACCGCAGGCCGATGCCGATCGGCGCCGCGATGGCGAAGAACAGGAAACCCATGGTCAGCGATACCAGAATCCGCCGAAATGAAAGCAGCCTATGACGCATAACCCTTTACTCTTTCGCGGCGCGAGGGACACCCGCGCTGCGCCGGGCGCCGCCCGGATCGCGTTTCGACGCGGCCAATCCTTCGCCCAACGGCAACCGCGACTTTCCGCTTATACTGGTGAAGCATCGGCAAATAAACTGGCGATTTCGGCCACGCGCAGCTTTGCCGGGGGCCAGGCCTGGCTCTGCGCTGCGGGTTCGCGTTTCCTCGGCTCAAGTTTTGATCTACACCGGACCCCCATGACCCTGCTGCGCTCGGTTGCGACGGTCGGTTCCTACACGCTCCTCAGCCGCGTCCTGGGCTTTGCCCGCGATATTCTGACCGCGGCCTTGTTGGGGGCGGGGCCGGTGGCCGACTCGTTTTTTGTGGCGCAGCGGCTGCCCAATCTGTTCCGCAGCCTGTTCGCCGAGGGCGCCTTCAGCGCCGCCTTTGTCCCGCTCTTTGCCGGCACCGTTGCCGAGCGCGGCAAGGAGGCGGCCCGCATTTTTGCCGAGGACGCGCTGGCGGTGCTGCTCGCCGCCCTGCTGGTCTTCGTGCTGCTCGGCGAAATCTTCATGCCTTGGGTGATGAGTGTGATCGCGCCCGGGTTTGGCGACGACCCGGCCAAATTCGCGCTCGCCGTCGCCCTCGCCCGCATCACCTTCCCCTACCTCTTGTTCATCGCGCTGGTGGCGCTGCAAGGGGGCGTGCTGAACTCGATCGATC
Organism: Allostellaceae bacterium; assembly: GCA_036500965.1. GTDB lineage: Bacteria > Pseudomonadota > Alphaproteobacteria > ATCC43930 > CGMCC-115725 > AP-15. Next base: position 1,877 of record DASYBC010000047.1, on the reverse strand, counting down.
GCTTTGCCGCCGCGGCGGCGACGCCGATCTTGCTGAACCTGTTTCTGATCGCGGCGCTGTTCATGATGCGGCGGTTTGGCTGGCATGATGGCCGCGCGCTGGCTTGGGCGATCACCGGCGCCGGCCTCGCGCAGTTCCTGTGGCTGATGTTCTCCTGCGCCCGAGCCGGCCTGGCGTTGCGGCTGCCGCGCCCGCGGCTGACCCCGGGGGTGCGCCGCACCCTGGCGATCATGGGCCCGGGGGCGATCGGCGCCGGGGTCACCCAGGTCAATCTGCTGATCTCGACCGCGCTTGCCTCGTTCCTGCCGGGCGGCTCGGTGTCGTATCTCTATTACGCCGACCGGCTGAACCAGCTGCCGCTCGGCGTCGTCGGCATCGCCGTCGGCACCGCGATCCTGCCGCCCCTGTCGCGGCAATTGCGGCTCGGCGACCTTCCAGGCGCGGTCGCGACGCAAAATCGCGGGCTCGAGCTGGCCCTGCTTTTGACCCTGCCGGCGGCGGTGGCGCTGGCAGTGCTGGCCGGCCCGATCTTCGCAGTGCTGTTCCAGCGCGGCGCCTTCACTCCCGCCGACACTGCCGCGACCGCGGCGGCGCTCGCCGCCTATGCCGCCGGGCTCCCGGCCTTTGTCCTGGTCAAGGTGCTGGCGCCGGCATTTTTCGCGCGCCACGACACCAGGGCCCCGGTCAAGGTGGCGGTCGCGGCGATGGCGGTCAATCTCGTCCTCACCCTCGTGCTGATGCGGTTTCTGGCGCATGTCGGGATTGCGCTGGCGACGACCTGCGCCGGCTGGCTGAATGCGCTGAGCTTGCTGGCGCTGCTGGTGCGGCGCGGGCATTTCCGGCTCGACCGCCGGGCCCGACGCAATCTGCCGCGGATTGCGGCGGCGGCGCTCGGCATGGGTGCGGTGCTGGCGCTGCTGCGCATCGCCTGGGCCTCGGCCTTTGCCGGACCGGCTGCGGTGCGAATCGGGGCGCTGCTCGGGCTCGTCGGCGCCGGTCTCGGCGCCTTTGCGGTGCTCGCGCTGGCCCTCGGCATCGCCCATTGGCGCGATCTCCTGGGGCGGCTGCGCCGGCAACCGGCTTGACCCGCGCTCGCCGGCGACGATAACAGGCGCTATGAACCGTATCTTCTCCGGCATTCAGCCGACCGGCAATCTGCATCTCGGCAACTATCTCGGCGCGATCCGCAACTGGGTCGCGCTGCAGCGCGATTTCGAGTGCATCTTCTGCATCGTCGACCTGCACGCGCTGACCCTGCCGCAGGAGCCGGCCGAATTGCGGGCCAGCACGCGCGAGGTGACAGCGGCTTATATCGCCGCCGGCATCGACCCCGAGCGCTGCACGATCTTCAACCAGAGCATGGTCCCGGCCCATGTCGAACTCGCCTGGCTGCTCGGCTGTTTGACGCCGCTCGGCTGGCTCAACCGGATGACCCAGTTCAAAGAGAAAGCCGGCAAAGATCGCGACATGGCGGGGCTCGGCCTGTACGCCTACCCGGTGCTGATGGCCGCCGACATCCTGGTCTACAAGGCGACGCACGTCCCGGTCGGTGAGGACCAGAAGCAGCATCTCGAACTCGCCCGCGACCTCGCCGGCGCCTTCAACCGGCGCTACCAGCGTGATTTTTTCCCGCTTCCCGAGCCGCAGATCTTCGGTACCGCGACGCGGGTGATGAGCCTGCGAGACGGCACCAAAAAGATGTCGAAGTCGGACAGTTCGGATTATTCGCGGATCAATATGACCGACACCGCCGATATGATCGCGCTGAAGATCCGCCGGGCAAAGACCGATCCCGAGCCGCTGCCCGATACCCTTGCCGAACTCGAAAGGCGGGCCGAGGCCGACAATCTGATCGCCATCTACGCCGCGTTCGCCGG
>DASYBC010000046.1:0-1977 GCA_036500965.1 Allostellaceae bacterium | reverse complement strand
TCCCGCCCGGTAGGCTCCCAGCCGTATGAGCTCCTCCATATCCGCATAAGTCGCCATGATCTGCTTGGCGCGGTTCAGGGCCGGCAGATAGGAGGCATCGGCCGCTTTGGGCATGGTCCGCGAAACCGATTTGAGGATATTAATGGCCGGGTAGCGCCCGCGTTCGGCAATGGCGCGCTCCATGACGATGTGGCCGTCGAGAATGCCGCGCACGGCATCCGCAATCGGCTCATTATAATCGTCGCCGTCGACCAGCACCGTGAATATTCCGGTAATCGTGCCCTGCTCGGTGCCGGGACCCGCCCGCTCGAGCAGCCGCGGCAGTTCGGTAAAGACGGTCGGCGTATAGCCTTTGGCGGTAGGCGGTTCGCCCGCGGACAAGCCGATTTCCCGCTGCGCCATGGCAAAGCGGGTGACCGAGTCCATCAGCACCAGGACGTCCTTGCCTTCGTCGCGAAAATATTCGGCGATGGCGAGGGTGACGTGTCCGGCCTGCCGGCGCATCAGCGCAGGCTCATCGGAGGTCGAGACCACGACCACCGAGCGGGCAAGTCCAGCCTCGCCGAGATCGTCTTGCAAGAACTCCTGGACCTCGCGGCCGCGTTCGCCAATGAGCCCGATCACCGTAACGTCGGCCAGGACGTTGCGCGCCAGCATCGACAACAGCACCGATTTACCGACGCCGGAGCCCGAGAAAATGCCCATCCGCTGGCCGCGGCAGCAGGTCATGAACGTGTTGAGCGCCCGCACGCCGAGGTCGAGCGGAGAGCCAACCCGGCGGCGCGCATGTGCCAGCGGCGGGGTGTTGCGGAACGGATAGGGTGACGGCCCAAGCAGCAGCGCGCCTTTGCCGTCGATCGGCTCGCCCAGCGCATTAATCACCCGGCCGAGCCAGCCGGCCGACGGCCGCACCGCCCCCGCGACCGAGGTGACCAGCGCCCGACAGCCGCGGCGCACGCCTTCAAGCGGCGCGAACGGCATCAACAGCGCATTGGTGCCCGAGAAGCCGACGACCTCGCAGGGAATATTCTTGGCGGTCTCGATGACCACACGCGCGCCGACCGACATCGCATGCAGCGGACCTGCCACCTCGACCATCAGCCCGCGCACCCCGACGACCCGGCCGTAGATCTCGATGCCGTCGAGTTCGTTGATTTGCTCGGCAAGCGCCTTCATGGCCGGTTCCTCGGTACCGGCCGAGGGCGCCTCGGCCGCCCACCCGGCCCAGTCGGCAAAAGAATGGTTACCTGAGAGGCCACCTTCTTAATGGCTTGTTTACCCGGGCCGTTAATCATTGCGCGTCGTCCTTAGGGCCAAGGAAACCTCAACCGGCAGGCTCGCCTTCCAGGACGGAGGGCTGAGTCGTTTGAATCGGTTAGCGCCAGAACTTAATCCAGGACATGAACGCAAGCGTGGCTAAAAAATCACTACCGGGCAACATCTTAAGGCGATTCGGTGGAATTTGCCTACACGATGCTTGCATACCGGAATCAGGTTTTGTTAACCATAGCACCGTTAGTGTCCCGAATCAGTTGTGCAAGGCGTTTTCCAGGCCGCCCCATTGGCGTGCCGACCTTGGGCCCGCGCGGCGAAGAAGGGGCATTGCATGCGCGTTTTGCTGATTGAAGACGATAGCGCGACTGCGCAATCGATCGAGCTGATGCTCAAATCCGAGAGCTTCAACGTCTATACGACCGATCTCGGCGAAGAAGGCATCGATCTCGGTAAGATCTACGATTACGACATCATTCTGCTCGATCTCAATCTGCCGGATATGTCGGGTTTCGAAGTGCTGCGCAGCCTTCGCGTCTCCAAGGTGAAGACGCCGATCCTGATCCTCTCGGGGCTCGCCGGCATCGAAGACAAGGTCAGGGGGCTGGGCTTCGGCGCCGACGACTATATGACCAAGCCATTTCACAAGGATGAGCTGGTCGCCCGCATCCACGCCATCGTGCGCCGCTCCAAGGGCCATGCCCA
>DASYBC010000045.1:0-34528 GCA_036500965.1 Allostellaceae bacterium | reverse complement strand
TCCGCGCATCCCTTCCTTGATCCACAGTCTCAATCAACAATCCCGCCCGGCCCAGCCCAAACCCTCCGGCCCAAGCCCGCAACCCGGCGGGGCGCTGCTTATACCCCCACCCCAAACCCACCGTCAACACCCCTTCTCGGGCGAGGCTGCAAAAAACTCAATCTTTGAGCTTCCACCTGGTCCATTCGCCGCCGCTCACACCGCATCGGCACCGTAATAGAGGGTGACGGTGTGCCTGGCCTCGGCAAAAAACAGCCAGCGCTCGGCAAGGAGCCCAAGGGCCGCGGCGACGACGCCGAGCCCGGCGGCGATCGCGCCCGGCGCGCCGGCGAAGACGAGAGCGAAGAGGCTCGCCAGCGCCGGCAGCGCAAAGGCGCAGAGCCGGGCAATGCCGCGCAGCCGCCGCGCATGCTTGCGCGCGATGCGGAACCCCATCTCGTGCAGCAGGTAGTTTTCCTCGGTGTGCGGCGCTTCGAACAAGCGCACCCGGCCGCGCCGGCCGAGTGCCGTAGCGCTGGCCACGGTGCTGCGCGCCGAGGTGGTGTCGATAAAGCGCCAATAGCCTTCCTTGACCGCCCAGGCGATCAGCACGACGAAGAGCGTGAACAGGGCAAAACCTCGGGCGCGAAAGACCCACAGCCGCAGCAGAAAATCGAGGGCCAGGCACCCGCCCATCAGCCCAAGCAACAGATAGCTCGGCACCACCCAAGCGTTGTGCCATTGGTGGATCGGCTTCAACGATGCATAGATCATCCCGGTGCAATAGACCGTCACCGCGGCGAACCCTGCGGCGATGATCCCGCACAGCCCGACAATCCCCCGAGTTGCACCGAAAAACACCCAGCCGATGCCAAAGACCGCGAGCGGCACAAAGGTCAGCACCGACAGCACCCCCTCGCGCGACAGCCAGGACGAGCGCCATTGCGAGAAGGCGCGCCAAGCCCGCTCGGGCCGGCCGAGGTGAAAGGCCGAGGAAACCAAGCCGCCGGCGGCGAGGATCACCCCGACCGCGAGCGCGACAAAGGCGAACAGAGAACTCACCGGCAGCAATCCCAGCGGCGCGCCGAGCCCGAGCAGCAGCAAGAGCGCGAAGCCGGCGCCCGAGGAGGTCGTGAACAAGACGATCGACAGCGCCGGCTGCATCGGGGGCTTATGGCGAGCGGCCGGTCAGCGCGACAGCAGGCGGTCGACCCAGCGCAACAGCTTGTCGGCTGGCGAGGCGGCGTCTGGCGGCGGCGCGCCGGTTGGGCAGCTCGGGTCAGGCCGCATCCGCCCGGGCCGCGGCGGCAGATATTTGTTGACCGGTTTGTAGCCGAGCTCCGGCATCAGATCGACGCCGCGCCGCGTCGCCACCAGCTCCGAAATCGCCGAATCAGGGTCGCCCAGATCGCCGAAATGCCGGGCGTTGACCGGGCAGACCATGACGCAGGCCGGCTGGCGTTCCTCCTCGGGCAAACGATCATTGTAGATGCGGTCGACGCACAAGGTGCATTTCTTCATCACGCCCGCATCGGCGTCGAGCTCGCGCGCGCCATAGGGGCAGGCCCAGGCGCACAGTTGGCAGCCGATGCAGATCGCCTCGTTGACCAGCACGATCCCGTCCTCGGCGCGCTTGTAGGAAGCGCCGGTCGGGCACACGGTGACGCAGGCCGGCTCCTCGCAATGCAGGCAGGATTTGGGGAAATGCACGGTGCGCGCACCCTCGCCCTCGCCCTCTTCGAAGGAATGGATGCGGTTGAACCAGACCCCCCAGGCGCCCGCGCCATAAGGATCGAAATCCGGCAGCGGCGCCATGTGGCCGCCGCTGTTCCACTCCTTGCAGGCGGTGGCGCAGGCATGGCAACCGACGCAAATATCGAGATCGATGACGAGGCCGAGCTTTTTCTGGTCTGCCCGCGGCGCGGGCAACGACGTCACGGCGCGCTCCCGTCGCGGCGGCCATGCTCGCCATAGCGCAGAATGTGCGGCAGCGGCGGCAATGATGCCGGATGCTCGATCGGCGTAAAGACCGGTGCCGCGGTCCCCGCTTCGAGCGGCGACGCCCGGTCGATCCGCACCCGCAGATCGTACCACGCCGCCTGCCCGGTGATCGGGTCGGCGTTGGCATGGCGGTGAGCGCCATTCGCCGGCAGCAATTCCGAGATCAGATGGTTCAACAAAAAGCCCTTGCGGAATTCCGGCGCGTCCGCGGCGAGGTTCCAGGCGCCGGCGCGCTTGCCAATGCCGTTCCAGGTCCACACCGTATCCGGGTTGACCCCATCCATCAGCCGGGTCGGCACGCGAATACGGCCGTGATGGCTCGTGACCCACACCCAGTCGTCCTCGGCAAGCCCGAGCGACCGCCCGGTGGTCCGGTTGATATAGAGTCGGTTGTAGCCGAGGATCTGGCGCAGCCAGGCATTCTGCGAATGCCAGGAATGGTACATCTGCATCGGCCGCTGGGTCAGCGCATGCAGCGGGAAGGCTGCGCGGTCGATTTGCGCCTCCTCGAACGGCATGTACCAGAACGGCAGCGGATCGAAGTAAGTCGCGATCCGCTCGCGATAGGGCTCGGGCGGCACCACGGCGCCGTGGCCGGAAGCGGCCAGGCGAAAGCGCTGCAACGGCTCGACATAGAGCTGCAGCACGATCGGCGCCGCCTGGTCGATAAAGCCCATTTCCACGGCGGTTTCGAGATAGGCCTGGTTGGCGTGCTTGAAGTAGAGCTGGTCCTGCGGCAGCTGGTATTTCCAGAAGCAGCCATTGGCTCGATAGCGCTCGAGCTGGTGCAGGTTCGGCGCCCCGCGGCCGGCCCGGCTGCCGTCGGCGCCGCGCCAGCCGCCAAGCGGGCCGACCCCCGGCCGGCGCTCGTGATTGACGATGTAATCGGCATAACCGCCGGGATAGCGCGGCTGCCCCTGCGGGGTAACAAAGCCCGGCAGCCCGAGCCTTGCGCCAAGCTCGATCAGCACGTCCTGGAACGGGCGAACATCGCGGTCGGGCTCGACGACCGGCTGGCGGATCGCATCGCCCGGGCCATCGGGCCCGCCGATCGGGCGATCAAGCAGCGAAATGCAGTCCCAGCGTTCGAGATAGGTCGTGTCGGGCAGGACGAGATCGGCATAGGCGACGGTCTCGGCATAATAGGCGTCGGCATAGATGATCCGCGGGATTCGATAGCCGCCGGTCGCCGAATCCTTGTCGGTCAGCATGCGCATCGTCTCGGCGGTGTTCATCGCCGAGTTCCACGCCGCATTCGCCATATACATAAAGAGCGTGTCGATCGGGTACGGGTCGCCCTTCGCCGCATTGGCGATGACCATCTGCATCATGCCGTGAGCGGCGATCGGCGCCTCCCACGAAAATGCCTTGTCGATCCGCGCCGGGCCCCCCTCGGCATCGAGGATCAGGTCCTCGGGCGACATCGGGTAGCCGAGCGGGATGCCTGGCAGCGGCTGCCCCGGCATCACCTGAGCAGGCTTGCCGGCCGGCTTTGGCCCGGGTGGGCACGGCTTTGGGTGCGGCGACTTGTAGCGCCACCCGCCCGGCACATCGATCGTGCCAAGCAGCAGCTGTAAGAGGTGCAGCGCACGGCAGGTCTGGAATCCGTTCGAATGGGCCGAGATGCCGCGCATCGCGTGCAGCGACACCGGTCGACCGCGCATCGTCTGGTGACGTCGGCCGGCCCAATCGGTCCACGCCACCGGCAATTCGATCTGCTGCTCGAACGCCACATCGGCGATCTCGGCGGCGAGCCGGCGGATCGTCGCCGCCGAAACGCCGCAGGTCCCGGCGACTGCCTCGGGCGCGTATTGGCGGTCGAGATAACGCTCGGCGATCAGCTGGAAGACCGGCACTGCCCGTCGGCCGTCGGGCAGCGCCGCGTCGCCGACCAGCCGGGCGGCCACTCCGGCAGCCATGCCGCTCGCCAGCGACCCCGTGGGCTCGAGCACCAGCGGCTGGCCCTCTTCGTTGCGGGCGAAGAGCCCGTCATCCGGGGCACCCGGCGCCTGGATCACCAGCCAGGCGGCATTGGTGTAGCGCACCAGGTAGTCGAGATCGATCCGGTCGGCCTCGAGCAGCACGTGGATCAGCGCCAGCACAAACAGGCCGTCGGTGCCCGGCCGGATCCCGACCCATTCGTCGGCGATCGCCGAATAGCCGGTGCGCACCGGGTTGATCGAGACGAATTTGGCGCCGCGCCGGCGCAGCCCCGACAGCCCGATCTTGATCGGGTTCGAATCATGGTCCTCGGCGACGCCGAACATCATCAAAAAACGGGTGTGCTCCCAGTCGGGCTCGCCGAATTCCCAAAAGCTGCCGCCCAAGGTATACATACCGGCCGCGGCCATGTTGACCGAGCAGAACCCGCCATGCGCGGCGAAATTGGGTGTGCCGAACTGCGCCGCCCAATAGCCGGTCAGCGCCTGGCTCTGGTCGCGCCCGGTAAAAAAGGCGAGTTTTTTGGGATCGGCCACGCGGATCGCCGACAGCCACTCGACCGCGGTGGCGAGCGCCTCGTCCCACTCGATCTCGCGGAACTCGCCGGAGCCGCGCTCGCCGACCCGCATCAGCGGCTTCGTCAGCTTTGCCGGCGACTGCTGCTGCATGATCCCCGAGGCGCCCTTGGCGCAGATCACCCCGCGATTGACCGGGTGGTCGCGGTTGCCCTCGATATAGCGGATGCCGCCATCCTTCAGATGAACTTTGATCCCGCAGCGGCAGGCGCACATGTAGCAGGTGGTGTATTTGACCTCGTCCGATATCTTGGGCGAGGTGTCGACGATTTCGTGCGGCGAGAAATAGTCGCGCAGGCGTTCGACGAGCCCGACCGCGCGCCCGGGGTTCGATGAGCCGGGCAGCGTTTGTTGCTTCGTCCTCACGCCCTCTTCCTTTTTGTGGACGCCGCATGGCGGCTTCCACGTTTGTCGGACGCCGCATGGCGGCTTTCGCGGCGACGATACATTGCCCGCAACGGCTCGCCCGTCGCGCAGCATTGGGCGCCAAAGGGCGTTCGCAGAGGACAACACGGATGAGCCCGGATTGCAACACCGCCTCGCCGGGCGCCCGCAGGCGTGGACGCCAGCTATTCCGAGCTTTCGGCGCGGGATTTCTGCGCGAAAACCGGACCGAGACCGGCCCGATCCCGATCCTGCCGGGACATCATCGCGTTATGGGAGACTTCGGACTGCCGCCTGACCTCAAAGGCGGGCCGGGTGCGGGCCGGCTCGGCGATCGTCAGCAGATCGCGCAGGGTCGAATCGCCGGTCAGCGCATCCGAGCCCTCGCCGCCGAGCCACCTTGACGCGATCATCCTCCACAGCGAGCGCATCGACTGCCCCCCACCTGATGCCGGCGCGCTGATGAACCCGGAAGCCGGCAGCAATGTGGCGGCGGCCATCGATGTGCTATGATCGCCGGCGATGGCGCTGCTGTTCTGCTCCTCGGTCGATTCCGCCGCGCGCTGGAGCGGGCAGCTGGCCCGGCTGATGCCGGGGCTCGATATCCGGGTATGGCCACAGATCGGCGATCCGGCGGCGATCGACTTCGCCTTGGTCTGGCGGCCAGAAACCGGCCTTCTCGCCTCATTGCCAAAGCTGAAGCTGATCCTGTCGCTGGGCGCCGGGGTCGACCACATTCTGTCAGACCCGCTGCTGCCGCGCGGGGTGCCGATCGTCCGCCTCGTCGACCCGTACCTGACCGACGCGATGAGCGAGTACGTCGCGCTGCAGGTGCTGCGGCTGCATCGCCGCGACCTCGAGTACCGCGACCAGCAGCAAGCCCTGATCTGGCGTGAGCTGCCGCAGAAAAACGCCGGCGAGCGGCCGGTCGGCATTCTTGGCTTTGGCGAGATCGGCCAGAACGCGGCGCGCAAGCTGAAAGCGCTCGGGTTTCCGGTTGCCGGATGGGGCCGGGGGGAGAGAACGCTCCCAGGATTTGCGACATTTGCCGGCGCGGCCGGTCTGCCCCGGCTCCTCGCGCACAGCGAGATCCTTGTCTGTCTGCTGCCGCTGACGAGCGAAACCGAGGGGATTCTCAACGCGCGCGCCTTTGCCGCGCTGCCGAAAGGCGCCGGCCTCGTCAATGCCGGCCGCGGCCGCCATCTCGTCGAGCAGGACCTGATCCCGGCGCTCGATTCCGGGCAGCTCTCGGCCGCCGCTCTCGACGTGTTTCACGAGGAGCCGCTGCCGCCCGGCCACCCCTTTTGGCGCCACCCACGGATTGTGGTCACCCCGCACATCGCCGGCACCACCAATCCCGCGACCGCCGCGCCGATCATCGTCGACAACATCCGCCGCTTCGAAGCGGGCCGCCCGCTGCGCCACCAGGTCGATCCGGGGCGCGGGTACTAGGTCGTGTCGTCAATTGAGCGAACACCTCGTGTCCCACGATATGTTCGTCTTGCCCGGACGTGATCCTGGCATCCACGTCTTCGTTTGGTGTCCCGCAACTCGTGGATGGCCGGGCCATGCCCGGTCAAAGCGACTATATTTGTGGGCCAATGTTGCTAATTGACGACGCCTAGCCACATATAAGCTTGTCTTGCATGGCAACGAGGGATGACATGTCCGCGTACAACTCCGGACAAGTCGAAGCGACCTTCCAGGATCGGGTTATGGCCGTCGAAGTTTACAAGTCGCTCGCAGAGGGTAGATCCCTCTATGACGCAGCGCGGTATGCTTGGAGGGCGAATTTGCAGCGCGCGAATAATCTCGACTATGTACTAGCCGTCAAAGATCGCGAAATCATTGGGGTCTTTGCCCCAACTGAATGGCTTTCCGCCAAACCCACCAATTTTCCTGATCACCCGCCCACGAAACCTAAACGCATCGGCTTTGTTGGAGACGAGGCTCCGCCGCAAATTCAGGCCCGATACGTCGGCCGATTCGTTCCCATTAAGAAACGCGGCGATCAGAGTGAATTCCATTATCACGGGGGCGGGTGACCTTTTCAAAGTGAGTCAACTGCGGATTACCGCGCTGAAGGGGCCGGCACTCTGCGGGGTCCGCATCGCGACCGGTTCGGCCGGATTATGATCGCACAGGCGGACCGTCGACGCGAAGCTCGTCTCGAGCGAAACGCTGTTCGACCGCTACGGCGTGCGCCGCCTGTGGTGAGTGCCCCCGTCACCCGAACCGCTGGGCGATGTAGGTGTAGAGCGCGCGCAGCGCGGTCGCCTCGGCGCCTTCGGGACGGCCGGGGCGGGATTGCGGGTTCCACGCCATCACGTCGAGATGTGCCCAGGGAATCTCGGGCTCGACAAATTCCTGTAGATAAAGCGCCGCGGTGATTGCGCCGGCATGCGGCCCTTCGGACACGTTGTTGAGGTCGGCCACCTTGCTGTCGAGCATCCGGCGATAGGGCCGCCACAACGGCATCCGCCACATCGGGTCGGCCTCGGCCTCGGCCGCGCCGAGCAAGCCCTGCGCCAACGTCTCATTATTGCAGAACAGCGCCGCGAGCTCCGGCCCGAGCGCCACCCGCGCGGCGCCGGTCAACGTCGCCATGTCGATCAGCAGCGCCGGCCTCTCGGTTGAAGCCTCGGCCAGCGCGTCGCACAGGATCAGCCGGCCCTCGGCGTCGGTGTTGCCGATCTCGACGGTCAGCCCCTTGCGGGTACGCACCACGTCCATCGGCCGCATCGCATTGCCGGATACCGAATTTTCGACGCAGGGCAGCAGCACGCGCAGCCGGACCGGCAGCTCTGCGTCCATCACCGCCCGGGCGAGGCCGAGCATGATCGCCGCCCCGGCCATGTCCTTTTTCATCAGGCGCATGCCGGCGGCGGTCTTCAGGTCGAGCCCGCCGCTGTCGAAGCACACCCCCTTGCCGACCAAAGTGAGCTTGGGCGCCGACGGCGCGCCCCAGGTGATGTCAACGAGGCGCGGCGCTCGCGTGCTGGCCCGGCCGACGGCATGGATCGTCGGATAGTTCTCGGCCAAGAGCTCGTCGCCGACGATCACCCGATGGCAAGCACCGGCAGTCTCGGCGACCTGCACCGCCGCTGCGGCCAGCTCCTCCGGCCCGAGGTCGCCGGCCGGGGTGTTGACCAGGTCGCGGGCGAGAAACACCGCGCTCGCGACCCGTTCGACCTGGCCGCGGTCGGCGCCCTCGGGCCAGACCAGCGCCGCCGGGTTCGCCGGTTTCGCGTGGTAGCGGCTAAAGGCATAGGTGCCGAGCGCCCAACCGAGCGCCAGGCGGGCCGGGTCGGCGCCGCCGGGAGGCTGCTCGAGCCGATAGCTGCCCTCCGGCAACGTCCTGGGCAATCCGGCGAGCGTCCAGACCGGCGGCGTGCCATCGCCGCTCGCGCCGAGCCCCACCAGCACCCGGCCGAGCCCGCCGGTTTCCCCGGGCACCAGCGCAAACTTGCCGGCATCGGCCGAAAAGCCGATCGCCCGCAGCCAGTTGCGTTGGGGCTCCGGCGCCGCTTCGAGCCAGGATGCCAGCCGCTCCTTGCTCAACGCGACGATCGGGATCGCGCCGCGGGCATCGTCGATCAGCGAAAAAGCCATCCCGACCATCCTGGTTTTTGATCCGTCCTCCAGCATGCCGGCGCGGCGACGATTTTGCAAAGGCGCGATGCACAACGGCAGCGGCGATCGCAGGGCCGCAACGGGCGGGCGCTCGACCGAGCTTTTGGCAGCGCAAACAAGGGGCCGCCAGCAGAGCTCGATCGGGCTCAGATCGTGCTTTCGGTTCAGCTACAACAGCAATTCCGGCAGGGTGCGGATGATCCGGTCGGGGCGGACCGGGCATCCGGGGGGCAATCCGATGCCGTAGCCGTCGTGCCAGATCGCGTGGATGCCGAGACGCTGTGGGGCGGCGATCTCCCATTCGAGATTGTCGCCGACCATCCAGGTGTCGCGCGGCTCGACCCCGAGCGCCGTCATCGCATGGGTATAGGCACGCTCCTCGGGCTTGCCGAAACCATGCTCACCCTCGATCTGGATGTGGTCGAAGCGCTCCTCGAGGGCGAAGCGGACGACTTTGGCGCGCTGCGGCTCGGCGGCGCCATTGGTGATCAAGGCGAGGCGCACGCCCAATTGCTTGAGGCGCTGCAAGGTTTCGTGCACACCGGGAAACAGCCGCAATTCGGCCTCGTGCAGCGTGTTGTAACGGTCGGCGATCACATCGCCCAGCGCCCGGTCCGGAACGGCTTGGCCGCCGGCCGCCAATCCGGCGAAGGCGTCGGCGACGATGCGCCGGCGCGCCTCGCCAATGCGGTGGCGCCAGTGCTTGTGCTGCGCCGGATCGGCCCACAATTCTGCCGAACTCTGCTGGATCGCGGCGATCACCGCCGCCGGGGCGAGTGGCGCCAGCTGCTCGGCGACCGCGTCGATGATCCGGCGCCACTGCGATTCGGCCGGCCCGAAGGCGACGAGCAAGGTGTCGTCGAGGTCGAACAGGATGGCGCGCGAGAGCTTCATGCGATCGCGGCCGGCGCTTGCGGCACGCCGCGCCAGAATTCGGGGTCGTGGCCGAAAAAGAGGCGGGCGCCGCCTTTTTCGAGCGCTTCGAGCCGATCGAGCGAGGCCAGCATCGCCGTGCGGTCTGCGACATAGCGCGGCAGACGGCGCTCGCGCAGGGTCCGGCAGAAATAGCAGGCGTCGGCAGTCAGCACGACCTCGCCGGCCTCGCTCCGCACCCGCAGCGACTGGTGCCCCGGCGTATGGCCATATGTCGGCAAACAGATGACCGAGCCGTCGCCGAAGACGTCGTGCTCGCCCTCGACCAGACGCACCTTATGGCCGAGATCGAAATCACGCGGGTTGTAGCCGTGCCGGGCAGCGGTCTCGGGGTCCATGCCGGCGTCCCATTCGCGGCGCTGCACCAGCATCGTCGCGTTCGGGATCAGCGCGTTGCCGCCGACATGGTCGAAGTGAAAATGCGAGTTGATCACGAGATCGATCTTGCCGGGATCGCGGTCGATCGCTTCGAGCCGGGCGCTGACCTCTTCGCCCGGACGAAAGCCGATGCGGAAGAGGCCGGTCAGCCGCGGCCCGAGCCGCCCGGCCGGGTCGCACTGGCAATCCATGTGCAATCCGGTATCGAACAGCGCCCGGCCCTTCGGATGCTCGATCAGGTAAACCGGGACCGGCACGGTGATGTCGCCCTCCCCGCCCTCCATCAGCCGGGCGAACTCGCCGGTCACGGTGCCGCAGGTGAAGGCGTAGAGCTTGACCGGCATAAGGGGCTATTCCGCCGCCTGCACCATCTCGGCCGCCGACGATTTGTGGCCTTTCTGATGGAAGTAGTTCGCGCGGTAGAAGTCGAGCACCAGGTCGCGATAGACCGCCGGCGGATAGTGCTGCGGGTTGTCGGGGCCGGTGCAGGACGGCAGGCATTCGATGACCCGGTCCGGGTTGGGGCTGTGGAAATAGGCGATCGAATAGCGGTCGGCCCCCGATTCGTTCAGCACTCCGTGCGGCGTCGACAAAAACCGGTTATTCGACCAGCGCCGCATAATGTTGCCGAGGTTGATCAGAAAGGTGCCCGGGATGATCGGCGGAGCAAACCATTCGCCGCCCGATGGCCCGTTCGGCGGCAGCCGCACCGCCAGCCCCGGCACCTCGGTCCGCGCCAGCGCGGTCATAAAGCTGTTGTCGGTATGCGGCCCCTGGCCGAACAAATTGTCCTCGATCGTGTGCTGCGGCGGATAGTGCAGAAAGCGCACGGTGGCGTGCGCCTCGTCGGCGAAATAGGGCGCGAAGAAATCAGCCGGCATGCCGAGCGCCACGGCAAAGGGCGGCAGCATCCGGTCGCACATCCTCCCCAGCGCCGTGAAATAGGCCATCATGTCGGCGCGGATTTCCGGCAATTCGGCCGGCCACTGGTTGCGCCCGCGCAATGCTTTGCCGGCGACAACGTCGGGGTGGTCGGAGCCGCGGTCGTGGCTGACGAAAAAGCTCTCGTTCTGGTTCGGCCGGGTCGCCTTGTGCACGGTCGAGGCGCCCTGCACCGAGGCATTCACCGGCAGGTAGCCGATATTGTTGTCGTTGAGCCGCAGCGCCAGCTTTTGCGCCAGCGGCAGGGCGTGGAACCGGCGCGAGGCGGCAAAAGCCCGGTCGATCAGCGCCTCCGGCACGCCGTGGTTCAGCGCGTAGAAAAACCCGACCGTCTCGCAGGCGCGCGCCACCTCGGCCGCGAGCCGCTCGATCGCGCCCTTCTCGCCGGTAAAATAAGGGCCGTAATCGATGACCGGGATCATCCCGGCAACCCTTTCCGGGTCCGTCACCGCATGTTCCTTGAAGAGATGCATCCCGCTCCTCCGCCGCGCGCCGCGCCGGCCGCACTATAGCGCGGAGCGCGCGGCCGGTGCACCCGCTGCTTCGGCTGGGCCGGGTCTCGGTTTGCGCCGACGGGCATCGCCGATCGGACTGGGCCCGTCGCGAACACATCGGAAACCTGCTGCGCCGCCAGAGCTGAATGGCGCGGCGATGTCCCTGGCCAAGCTCCCTGATGGCGCGTGCGGCGCCGCAGGCCCAGCTATGTACCACGCAAGACGGCTCGGCTTTTCGTTCAGGACAAAAGCGATGAACAGAGAAATCGACGATGATTGCTGCGAGGCGCCTTCCCTCGCTCAGCTGGTGCAGGATCCGCTGATCGGGCTGATGATGAGGAGCGACGGGGTCGACCGGCGCAGCATCGAGCTGCTGTTCGAGCGGCTCGCCCGCGAACGGCCGCGAGCGGCTCGCCAACCCGCGGCGGCGCTGGCCGGCGACCGTTGTCGCAGCAAGGGGCAGCATCGAGAGAGCGTTCCGAGGGTGCCGCTATCCTAAATTCTCGCGGTGACAAGGCTGCGTAGGGCTGCCGCGCAGCCTCGTCCACGATGGCGCCGGACGCCCTTCAGTGCCGGCCGGCATTGCGCACAACGCAAGGCTCGCCTCCGGAACTCGCCGCAGAATGGCCGGTGCCTGCAATCGCCATTCCGGAGCAGATCATGAGCGCTCACATGACCCCCGACGAGGTCCGTTCGAACATCAACCACCCGATCGTCGACGGCGACGGGCATTGGGTCGAATACGACCCGGTGTTCAGCGAAAAGATGCGCAAAGTTGGCGGCGACCTCGCCGCGGACGGCTTTTTGAAGGCGATGGCGACGACGCGCGAATCATTGTCGACGTCACCCGCCGAGCGCCGTCGCAAGCGCATGGCGCAGCAGGCTTTTATGAGCCGCCAGGCCGAGAACACGCTCGACCGCGCCACGGCGATGATGCCGCGATTGCTCTATGACCGCCTCGACGAGATCGGCGTCGATTTCGGCATCATCTACCCGACCGCCGGGCTGCGGTTTCCGCGCATTGCCGACGATGCCACCCGGCGCGCGGTGATCCGCGCCTACAACGTGGTCTCGGCCGATTATTTCTCCGGCCTTGGCGATCGCTTGACCCCGGCGGCGATCATCCCGATGCACACCCCCGACGAGGCGATCGCCGAATTGGAGTTCGCGACAAAGCAGCTGGGCTCGAAGGTCGGGATGTTCGGTAGCAACATGGCGCGCAAGGTGCCGGCGGCCGCAGCCAACGATCCTGACACGGCGCGGTTTGCGGTGTGGTACGACGTGCTCGGCCTCGACAGCGAATACGATTACGACCCGGTCTGGACGAAATGCGTCGAGCTGGGCATCGCCCCCACCTTTCATAGTGCTTCGAGCAGCCAGGGTCTGCGCCTGTCGCCGACCAATTTCGTCTACAACCATATCGGCCATTTCGCCGCGGCCGGGCATGCGACGGCGAAGGCGATCTTCCTCGGCGGCGTTACCCGGCGCTTCCCGCAGCTGCGCTTCGCGTTTCTCGAAGGCGGGGTCGGCTGGGCCAGCCAGCTGTTCGGCGATCTGATCGAGCATTGGGAGCGGCGCAGCGCCATGGCGCTCGAGCGCATGCACCCCGACAAGCTCGACCGTGCCAAATTGCTGAGCCTCGTCGAGAAATACGGCTATGACGACATCGCCGCGGCGCTGCGCGAACGCGGCGGGCTGCCCGATCCCGAACTCGCCTTTCTGACTGGCGGGATCGAGAACATCGATGATTTCTCGGCATGCAAGATCACCCGCAAGGAAGACTGGGTCGATCTCTACGCCAAGCCCTATTATTTCGGCTGCGAGGCCGACGACCGCATGAACGCCACCGCGTTCGGCCGCACCAATCCCTTCGGGTCGAGGCTCAACGCGATCTTCAGCTCGGATATCGGCCATTTCGACGTGATCGACATGCGCCACCCATTGCCCGAGGCCTATGAGCTGGTCGAGGACGGCCACATCAGCGCCGACGACTTCCGCGACTTCACCTTTCGAAACGCGGTGCTGCTGTGGGGCACGCAGAACCCGAGATTCTTCGACGGTACCCGCGTCGCCAAGGAGGCCGCGGCTGTGCTCGTCGAGGCGCAAACCCCGACCCGCGCCGCCGCCGAATAAGCCCGCGGCGCTTGCAGCGCCGCCATCGCGGCGCTGCGGCGACGGTCAGGGAACCGCGGCGGCCTGTGCCGCGGCGATGTAGTTCTGCACGTCCTGGCCGAGCAGCAAGCGCTGGCTTTCGAGGCTTTGCGCGGCAGCGGTAACCAGGCTCACATAGGTGGCGTGGTCCTTGTAACGTTCTTGCAGCGACAGACGAGGATCGCCGGCCGCGAGCCGCTCCGCCTTGGTCTCCTCGAATAGCAGCTTCTGACCCGAGGCGTCGCAGCCATCGACGATCGGCACCGGGTCGCCGGGAGCCGATGCGCGCAGCCCCCAGCCGGTGTAGGTCGCCACCGGCACGGCGACGTCGGGGGTGCGGATGCCGGCGATATCGTTGCCGTCGGCATCGGTCTTCGGCACGAAGATCTTGTACGGCGTGCCGAGCAGCTGCGGCGGCAGAACGGTCAGAATACCCTCATCGAATTTGGGGCCGAAATTCCATAGATCGCCGGTATGGAGGATGCCGTTGTAGGTGACGCCGGGAATATGCGGGAAGCCCATGCCCGATTGCGGCAATGACGGCGCCAGGGTATGGCTGGCAAAGCTCGGCACACGGTTGGCCGGCGGCTGCCGGCCGCTGCTGACCCATTGGTCGAGATCAACCAGCAGGGCGCGCAGCACCTGGTCGGGACCGAGCGGGTTTTGCGGCTGCTGGCAGATGCCGGCGGCAGTGCCGGCCCCATGCGGCAGGCTCGACAGTTGGTAATAACGGACACCGGGGGTGGAGCTGAGCTCGAGGTCGTGACCCTGGCCGTCGGTGGTCAGCATCGAGCCGCCCTTCGACCAGTATTCGTTTTCCGAATTCACCTCGAAAATCTTCGGGCAGGTCGAGCTGCGCCGGCAGGCATCAAGGCGGCTGCCATACTTTCCGGTCGCCCGGTCGAAGATTGCCACGTCGGCGAACGGGAACTGGAATTCCGGGGTCCAGCGGGCGATGTGCTGGCGTTGGGTTCGCGTCGGCTGGGCAAAGCGGTAGTTCATAAAGATGCCGTCGCCGCCGCCGATCCAGTTCAGCATCGCGTCGAACACCTTGGCGTGGGTCTTCTCCGCCTCGTTGAAGCCGAACAGCAGGAAGTCGCGGGTCGTGCGGCAAGGCTGCGACACGCAGCTCGTGTAGATGCGCTGCACATTGCCGGCGAGCGGGTTGGCGACACCCTTGTCGTCGGTCTTCGCGGCGCGCAGAAACGTCGCGAAATCGCGCAGCGCGGCAAAGCCGAGCCCGGCCACGAGCGGATTTTTTGCGGTATAGGTGAATTCATAGAGTGCGGTCGGCCCGAACGAGCCGGGACCGCCGAAATTTCCCGAGGTCAGCTTGACCGCGGTCAACGTGCTGTCGGTGTAGTCCCAGCCGCTGGCCGGAACGAGCTGGGGCTTGTCGCCGTAATTCTCGCGCACCGTCAAAAACGCTTGCGACTTGTCGGCGCTGACCGCGGGGTAGGTTAATGGCTCGCTCGCCGGCGTCGCGTTCTTGTCGATCACGAACTCCTCGGTGGCGCGGCCGGTGATCGTCGAACCGTTCTTGTTCTTGGCGATCGGAAAGGTCACGCCGAACGAGGCGCCGCCCTGCGCGGCGGTGATGTCCCAGGCGCCCTCGACGATCGTATAGCCCCCATTCATCAGAAAGCCGTTGCCGGGGCTGCCCGCCGTTGTCGTGTTGTTTCCGCTCGTGCTGTCGTTGAATGTGGTCAACGCGGTGGCCCGGCCGCGGTTGGGCAGATCGAAGATCACCCGGTGATTGCCATTGGCCAGGTCGACCGGGCGCAGGATCTGGAAATCGGCGGAATAGCCAACCTTGCCGTCGGCGCTCTTGGTCGCGAGGCCGATATCGACGATGTCGGCGTTGAGCGGGTCCTTCGGGTCGACCTCGCCGGTCATCGTCCCGTCGATCCGCTCATAGGCGCCGACCGCGCCAAAGCTGGCACCGCTGAAGGTCGGCGATTCGACCGTCGTAATGTTGATCTGCGTGATCCGCGCGCTGGCAACGGGCACGAACCCAAAGCAAACGACGCCGAATAACGCGAGCCAGCCGGCCCCCGATCGCGCACGAGGCGACAAGACCCGCAGAGTCATCCGCGTTTCCTCCATTGCCGACCGACCGGTTTCCCGGCGGCTCCTTTGGTTGATTTCAGGTGCCGGAGCATGGCCCATTCGGGTCGGGTGCGCAACCCCGAATCGCGGCAATTAGGGCAGCACGGGGGCAGCTGGCGTGAAGGCAATTTGACCGCGCCCCTGGTGCGGACGCGGGTGCGATCGGGGTGCCCACCATTCTGCCGGTCGAATGGCGATTTGCACTGGGTGGCATGCGCCGCCGGAGGGCGCGAGGCGATCGCCTTTTTTGTGGCAGCGGCATCGCGATTTCGTCACAATTCGCGACGGCCCGCTGACGGCTGCCTTGCAGGCACCGCCTGCGTCCGCTGCAACACCGGGGACCGCCAGCCAATTCGCCAATCCGGGGAGGAAGCAATGTCGCACAGGGGTAGATTCTGGCCGTTCGACATCGGCCTTGCCGTTGCCTTCATTGCCGGCGCGATCATCGGTCGGGTCTCGCCGGCGGCGGCGCGCGTTGCGACGATCGTCATCGATTCTCCGGCCGCGCCGGCCTATGGCGGCGCCGCGATCGGCTCCGCCGGGCCCTATGTCACCTTGAAGGGGCGCGCCTTTGGCGAGCTCGATCCGAGCGACCGGCACAATCAGATTATTCAGGACATCAACCTGGCGCCGCGCGGTGCGCACGGCCTGGTGCCATATATCGCGACCTTCCAAATCACCATGCCGCAGGCTTCGAGCGAGGCCAACGGGCTGATGTTTTATGAGGTGGCCAACCGCGGCAGCAGCGCGATCCCGTCGGCCGCGGCCTCGGTGGTTCCCGGCGCCATTTATCTGCAGAGCGGCTGGCAGGGCGATCTGCTGGCGCATTGCCCGACCCCGTATCCCTGCACCTCGCTGGCGACACCCTATGCCGGCACCAACCAGGTCATCCAGGTGCCGGTGGCGACCAATCCCGACGGCTCGACGATCACCGGGCCGGTCTATGGCCACATCGCCAATGCGAGCGGCAACACCGCGCAACTGATCATCTTCACGACGCCGGTGCCGTACCAGCCGCTCAGCACGGATACGACCAAGACCGAGTTTTGGAGCCTCGCCTACCAGTCGATCACCGGTGTCGACGGCCCGAAGACGACGATCCCGAGCGCGGATTGGGCCTGGGCCGACTGCAGCACCGTCCCGTTCCCCGGCACCCCCGATCCGACCCATATCTGCCTGAAGAACGGGTTCAACCCGAACCTGCTCTACGAGATGGTCTTTACCGCGAAGAACCCGCTGGTCCTCGGCGTCGGCTATGCCGCGGCGCGCGACATCATTTCGTTCTTTCATCACGCGGCCGCCGACGATCAGGGCACGGTGAACCCGATCGCCGGGCTGGTGCGCAAGGTCATCAGCGTCGGGGTGTCGCAATCCGGCTCGTTCATCCGGTCCTCGATCCATCTCGGCTTCAACCAGGACGAAGACAACCGGCAGGTGGTCGACGGCGCCTGGCCGCAGATCGACGGGCGCCAGCTTTATATGAATGTCCGCTTCGCGCTGCCCGATGTCATCACCAACCTCTACATGATGGCCGACGAAGCCCCGGTATGGTGGGCGCGCTACCCCGACCTCGCCCGCCATTACGGCCCCGAAGGCATGCTCGACCGGTGCACGGCGACCAAGACGTGTCCGCAGATCCTGGAGACCTTCGGCTCGCTCGAATTCTACGACGAGAAGATGTCGCCCGATCTGATCGGCTTTACCGCCGTCGGGGACATCCCGTTGCCCCGCAACGTCCACCGATACTACAACCCGGCAACGACGCATGGCGGCGGCGCCGGCGGCTTTACCTATACGGCCGCTCCGCCACCGGCCAGCGGCTGCGTTTATCCCGCCAATCCGAACCCCGAATCCGACACCAACAACGCGCTGCAGGACGATTTCGTCGCCTTCGTCATGAACGGCACCCCGATGCCGCGGAACTCCTATCCGACCCTCGGCAAGCGGCAGCTCGTGCCGGCGACGCAACGAGCCGAAGGCTTCCCCGACATTCCGGGCTATCCGTTCGAGGGCGACCAGATCAACCATGCCGAGCTGTTCGATTTCGGCCCGGGCATCGACTATCACGACCAGACCGGCATCGTCACGATCCAGCCGCCGGATATCCACCGGGTGCTGCCGGCCTATGCGGTCAAGGTCGATGCCGACGGCAACGAATATGCCGGGGTCAGGTCGGTTCTGCTGCAGGCGCCGCTGGCGACCTATACCGGCTGGAACACCTATGCGTCAGGCATCTATAAAGGCCAGCAATGCGGCCTCGCCGCATCGTCGTTTCCGTTCAAGGAGACCAAGGCCGAACGGCTCGCCGCCTCCGACCCGCGCCCGTCGCTCGAGGAGCGCTATGGCACCCACCAGGGCTATGTCTGCGTCGTGACCAACGCCGCGAACAGGAACGTCAGCGGGCGTTTTCTGCGGGCGAGCGCGGCGACGA
Organism: Allostellaceae bacterium; assembly: GCA_036500965.1. Classification (GTDB taxonomy): domain Bacteria; phylum Pseudomonadota; class Alphaproteobacteria; order ATCC43930; family CGMCC-115725; genus AP-15. Next base: position 16,577 of record DASYBC010000045.1, on the reverse strand, counting down.
CCTTGATCGCGCAAGCCCAGGCGAGCAACGTGCTGACCGACATCACCCCGACCACGGCCGACCAGAGGCTCGCCAATCGCCTATGCTCGGCCGGGCGCCATTGACGGTCCGCGTCAGCGAGCCGTCGCCGACTCACAGCGCGTTCAGGAACGCGACCAAATCGGCCTTTTGCTGGTCGGTGAGCCCGATCGTGAAGCGCCGGTCATAGAACTCGACGACAACGCGCAGGCTCGCGGCTGACCCATTGTGGAAATAAGGCGCGCGCGCCGCCAGCCCGCGCAGGATCGGCCCCTTCAGCTTGCCGATATCGGCGCACTGCCCCGTGATCAGGGCGCGGCCGGGATCGGTCACGGTCAAGATCTGGCCGGCCAATGGCCCAGCCTTGCACCAGATCGTGAATACCGGCAAGCCGGCGATGTCGAGCCCCGGCGGGCTGTTCGCGCCGGCATCGGCAACCCCGATATTCAACGGTGCCTTGACCGAATGATCGCCGATCGCCGGGGTGTCGTGGCAGGTGCTGCAAAACCCGGGGATGCTCGGCTTGCCGAGCGCGTCATTCAGCCCGCCCACCCCAGTGATGTTGATTTTCACCGTATTAAAGACCTGCTCGCCGCGGGCGATCGCCGCGCGCGCCGCCGCTTTCGAGAAGCTCTGCCGCGGGCCGGCCCAGGCTCCATTCCACTGATCATAAAGGCTGAATATCTTGGGCGTGAACGGGATGCTCCTGGGATTGTTGCCGAGCGGGTCGTTGACGCCGATGAAGTACTGCGTCAGCTGCTGGGGCAGGCTCACCGGGCCGCCATCGGCGCCGTCGTCGAGATCAAGCGCCTGGTCATCGAAGATCTGGGCGCTGAACACCCCGGACTGGGGCGGAATGTTCGCACATGCGGCCGGGGTGGCGGCCTGCGTGCAACCCTCGAAGGCGACGATCTGGCGCTGCTGGGCGAGGCTCGGCGGCGCTGTCGCCTGGGCGTGGCCGAGGGTTGCGTCGGCCGCCTGGCTGAACAAGTCGGGCTCGCGCCCGTCCCACATGATCGTGCTCAAAAAGCCCAGATTCGTCGCCGGCAACGGGCGCCGGTAGACCGATACGATACCGCTGCCGGGGCTGGTCAGGCCGGTCGTTGGGCTCGTATTGCAATCATAGGGATCATCGACCCCGATAATTTCGAATTGCAGGGCTTGCGAGGGCATCGGCAATGCGATCCGGATCAGGCCCTTCTGCAGCAGCAGGCCGTAGGCTTTGCGCTTGGCCTCCGGCGTGGAGACGTCGTCCGACGCGCAGGTGGCGCCATCGACCAGCCGGAACAATGGAGCGTCGGGGTCGACGGCGAAGCGCGCCCGCGCGTCTTTGGCGCTCAGCGACCAGCCATCCTGCGGCTGATGGCAGGTAAAGCAGCTGCGCCCGTTGGTGCCGAGAACCCCGAAAAAGGCATTCCCGGCGGTGACGGTCGGCCCGTTTGGCTGCACCGTCGCGATCGCTCCCGAGCGGTCAGGGTCGATTTCGAGCTTCGGGATCACCGGCGGCACGGCTTGGCCGCCACGGGCCGCATCGGGAAACAGCATGCGCATGCGCTGGGCATGGGCGACCTCTCCGGCAAGGGTGGCGCGCGAGGTGCCGGTTTGGCTGGTTTGTGCAAAAGCCGCATGGCAGATGCCGGCGCTCGCGATCATCATCAGCGCGACGCCGCCGCTCCAGGAGCATCGCGGCTGCGAGTGTGGCGCGCGGTGTTGCCGGCCGGCTCCGCCGCGGCGCGAGCCTACCGAGGCGGCGCGATCGGGTCCCCCAACCGCCGGGCTGGAAACGCAAGACCAGCTCGGCGCATTGGATCGATATGTGATCATAATACAACCCGTTTCTGCAAAGTCCGTGGAAGCATGATGCTACGGGAATTACACGTCTCTTAATGTGAAGCCGATCACACTATTTGGTAAATAGTGCCTGAAGGTCTACGAGGGAGGGGGAGTCCGACAGTCATCATCCGGCGAGCACGCAGCATCAGGGCTGCGCCACTACAGCCCCAGATAGAATTTGCGGACGAGCTCGTTGTCGTTGAGCTCGTCGGCGGAGGCGCCTTCGAAGGCGATCCGGCCGTGAACGATGACATAGCCGCGGTCGGCGATGCGCACCGCCTGGTTAAAGTTCTGCTCGGCCATCAGCACGGTCAGCCGGTAGCGATCCTTCAGCTCCTGGATCTTGTCGATCGTGCGCCGGACCAGGATCGGCGCCAGGCCGACCGAGGGCTCGTCGATCAGCAGGATCTTGGGCGCCGACATCAGGGCGCGGGCCAAGGCCAACATCTGCTGCTCGCCGCCGCTCATGCTGCCAGCGAGCTGGCGGCGACGCTCGCGCAGCACCGGGAAGGTGGCGTAGCACGCATCGAGGTTGTCGGCGATCGCGGCCCGCGCGGTCGGTCGAAAGGCGCCGAGCAACAAATTCTCCTCGACCGTCAGCTTTGGAAACAGCCGGCGGCCTTCGGGCACCAGGGTGATGCCGAGATCGACGATCGCCTCGGTCGAGCGGCCAACCAGGTCGATCCGCTCGCCGTCGATCTCGGCGACGATCGTGCCCGCGCTCGGCGCCAGCATGCCCATCACGCATTTCATCAGGGTGCTCTTGCCGTTGCCGTTGGTGCCGAGCAGCACCACGGTCTCGCCAGCCGCGACGTCGAGCGACACGCCTTCAAGCACGCGCACCGCGCCATAGCCGGCGTCGATCCCGGAAATCCTGAGGCTACTCGCCAAGATAAGCCCTTTCGACCTCGGGGTTGCGGATCGCCTCCTGCGGCGCCCCGTCGGCGATCTTGCGCCCGGCCACCAGCACCACGAGCCGGGTCGAAAAGCTCATCACCGCGCGCATGATGTGCTCGATCAGGACGATGGTGATCCCCTCCTGGTTGAGCCGAAACAGCACCGCCAGGATCTCCTCGACCTCGGAGGCCGAGAGCCCGGCCATCGCCTCGTCGGCAAATAAGAGGCGCGGGGCGCTGGCGACCGCGCGGGCGAGCTCGAGCTTGCGCATCTCGACCTGGGTCAGCTCGCGCGGCAGCTGCCGGGCCTTGCCGGCGAGCCCGACATCGGCCAGCAGCTTGAGAGCCCGCTGCTCGATCGCCGCACCGGAGAGGTGCGCGCCGGGCCGGGCATTGACCGCGTACAAGAGCGGAATGCGCAAATTGTCGACGAGGCTCATCGTGCGGAACGGCCTCGGCAGCTGAAAGCTGCGCGCCAGACCGAGCCGGGTGCGCTGATGGGCCGGGACCCGGTCGAGCCGGCGGCCGGCGAACCCGATCGTGCCGCGGTCGTGGCGCAAGGTGCCGCATAGGCAGTTGACGAGCGTGCTCTTACCCGAGCCGTTGGGGCCGATCAGCCCGAGCCGCTCGCCCTCGGCGATGGCGAGATCGATGCCGTCGAGCGCGACAAACCCGCCAAAGCGCTTGCCGAGCCCGCTCGCCTCGAGCAAGGGCGGCGGCGTGGCGCTCACCGTCGCCTCCCGGCGCGCCGGCGCCGCTGCATCAGCCCGACGATGCCGTTGGGCGCGATAATGATAAAGGCGATCAGCAGCAGCCCGACGATCAACAAATTCAGCGCCGAGGAGATCGTGACCGTCGCCACCTGCTGGATGGTGCCGAGCAGGGCGGCGCCGATGACCGGGCCGATCCAGCTGGTCATGCCGCCGATCAGCGGCATCGCCACGGCGTTGACCGCGTAAGACAGGTTGAAGGTCGAGGCAGGGTCGAGATAGGTCACGTAATATGGCAGCGGCGCGCCCGCCATGCCCATCAGCGCGCCGCTGATGGTGGTCGCGATCAGCTTCAGCCGCAGGGTCGGCACGCCGCCCGCCTCGGCCGCCGGCTCGTCGTCACGGATCGCGGCGAGGCCAAGCCCGAGGCGCGAGCGCTCGATCGTGCGCGCGACCGCCACCGCGAGCCAGCTCAATGCCAGCATCAAGGAATAGAGGTACTGGATGTAGTCGCCGTAGACCGGCGCGTGCTGCGGCCGGATGATATAGATGCCGCGCGAGCCGCCGACATAGTCCCAGTTGACGATCAGGGTCTGCGCGACGATCGCCAGCGCCAGGGTAGCGATGGCGAAGAACACGCCTTTCAGCCGCAGGGTCAGATAGCCCATGCCAAAGCCGAGCAGCCCCGAAATCCCGCCGGCGGCGAGGATCATCAGCGGCAGCGGCACCGGCGCGAGCTTGTGCAGCACCACCGAGCTGTAGGCGCCGAAGGCAAAAAACGCGCCGACCCCGAAATTGATATAGCCGGTATAGCCGCCGAGGATGTTCCACGCAGTCGCCAAGACGACGTATTGCAGCACGACATAGGCGGCAAAATAAAAATACCCGTTGTGGATCTGCCAACGCGTCAGCACCAGCAAGAGGGCGGCGATGGCGAACGAGACGCTCCAGAACCTACCGGTGCTCATGCGGGGTCAGCGGCCAAGCGCATCGCCCCTCTCCCGCAATGCGGGAGAGGGAGGGGCCCGGCCAACGGGCCGGGAGGGTGAGGGCTTATTCGGCGGCCAGCGTTCGCAAGATGGCTTCGACGACGCCGCGAATATTGGTAAGGACTTCGTTGTTCCAGAATCGGATCATCCGCCATCCCTGGCTTTCCAACCAAGCCGTTCGTTGCCTGTCCACAGCACTGTCTGCATGCTGGCTGCCGTCGATCTCGATTACCAGTCGATGCTGCATACAGGCGAAATCCAATATAGCGATCGATTGGATGTTGCCGTCGAAACTTGTATTTCTCCAAGCGCCGATCTCTCAAAGCCGCCCACATTCGTCGTTCGGCATCGGTCGCGGACAGTCGGAGTCGGCGAGCTTTCTGGTTCGGCATCGATGGAGATCACTGTCCGTCGGGAGGAGAAGCCATCGGGGGCGATGGGCGCGACCCTCACCCGTCTCCCCCCGGATCGTAGTCCGGGGGTCGACACCCTCTCCCGCCGTGCGTGAGAGGGGCAACATGAGCCGCAACGGCGCATGTCAGCGGCCGAGGAGGCCGGCGGGGCGAATGGCGAGGGCCAGCAAGAGAAAGCCGAAGGCCACCGCCGGCGACCAGGAGGGCCCGTAAAAGGTGGCGGTCAGGCTCTCGGCGACGCCGATCAGCAGTGCGCCGGCGACCAGGCCCGGAAAGCTCGTCATCCCGCCGAGCACGCAGATCGCAAAAATTCGCCCGATATAATCGCGGCCGACCGACGGCTCGACCGGCTGGATGATGATCAGGAGGGCGCCGGCGACCGAGGCGGTGGCGATCGAGATGCCAAAGGCGATCCGCTTCACCCGGTTGGGGTTGGCCGCCATCAGCTGCAGGGCCAGCCGGTCCTGTGATACGGCGAGGATCGCGCGCCCGATAAAGCTGCGCCCGAGAAAGAGCTGCAGCACCGCGATCATCAAGAGCGACACGACAAACGGCACCAGCATGCGCAGCGGCAGCTCGACAAAGCCGAGATGCAGGCTCGGGCCGATATAGCGCGCCTCGACAAAGCGGTAATCGACGCCAAACACCAGGATCAGCGCCACCTCGCCGACAAACAACAGGCCAAAGAAAAAGGCGAGCCCCTGGATCGATTCCTCGCCGCGCCGCTCGAAGGCATAGTAATAAATCTGGTAGACTGCGAGGCCGAGCAGATAGAACAGCGGCGACATCGCCACGCCGACCAGCACCGGGTCGAAACCAAAGCGCGAATTGAGCGTGTAGGCGACAAACGAGCCGAGCATGATAAAGGCCGGATGGGCGATATTGACGATGTCCAGCATGCCGAACGAGATCGTCACTCCGACCGTGACCGCGGCATAAAAGCCGCCGAGCAGCAGCCCGGCGATGATCGCATTGGTCGCGAGGTCGAGCGAGATCATCGCGCCGCGCCGGCCATGCGCGGGACCGTGCCCGCCCGCCTCGGCCTCATCAGAGCGCCGCGGCCAACCCCGTCGGCATCGGCCAGGCAGCGAGCCATGCGTCCAGGACGTCGAAGGTCTGCGGCGTCCGCGGCGAGATCAGAAAGCGGATTTTCGCCGCGTCCGGCTGCGGCGCGATCACGAGGGTGCCGTAAACAAAACGGCTGGAGAGGTAGACCGAGCCGGGTTCGCCGGCGCTTTCCCGGCCCGGCGTGCCGTTGTCCGGCAGCACCGCCGCACTGGCCGTATGGGTCGTATTGGCGATCACCCGGCCGCTGCCGTCGATCTGTTGAACCGCGACCGCGATCGTGCCCTGGCCTTGACCAGGCTCGGTACGGGCATTGATGCCAAAGGCATAATCGGCGCCGCCGGCAATGCTGCTTGTGGGAATGTCCTGGTAGATCGCCTCGCTGGCGCCGGCGCCGCACTGGCCGGTGCTGCCCGCCGCGCAATCAAGCCGCAGGTAGCGGACCCCGGCAGTGGAGGCGCGCGTGTCGCGCGATGCCGTCGAGTTCTTGACGGTCCAGTCGATCGGCTTGCCGATCGTGCTCTGCCCCTCGCTGTGCCAGGCGCCGGTGATCGCGCCGTCGAAATGGGGCTTGGCCAACAGGTTGATGTTGGGGATCGGCCACACCGGACGTTGTGCCGTCGATGCCGGCACGACGTGCGACCAGTCGTGGCAATGCTGCACGACAAAGCTCACCCCCTGATAGGTTGGCGTGGCCGGGACCCGGCACTCGGTCGTCGTGCTCGGGTGCTGGGCTGTCGGGGTCCACACTTCCCACCGGGTGATCCCGTATTCGCGGGTGAAATAGAACACTTCGAGATGTCCGTGCGTCAGAAACCCGGGGCTCGGCCGAAACCCGTGATATGAGATCACCGTGTCCATGGGCTTTACGGGATTGCCGTTGACCCCGCCAAACGGAAAGCCGGCCTGGTATGTCCAGCTGGTCTGCGTGGTCGTCGAGTATTTGGCGGGGCAGGCGCCGGGATACGATTGGCCGCCCTGCTCCCAATAGACATCGGCGATCGCCGCCGTGGTCTTGCCGCCCTTCAAAAATCCGGCGGCCGGAAACAGCACCCAGCCGCCGCCGATGCCGCAGCCGGTGCTGTAAAACGTTTGTCCATAGCCGCCGCCGTCGCTGGTATCGGCGATCGACGCCCACCCATTCTGCAGCGTGTAAATGTCGTAGCCGTCGGTGCCGTTAAACAGGTTGAATTGGTTGAACGGAGCATAGTCGAATGTTGCGATGATCCAGGTCTTGCCGCCGACCGGATTATGCACAGGATAGGCGTCGCGTTGCTGATACCCGATCTGCTCGACGTTGCTGTAAGGCAGCGGATCGCCGGACTGGATCTTACGGATGCCGGCGCTTTCCGGGCAGCCGTTATAGGGATCGACCGGCATCGCCAGGTTTTGCGCGCTGGTGCAGACGCTCTTGACCAGCCAGGTCATCGGGTTGCTGCTGTCGAGCTGCGCCACCCCTGCGGCAAGCGCGGCCCCGATGTCCCAGCTGATGCAGAGCATCGCCGCGGTCAGAACTAAAAAAAACCACCATCCGCTGTAGCGCACCATCAATGTTCCCCCGATTCCCCAGCGGGACCGCGGCCGAGCTCACGCTTGCGCGGGCCGCGAACGTAATGTTGGCGGTTGAGGAAGTCCTGATCGTGGCGCGGCACAAACTGCGGCATTTCGCCGCGCTGGTATTAGCGCCGAAAAAACGCGGGCCCTAGGGCCCGCGCTGCGTCGACGCTGGTACGCCGGAGCCGCCTCAAGCCACGGCGCACGAAAGCTGCAAGCGGCCGGCTAGTCGGTGGCGCCGCTCAGGTCGAGGTCGCTGTGCGCGTACACCGCCACACACCCCGTCAAGCAACCGGGATAGGCGTTGTTCGCGGGCAGCGGCACAAACACCTGGTTGTTGTTGCTGTTGGCGGCCACCGAATGCGAGCTCCCGGACGGGTGCTTGCCGGTCACCGCCGGCACGTTGAAGGTCGGCACCAGCTGGTCGAGCCGCTGGCTGGTTCCGTCGACCACTCCGAGAACGGCCGCACCCTGTGAGACCGAGGTGGCTTTCGCGACGATGACCGACGGCGCAAACGGGCTGCTCGAGGAGCCGGTATAGAAATGGTCATCGCCGCTATTGTACCAGACCTCGTCGCTGCTGCCCGGGCCGGGCACAACGGCTTGCAGGAAGCCATTGGTGCCGTAAATCAGCTGAAGGGGTGCGGCGGTGTTGGTGTCGGTGCCGCTCCATGGGCCACCCGCCGTATCGAACGTCACGCTGCAGCCCAGCAACAGCGTGTTGTTGCTCGGATTTAGGGCGAGGCCAGCCGGCGCGCAGGACGACACCGCGTAAACCGCGTCGATCGCCGCGCTGAGCGGATTGATGCGCACGAGCGCGCCCTTGGTCGGGTCGGTGGCGCTGACGTTCGGGATCGACAGGAAGAACCGCCCGGTGTTGGGGTCCCATTGCGGCTGCTCGGCGCCGTTGGTGGCAAACGGTAGCCCGATGTTTTTGCCGACTGTCAGCTTGCAGCCGGCGCCGACCTTTACCAGGGTGCCGTACGGCGACGGCGGATTGGCGCTGCCATTCGGGACGGGGGTGATGATCAGCAGCAGGCTGTCCCGCGGGTCGAACGCAAGCTCGTCGGCGCGCCCGGGCACATTGGCGATCCGCACGCTGCTGACCTGTGAGCCGCCAAGGGTGAACGAAACCACGCGGTCGCCGGCGTCGGTCGCGATAATGCAGCTGTTGGCGGTCAGAACGCCGTTCGGGCCCGACAGCTCCGAGCTGACGGCAGAGGCCCCGGCAAACGCGGGCTTGGCCGAGATCTGTTTGATGAACTTGTCGGTCTTCGCGTTGAAGACATCGATCGCCAGATTGGAGCGATCGGCGACGTAGCCGGTCTGCGTTTTCTGGTCGACGAAGCTAATGTCAAACGAAAACATCCCGCCGGTCTTGTTCGCGGCCGCCACGGGAACGGGTATGCCCTCCTGGAACAAGACGGGATTTTCGGGAGCGGGGCTAGCCGCCCAGGCGCCGGTCGCAGCCAGCAACAGCGCCGGCACCGCCGCGGTTAACGCTGAACGCCGGAAATGGTTCCGGCAAAAGACATAAGAAAGCCTCTCGCTCCAAAGCATAGTATCCTCCCGTTACAGTACGTTTACAATCATGCGTCGGGCGATTGCCGACCGCGCAAAAATCATCGATGGCTGCCGCCAAGTCAACGCCTTTCGGACGCAGTGTTAACACCTTTCGACTGTCTGAACAAGATTCTACCATAATGCGATCACGATGCACCGGGGCACCAAACGGCGGAATTCCTTAAACTTAAGCGGGAGAAGGATACGTAGATTCGGGAAACGACCTATAAGGGTGCGCAACTCCGGCGCATTTAGGGCTGGCGCCGCCCGCCGGGAGACGGCCGGGACGGGACCGTCCCGGCCAACATGCGTTGCTTGATCTTGTGTTTGTCTCTAAATCTAGTCGGTGGCTCCGCTCTTGTCGATGTCTTGGCGGCCGTAGACGGCGATGCAGCCGGTCAGGCACCCAAGGATCGCATTGTTCGCCGGGATCGGCACGAACACCCAATTGTTGGCGGCGTTAGCGGCCACCGAGTGCGAGCTGCCCGAGACATGCTTTCCGGTTACCGCCGGGACGTCAAGGGTCGGGACGATTTGATCGAGGCTCTGGCTGGTGCCATCGACTACCCCGAGCAAGCCGGCACCTTCATCGGCGGTCGAAAGCGCGCCCGAGGTAGAGGCCACCGGGTGCGGCGAATACACGGTATTCTGCGAGCCGGTGTACCAGTGGTTGTCGCCCGAATTGTACCAGACCTCGTCCGACGAGCCGACGCCCGGCACGAAGGCATAGAGGCCGTTGGTGTCGACGATCACCTGAAACGGGTTGGCGCTGTTCTTGTCGGCGCCGAACCACGGATTGCCCGCGGTGTCGTAGACGACGCTGCACCCGGCCAAGAAGGTTCCGCTCGGACCCAAGGACAGCCCGGCCGGCATGCAATAGGGCACCGCGAACATCGTTTCAATCGCACCATTCAGCGGATTGATCCGGATGATCGCGCCGAGCGGGCCCGGCGCCGCGGTTGTTCCGGAGATCGATGGGACCGATTGATAGAAACGAAGGGTCGCCGGGTCCCAGGCCGGCTGCTCGGCGCCGTTGGTGGCGAATGAATAAGTAATCTTTTTCCGGATTGTCAGCGCGCATTTCGTGCTGACGTTGAGCAACGTAGCAAAGACCGGGGTGTCGGCATTGTTGGCTACGATCAATATCCGGTCTTTCGGATCGAAGGCCATTTCATCGGCGCGGAACTTCCCGCCGGTTGAGATGCTGCTGACCTGACTTCCGCTCGGAAGAGCAAAAGAGACGACGCGGCTTGGCCCGTCGCCGGCGAAGAGGCATCCACCGCCGGTCGCGACCCCATTTGGGCCGGAGGTGCTGTTGTTGCCGGTGGCCCCGGCAAAGGCCGGGCTCGCCTTGATCTGCTTGACGAAGGTACCGGTCTTGGCGTTGACCACATCGACCGCCGCGTTCGAACGGTCGCCGAGATAATAGGTCTGGGTCGTCTGATCGACAAAGCTGATGTCGAACCCGTACATCCCGCCGGTCTTGTTGGTGGATGCCACCGGCACCGGGATCGTGAACATTTGGATGACCGGCCCTTGGCTTTCGGGCGCGGCCGCCCAGGCGGCGGTGGCCGCCAGCAGCAGCGCCGGCGCAGCTGCGGTCAATGCCAACAGCCGGAAATGTTTCCGGCTTAAGACACAAAAAGAACTCTTGCCGCGGAACATAGTGTCCTTCCGTTACACTGCATTTACAATCCGACATCGGGCTAGACTTGCCGGACGCAAGAAAATCCGCCAAGCGGCCTCCTCGGTCAACGTTTTTCCGGCGAAATTCTGACACCTTTCCGCCGCCTGAACAAAATTCTATCACAGCGACACGATAATAAATCACGATCGATATATGGTCTTTGTTATTATACCCTTGCGGGAACACACGAGGACCAACTCGACGAAACGCCGATGTGGCGGCTCAACCCAAGCGCGGGCACACACCGTCTCGTGTATCGCTCGCCGGATTATTCCGCCGGCGGCAGCCCCAATAAACCGTGGGATCAAAGGCCGGCGGCCCGATGCCGGCGGAGGGCGTTACCCCGGCGGCAGCGGCTCGCCGCGCATATATTTGCCGCGGCAGAACAGCAGGGTCGGCTTGTTGGTGTGGGCGTAGCGCTCGACATGGCCGATAAAGATGATGTGGTCGCCGCCGTAATGCCGGTACTCGTTGCGGCACTCGAAATGCGCGGCCGCGCCGATCAGCACCGGGGCGCCGCATTCCGGGATCATGTGGTCGATCTCGGCGAATTTGTTTTCGTGGGTGCGGGCGAATTTGTTCGACAGCTCGATCTGGTCGTAAGCCAGGATGTTGACGACGAAATGCGAGCCTTCCTGAAACGCCGGCAGGCTTTGCGCGTAGAGCGAGGCGCTCCACAGCACCAAGGGCGGGGCCAGCGACACCGAGGTGAACGAGTTGGCGGTCAACCCGTAGAGCCCTCCATCCTTGCCGCGCGCGGTGATGATCGTAACGCCGGTGGCAAAGCTGCCGAGCGCATTGCGGAAATCGCGCGAATCAAAGCCCTCGCCGGCGGTCGCTTTGACCGGCGCGGCGTGGCTGCCGGGGTGCTCGGGCTCGGGCAGATCCGGCTTGGCGATTGCGGATTGCGGCTTCTTATTCTGCACGGTCGATCCCCACGCTGCTCAAAGCGACACTTCGGGCGGCAGGCCCAGCGCTACGCGGCCATAGACCGCGCCGTTTACGTCCCAGGTCAGCGTATAGTGGGCGTTGGCCGCATGGACATCGCGGAAAGCGCGCTGGATCGGGTTTTGCGCATAGATCGCGCCGCCGCCGCTCGCACTGAACAAAATATCGACCGCCCGGGTGCACAATGTCGCGGCGAAGGCACCGTCGCGGCGATAGCGCGCCTTCTGCTCGAGGCTCGGCACGATCCCCGATTCGGTGATCCGCGTCGCCTCGTCGCAATCGCGAAGCGCGATCGCCTCGGCGGCATCGGCCGATGCCGCCGCCTCGGCGAGATGGACCTGCAAGTTTCTGAAATCGGCGAGGTTCCTTCCGGTATAGATGCTGAGCCGGGTGCGGGTCGTCGCCGAGAAGTGCTGGATCGCGCCGCGGGCGATGCCGAGCGAGACCCCGGCAATCGCGAAACCGAACAGGCTGATCGCCGGCAGCTGGTACAGCGCCCCGGGATTGACGCCGCTGCCCCGATTGGGGCCGCCGGTGATCCGTTCGGCGGCGAGCGTGCGATGGGCCGGGACAAAAACGTCGGAGACCTCGACATCCTTGCTGCCGGTGCCGCTCAGCCCGATCACCTGCCAAGTGTCGATGATCGTATAGTCGCTGGCCGGCAGCAGGAAGATGCGCGGCTCGCTCTGCCCGGTCTCCTCGTCGACGACGAGGGCGCCGATCATCGCCCAGTGGGCGGCGTCGATGCCGCTCGAAAACGGCCAACGCCCGCTGAGCCGGTAGCCGCCGGGCACCCGTTTCGCCCGGCCGCGCGGAAAGATCAGCGCCGAGCCGATCAGATTGTCGGGCGACTCGCCCCAGATCTCGTCCTGCGCCTCGGGGTGCCACATGGCCAAGAGCCAATGATGGGCGGCGAGGTTGGCCAGCACCCAGGCGGTCGAGCCGCAGCCCTGGCCAATCACCGAGCCGAGCTCGAACAGCGCGCGGTAGGGCAATTCGCTGCCGCCGACGCGCGCCGGCTGCAGCATGCGAAAGAGGCCGCTCGAATGCAGATCGGCGATCGTCTCGTCGGGCAGCCGGCGCAGCTCCTCGGCCCGCCCGGCGCGCTCGCGCAAGACCGGGATCAGCGCCTCGGCGCGGGCCAAAAGCTCGTCAAAGCGCGGCGGCATCCCGCCGGGTTTGGTTTTGGCGTCGGCCATTGCCATCCTCTCACCGCATCAGCCACCCTGCCCCACTCTACCCGCCGCGCCGCGAGCGAGCGAGGCCTATCCGAAATATGGGCGCGCGTGCCGACGATGCAGCGGGCCGATTCGCCGGGCTGGCGCGGTGCAGCGAAGAAGGCATCCCCATATGAGATCCGGGAAATCCGCAAGCCGACATCGGAGGACACCGTCGGATGACCGTCGAAACCGAGCTGCGCCCCGAGCGGCTGCGGCCGCGCATCCGTGAAACCGAGGAGACCGGCCGGCTCGAGCTCGGCCCGCCGGCGGCCCCCGAGCCGGCCGCAGCACTGCTCCCGGTCGACCGCCGCCGGTCGCCCATGGCGGTCGCGCTGGGCGGCATGGGTCTGCTCGTTCTGGGGGTCGTCGCAATCGACCTCGCCGAGTTCGTCGGCGGGGCCTTTGCGCATGGCGCAGGGTTCGGCGTGCTCGCCAGCGCCGCCGTCATTGCCGGCGCCGGCGGTGCGCTCTACTGGTTTTGCTGCGAGCTGCGCGGAGTGATGCGGCTGCGTTCGGCCGAGCGGCTGCGGCGGCTGATCCCCTCGGCGCTGGCCGGCGAGCTGAAGCGCGAGCTCGACGAGGCGGCCGCGATTCTCGGCCGCGACCCGCTGCTGGCCGGGGCTGTGGCCAGCTATCGCGGTGCCCTCGACGCGCATCACAGCGGCCGCGACGCGCTCGAGCTGTTCTCCCGCTTCGCGCTCGCCCCGGCCGACCATTTGGCGCAGGCCGCGATCCGCCGCGCCTCGGCCCAGGCCTTCGCGATCAACGCGGTCAGCCCGACGGTGCTGACCGACACCTTGTTCTTTGCTGCCCGCGCGCTGCGGATGGTGCGCGAGATCGCCGAGATCTACGGCCAGCGCCCGGGGCTTGCCGGCACCGTCCATCTTTTGCGCCGGCTGATCGGCGGGGCCGGGCTGGTCGGCGCCGTCGATGTCGTTGGCGGCGTGCTGGTGCAGCAATTGGGCGGCGCGGTTCTCGAGCGGATCAGCGCCAACGCCGCCGAGAGCGCCTATGCCGCGCAGAAGATCGCCCGCATCGGGCTGGTCGCGATGGCGTTGTGCCGCCCGGTCGAGTTCGGCCCCGGCGAGGCGCCGTCGCTCGGCACTCTCGTCTCCGGTCTTTTGAAAGCGCGGCCCGGCGGCACAGAGGAGGCTGATCCGCGGCGCAAAATCGGGTAGGATCGCGATCTCGCCGGAGCGCCGAGGGTCGGCACGGCAATTGCTGAGGCAAGAGAAGCCTCGACCAGGGGGAGGATCGAAGATGCTGTCGCGCCGCGCTGTGATCATCAACCTGACGACGACCGCGCTGGTCGGCGCTGCAGCAGCGCGAATCCGACTCGCCGTCGCCGCCGACAAGACCGTCACGGTCGGCATCAGCCTGCCCTTTACCGGGGCCGACGCGCACGACGCCGAGCTGATCAAGGACGGCGCCCTGTTGGCGCTCGACGAGGCCAATGCCGCGGGCGGGGCGGCAGGCTATAAGATCGGCGTCATGCTGCTCGACGACGGCACCGCGACCGCAGGGCAATACGACCCGGCCCAGGCCGCGACCAACGCGCGCAAGATGGTCTCGGACGATTCGGTCGTCGCCGCGATCGGCCCGCAGATGAGCGGCTCGGGCAAGGCGATGTCGCCGATCCTGAGCGAGGGCGATCTGGCGACGATCACCCCGGCCTCGACCAATCCCGACATCACCGACCCGAAATTCGCCGCGCAATATCGTCCCAAAGGCAAGGCGATCTATTTCCGCACGGTCACCACCGACGCCTATCAGGGGCCGAACATGGCGAATTATTTCGCCGACACCTTGAAGGTCAAATCGGTCTATGTGCTCGACGACAGCGGCGCCTACGGCGTCGGGCTCGCCGATGCGTTCCAGGCGCAGGCCAAGAAGCGCGGCATCAACGTGCTCGGGCGCGACCGGCTCGATCCGAAAGAGGCCGATTACACGACCACCCTGACCAAGATGAAGGCGCTCAACCCCGACGCTCTATATTACGGCGGGGTCGGCCAGGCCGGGGTCAAGCTGGTCAAGCAGTCCTACGACATCGTCCCCAAGATCATCAAATCCGGCGGCGACGGCGTCTATGGGGCCGAGATCCTGACCGGCGCCGGTTTTCCGGCGGCCGAGGGCTGGTACGCCACGATCGCCGCGCCCAACGTGCTCGACAACCCCGATGCGGCGACGTTTATCCAGAATTTCGCCAAGAAATACGGCAAGCAGCCGGACAATTATTCGATCACCGCCTACGACGCGGCACAGGTGATCCTCGCCGCGGTCAAGAGTGTGGCCGCCTCGGGCAAAGATGTCACCCGCGACGCGGTGCGCGACGCGATCCAGCAATCGCATGTCAAGACATTGCAAGGGGTGGTCAGCTTCGACGGCAACGGCGACATCACAAACCGGGTGATCAGCGTCTTCCAGATCACCAAGAACGACAAGTATCCGCTCGACGACGTGCTCCACCAATATAAATATATGGGGGTGGCGCCGGCGAGCACGTAAGCGGCCCGCGCGATGACCGAATATGGGGTGCTGCTGCAGCAGGTGATCAACGGGTTGAGCTTGGGCGCCATGTATGCCTTGCTGGCGCTCGGCTTTACCCTGGTTTACGGCATCCTCGAGCTGATCAATTTCGCCCATTTCAATGTATTTATGGTCGCCTCTTTTATCGGCATGTGGGCGCTCGAACTGCTCGGCATCTCGGGCCAGGGCCATGTATTGACCGGGCTGGCGCTGGCCGGCGCTTTGGGCTTTGCCTTTGCCGTGACGATGCTCGCCGCGGGCGGGCTCGGCGTCGCGATAGAGCGGCTCTCGCTCAGGCCGCTGCGCGAGGTCAAGGGCCCGGCGGCGATGATCACGACCATCGGGGTCTCCTACATCTTGTTCAACGTGATCCTGTTGACCGTCGGCGCCGAATCGAAGAACTACCCGAACCCGATGCCGGTGGTCCGCTGGCAGCTCGGCCAGGTGACGCTCGAATTGCGCGAGGTGCTGATCTGGGCGATTACTGCGGTGCTGATGGTGGCGCTGCATTTGTTTGTTCACCGCACCCGGCTCGGCAAGGCGATGCGGGCGACGGCGCAGGACGCCGAGGCGGCGCGGATGATGGGCGTCGAGGTCGACCGAGTGATCGTGACCGCGTTTTTCGTCGGCTCGGCGCTGGCCGGCGCGGCGGCCCTGATCTTCGGCCTCTATTACAATTTCACCAGCTTTATCATCGGCTACACTGCCGGCTTGCGGGCCTTTACCGCGGCGGTGCTGGGCGGGATCGGCAGCGTTGGCGGCGCTATGGTCGGCGGCCTGCTGATCGGGCTGATCGAGAGCCTCGGCGGCCAGCTGATCGCGGTGCGCTGGACTGACGTGATCATCTTCTCGATCCTGATCCTGGTCCTCGTGTTCGCCCCCTCCGGCCTGTTCGGCCGCGCGACCCCGACCAAATCCTGACCTCTCATTCGGAAATGAAGCAGGCCATTTCGACAGGTCACCGTCACCCCCGCTTTCGAGCGTGTGAAACAATTCCCGAGGCGCTCGCTGCCTCGAGATCGTGCGTGCTTCGAGACGCGCCTTCGGCGCTCCTCAGCATGAGGTATCCGATTGATGATGATGAGAAAATACCTCATCCTGAGCGACTGTTTTTGGCGTCAAGCGGGTTGCCATGGTTTTCGGTCTCGCAGGATG
>DASYBC010000044.1:0-4980 GCA_036500965.1 Allostellaceae bacterium | reverse complement strand
AAAGATGTTGCCGCCGCCGATAACCAGGCAAATCTCGACGCCAAGCGCGTGCACCGAGCGGATTTCGTCGGCGATGCGGGCGACGAAATCGGGGTCGAGGCCGCCCTCGCGCGAGCCCATCAAGGCCTCGCCCGAAAGCTTCAGCAGAACGCGGCGGTATCTGAGCTCGGCGGTCATGCGATCCACGCTCATCCGCTAAATCCGCGCCGACGCCGCGACGGCGCCGCCCTTGCGTTGAGGCGCCGGCGCTGTCGCATGCGTCAACTGCTTCATCCCGATGATCGCGCCGCGTGGCGGCCGCCCGGTCAATGCTTGACCTGGGTCGCCGCAGCCACCTCGGCTGCAAAATCGTTGCGGGTTCGCTCAATGCCCTCGCCCAACGCAAAGCGGGCAAAACCGGCGACCGAGATCGGCGCCCCCGCTGCCTTGGCCGCATTCTCGACCACCTTGGCGATGCGCGTTTCCTGGTCGACGACAAAAATCTGCTCGAGCAGCACGACCTCTTCGTAGAATTTGCGCAGCCGGCCTTCGACCATGCGCTCGACGATGTCGCCGGACTTGCCGCTGGCGCGAGCCTGCTCGCGCAGCACGTTGCGCTCGCGCTCGAGCGCCGCCGGCGGCACCGAGGCGATGTCCAGATAGAGCGGGGCGGCGGCCGCGACATGCATCGCCAGCTGCCGCCCGAGATCGGCCAGCGCCCCGTGCGGCGCCTGCGATTCGAGCGCCACGACGACACCGATCTTGCCGAGCCCCGGCCCCAGCGTGTTGTGCACATAGGCGAACACGCCGCCATGCCCGACCGCAAGCCGCGCGGCGCGGCGCAACACCAAGTTCTCGCCGATCGTCGCGACCAGATGGGTCAGCTCCTCGGCGACCGTGCGCCCGGTGCCGGGGTAGGGTGTGCCGGTCAGGGTCTCGATCTCGCCGTCGCCGAGCACCGCCAATTCGGTGACCGCCCGGGCAAAGGCCTGGAACGCCTCGTTGCGCGCGACAAAATCGGTCTCGGAATTGACCTCGGTAAGGGCGCCGGCCGTGCCGCGCGTGGCGGCGCCGATCAGGCCCTCGGCGGCCAGCCGCCCGGCCTTCTTGGCGGCGGCCGACAGCCCTTTTTTGCGCAGCCAGTCGACAGCGGCCTCGATATCGCCGTTGCTGTCGCCAAGCGCTCGCTTGCAATCCATCATGCCGGCGCCGGTCTTGTCGCGCAGCTCCTTGACCAGCGCCGCGGTCACCTCGGCCATCGTCTTCACCTCTTGCTGTCGCCGCCCTATTGCCAACGGGCGGCAGCTCAAATCGTCGCGGCTTTTGGCCGCCTATGGCTCGCGGCTCAGGCTTGCGCCGCCGCCGGCTCGCCTGCGGCCGTCTGGCCGTCCGCCGGCATCTCGTCGGCCGCCGCCTCGCTCTCTTCGGCCGGCGCCTCGCGCAGCTCCTCCCCGGCGGGCTCGGCGCGGGCGCCGATATCGACCCCGGAGGCGGCAAGCTCGGCCTGCAGCCCGTCGAGCACCGCGCTCGACACCAGCTCGCAGTAGAGATGGATCGCCCGCATCGCGTCGTCGTTGCCCGGGATCGGATAGGCGATCCCTTCGGGCGACGAGTTCGAATCGAGGATCGCGACGACCGGCAGATGCAGGGTGTTGGCCTCGGCGACCGCGATCGCCTCCTTGTTGGTGTCGATGATGAACAGGATGTCGGGCAGGCCGCCCATCTCCTTGATCCCGCCGAGCGCGCGCTCGAGCTTGTCGCGGGCGCGGGTCAGCTCCAAGAGCTCGCGCTTGGTCAGCCCGGTCTGCTCGTTGGCAATGCGCTCGTCCAACTCGCGCAGCCGGCGGATCGACTGCGACATCGTCTTGAAGTTGGTCAGCATGCCGCCGAGCCAGCGGTAGTTGACGTAATACTGGCCGCAGCGCTTGGCCGCCTCGGCGATCGGCTCCTGCGCCTGGCGCTTGGTGCCGACCAAGAGCACCCGGCCGCCGCCGGCGACGACGTCGCGGATCGCCTGCAGGCCCTGGTGCAGCATCGGCACGGTCTGCTCAAGGTCGATGATGTGAATGCCGTTGCGTGCGCCAAAGATATAGGGCGCCATCTTCGGGTTCCAGCGCCGCGTATGGTGGCCGAAATGAACCCCCGATTCGAGCAGCTGGCGTAGCGTGTAGGTCGGTAGTGCCATGGTTTTCCTGTCTCCGGTTGAGCCGCCGCAGGAGAGATCGGCGCCGCAGGCACGGCCCGCAATCGCCGACACCGGAGCGGCCCGCCCGCGGAACTCCCGCGCGGCCGCAACCCTGCGTGAGGGATCGAACTGCATTTACTTACGTCGGACCCAGCCGTTTGACAAGGCGTGGATCACCATATCGGGCAGACCTCTCCCACTATTGCTTGTCACATGCATTCATGGTACAACCATATATATATGAACAACAATCGTCTTGGTCGCGTCGGGCAGCGGCCGGGAGACGGTTTTGCGCGGCATTCATCATGTATGACGGAAATTCTTACGCAATCGGTAACCGTGACTGATAACCAAGCCATTGAATTGTTTGAAGCGCCCGACCGGCCGCGCCGCGCCGTGCCGCGCCATGATGTCGGAAATCTTGACACTCGGCCTGGAGCGCCGCCGCGCTGGCCGTCTAACCCGCTGAAAACGATCAACTGCGCGCCTTGGCACGCGGCTTGCTTGGTTTCGGCCTGGGAGCAAACCAGCCGACGAGGCTCTGGGTCACAGGAGGTCAGGATGAAGAGGTTTGGGCTTGCATTATGGGGGACGGTCGCCGTGCTGGGGGCAGCACTCGCCGCGCATCCGGCTGACGCCGCGGCCGTCACGCCGAATGGATCGTTCAATTTCAGCGTGCCGGGGCCGAACACCCTGACGCCTCCCGGCAATATAACCAGCAGCACAACGTCGATCAACATAGCCGGTACGGCGCTAGTTGGATCGTTCCAAGACCCGTTCCGGTCGATTACGGATAATCTCTGCGGCGCGGCAGGCAACGGCTGCTCAGCCGCACATGCCCCCGGCTTTCTGCTTGGCAGCGGCACGACCGGGGCGAGCTCGGTTACGTTCAGCAACGATATATTACCGGTTGGCGCCGTCGGTGCCGCGCCGACGGCGATCAGCGAGACCGTGACCGCTACGGAAGGCGCTAACGAAATCAATTTCGATTACACGAGTATTTTTACCGCCACCTTGACCCCGACGACTACCACTTCCGGCACCGTCACGGTGGATTTGTTGGGAACAGTCGCCAGCAGCGCGAACGCACTCTATACCCTGGGTGAAAGCGCCGATTTGTCGGTCACCTGCAACCAGCCGAGTCTTGGAGGGGTTCTCGGCTGTGTTGCTACGGTCGATACCCCGGCAACCATCACGCCCCCGGTTCCCGAGCCGGCGAGCCTCGCGCTGCTCGGCTCGGCGCTGGTCGGCTTTGGCGTGTTCCGCCGCCGCCGCAACAAGGCCGCGTAATCGGCACACCTTCCGGTCAACAAAACGGCGCCTTCGGGCGCCGTTTTTTGCGCGCAAAGCCTCGGTCGCGCCCGGCTTCCCATTGTAAAGAATTCCGACAGACGGCCGCCGCCGTCCCTCTCTTAACAGTTCGTCAAGTCCTGCGGACCTAGCCTGCGGCGGTCCGCCCTCGAATGGTGTTAGCCAACGAGAGTGGCGTCGGATCGCGCATCTTCGGGCTGGAGCCGTGGCTGCACATCGTCTGCCGGATCGGGTTGGAGGCGAGCCGCGGCCGGCGCAAGCCGCGCCGATCGGCGCCAGGGTTCGCGCCGCGCTGCGTCAGGACCGCCTGCTGTTCGCCTTTCAGCCGGTGGTGTGCGCGGCCTCGGGACAGGTCGACTACTTCGAGTGCCTGCTGCGCATGCGCGAGGACAACGGCGCGCTCGTCGCCTGCGGCGAATTTATCGCCGCGGTCGAAGCGGCTGGCCTGATCGGCCTGATCGACCGCCACGTGCTGGAGTGGGCCTTCGCCGAGCTCTCCGCCCACCCGCGGGTCAGGCTCGGCTTCAATGTCTCCGGGCTGACTGCCTGCGACCGGCCGTGGCTGCGCTCGCTAATGGCGCTGCTGCGCAAGCACCCCGAATTCGCGCGCCGCATCGTCATCGAGATCACCGAGACCGCGGCCCTCGAGGATCTCGACGAATCGGCCCGCTTTGTCGAGACCTTGCGTCACGCCGGCTGCCGCGTGGCGCTCGACGATTTCGGCGCCGGCCACACCTCGCTGCGGCACCTTCAGGTGCTGGCGGTCGACACGATTAAGATCGACGGCGCGTTTGTCCGCGACCTCGCGGCCTCACGGGAAAACCGGGTCATTTTGCGCCATCTGCTCGGCCTGACCCGCGGCTTCGGGCTGCGCACCGTGGCCGAATGCGTCGAGACCGCTGCCGAGGCGGCATTGCTACGCGAGGAAGGGATCGGCTACCTGCAAGGCTATCATCTCGGCCGGCCGACGATCGAGCGCCCGTGGCAGACCGGCTCTCCGGCGGCGGCCGAGCCCGCACCGGACGCTTGCGGACAGCCCGCGATCGCGCGAACACTGCGCGCGTGAGCGCCCGGCGGCGGCGCGGAATTGAGGGCCGGAGGAACGGCGATGCAGATCGGCATTCATCTGCCCCATGCGGGCGAGCAGGCCACACCGGAGCGCGTCCGCCGCGCGGCCGAGCGCGCCGAGGATCTGGGCTTGAGCGACGTCTGGGTCAGCGAGCACATCATCGTGCCGCGGGCGACCTTCCCCCGCTCGCCGTTATTCTTCGACCCGGTGTTGAGTTTGACCTGGGCCGCCGCCGCTACCAAACGGGTGCGGCTGGGCACCAGCGTCCTGGTATTGCCGATGCGCCATCCACTGCCGCTCGCCAAGGAACTGGCGACGTTGCAGAACTTCTCGCAGGGGCGGCTGATCCTCGGCGCCGGGGTCGGGTGGCTGGAGGCAGAGTTCGCCGCATTGGGTTCGCCGTTTCATGAACGCGGCCGGCGCACCGACGAAGGCA
>DASYBC010000043.1:0-13590 GCA_036500965.1 Allostellaceae bacterium | reverse complement strand
GGCAAACAGCGTCGTCGTGCCGTTGCGGATATAATCGTGGGTCATCGTCCCGGCCCGCCCTCGCTTCATCGGCAAGCCCGGCTGGGTGCGGTCCAAGGCTTGGATCTGGCTTTTCTCATCGACCGAAAGCACCACCGCGTGCGCCGGCGGGTCGACGTAGAGCCCGACGATATCGCGGACTTTGGCGGCGAACTGCGGGTCGCGGCTGAGCTTGAAGGTGCGCAGCCGGTGCGGCGCCAGGCCATGGGCGCGCCAGATCTTCTGCACCGTGCTGATCGCCAGCCCCATGGCGCCGGCGATCGCCCGACTGGTCCAGTGCGTGGCCTCGCCCGGCGGGTCGCCGAGGGTGCGCTCGATCAACCGCGCGACCAGCGGATCTGGCACCGGCGCCTTGCCAGGCTTGCGGGTCTTGTCGCGCAACAGCCCGTCAACCCCCGCTTCCATAAAGCGGCGCTGCCAGCGCCACACGCACGGCTTGGAGACACCCGCCCGGCGCATGATCTCGGCCGTGCCGCAGCCCTCGGCCGTGGCCAGGATGATCCGCGCCCGCCACACATGCTTCTGAGCACGATTGCGATCGGCCACGACCGCCTCCAGCCGCTCCCGATCCCCTGGCCCGAGCCGGACTTCGACATCGCTTCGCATTCCCGCACGATCGCACAGAATGCGAAGCTTGGGTATCTTCTGTATCGTTCAGACCACTAGTGGCGGCCTTGGGGCCAACCGGCGGGCCTGCGCTGTGCGGCGGCCGGTCAACGCGGTTCGAGCCGCAGCGTGGTCGGCAGCACTTCGGCCTTCACCATCGCTGGCGCATAGGGGCTCGTCCGATATTTCCTCAGATATTCGCGGCTGGCTCGGGCAATTGCATCGGGATCACCGACCGGGATTGCCTGCACCGCCAGCCGGCGGCCGGCGAGCTCCGGCATGGCCGGGCCGCCCGCCGCCAGGTCCCGGTACCAGCGCCCCTTCGCGCCGCGGACTGAACGCACGAAGATATCGTCATCGGCGACCACCACCCAGATCACCACCGCGCTTTTGGGGTGCTTTTCGGTGCGGATCGCGATCTCGCGCACATCGCGCAATTCGCGCAAGATTTCGGCATCGAATTTCGCCATCGCCCTACTCCCGCCATCGCCCAACTCCCGCCATCGCCCAACTCCCGCCATCGCCTAGCTCCCTAACGTCGCTCAGCCCCCGGCGCCGGCGGGGAGTGGCCAGCCGAGCCAGTTGCACAGGGCTTCGCCCATGACGAGGTCGAGGTCGCGGCCCTTGAGCCACGGCAGCTCCTCGGTGAACAAGGTCACGCATTGCCGCCAGGAGCAAGGCATCCGGGTAATGTCGGTGCCCCAGAACATCCGCTCGGGGCCGAAGGCGTCAAAGCAGCGCTGCAGATGCGGATGGAGGCTGCGGAACGGGTATTCGTCCTCGGCATAGCCTGCCTGGCCGGTCGCCTTGACCGCGATGTTCGGATGCTTGGCGAGCGCCAGCAATTCCGGTTGGAAGCGATAGGCCGCCTCGCCCGTGCTGGCGCGCGGCACGCCCATGTGGTCGACGATCAGCTTCAGACCGGGGTGGCGCGCGGCGATTTGGCCGACCGTCGGCAGAAACATCGCCGCACCGAGCGCGATCGGCACTTGGGCGCGCTCGGCGGCGGGCCACAGCCAATCGAGCGTCCCGTCGGTGAACCAGGATTGCGGGTGCCGCTCGTTGGTATAAAAGCGCAGACCGAGCTTGCCCGGGCGTTCCTTCCAGTGCGCGACGAGGTCGCGTTTGTCCGGCGCGTCGAGATAGAACCAGCCCATGATGGCGAAGCGGCCGGGGTATCTGCGCACCGCATCCTGCGCCAGCTCGTTCGAGTCGGGGTCCCACAGCACCGGGTGGACCAGGGCGCGGTCGACGCCGGCGGCATCCATGCCGGCGATCGCCTGTTCGGCCGAATAAGGCTCCTGGCGATGATGCGCGGACGGCGTGCCTTTCTCCCAAAGATGGATTTGTCCATCGACGATCAACATTGGCGTATCCCCTTTCCAATCGGCGGCGGCCGAAGAATGGCGCAGGCCGCCGCCAAACACTACGCTCAAGCGAACCGAAACAGAGCTGTCGGGGCTTGCGGCCGATCGCAGTCAGGCTAAGCTGCGGACCGATCAACGGAGGAAAAGAGCCATGATGATCGACATGCATGCCCATTGGCGGCCGGCCGAAGTCGCCGACGCGCTGCGCGCGCGCACCCGGGAACCGCGCATCCTGCGCAATCAGGACGGCGCCGAGGTGCTGAAGGCCTCGCGGATGGGCGATCAACCGCTTGCTGAGGCCTTCGATGACGTCGATTTCCATCTCGCTCGGATGGACCGTCAGGGGGTCGAGACGAGCGTCCTGTCGCTGCTCGGCTCGTTCTGCTGGATCGAGGCGCAGCCCGTCGATGTGGCTGCGCCGCTGTGCCGGAGCGTCAATGACGGGCTTTCGGCGATTTGCCAGAAGCATCCCGGCCGTTTCGCCGCCTTTGCGGCGCTGCCCCTGAGCAACATCTCCGCCGCCACGGCCGAGCTCGAGCGGGCGCTCGGGCTGCCGGGCATGATCGGCGCGCAGATACCGGGGAACTACTTCCAGACGCGCAAGGACGCCGAGGCGGTGCGGCCGCTGCTCGACCTCGCCAACCGCCGCCGCGCGGTTCTCTTCATCCACAACGGGCCGCGCCCCGGCGACGCCTACCCCAAGGTCGCGGGCGATACCGACAATGCGCGCCGGCGCAACGGCACGCTCGACATGCAGGCGAGCCTATCCTCGGCGATGGTGACGCTGTGTCTCACCGACTGCCTCGCGGACTACCCCGACATAACGGTCGTGGTCCACAATTTGGGGGGCAACATCCCCTACGAGGTCGAGCGCATGGATCACCGCTGCCTGCTCGACACGCCGGACGAGGAGCTGCCGTCGTCGCGTTTCCGGAAGGCAAAGGTGTACGTGGACTGCAACTCCTTCGGCCCGCACGCGATCGAGGCGGCCGTGCGGCTGTACGGTCCGGAGCGCATCGTATGCGGCACCGACGGCACCGAGTTCGGCTGCGAGTGGACGCGAAAAGCAGTCGCCGAAGCCGAGATCGGCGAGGCAGCGCGCGAGCGGATATTGCACGGCAACGCCGCCGCGATGCTCGCGCGCGTCACCAGCATTGCGCCGCTAGAAAGCGCCGCCTAACCCTCCCGCATCGGCCTCGGTCGCGGCGCGCGAATGCCGCGGCCGCGGTCCGGCCGGGCTCGTCGCATCAATTTGCCGCAAACCGCGGCTGGTCGACGCCCGCGTCAAAACGGAAGCCTTCGTAGCCGTTGGCCGCCACCTCGTCACATTTCTTTTTGTATGCGGTGACGCCGCCGACATACGGCATGAACACGCGGGGCTTTCCCGGGATGTTGGCGCCGACATACCAGGAGTTGGCCAGCGGATAGAGGGTGCGGTCCGCGACCTCGTTGTTGTGCCGTACCCAAGCGTCCTCGGCCGCTTCTTCCGCTTCGATGCGCGAGAGCCCGTGCGCGCGCAGGAACTCCAGGCAATCGGCGATCCAATCGACGTGCTGCTCGCAAGCCAGAATCATCTGGCTTTTGACGCCGGGACTCTGCGGGCCGGTAATCATGAATAAATTCGGAAACCCGGCGATCATGATCCCGAGATAGGTGCGGGGGCCGTCCTCCCATTTCTCTCTGATCGAGATTCCGGCATCGGTGAAAATGTCGATCTCTTTCATTGCCCCGGTCATGGCATCGAAGCCGGTCGCAAAGACGATCGCATCGAGCGCGTAGTCGGCATCGGCCGTG
Organism: Allostellaceae bacterium; assembly: GCA_036500965.1. Lineage (GTDB taxonomy): Bacteria > Pseudomonadota > Alphaproteobacteria > ATCC43930 > CGMCC-115725 > AP-15. The sequence continues at coordinate 9,784 of DASYBC010000043.1, read as the reverse complement.
CGCAGCCCGCCGGGCGTAATTTCCTTGATCGGCTTGCTTCTGATGTCCACCAACGTGACGTTGTCACGATTGTATGTCTCGTAGTATTCGGTATCGAGGATCAGCCGCTTGGTGCCGATCGGATGATCATTGGGGCACAGCAGCTCCGCGGTTCGGGGATCCTTGACGGTGGCGCGGATTTTCCGGCGGACGAACTCCGAGGCGGTTTCGTTGGATTGCTTGTTGAGCAACAGGTCGGTAAAGGAATAGAGGAAACTGATGCTGCCACCTTCGGCCCATTTCGCCTCGTAGGCGCCGAGCCGCTCCGCCGCGGTCGCATCGAGCGCAGATTTCACCGGCGGCGGATATCCGGCGATGCCGAACGGCGTATCGAACGCGGCGCGGCGGCGCTCGGGGTATTGCGCTTTGTGAGCGCGCTCCTTCGCGCGATCCAATGGCGCATTGCGCGCCGGCAAGCTGAAATTGGCGGTTCGCTGGAAGACGTAGAGATGCTTCGCCTGCTTGGCGATGATCGGGATCGACTGGACGCCCGAGGAGCCGGTTCCGATCACGCCGACGCGCAATCCGGTGAAGTCCACCCCCTCATGGGGCCACAGCCCGGTGTGGTACCACCTGCCCTTGAAGCTCGCCAAGCCCGGGTAGCTCGGTGTCCGCGGCGTCGAAAGATTGCCGGTCGCCATGATGCAAAAGCGTGCGGTCGCAGCACCGCCTTTGTCGGTCTTCACCGTCCAGGTGTTCGTCGCGCCATCGAAGGTCGCCTCTTTGACCCGGGTGTCGAACTCGATGTCGCGCCGCAAGTCGAAGCGGTCGGCGACGTGGTTGATGTAGCGCAGGATCTCGGGCTGGGTGCCGTAGCGCTCGGGCCAGTGCCATTGCTGCTGCAGCTCGTCGGAGAATGAATAGGAGTACTCCATGCTTTCGACGTCGCAGCGGCACCCCGGATAGCGGTTCCAGTACCAAGTGCCGCCGACCCCGCTGCCGGCTTCGAAGGCGCGCACTTTGAGGCCGAGCTTGCGCAAGCGATAGATCGCATAGAGGCCGCCGACCCCGGCGCCGACGACGATCGCATCAAACCTCGCCGGTTTCGACGTGTCTGCCGGCATGTCGGACCTCCTAACAATTCTGTTGAAATGTCACGACGGTGGTCCCTCGATCCTGGCGACGGAACCCCTCACTCGGCCGCCGCCCGAACCTTGGTCGAGGGTTGCGCCTTGAGCACCGGGAGCACCTCCTTGGCGAAGAGCTTCAGGCCGCGCTCGGCGACCTCGTAAGGCGTGCCGCCGAAGCGGAAGGCGACGTTCAATTCGAAATCGCCGATGATGTTCCGGCGGGTTTCGAGCCCGCGCAGGATTTTGTCGGGCGTGCCCCAGCTGGCTGCCTGCATGAAGCCGTTGACCGCGCCCTCGAGGCCGCCCTTGCGGGCGATTTCCGCCTTTTGCTGGTAGGAATCGTAGCCCTTCACGGTCTTGAAGTGGTCGCCGAGGAATTCGTAGTGGTAGAAATTGCTTTCGACGAACTTGCCCTGGTATTGCCGCGCTTCGTCCTCGGTTTCGGCGAGGCTGGCGCCGCACACGCAGAACTCGGTCAGCATGACCAGGGGCGGCTCGGTGCCGTGATATTTGCGGTGCAGCTCGCGGCCGCGTTCGATCGCCGGCAGCCGCATCTCCCACGGACGGTCAGCGAACATGACGATATGAGCGCCGAGCTTGGCGGCGGAATCGATCGAGTCCTCGCTCGACGCCACAGCGTAGATGCGGCCGTCAAAATCATATAGCGGCCGCGGCCGGATCTCGGTGCGCGGCTGCTTGTAGAATTTGCCGTCACCTTCGATAAACCCGATCTTCAGCGCATCGACGATCATCGGCGCCGCCTCGTCGAAGCGCTCGCGCGACTCGTCCATGCTGAGGCGAAACGCGGCGAACTCCCGCCGCGCGAGCCCGCGCCCGAGGCCGAGTCGAAGCCGGCCCTTGCTCAGCATGTCGAGCACCGCCGCCTGTTCGGCGACGCGCAGCGGGTCGTGCCAGGGCAGGATCACGGCCGCAGTGCCGAGGTCAATGTCGGGGCAGAGTGCCGTCAGATAGGTCATCAGCTGCAGGTTGTCCGGCACGAACGAGTAATCATTGAAATGGTGCTCGGCCGACCACAGGCAGTCGAAGCCGAGATCGGCGGCGAGCCGGGCCAGCCGGATCTCCTCGTCCCAGACGCGCGCGTCGGAGCAATCGTCCCAGCCGTAGCTGGCGAACACCATCATCATGCCGACATCCATAGGCCACTCCTTGGTTCGCTGTGTGTTGCCAGCTATCAGACTGCGCTATTGCCGGCTGGCGCGCCTGGCCGCGGTTATGGCGCTAAGCCAGCGCCAGCTCGCGATATCCGTCGGCGACGACGGCTTCGCAACGCTCGCGGAACTTGGGGTGGCCGCCGCTGTAGCGCATGATCCGGCGGACCTGCTTACCCTCGACATTGCGGTTGATGCCGGTCATCCACGAATCGACCTCGGTGAACAGCAAGCCCTCGCTCGCCGCAATCACATGGTCGGTCCAGGCCGCGGCACCCGCCGCGGTGGCCTCGATCCGGGTCAGGCCGCGCTCGCGCGCAAAGCGGACGAGGCCGGTCACCCAATCGGCGCTGTATTCGGCGGCGCGCGGAAAATTGCCGAGCCCGGCATGCGGACCCATCACCATCAGCATGTTCGGGAAGTCGTCCACGAGGATGCCGAGAAAGGTCTGCGGCCCGTCCTGCCACTTCTCCTTTAGCGTGACCCCATCGACCCCGCGGATGTCGATGCGGTCGAAGCTGCCGGTGATCGCGTCGAACCCGGTCGCGTAGATGATGATGTCGAATTCGCGCTCGGCGTCGCTGGTCTTGACGCCCTTGGGAGTGATGCGCTCGATCGGCGTTTCGGTGATGTCGACCAATTTGACGTTGGGCTGGTTGTAGACCTTGAAATAGCCGCTCTCGAGCGGGACCCGGCGGGTGCCGAAGCCGTGGTTTTTTGGAATCAGCTTTTCGGCGACGGCCGGATCCTTGACCCGCTGGCGGATCTTGCGCGCGAGGAAATCCGAGATCAGCTTGTTGGCCGCGCGGTCCACCAGGATGTCGCGGAAATTGCCCATCCAGATGCCAAAACCGGGCTCGCCATAGAGCTTCTCCCAGAACGCCTCGCGCTCCTCGCGGGTCACCTCGAACGTGGCGCGCGGGTCGGTCGCATGGATGAAGCAGCCAAAGGTCTCCTGGCAGCGCGCGAAGATCTCGGGATAATCAGCCCGGATCCGGCGCATCTCGTCCTCGGTGATCCTGGCGTTGTGCAATGGCGCGCACCATTGCGGGGTGCGCTGGAAGACGGTCAAATGGCCGACGGTTTTGGCCACTTCGGTGATGGTCTGGACGCCCGTGGCGCCGGTGCCGATCACCGCGACCCGCTTGCCTTCGAAGCTGACCCTTTCCTTCGGCCAATAATGGGTGTGGCAAGACTGGCCGCGGAACGTCTCGACGCCGGGGATGGTCGGCATGGTCGCCGCCGAGAGCACGCCGATCGCGGTGATCAACAGCCGCGTGGTGTAGCGCCGGCCGTCCTCCAGGATCACCTCCCAGCTGCGCGTGTCCTCCTGGTAGTGTGCCGCGACCACCCGGCTGTTGAATTGGATCTCGCGGCGCAGATCGAACTTGTCGGCGACGTAGTTGAGGTAGCGCTCGGTCTCGGGTTGGGCCGCGAAGTGCTCTTCCCAGCTCCATTCCTCCAGCAATTCCGGCGAGAAGGAGTAGCCGTAGGTCCAGCTTTCGGAATCGAAGCGCGCGCCCGGATAGCGGTTCCAGTACCAGGTGCCGCCGACGCCGGCCCCGGTCTCGAAAACCCGCACCTCGAGACCGAGCTCGCGCAGCTTGTAGAGCTGATAGAGGCCGGAAACGCCGGCGCCGATGACGACGGCGTCGAAATCCGGTTCCGGACCCGTCCGAGCGTTCGCAGCCGTCTGCCGAAAAGCCATGCTGTCATCTCCTCGAACCGACGCTTTCGGGAACCTCGAGCCGCATCGCACATTCAACCAAGCCGCAACAATCGCGCGCTCTCCGAAAGCCGCGCGGCGGCCGATTGCATCGCCCGGCTGAGCGGCGCAAGCGCATCCGCGTCCAGATCATGCGAGTGTCCCGCGGCCGTAATGACCAGCAGCAGCTCCCACGACGGCGACATGACCGGCACCGAGACCAGCGTAATGCCCTGAAACATCGCGCCGCGATCGACCGCGAAACCGGCCGTCTTCGCTTCTCGGACGCGGGTCATGAAATCGCCGAACGAGGGCTTCTGAAACCACGCGACCTGCGAGAACAGCGCTTCCAGATCCGGCTCGCTGCTGCTGCCAAAGGCGGCCATGATAACGCCCGACGCGCCCGCCGGGACCGGGGACGGGCGCCCCACCGTGACATAGAGATCGGTGCGGAACGCGATGCCGACCCAGTCCAGCAGCAGCAGAGACGAAGGGCCGAGCACCTTCGACAGATAAACCGACACGCCGTGCGCGTCTGCGATCGCATGCATCAGCGGCCGCGCCATATCCATCAGCCCGCTGCGCCGCAACACGCCGTAGGCCAGCTCGAGAATGTGCAGGCTGAGCGAATAGGTGCGGGTCGGTGCGTCGTATCCGACAAATCCCTCGGCCTGCAGCGTTCGCAGAATATTGTAGGCGGTGCCGCGGTGCAGCCCCGCGGCGCGGGCGACTTCGCTCGCGTTCAACGGCCGCTCCGCGGCGTGCAAGATGCGCAACAGCTTTGCGGCCGCCACGACCGCGCCCACCGGCTTGCCCGGGCCACTCGGGCGAAGCTCGCTGGGGACGGGTTGCTGGCGGGTGGCGCCGATCGGCCCGGTTTCGAGGTTCTTGGCCTCCAAACTGCCGGCGATCGACCCCGTTGGCTGCGCTCGGTCCATTTCCCGCACGATCACCCGCGTCGACGCGCCATCCGGGCAGGGTATTAAACTTGGCAGATTACCGCAATACAAATCATGCGTCTTCTATGGAAGACGTGATCCTTCAAGCAATCGATCGGAGCGCACTTCCTCGTTCAGCGCTGAAAGCCAGATCCACGAGTGCGCGGGCCGGCGAAGGCGGTGACAACGCCGTGCAGCGTGCGCAGCTCCTGCTCGGTGCACTGCGCGCGCTGGAACAGGCTGCGCAAATTGCGCACCATGCTCGGCCGGCTCTCGCGATTGCGCAGAAAGCCGTTCTTTTCCAGCTCCTCTTCGAGATGCGCGAAGAAATTGAGGAGCTCCGCCTTGCTGGCCGGCCGGGAGAGCCCGGTATGGAAGGTCTCGGGCGGCGCCGGGACGGCGGTGGTGAACCACTCGTAACCGACGATCAGCACCGCCTGGGCGAGGTTCAGCGACGAAAAGCCGGGGTTGAGCGGCACCGTCAAAATTGTGTCGGCCAGGGTCAGGTCGTCATTCAAGAGCCCGGTGCGCTCCGGCCCGAACAACACGCCGCACGGCTCGCCGGCCGCGAGATGGGCGCGCATCTCGGCCGCCGCCTGGCGCGGCGTCACCTCGCGCCGGACCATGCCGCGGTCGCGCGCGGTCGCAGCATAGACATGGACGAGACCGGCGATCGCCGCCTGGATGTCGGGATAGAGCCGCGCCCGGTCCAGCACCACATCGGCGCCGCTGGCCGCCGCGACCGCCCGCTCCGAGGGCCAGCCGTCGCGCGGGCGGACCAGCCGCAGATCGTCGAGCGCGCAATTCATCATCGCCCGCGCCGCCGTGCCGATGTTCTCGCCGAGCTGCGCCTCGACCAGGATGATCGCCGGCCCCGTACCGGCCAGCCGGCGGCGATGATCGGTGCCGGCCATCTAGTTCCGGGTGTCATCGAGCACGGCGCGGACCGCTTCCAGCCAACCCTCCCAGGCCGCGGGGTCGGCGGGCCTACCGTCGGGCATCGTCTGTATGTCGCTCAGAACAGCCGCCAGCTCGCTCTTGCGGCCGGCCCTCTCGTAATACTGTACCAGGAAGCGGGACATCGCCTGAAAAGCTTGCTCTGCCGACACTCTCTGGTTGCTCACGATGCCGTCCCTTATCCCGTCCCGCCAGATAGCCCCGTCATGCGGCTGAAGGCGCGCGCTGTCGAATTCACGCCGCCATTGATGATCCGGCCATTCCGAATTTGCATCCACACCTGACTGCCGTCTCTCTTCGACTGCGCGGCCCAGATCACTCCGAACCGGGTCTTCGCCGAGGCGATTGGCCGGATTGCGAGCCACGCGCACCAAAGCGCGCGATGAGCGGCCGTATCGGTCGGGAAGTGACCATCCGCGACCCTGAATATATGTCCCGATCTGCGGCTATCGATGGTGACGCTCGGTGCGCAGCAATGTTCGCCTCGCAAGCGAGGCAATCACAGACGATAAGCGGAACTTGCCGACAGCGCCGAGCGAAACTCGCATTCTTGACGTACCGATCGTTGGTGCCGGCCATGGTCAACCTTTGCGCCACCAGGTGGTGGTGCCGTCGGGGTGGTCTTCGAGCAGGATGCCCTCGGCGGCAAGTGCCGAGCGGATCTTGTCGGCCTCGGCAAAGCGGCGCTGGCGGCGGGCGGTCGCACGCAGCTCGATCTGCTCCTCGATCCGGCGCTGATCGGCTTGCGCGCTGCCGCGCAGCCAATCGAGCGGGTTGTGCTCGAGGAGGCCCATCAGCCGGCCGCCCAACTCGAGCGCGCGCTGCAAGGCCGAGCGCTCGGCGTCCGAGCTGGTGCGGTTGATCGCGCTGGCAAGCTCGTGCAGCCGGGAGAGCGCCAGCGGCGCGTTCAGATCGTCGTCGAGCGCGTCCTTGACCGGGCGCAGGGCCTCGTCGGCCTGGCCGAACCGCTGGAAGATCGGATCGGGCGGCAATGTCAACGCACGGTACCAGCGGTCGAGGCTCTGCCGTGCCTGGCGCAGCCGCTCGCCGGTCCAGTCGAGCGGGTCGCGGTAATGCGTCGACAGCAGAGCCAGCCGGATCGCCTCGCCCGGCGCCGCGTCTAGAGTTTCTCGCACCGTGACGAAGTTGCCCTCCGACTTCGCCATCTTGACCCCGCCGACGGTCAGCATCCCGTTGTGCAGCCAGTAGCGGGCGAATGGCTGCCCGCCATGAGCGCAGACACTCTGGGCGATCTCGTTCTCATGGTGCGGGAAGATCAGGTCGAGCCCGCCCCCATGGACGTCGAAGGTCTCGCCCAGGGTGTTCTCGCTCATCGCCGAGCATTCGATGTGCCAGCCCGGCCGGCCGCGCCCCCACGGGCTCGGCCAGCCCGGCTGGTCGAACTCCGACGGCTTCCACAGCACGAAATCCCCCGGATCCTCCTTGTAGGGTGCCACCTCGACGCGGGCGCCGGCGATCATGTCGGCCCGGCTGCGCCGCGACAAGGCGCCGTATCTGGGATAGGAGGCGACGCGGAACAGCACGTGGCCGGCATCCGCGTTGCCTTCGACGACATAGGCGTGGCCCGAAGCGATCAGTCGTTCGATCAGCGCGATCATTTGCCCGATGTACTCGGTCGCACGCGGCTCGACATCGGGCGGCAGGTTGTTGAGGGCGGCCATGTCCTCGTGGAACGCCCGGGTGGTGCGGGCGGTCAGCGTGTCGATCGGCTCGCCATTCTCGCGGGCCGCGGCGATGATCTTGTCCTCGACGTCAGTGATGTTGCGCACATAGCGCACATGGTCGGCGCCATAGGTCTCGCGCAGAACGCGGTAGAGCAGGTCGAAGGCGACAACGGCGCGCGCGTTGCCGATATGGGCGCGATCGTACACCGTCGGCCCGCACACATATATTCGCACCAGCTTCGGATCGAGCGGCTCGAAGGCCTCCTTGCGGCGGGTCAGCGAATTATAGAGAGTGAGCAGCATAGCGAGGGGTTAGCAGATTGCGCGCCATCGGTCCACGTGATCGCGGGGGCGTGAGCCGAGGAGGAACGGATGAAGTTCGGCATCTTTTATGAGCTGCAACTGCCGCGGCCGTGGGAGGCGGGCGGCGAATTGCGGCTCTATCAGAACGCGCTCGATCAGGTCGAATTGGCCGACCGGCTCGGCTACGACTATGCCTGGGAGGTCGAGCACCATTTTCTCGAGGAATATTCGCACTCGCCGGCGCCCGAGGTGTTTCTCGGAGCCGCGAGCCAGCGCACCAAAAACATCCGCCTCGCCCATGGCATCATGCAATTGACGACGAGCCCGCCCGCGCGCGTCGCCGAGCGCATCGCGGCACTCGACCTCGTCAGCGGCGGCCGGGTCGAATTCGGCATGGGCGAGAGCGCCAGCAGCACCGAGCTCGAGCCGTTCGGCCGTGCCTTCGACGAAAAGCGCGCGGTGTGGGAGGATGCGGTGCGCGCGATCATCCCGATGTTCCAGGATGGCGGCTGCGAATATCACGGCCCTTACTTCGATTTCCCGTTGCGCAACGTCGTCCCGAAGCCGGTGCAAAAGCCACACCCGCCCTTATGGTGCGCCTGCTCGCAATTGGAGACGATCGAGATGGCCGGGCGGCGCGGGCTCGGCGCGCTTGCCTTCCAGTTCTTGAGCGCCGAGGCGGCGCATGCCTGGGTCCATGCCTATTACAACGCCTTTACGAAGCGCCAGGAAAAGCTCGCCGATTACGTGACCAACCCGAATTTGGCGTTGACCAGCTATTTCATGTGCGCGCCGACCGACGCGGAGGCGCGCCGCCGCGCCGACGGCATCCCGTTCTTCCAGTTTGCCTTGCGCTTCTACGGGCTCAGCCCGACCCGCGAGCGGCCGAAGCCCGGCGAGGTCAATCTGTGGGACGAATACGAGAAGTGGAAGCGCGCCAACCCCGAAGGCCTCGCCCGCGCGTTGTCGGGGGGCTTGATCGGCTCGCCCGAGACGATCCGGCGCAAGCTCCGCCGCTTCGAGACCTCGCATATCGATCAGGTGATCTTTCTGAACCAGGCCGGCAAGAACACGCATGAGCACATCTGCGAGAGCCTCGAGCTCTTCGCCGGCGAGGTAATGCCCGAATTCCACGCCCACGAGCCCCAGCAACAGGAATGGAAGCGGCAGGTGCTGAACCGCGAGATCGAGCTCGAAGAGATCGACACCGCCCCCTATCGCGACCGCTACGGCCCCAACTCGGTGCAGGTCACCCGCGCCCACGCTGCGGAATAGCCGCGAATGCCCGAGCCGCTCCGATTGCCCGATCCCTAGGTGCCTGCGCACGACCGGGCGCCCTCGGAGCGGCCGATGCGGCGTGCAGACCGCGAGGCCGCACCGGCGCCTCTTTTTCACGAGCCGCTGATCAGGTGTCGATCAGTGCGGACGTGCGATCTGCATCGGCGATATCTGCGTATTTCTGCTGTGAGATTGGCGGTTTGAACCAGCTGCGCCAACCGATGGCGAGGTCGCAGCTGTTGCGGAGCTTGTTCAGGGTACCGTTCCAAAGCCCGATGCGGGCATTGATGCTGCGGCAGGCGGCGCGCAGAGCACGATCCTGCCGATCCGGCGCGTTCGCGACCAAATCTTTGAGCAGCTCTCGCCCCTGCTGAACATCTCCGGAATGATGTCTTCGCGGCCGTAGAAGAATGCCGCCAAGACCTCCTCCGTAGCGCCCGAATTGGCCAGCTGCATCGTATGGGCAACAAAGTCTTGCACATGGGGCGCCGCGCCGACCCGCTTAGCCCGGATATCTCACCGGGATGAGTGCATCGGGGTTCTGAAAGAGGGATAATTCTTCTGCGACAAAGGCTTATCCGGTTGCAGAGGAGGTCCCCGATGCCGACAGAGTGTAGTCCGGCGACGATGCTTTTTGCAC